>CP060237.1:0-600000 GCA_023898745.1 Alphaproteobacteria bacterium
TCAATCAACCGAACATAACGCAAACAATTGATAAATTATTTTATCAAGATATTAAAGGGTACACACAAATTGCTGAAGGATTTTTAAAATCAGTTGAAAAAAACAGCTCGGATGAAACAGCAGCGTTAGATATTCAATCATTTATGTGCAAAGACTCAGAGGATCCATTTAGATTTGTCAGAATGCTTGAGCGCATTTCTGGAGCAAGTCTTGCCTTAGATAAATTTAACACATGGTTTGCAGACTCATTGCAGGCACGAGAAGAGCTCATAGAAAAAATGTGCTCTATGGGCGATCAGCTCGAAACATTTATTTCAAATTTTGCTGAAGACTCTCAAGTTGGTGATATTTTTCAAAGCCTAAAAACCATCAAAGGTAAAAGCTCAAAATTACATGATGGTTTATTAACACTTTTTTCTCGCATTCCAACTGATGAATTTCAGGAGCTACAACCCCTTATCGAAGAGCGCGCAAAAAAAACTATTATGCATACAGACGTTCTACATGCCGTTAATTCAACTGAGATTGACTACGAGCGTGCAAAGCTTTTTCTTACAAGCTTGAGTCCAAATTTAATTGATGCTTTGCATGAAGCATTTGAAGGAGAAGATGATCTTGACCAGACGCTTAAATTTATCACCAATATTCTCAATAAAGAGTTTGTAATCGAGGCATTGAATACTCTGACAACATTCGAAGCAAAGCTTTTAATTAGAACATTTGCAAAAAATGATATTTTTATGAATCATGCCTTGCAAACCATCAATGAATTTGGTTTTGAAGGCAGCATCAACAAAGTAAAAACTTTGATAAAAGCCTTCATCTTTATAGAACCAAAACCTGTTAATCAAAAGAAAGGGGTTGATCCCCTTCCAATCAAGACATGTGAAGAGTTTGTTCATATAAGTGCAGATATCACCGATAAAGCAATCTGGGATGCATTAGCAGAACCAAAAAGCATCTTAGCAATTGAAAAAATACTCACAACACAACAAAATAAAAAAATTGCAAAAACTTTACTAAAAGATCAATCCTTTCTATTTGTATTAGGACTGACAACAAGAAAAGAAGAGCTATTAAAGTACCTAGCGCATGTTTATCAAGATGAGGAAAATTTTGATTTACATCCAATTTATATAGCGCATCTTGTTTTGTTTGATGACATAGGAATACAGCTAGAAGAAATTTTTAGATATATTAATGAAGATCTAATGTTGCAAACAACCTTAGGTCAGTTTATTGACCCACGTTTTGACCCTGCTTCAAAGCTGCTCACTTGCGCAATTAAAACACTTTATAATAAGGGATATAAAGATTTAGAAATTCTCTTAAAAATACTCAACCAAAATACAGGGATGAAAGATGCATTGTGTCGTTTATGTTATTGGAAAAAAAATAGCGCCAGCAGTTTATTAAGTCTTCTAAAATGGATTAAGGTAAAATTTATCGTTGGAAATGATAAATTTAGATTCCCCAAGGAAGAAAACATTGTTATTCAAGATGATTATCTAGCACAGTGGCTTGATATTGCTAAAAAAGCGTATTAAATCTGACCAATATTAACGTAAATCTGCAAGCGAGAATCTTCAACCTTTTCCCCTTTTGCGCTCAAAAACTCTCGCCTTTCCCAAGGAAATGCCATACCTATTTGAACAGGAACAATTTTCGAATAATATACAAAAGAAATACCTGAGCCATTAAAAAACTTTCTGTCTTTCGTATCCCATAAATCTACACCTGAAACAAAGCCTATCCCATGGTGCAAATTTATACCCCACTCTTGATATTTAAAACGCAGTTCTGGTAACCACATCCCAAAAGAAATTCCGCCATATGGCTTACCTCGCATATCAATGGCGCCTACGCTTTTTTGCGCGTAAGCACGCAAGGTTCTAACACCACCTAGATAAAAACGCCTATGCGGCATAATTTCATCACGCACAGCGCCGAAAATATTACCTAGCCCGAATTGATTGTGAAAAACCACGCGTTTGTCTTGCTGTTTATAAAGCGACATTAAATGCGTTAGGGTCATCTGCGCAGACAAAAAAGCATTGTCCATAATTTTCTCACTCTTGCCTTTTAATAGGAAAGTGGGTTCAAAAAACAGTTGAGCTTTGAAGCCTTTTGTAGGGTCAAGTAAATCATCTGTCTTATCCCAAACTAACTCCATCGGAAATGTCATAAGCGTAGCATCAAATTTTTCCAGATCGTTCGTAAACTTCCCATTATCAAAAGACGTCGCAATCTCTTTTTCAGTCTTTGCTATTTCAAATAATAACTGCAGCTCATAACTTAAAAAATCCGTAATATTCTTTACAAAACCTCCACTGAAAATATATCTAGAGCCCTTGTAGGCGGTCAAATCCTCATCTGTATAACTTAACTCTCCAATCAAACTTAAAGAGGGGATATGAAACGCATGCGGAATTTTTGTCTTGGCTTGCAAGGATTTGAATTTCGGAATTTCTTTCGTCACATCGTAAGTCAGATCACCTCCTAAATTTAAAGCCTCCCCTCGACCGAACAAATTTTTATGCTTCCACGACAATCTTCCTAACAATTCACCATAAGATCCGTCCCCTACATTTTTTTGCCAACCAACTTCGCCCACAAAAACTTTACGCGGCGCTTCATGCACTTTAAGATATGTCAGCAAGTCCTCACCTTGATTGAGCTCATTTTTAATACTCACATAGCTCACTAAATCAGAATTTATTAATTTCCTTTTTGTTTGTTCTGTAAGTCTATTTTGATAAAGATCACCTTTTTCCCATGAAAAATAACCTCGCACAAAATCTTCTTTTAAGTATTTTAAATTTTGAACTTTTACAGAGTGAAAATATTTTTTGATACTTTTATCTACATGTATATAGATATCAACAGTTTTTTCTTCAAAGTTTAGAGAAAGCTTTGGCCGAAAAGAGACAGCAAAAGGATATCCGTGGTTCTTAAAATACTCTTCAAGCACCTCTATGCTTTTTAATAAATCATTTTCAGAGAAATAGTTATTTTCCTTGGTGTAAATTCGCTTTTGAACTTTAACCTCCTCCTCTTGAGTTAACCCGGAGAAATAAACATGTCTGATTTTGAACCTTTGATTAAATTTCAGATAGATACTTAAACTGAAAAAATCTTTAGTTTTGCTAGAAATAGCATGCTGGATTGTAGCATCAAAGTAACCATAAGCTGCCAAAATTTTCTTTAAAATGTCTTTATCTTTTTCGAAGCGATTTTTTAAAGATGTAGCAGAGGAAACTTTGTTGCTTTTAAAAAGCTCAGAATAATGCTGATACCTTTCCAAAACTTCAGAACCAGGAGAAATATCCGTATCAAGTTGAATTTGGTAAAAAAAAGACGATATCACACTAAATTAATGTTATTAAACGCGCTCTACGTATGGCATCATAGTTGAAATTGCATTCTTATAAATTAACTGAACACTATCATCTCGTGACAATAAAAGAGAAACATCGTCATATTCTGCCACATTCCCCTTAAGTTTAACTCCGTTAATCAAGAAAACTGTCACACACTTATCTTTCATAGAAAGCAAAAAGCTATCCTGACAGCTCAAATCTACCCTTAAACCCTCTTTCTTTATTGCTTGTGGTTGTGAAGTCATAGTCTTTCGTATTTTTTCTATCTACCTTAGATGTAGCAGAGTTTAAAATATAAGATCAAGACTTTGGAAAATAAACTCTAAAAAAGTTATTTATATCACTAGAAGCTCAAACTTATTCTATATACTTCCATCTGATTGAAACGCTCGTCATCTTTTGCAAGTAAAACAGTGTAAGGCTGCAGCTCATTCGAGAGTTTCCTCTCTGTAAGCTTAAAATGATCAAATGGCTTTTTAGGAAAAGAAAAATGCTTTTCTATCTCTATAAATCTTTCTCGCTGCTCACATACAGAAGACGACAGCGCACTCAAAAAATTTTTATCTGATGGATCATCTTTATAAGCATCATTTAAAATTTCAAACACTTGCGCCTCATTTAAGAACTCATCTTTATATGGAATATTTCTCATAACAAGAAAGCATTTTACAGCATAATAAGTTTTTAAATCCTTCGGTAAGAATATCATATTTTTACCGTAATCAAACCCCTCGAGATAGTCATAAAAAGCTTTTAACTGACGTTGCGGTTGCAATTAACGTTTTCTTCAATTTTCTTTTTTATATTACCATAACCTGATACAAGAACTTGATAGAAATGCTGGCTATTAACAATAAAATCCTTATTTCCACACCGCGTTACTCTCAAAAACAAAACTTTGTTATTTTGATTCACAAACATGATTCATTTGGTTCATTGGGGTTAAGTTTAAACTGCACACTTCCGCATGATTTCTTGCTTAACTTGGTGGATTCTCTTGATATTCCTTATTTTGACCCAAATCTTAACACTCAAGCCCATTACGGTGGTACGCATGATTTAAATCAAGGCACAATACTACATAGTAGCGACTATAAGACACCCTCATCCATCCAAATCTCTCAAGATTTGCATCTCACAAATAGCCTCTCACTTTTGAGAAAAATCGCCAAAAATGAAGGACCAAAAAAATCTATGATTATACTGGGTCACACAAAATTTGATGCAGGGCAAATTGAAGATGAGTTATATGAAAACAAATGGCTCGTGATGGAGCCAAGTGCCGAACTTGTATTCACCGATAAAATATGGGATAGTGCGTTGAGTTTGAAGGGCTTAAAACCTGAAAGTCAGATTCATAATTTTACGGGACATGCGTAAACTATAAAGTTGCTCTTATCAGTTTCGCATTCTCAAGATTTACGCCCCCTACTTGGGCTATATCTTTATTTCCGCCACCGCTTCCATCTAGGAGCTTTGCCAGCTTTTGAGCCAAATCATTTGCATTTTCATCAAGATTCTTCACACCAACGACACACCCAACTTTTCCGTCTATAATCGTTGAACACGCCACAACTCCTGATTTGATTTTCTGCATATTGTTTGTTGCAGCAGCGCGCAAATCTTTTAAGGCTATACCGTCAACATGCACATAATAAACCATCCGGCCATTTTGCATAAATCCTTCCTCAATATCTAGCAATTTCACATTCAACTGAGAAATGGTTTTTTCAGATTGTTTGCTTAGAGCAATATGCTCCTTATTTTTCTGATCAATTGTTTCTAAGAGTTGATCATAAGCTAACAATACATCCTGTCCTGTAATCGCTTCCATTCTGCGAATACCACTACCAATACTTGACTCAGACACAATTTTCAACACACCGATTTGTCCTGTATTCTTAACGTGCGTTCCGCCACAAAACTCCATGGAAGGCCCCATGGAAACCACACGAACGATATCACCATATTTTTCTTCGAAAAATGCAATTGCGCCTTTTTCTTTTGCTTCATCCTGAGTCAAAAATTCAACCTGGGCAGAATCTGCTCTTTGAATAAGTTGGTTTGCAAGCGTTTCCACAGCCTGCACTTCCTTCTTTGACAACCCTTTTGGATGACTAAAATCAAAGCGCAGACGATCCGAGGCAACAAGAGAACCTTTTTGCATCACGTGCTCGCCTAGAACTTGCCTCAAGGCATAGTGCAATAAATGCGTTGCAGAGTGATTATTGGCTAACTTTTGACGTCTTACGGTATCAATTTTTAATGCAACTGTATCGCCTTTTTGAAATGCGCCTTTTTTGAACTGACCTTTATGCAAATGCAATCCAGCAACTTTTACAGTATCACTCACCTCAAACACAGCTTGATCGTTTTCAATTATCCCATGATCACCTAACTGACCACCCGCTTCCGCATAAAATGGGGTTTGATTTGTAATTACATAATCATCTTTAATTTCCAATACCACACCTTCACAAATATGGTGATCAAACCCAACAAACTCTGTTTTTCCAATCTCTTCAGCCAGCTCAAACCACACTTTTTGACGATAATGCTCTTTATCTCCTGTCCAAGCGGCCCTGGATCTCAATTTCTGCTCTTGCATATGGTGCTCATACCCTTTAGTATCAACTATTTGATCAGAGCTTTTTAAGATATCTTGCGTCAGATCCAACGGAAATCCATAGGTGTCATACAGTTTAAACGCCACTTCTCCCGATAATACTTTTCCTTTTTGTCTCTCTGCTTCAAGAATTGCTAAACCTTTTTCTAACGTCGTATAAAAACGCTCTTCCTCAAGCTTAATAATACCCTCAATAACCGCCTGTTTTTCGACAAGCTCAGGATATGCAACCTTCATTGTTTCTACAACAGGCTTAACTAACCTATGAAACATGGGTTCTTTTGCGCCCATTTGATATAAATAGCGTATTGCACGACGCATAATACGTCTTAATACATAACCACGCCCTTCATTGGCTGGCATAACACCATCACAAATCAAAAATGTCGCCGCTCTTATATGATCTGCAGCAACACGATGCCCAAAAACATAATCACTTTTTACAAGATCGTTTGAGGTACGGATAATATCTTGGAATAAACTCGTATCATAGTTATTGCACTTACCTTCAACAACAGATGTCACGCGCTCTAACCCCATACCCGCATCAATAGATGGTTTGGGCAGTAATATACGTCCTTCTTCTGTCTGCTCATATTGCATAAACACAACATTCCAAATTTCCGTAAAACGATCACCGTCTTCATCTTTTGATCCTGGAGGGCCGCCTGGGATAGATTCACCATAGTCATAAAAAATTTCTGTGCATGGGCCGCATGGCCCTAGATCACCCATACTCCAGAAATTGTCGTTAGTTGAGATTCTGATAATCCTATCGTCTGAAAATCCACCAATTTTTTTCCATAACTGATATGCTTCCTCATCTTCTGCATAAACCGTTATAATAAGCCTGTCTTTAGGTAATTCTAAATTTTTTGTTACAAATTCATATGCGTATGAAATTGCTTCTTCTTTAAAATAATCACCAAATGAAAAATTTCCCAACATTTCAAAGAAAGTATGATGTCTTGCCGTATGACCTACATTTTCAAGATCGTTATGCTTCCCGCCTGCGCGCAAACATTTTTGAGAAGTGGTAACACGACTATATTGAGTTTCTTCACGCCCCATAAAAATATCTTTGAATTGAACCATTCCTGCGTTGGTGAATAATAAGGTTGGATCATTGACTGGTATCAAACGACTTGAAGGTAGGATTTTATGCCCCTTAAATTTAAAAAAATCCAAAAATTCTTCTCTAACACTCATGATAAACCTTTCTAACGGTCTTTTTGTTTTACATTGTAGAACTTTTCTATCATATCAAGAAATGTGTGACTTGGTTTCAATTTAAGTAAGCGTATATATTCCTCTTTAATACGTTCTTTTGAAACTGTTTCAATAGGATAATATTTTTCGCAAATCCTGACTATATCATCTGCAGGCATAACCTCCAACAATGCGCAAAAGCGAAAATATCTCAGCATACGTAGCTGATCCTCTTTGATCCGCTTCTCAGGCTCTCCAATAAATTGAACTTTTTTATCTTTTAGATCTTGGATCCCACCCACAGGATCACAAAATTCACCATTGAATTTCATATAGATCGCATTAATAGTAAAATCCCGCCTTAAAGCATCTTCTTCTATTGTATGAACGGGTTGAATTTTTGCCTGCCGACCATCGCACATAATATCTTTACGCATCCGAGAAATAGAATACTTTCTACCTTCATAGCTAAATGAGCAATTTTCGTATTTTGTCATTATGTAAGGGTTATATTTTTTTACAAAAGGTAAGAAATCCTTTAATGAGGCATCTACAGCAATATCAATGTCTAAGCTTTCATACCCACGAATTAAATCTCTAACATAACCGCCAACATAATACGCTTCAAATGTTTCGAAAAGTTTTTCTAGGAAGTGCATCACATATCAATTCCAACCATGAAGACTTCTCTAATATCGTGCTTTTCATAAGAAATTGCCTTTGCCCAATCAAACCTAATAGGGAAATTTGGCACGCGCAAACTTAAGAAACAGCCAACCGAAGTTCTAATTCTGTTAACGCCTTCATCTAAAACTCTTTCATAGTTTGTTCCTATATTCTTATCAAATTTAGAATCCCAGACATTACCGAAGTTAACATAACCTCCAACATTCGCACCGATATCACTTGTTGGGAATAGTGGAATTTTTAATTCTCCACCTCCAAAATAATATTTTTTGCCATGTAAAGCTTCCCTTGTCCATTTATCTCTTGGCCCAATACCCCATTGTCCAAAACCGTGGACGTGATGACCAGACAGCGCCATGCAGTCATGCATTCTCATTTTCTTTGAATCACCAAATGAACTTATAATTCCTAAATTTCCTGTAGCTTTAAATGTAATATATTTTGGAAGATACAGAACATATCTAGCACTAAAATCATTTTTCATGTAGTGTAGGCCACCCAAAAATAGTGAGTTATGCATACTCATGCTAAAAGAAAATTTACGGTTCGGGTTATGAGATAACGGATAAAAGGACAAAGAATGTATTAAATTCACAAACCATCTTGTGCCCACATCATCTTTCCATAACTCTTTTTTTAATTGTTCTTGGTAAACATGTTTCCTTAAAGAAAGAATTTTCTCATCAGTCAGATCTTCATCGATAGATCGAATAGAAAACGTTTGTGGATTTTCATTATTTGCAGTTAAAGTTGTCTGAGGTTCACGTTCCATTCCATTCAACAGTATATTTGTTCTCTGCCTCCCAGACATGCCGTCGACTTCAGGAGTTCTATCAATATTGTTTCTCGCCTCCCCTTCATTTCCTTTAAGCTTCGCGCTACTCTCCCTTTCGTTAGCAAAATCAAAATCAAGGGTATCAGCAGCTCCCAAGCCTAAGTTAACTTGATTTTCTTTAGCATCCTTGAGCACAAAGGAATGGAAGATACTCTTGCTACTTGAGACTTTAGACATAATCCAATCTTTGATATTCTTAAATCCAGGGTTAATATTCATAGTGTCAACACCAACCTTACACTCAATTCCTTGAGAAAAATGCTTGCTCAGCTGATAGCTCATATTTCCTGAAATGCTTAATTGCCCAGTTGTTCTATCATGCCATTGCGTTGAAAAATCTCCATTAAATCCCAACCCTCCACTTAGATCGGGAACATTAAATAATCTGGGATTTGCAAACCCAAAATTAGCTTGAAAATTCTTTGTTGTGAATGCAATCGCACCTTGGACCGCATTTCCTGTACCACCTATATTACGCTCAAGAAACTGAAAATTACCTCCCCAGCTATCATATGTTGAATAAGAGAGGTTCACAGAGGTTGAACCTGTTTTGCCCTCTTCCACATTTACTTCAATATCATATATATTTTTTCTAACCTCTCGGGGTGTTACTTTTACTTTTTCAAAAAAACCTAATTTATAAAGAAGGTTATACTCACTTTGTCTTAATTTATGGCGACTAAAAAAACTACCCTCTTTAAGAGATAGATGATCTAAAATTACTCTTTCATGAGTTCTTCTGTTGCCCTTAACATGAATAAAACGCACCTTTATCATAGGAATTTTCTTAATCGTAATTTTAAGGTCAACCTGCGTGCCTTTTTTGTTAGGCTCCACCCTTACATCAACTGTTGAAATATGTTTGCTCTCCAAATAATCTGCTATCAGATCTTCCATTTCTTTCAAAAGGCCTAAATTAAACTTTGCTCCTAATTTAGCAGGTAGAAACTCCTTGAGTTTTTTCATATCAACTTTCTGTGGATGTTGATAATCAATCTCAATATCCCCAAATGTATAGTATTGCCCCTCCTTAATCGAAAACACCAAATCAAATCCTGTTTTATCAAACTTCAATTCACCTGAATAAGAAGTCACCCTCACATCTGGATATCCATTATTTTGATAAAATTCCTGAAGCTTCAAATAATCCTGCTCTAATCGCTCTTGAAAAAAGAAATGATTATGAGTCCAAAATTTAAAACCTGAATAAATTTTGGAATCAATCTTAGTTAAAAGTTCAGAATTATTAAACGCCGCGTTTCCAAGAAAACTGACGCTCTTAATAAAAGCTGGCTGCCCTTCTATAACCTTAAAAATAACATCAATGCGACTTTTATCCTCACTTCCGTCTTGAGTTTTCTTAGGAAACTCTGTTTTGACAATAACCTTGGTATTCATAAGCCCCATTGTCCTGTAGGCTGCTTCAAGTTTTTGAGATGTTTCACCTAATGTCTTAAACTCAGAAAATGATTGCCCTGCAGCAATTCCAATCTGCTGCTTTAATGTATCTGCAGAAACTTTCTTATTACCCTCAAAAATAACTTTGTTAATAACAGGCTGCTCTTCAACCTCAACAGTTAATACACCACCTTTAAATTCTAACTTTACATCCTTAAAATAATCCGTGGCATATAATCTCTTTAAGGTTTTGTTTAAAACATCCGCATCAGAAAAATCATCCTCAGGAATGTAGCTTTTTATAACTTCCTTTTCTATTCTTTTATTCCCTTGAATATTAATTTGATAGGTTGGTTTTGCGCATAAAAATAAAAACAACATCTCAACTATCTCCTAAAAATATCATTAAAAATAGACACTGTCATAAGCAACAACAATAATAAAAATCCTATGACCATTATTCTGTCATGAAGATTTTTATTTAACCTCTTGCGCGTAACCATCTCATAAAACCCTATACAGACGTACCCTCCGTCCAATACGGGAATTGGCAACAAATTTATAAACCCAAGATTTACCGACAAGAATGCAATAAAACTCAAAAATGCATATATTCCATGCTCATATTGAGTCTTTGAAATAGAAAATACGGAAATTACACTTCCAACATCCTTGAAACTTGCCCATGAAAATAAACTCCAGAACATTTTAGAACATATCAGCGCAACTGACATAAAGGATTTTTTTGCAGATGCTATGAATCCAATTTTTTGAACTGTTGTCTCAAAAATAACTCCTAGTTTATCTTGCGTCATTTCAATTTGTTTAATTAATTCATCTTGACCGCGTTTAATTTTCAGCTCTACTTGTTTTGATTGCTTTAACACATTCTGAATTTCTTCCACAGATTTTCCGTTTATAGATACAATCTCATCTTGCGTGCGAATATCGTATTTTTGCGCCATAGAACCTGGCATAACATCTCGAACTATTGGTTTAATTGTTGGAAATCCATTAGCAAAAATTACCGCAAAAAATAACATAAATGAAAAAATAAAATTCATAAACGGTCCAGCTAAAGAGATAACAGATTTTTTCAATCCAAAAAGTTGATTCATTGGCATCTGCACGTAACCACCCAAAGGGACAGCGCACACTTGCCAAACTGTTTTCTTTTTGTCTTTAATCGAAAAAAGTTTAGGTCCAAACCCTATAGAAAATATATTCACTTGCACACCAAAAAAACGTGCAGCAAGAAAATGCCCTAACTCATGAACAAACACGATCAAACTCAGAAAAAGAATAATGGTCAAAAAGGTCAAACTGGAGCGAATCTTAGATTACACGAACTTATATCAATATAGCCTTTTTCACCTTGCAAACTCAACTCAAGACTCAAAGGGTGAAGAGCAAATTAATCAAAATACTTTGTAATAACAGTTTGTTGAAACACTGTTAAAATATTGCTCAATGTCCAATAAATCACAAGCCCCGCAGGAAAGCCAGAGAACAGAAATACAAACATTACTGGCATCATTAACATAGCTCTTTCTTGTGCTGGGTCAGAGACAGGAGCTGATTTTTGCTGCATATACATAGAGACACCCATCAAAAGTGGCCATAAACCAATTTGCAAGAAATACGGAACGCTAAAATTTAACAAACCAAAAAGATTTGCAACATAAAGAGAGTCTGGAGCAGATAAATCATGAACCCATCCCCAAAATGGCGCATGACGCATCTCGATTGTAATGTATAAAACCTTATATAAAACAAAGAATATAGGCGCTTGTAATAATATTGGCAAACATCCTGCCGTAGGTCGAATACCTTCTCTTTGATAAAGCATCATCATCTCTTGATGTTCGCGCACTTTATCGCCCACAAATTTGGCTTTAATAGCTTCTATTTTAGGTTGTAAATTCTTCATACCTTTCATAGAGCGATACGCTTTCACACTCATAGGAAACGCAATTAATTTTAGTAAAATTGTAATTACGATCAATGCCAATGCAAAGCTTGAAAACATTTCATTCAGCCAAGTTAATAACTTGAGCGTCGGCTTAGTTAAAAAGTAAAACCAACCAAAATCAACAGCTAGATCAAACTTTTTAATACCCTCTTCAGTTTGAATACGCTCCAGCAATTTCAGCTCTTTAGGTCCTGAGAATACATCATATTGAATAGAGATAGTTTCTTTGGGTTGCGCAATATAAACAGAAGAGTAAACTTTAGCATTGTATCCATTTTCCATCTTCTCCGCCGTGACGGATGCTTTGTCTTTCATCAAAAAAGTGGTCATGAAGTATTTATCTGTAAAGCCAAGCCACCCATTGTTTGTTTCTTTTGAAAAGCGCTTTGTTTTTGCTAAAGATTTATAAGTTAATTCCTCCAGGCTATCACCAACAACACCAATAACACCTTCGTGCAAAATATTCGCATTTTCTGTTTTTGGCTCACCCAATCTAAAAATACCACTGTACCCTCGCAGCTTTTTTGCTGTGATTGTTTTATTTGTTACTTCATCTTTAACCCGAATGCGATAGTTTTGATCAAAAGTATAAGTTCTTTTAATCGCATAAGAATCATTTTGCCCCAACAAAATAACTTTATTTTTGCTTTTTGAAAGCAACTTAAAGTCAGGTATTAATTTTGATGCACTGTCCAGTTCTTGCGGTGCAAACTCAATATAAAATGCACCCTTAGCATCCATAGGATTTAAGAGCTTAACACTCTCACTATCTTTATCTGTTGTTTCTTTATATGATTTTAAAGTCAAATCATCAAGTAACCCCGTATTTGTATCAATTGACCCCTGATAATCTGAGGTTTCGAAACTTGCGCGTTTTGATAACTTAAGCGCTTTGTCGCGCTCCAATTCTAATGTTTTAACACTTTCCACTTGCTCAACTTTATGTGCTTGCGCTTTTTCATCAAGCTTGCTTGGCTTAAAAAAAGCATTAAACCCTAAATAAACAAGAATAGATAGCATAAGAGCTGTAATAATATTTCTGTTTTCACTTCTCATAAATGACAAAAAAATATGGTACTTTGCGTGATGTTAGCACAGTTAGCCCGGAAAAGCATTGCCTATTCGCGGGCGCCATGGCGAAACTTGCATAGCAAGTTGCGGGCATCTAGTATACTATTATGTATAGATCACCACGGCACTCCGCGCCTCGTGATGACGATATATGCGAAGGAACAAAATGCTTCAATTCCCCAATATAAGCCCCATCGCCTTCTCAATTGCAGGTTTTGACATATACTGGTATGGCCTTGCCTATGTTGCAACAATTTTTCTGGGTGCAAAACAGTGTAAATATTATGCAAAAAAATACTACCCTAAACTTGTAAATATTGAAGATGCTATTCCTTTAATTGTGCTTGGAATCCTTATAGGAGGTCGCTTAGGATGTATTGTATTTTATGACATAGGATATTATCTTTCACACCCTCTAGAGATGCTAAAGCGCAGCGGCATGGCCTTTCATGGCGGATTAATTGGAGCTTTTGTTGGGGTATGGCTATTTAGTCGTAAAATCGAACAACCTCTTTTGTCTGTCACAGATATTATCTCAGCCCCCGCCCCACTTGCTGGTATATTTATAAGACTTGCAAATTTTATCAATGGCGAGCTTTATGGACGCCCAACCTCAGTAGCTTGGGGCATGATTTTCCCTAGAAGTGACGGACAAATCAGACATCCAAGTCAATTATATGAGATGTTTTTCGAAGGCATGGTTTTGTATATCGTTACGAACATTGTTTATATCAAATTCCATAAAATGCGAGGCATACCTACGGGTATCGCGGTTTTATTGTACGGCATTTTCAGATTCATAGTGGAATTTTTTAGAGAGCCGGATGGAATGGTTTGGGTATTTACCAAAGGACAATTTTTATGCATTCCAATGATCATTTTAGGTTTTGTTGTTATTTATTCTTCTACCACTAAAAATAAGTAAATTTCCGTGATATAATGAGGATATATGACTAACTCACACACTAATGACTATCACTATATCAAATATCATCTTTGAGAATAATGATAGCATTGTAATTACAACCAATAAAATTTCAGCCAGCTCCTCAGAAGGTTTACCTATTTGGACGCTAAATGGAAAGAGCATTTCAGACCCTCTATCAATAGAGATCTCTTCTTGTGAAACTGTATGCCAACTATCAGATGGAACCACCGGAGTTAAGATTAGCTATAATCCATTATTATGGCGAAAGATCAACACAAACCCTTCGCCGCCTATGCGCTCAAGAGCTTCTTACTTTGTCCTAAATGAAATAGCGTATATTTTCGGAGGGCAAACTACATCCTCAAGCACATCTGCAACAAATGATACATGGAGCTTTAATGGAAACTCATGGACTCAAGTACAACCTTCATCTATGCCGCCTCCTTTATCTAATTCAACCTCTTTTGTCTTAAATGATGAGGCTTATATATTTGGAGGCTCAAATGGTACAGACCACTTTAATGATCTCTGGAAATTTAATGGCTCAACTTGGATGCAAGTACCTGCGAGCAACCCGCCGCCTCCTAGAGAAGGGGCTGCGTCTTTTGTGCTTGAAGGAAAAGTTTATATTTTAGGAGGTGTGAATGAAAATAACAGCAATCAACAATACCATAGTGATTTGTGGGAATTTGATGGAAGTCAATGGACACAATTAAACATTCCGCTACCTACTAACATCAATTATTTTTCAGGAGGAGAGGGTTTAGCAGCTTTTGTTCTTAATGGTATAGCCTACATATTTGGCGGCATGTTTTTCAACTCTTCTCAAGACCTGTTTTGGTCGTTTGACGGAACCGCCTTCACAGAGTTGCCAATCAATAATACATTTCTAAGTTCTATAGTTTTTGAGGCGCGCTTTCTCCGATCAGGAATTTACTCAGGTCTCTTCATTCAAGATGACAAAGCTTACATATTTGGAGGCGGAAGCTCTAACTCCAATTTCTTATTTTCGTTTGATGGATCGCAATGGAACACGGTATCGATAAACCTACCCCGCCCTCCTGAAAGAACTGGGAGTGCTGCGTTTGTTATAAAAAATACACCCTATATTTTTGGAGGTTCCGATAACAGTGGCACAATGAGCGACTTGTGGGCTTTAGAACCCAATCTTTCATCTTTTTTTAATTGGTCTCATCCTAGTACATTTGGGTCAAGCCCAACTCTAAAAACTGATAGCACAGCATTTGTAATCGATGATAAAGGTTATGTGTTTGGGGGTCGGACCACTGGTACACAATTATTTAATGAGCTTCACCAATATAACCCATCTAACAATACCTGGACTCTTTTAAATGCAACCTCCCCTTCTGGCGCAGTAGCTTTATCCACAGCTTTCTCAATCGGAGAAAAAGGTTATATATTTGGTGGAGTTGGCTCAGGCCCTAACTTCCAGCGATCTAATACAATCCTAGAATTTGACTCCCTAACAAATAGTTTTTTAGAGCTGACACCTTCTGGAACTGCCCCAACTCCTCGAGCTTTATCTAGCTCTTTTTCAATCAACAACAAAGGGTACGTTTTTGGAGGATTTAATAGCGCATCACAAGATCTCAATGATTTATTTGAATTCGATCCAGGTGCAAATAGTTGGATACCTCTCTCTCCTACAGGAACTCCTCCGTCTGTAAGAAACGGCGCAACTGGCTTTGCCTTTGATGGGAAAGGGTATATATTCGGAGGCACATCAAGTGGAGTGCTTAAAAATGATCTCTTTTCTTATGATCCAACCACAAATGCGTGGACTACCGTAAATCAATCAGGCAGCATCCCTGATCCTCGCCTTTTGATGGCAGTATTTATCATAAATGATAAAATATATTTCTTCGGAGGTGGAAGAGCTGGGGTAAGCCGCTTTTTTAATGATCTATATGAGTTTAATCCTATCACTGGAGCTTGGACACCCCTTTCTTCTCTTGGTAATATTCCTCCGCCACAAGGTCAAATGACATACTTTGCAGCCAACAATAAAGCATACATTTTTGGCGGCATAACAATTTTCTTAAACGGATCAGGTGCAGGCGCTCTTTTTGATCTTTATGAGCTACAGATCAGCTCTTTAGTTCTTATTTCTGGGCAAACCTTTTATGTCAGAAAAGATACATCACCAAACATCACTATCGGCTCTATCGCTTCACAATCAAAATCTTCGCAACAACAGATTACATTCACTTTGCTAACAAACTCTGAGTTTTTTAAGGTTTTATCTAATGGAGAAATTCGCCTTAAAGCTTCTCTTAAAAATATTACAACTCTAGAAAATGAACTTTCTGTTTCAGTTTCAAACGACCAAGACACTGCGGAAGAATTTATTACAGTAATTGTCATTGAAACCATAGAATCTCAAACATTTAATGTAGATCCAAATATTGGGACGGGAGAAGCATTTGGGCAAATTTTCATTGATAATCCCGAAAATTTTAATTTTGAAATCGTATCACAAAACCCTAATAATCCTCAGTTTCAAATAATTAATCAAAGAGATTTAGCTTTATTATCTGGTACTCTATTATCAACACAGCAATACACAATTACAGTTAGAGCGATACATCAAGCCAATCAAACATATGATGATGCAGATATTCATATCGCTGTACAACCCGGTCCATTTAAACTTTTTGACAACCAGGTATTTACAATCAATGCACTTGATGCAACATCAGGTAAAATTTTAGGTAACATATCCTATGATAACTCTAAAGGCGGAATAATAGAATTCGAAGCAGAAATTGCAGTTTTTCAAGATACAGTTGCACTTGACCACAGTCCATTCAATCTTTCTACAGATGGCACAATCACTATATCAAACCAACAAATCGAACCGGGAGTTTATATATTTTCAGCAACAGCCTTTATAAAAACACAACCTGCAGAATCTTCAACAACAGATATTACTGTTTTTGTATTAAACAATAAACCTCTTTTGCAAAATCAAGAATTTCATATTGATACAGCGTTTGGAAAAAACAGAGAGATAGGAACAATCTTTGCTTCAGATCCTGATGGATTCAGTATTACATCCATTACTATTGAATCCATTGCAAAGGACTCCACCCCAGTCTCCTCTCCACCATTTGCTATTGAAAGCTTTAACAAACTTGTGACAACAAGCACATCTTTAACTGCAGGTACATTTATTGTAACAATTCGAGCAACAGATCAACATGATAGCTTTACAGATGCTCAAATTATTATTAATGTAACAAACAATAACCCTCCTGTGATCGATCCAAATCAACAGTTTTTTATAAATAAAGGCGCAGGACCGGGAACGTTCGTTGGCTTTATTGGAGCAACAGATCCAGACAAAAGCGCTGTAACCTTTGAAAAAACAGAACCTAACTCATTTTTTAATGTGAGTTCGTCAGGAAAAATTAGCGTTGCGCAAACAATCACCTTTGATGAAGCGCAAACTATTTCAATAGTAGCAACAGATTCTACAGGCGCTGCTTCGGAAGAAATAGAAGTTACAATTAACATTAATGCCATCATAAAAGATCAAATATTTCATGTTTACCATAACCTTGCTCCAGGCAGAATATTTGGTGCTGTATCTTTAGAAGGTGATATTGCAGCCTTTACCTTTGCTATTACTCAAACATTTAATGATCCTGTGTTTAGCATCAATCAAACTACCGGAAGGTTATCTTACATAAGTGGTAATCTCAACACAGCTAATTCTTATATGATTACAGTAACTGCAACCTCACAAGGCATTAATCATACAGCTAACATAGAGATCCTTGTGCAAAGTGTGAAATCACCTCCTGTTATCACGCCAGGACAAGTTTTTACCACTACAATAAGCTCACAACATACAACTGTTGAAGGTGCCGTTGGCACGATCGCTTATAGCAATCCAGATGGAGACAATATCACTTTTACGTCTGCAAGTATTCTTACAAAACCTGAAGGCTCTTCTTCAACTTTTTCTCTGACTCAAAGCGGGGCGATAACTGTAGCAGATCCAGAGCCTGGAACCTACACATTTATTGCAACAGCTGAAGCCAGAGCAAATTCCACAACCATGATAGAAGAGCTAACAGAAACAATCACAGTTATTATATTGAACGCAGGTCCTCAAATACAAAATCAAATATTTAATATGGACAAAAACATTGGAAAAAATCAAACAATCGGTGCCTTGTTTGTTTCTGATCCTGATGGTCATAATATAACACTTGCTCTTGTGGAAGATCTTACAACAAACGCAATCACGGATAACTTTGAAATCGTTGGAAGCGAATTGAGAACGTCTAGTAACGCTCCAGATAAATTTGATCTCTCGCTTAATCCAATAAAAATCGAATTTTCAGCGAATGATGGATTTGTAGACCCCCTCCCTACTGCTATGATCACGATTAATATCATTGATCCCAATAAAACACCTATTCTTCACTTTAATCAAAACTTTTACGCAAAAAGAAATTTAAAAGCGGGCAGTTTTATCGGATTTATTGGCGCAACTGACCCAGAAAACGATGAAATCACTTTTACCGCAACAAATGCTTTTTTCGATATTAATTCTGAAACCGGAGCCATAACAGTTGCTGATAGCATAACGACTATGCCTCCGCTTAATTCAGCACCTTTTGATCAACCAATCAAGATAGCAGTAACGGTAATGGACACAGATGGCCATTCCTCTGAAGCAGAAATTACAATAAATATCATTGAAACAATTGCATCGCAAAACTTTAACGTTGATCCAAACATTGGAAATGGTATCTCTTTTGGTACTTTAATGGTTGACGAACCAGCACATCATACTTTTGAAATTTTACCTCAAAATACTTTAGATCCTCAGTTTACATTTATTCAAGGCTCTTCAAGCGCTCCACCTGAAATTGCGAAAGCATCAGGAACTTTAATTAAAGGCGCACAGTATACTATCACCGTAAGAGCAACTAATACAATAACAAATACACATGACGATGCTGCAATTCACATATCAGTCAAAGAGGGACCCTTTATAATTCCAGAAGGTCAAGTATTTACGGTTACAACACATCATCAAGATGTTGGAAGTGTTGCATTTAACGAACCAACAGGTGAAACAGTAACATTTACACCTATCACAACCGGTCAAATTTTAATGAACGAAAAGGGAACGCTAACCATTAACCCTCCTGCTATTCCAGAAAAATATACCCTTAATGTAATGGCAAGCAATGGTACGCAAAATGTTACACAAATCGTCACAGTCAATATATTAAATCAAGCTCCTCAAATGCAAGATCAAATCTTTAAAATTGACACTGCCTTTGGTGGAGACAAAATTGTTGGATTTTTGGCCGCATCCGACGCAGATGGAGATAAGATTACATTCAGTATAGAATCTGCAAGTGACGACCCCAATTCAAACTTCATTCTTGATGAAAATTCAAGCAATATTTTAAAAACTGTGCCTAAACCTCAACTTATAGCTGAAACTGTTATCTTGGATGTAACAGCAACTGATATGCAAAATGGAGCAGCAAGCTCAGCCAAAGTTACAATCGAAATCGCACAAGCGCAAACTCTACCAGTTGTAAAAAGCACTGTACCCTTATGGGCTGCAATTGGTGTGATAGGCGCTATTCTTATTGTGGCTTTTGTAATTGGAATGGTTGCATTTGTGAGAGCATCTCAAAAATTGAAAACCGTAGATGAACCCGCAAAACCTCCACCACCCAAGCCCAAACCTCCGCCTCCACCACCTAGGCCCGAGCCACCTCCACCTCCTCCACCCTATGAGTTCAAACTCTAGGGGGGGTGGCTTTTCGCAATCCTGCATTTTTGTGTAAAATAAGATTGAGTAGTACAGTTTCATTTTATATATGGCCGTCACAATCAAAAGAAATAGACCCTTAAATCCTTGGGAAGATAAAGAAAAAACGCCTTATATTGAAATTGAATCTGTTACAAAATCGTTTGATGATCATCATGAAGCCGTCAGTAGAGTTTCTTTATCAATTTATGAAGGTGAATTTTTCTCTTTACTTGGTCCTTCGGGATGTGGAAAAACCACTTTGTTAAGGCTTCTAGCAGGATTTGAAACCCCTACTTCAGGCAAAATCTTCATTGACGGTGTAGATATCTCCCAACAACCACCTTATAAAAGACCTGTGAATATGATGTTTCAATCATACGCCCTATTCCCCCACATGTCAGTCTACGATAATATTGCTTTTGGCTTGCAGTTTGATAATTTATCTAAAGCAGAGGTGCATGACCGGGTTTATGAAGTGCTAGATCTTGTGCAAATGAAACATTATATAAGGCGCAAGCCACATGAGTTATCAGGCGGACAAAGACAGCGCGTTGCCCTTGCAAGAAGCCTCGCTAAACATCCAAAGCTTATTCTTTTAGATGAGCCTATGGCTGCGCTTGATCGAAATCTTAGAGAGGATACGCAGTTTGAACTTGTGGATATCCAAGAACGCGTTGGGATTACATTCATTATGGTAACACATGATCAAGAAGAAGCTATGACAATGTCCTCACGAGTCGCTATTATGCAAGAAGGCGCCATTGTACAAGTTGGAACACCTCATGAAATTTACGAATTTCCTCATTCACAATATGTAGCCGACTTCATCGGAACAGTGAATATCTTTGAGGGGATTGTTACAGGTCAGTCTGATGAAAATATCTTGATTGATTCTAACGATATTGGATGTAAACTTATGATCACATGCACAGCAACAGTGCCAATTGGTTCTCATGTGAGTATTGCCTTACGACCTGAGAAAATTATTATTAACAAACAACTTGCAAAAAAAGATGTGAACGCAACCAAAGGCACTGTGAAAGATATTGCCTACCTGGGCGATATGTCTATTTATCACATTGAACTGGAAACAGGAAAGGTTGTGCAAGCTTCCATGCCAAATCTCTATCGCTTAACAGAGCGAGATGTCACATGGGAAGATGAAGTATATATCAGCTGGAAACCAGAGAATGGAGTGGTTTTAACAAGCTAAACTTCCTCTAAATGGACTTTTTGATATTTCTTTAGATAAAGCTGATGCGTTGCAACCGTATGAATAAAAGAGCGGTTATGACTCACAAAAATCACAGTTCCTGTGAACTCACACAAAGCATTTGCTAAATTTTCACATGCCGAGAGATCTAGGTGGTTTGTTGGTTCGTCTAAAAACAACGTGTTCGGCTTTTGTGCAAGGATAGATGCCAACGCCACACGACTTTTCTCACCCCCTGATAATACACGAACCGGTTTAAAGATATCATCTCCAGAGATACCCAGACTAGCAAGAAGACTTCGTATTTCAAGCTCTTTCATATTTGGTGCTGCATCATTAAGATTTTCTATAATAGTCAACCCTTCTTGCAATCCCTCTAAATGCTCTTGCGCAAAATATCCTGGGATAACATTATGTCCTGATTCTATAGATCCCCCTAAAGGTTTTTGCCTACCCAATAACGTTTTCAACAAGGTTGATTTACCTAGACCATTCGCACCAAGAATTGCTACGCGATTCCCTTTTACAATATTAAAAGAAAGAGGTTTGATTAAAGCGTAATCATAGCCGATCTCTAACTTATCCGCCTTCACAACAAACTTTCCTGAAGGCGTTGGATTATCAAGACGCAAATTCATCGTTTCACTCAAATTATCAAATTCAATATCTGTTTCAAGTGCTTTTAACTTTGTGAGCATTTTTAATCGAGATTGGACCTGTCTTGCTTTAGATGGCTTGTATCGAAACCGATCCACAAATTTCTCAATATGTGTGTACTGGTCCTGTAAGTGTTTCTCAAACTTTGCATTTTGTGATTGCTTTAAAGTAAACGCATCTAAAAATGCATCAAAGTTACCCACATAGGAGGTAAGCTTTCCTTGCTTTAAATGCAAAATATGCGTTGCTAATCTATTCAGCAAATCCTTGTCATGAGATACAAACAAAACTGTGCCATCAAAATCTTTCAAGTAAGACTCAAACCATTCAATACTCGGCAAATCCAAGTGGTTGGTCGGCTCATCTAACACAAGAAAATTAGGTCGATTAATTAACATCTTCACAAATTCAAGACGCATTCTCCATCCGCCTGATAACATATCTACAGGCTCTTCAAACTGCTCTTCATCAAACCCAAAACCTTTCAAGAGTTTTTTCACATCTTCTTCGATCTTGTATCCTTCGAGATGTTGAAATTTTTGCTCCAAAATTTCATAGCGATCAAATTTATCTTGGGAATAGTCTTTTGTCATCTCCTCAAGAAGCTGATCTCGTTCTGAAATAATTTCATTCAACTCATCAGCTCCATCTAACGCCTCTTTTAATATTGTCGTCTTGGGATAAGGATTTGCAATCTGTGGTAAATAACCTAATCGTAAAGTTTTTGGTTTGATTACTTTTCCATCAAACTCAGTATCAAAACCACATATAATATTCAATAAAGTTGTTTTGCCCTCCCCATTGTTTCCAATCAAGGCAATTCTGGCTTTTACAGGACAAGTGTAATTAATATTCTTTAGTAAACCCCTATATCCAAAAGCTTTTGATATATTTTCTAAAATTATCATAATCACTGGTCTCCAAAGTAAAATTATACTTTATGCCAGAACTTAAAAAAAGAACGGCATACATTTTAAAAAAAAGTATGCCGTATTATATCGTGAGGATAATATCCATATCTCTTGAGAAGATAATCATAGATACTCCTTTATTTTTTAAGCAGCGGACTGATCTTTAGATTCCGCTTCTTCCTTTTTTTCTGCTGTCTCTTTAGATGGTTTTGCTGGTTTATCTTTTTTAGCTTTTGGCTTTGTATCTTCTTCCACAAACATAATCACGCCTTTGGGGGCGTTATCTCCATAACGATATCCATTTTTCAAAATACGCGTGAATCCCCCTGGACGACCTTGATAACGATCTGTCGCTAAAACCATTAATTCATTTACAGCCTCAAGCTTATTTGGGCCTAATTTTGACAACAACAAACGACGTGCATGCAAATCATTTTTACGCGCGATGGTCACAAGTTTCTCAACAAACGGCCTTAATTCTTTACATTTTGGTAAAGTTGACTGAATTTGCTTATGCTGAATTAAAGACACAGCCATATTACGCAACAACGCCAATCTATGGGAAGATGTGCGATTTAACTTTCTTCCTCTAACTCTATGTCTCATTTTCTTTTCTCCTTTTTATTTTTATATCTCATAAGGCATCATAGATTTTTTTGCCGCTTCTTTTTTTACCTTAAAGCTTAAAGCTTCAATATCTTCAGGCGGCCAATCACGAAGCGCCATTCCAAATGAAAGCCCCATTGACTTCAACAAACTCTTGATTTCCACCAACGACTTACGTCCAAAGTTTGGTGTTTTCATCATTTCCACTTCTGTTCTTTGAACTAAATCACCAACATACTTAATGTTGTCGTTCTTCAAGCAATTCATTGAACGAACGGATAACTCAAGATCATCTATTCTGCGTAGTAAATTTGGATCCCATAGTAATTCTTTTTCTTTTGTCTTTGAGGAAGGTCCTTCGTCTTCAAAGTTGATAAACACAGACATCTGATCTTGTGAGATTTTCGCTGCGCAAGCTAAAGCGTCTTCTGGCTTCATGGAACCATCTGTTTTAATGTTTAAAATCAATTTATCATAACCGATAGATTGACCAACACGCGCACTTTGCACATCATAAAAAACACGCTCAACAGGAGAGAAAATTGCATCAATTGGAATTGTTCCTAAAGGTAAGTCATCAAAAGTATGTTCACTTGCCGACTTGTAACCCTTTCCTTTTCTTACAATCAATTCCATCTCAAGGTCATAACCCTCTTCAACATGGCAAATATATTGGTCTTTGTTGATAATCTCCACACCAGAAGGCAAGTCGATATGTTTTGCCAAAACTTCTTTTGGTCCAGAAGCAGAAATTTTTAATGTCTTTTGTGTATCCGCATCCATCTGAACAATAACAGACTTCAAATTCAGAACGACATTAATATAATCCTCTTTCACCCCTGGAATCGTAGAAAACTCATGCAAAACACCGTTTACACGAACAGCAACGATAGCAGCGCCTTGAAGAGAAGAGAGCATAACACGCCTTAAAGCGTTTCCTAAAGTAAATCCATAACCTTTCTCTAAAGGCTCAATCACAACCTCAGCATGATTCAATGTATCATCTAGATATTTCACATCCAAACCATTTGGCTTTACCAATGACTTCCAATTCTTCTCAATCATGGTTGCAATCTCCCCTCTTATACTCTTCTTCTTTTAGGTGCTCTACACCCATTGTGTGGAATTGGTGTTACATCTCTAATAGATGTCAAAACAAACCCAGCTGACATCAAAGCTCTCACTGCCATTTCTCGTCCAGATCCTGGACCAGTTAACTGAACAGAGCATGTCTTAACGCCATACTCTTTTGCTTTCGTAGCGGCATTTTCAGATGCAACTTGCGCAGCAAATGGTGTGGATTTTTTTGACCCTTTAAATCCACAAGCGCCTGCTGAACTTGAGGCAATCACATCGCCTCTTTCATTCGCAATTGTGATAATTGTGTTATTAAAAGTGGAGTGAATTGAAACAATAGCCCTCTCAACCAATCCCTTTTTCTTTCGTATGTTTTTCTTTCCTGCAACAGCCATTTATGTCTCCTTACTTCTTCTTTCCAGCGATGGGGATGGCTCTTCCCCTTCTTGTTCTTGCATTTGTGTGTGTTCTTTGTCCACGCACAGGCAATCTTTTTCTATGACGAACGCCACGATAACAGCCTAAGTCAACAAGACGCTTAATATCCATAGCAACCTTTTTACGCAACTCACCTTCTACAAGATGATTTTCTTGAATTTCGTCACGAATCTGTCTAATTTGCTCTTCTGTCAAGTCCTTTGCTTTTGTGAAAGGATCGATCTTTAGCTTAGCTATAACCTGTTTTGCTGTAGATAAACCAACACCATGAATATAGCGCAACGCAAATTCTATGTTTTTGTTTTCCGGAATGTTGACACCACTAATGCGTATCATGCTTTAATCCCCTTTTTTACATTTTCCTTTATAAACCGCATGACTTCTTTATGGATTTCATCCTTATTTTTGTCAGCATCGATACTATACAATACTCCATTTCTCGAATAAAAATCAATTAAAGGCTGCGTTTTCTCTTTATAATTTTTCATCCTCTGCTCAAACACTTCTTCTGTGTCATCTTTTCTAACAATAAACTCTGCGGAGCCACACGCGTCACACTTATTTTTTTCTTTTGTTGGATTTGTTTTTTCATTGTAAACTGCACTGCAATTAGCACAACTGTAACGACTTAAAAGCCTTTCGCGCAATCTTGTCTCATCTATATGAAAGTGCAAAACTTTCAAAGGACCAGTATATTTCTCTTGCAGCAATTTTGCTTGCTCGATCGTTCTTGGAAAACCGTCTAAGATAACAATTTTTTCATCAGGAATATTTGTAATTCTTGTTTCTAAGGCTGAAAGAATATCGTTATTATCTAACAAATCACCTCTTTCGATGATGTCCTTGATTTTAACACCCAGAGGTGTCTTTCTTTGGATTTCGTCTCGCAAAATATCGCCTGTAGCAATATGATCAACATCTAAAATATCTTTGACCATATCTGACTGCGTGCCCTTGCCAGATCCTGGAGGCCCAACAAAAACAATAATCATGATTTTCTTTTCTTTCGTGAAATTAATCCCTTGTATTGATGTGAAAACAGATAAGACTGAATTTGCGACATCGATTCAATTGTCACACTCACAATAATCAAAATTGTTGTACCGCCTATATAAAACGGCAACGAGGTTTTTGAAAGAAAATACTGTGGAATAACGCAGATACCTGTTAAATAAACCGCTCCAATGGCAGATAGACGGTATAGCACCTTTCTCAAATATTCCTCTGTTTGAACACCTGGGCGAAGACCAGGGATAAAGGCTTGAGACTTCTTAAGGTTGTCAGCCGTTTCTTTTGGATCAAAACTCAACTGTGTATAAACAAAAGAAAACAACACAATCAAAGTTCCAAAAATCACCATATTTAACGGATGCCCCGGACGCAACAAAAACATAAAATATGTCGCAAATGTTGAAGCGGCAAACGCTTGCATAATAACCATTGCCGGCAATGACATAATGGACTGCGCAAAGATAGGAGGCATAACACCAGCCATGTTAATCTTTAACGGCAAATGCGTAGGTAGCTGATCTTGCCCACCAATAACAGTCACATTACGCTTTGGGTATTGTATAGGAACTTTCAATTGCGCTCTTTCCATAAACACAACAAATGCGAATGCCACAGCCGCAAAGAACAACAAAAGTGGAACGATATAATAAGACCCCTCTTGCCTTCCAATTACAAAAACTTTCATAAGTTGAGCAGGAAAACCAGAAACGATACCACCATAAATTAATACCGAAGTTCCATTACCAATGCCTCTTGAGGTGATTTGTTCACCTAGCCACATTAAAAACAACACAGAGCCTGTAATTGTTAAAACTGTTGTAACTTTAAATAACCATGGATCAACTAAAATTGGTGCCATTTCTGATGCGATACCCATTTTTTCAATAAACACAGATAATCCATAAGATTGAAGCACAGCCAAACATACAGTCAATATTCTTGTATACTTGTTCAACTTCCGTTTTCCCATTTCACCTTCTTTTCTTAAGGCTTGAAAGGGTCCGTACCACATAGAGACAAGTTGCACAACGATGCTTGAGGAAATGTAAGGTCCGAGGTTTAAAGCAAAAATTGCCATTCTGCTGAAACCACCACCTGAAAACATATCCATCATTCCAGCAAAGCCAATGGATTGACTTTTGATGATTGTTGCAAAAACCTCTGGGTTAATTCCAGGAAGAGGGATATAAGATCCAATACGAAAAACGATTAAAGCCAGAAGTGTGAAATAAATTCTTTGCTTTAAATCTTTTGCCTTCAGAAGTTGATCAAGACTCATGACCTGCCCTTTTTATGATTTTGTTCTTTTGCTCGCGCCCGCTCTAGGTGCTTTGGCCGCTACCTTGTTCTTTGGTGTATATTCTTTTTTTGCTTCTTTGCGCTCACCGTATTCTCTCTTGATAAACTGTCCGCCAGCTTTCTGAATTTTTTCTTGCGCACCTTTAGATGCTCCATCAAAATGAAATTTATGTTTGAAGCCATCTCTATCTTTTGAGTCTACCACTTTTGCTTTTTTAAATTTATTTGGTACAAATTTTTGCTCTTGCAAAAGCTTCAAATTGATTTCCCCGTCTGACTCCAATTGAAGTCCGTTTGTAAAGAATAGATGAATCTTTTCTAATGTCAAAGTATATGTTTCTTCAGAGTGACTTTTAAACCCTCTCTTTGGAAGCCTTCTGTACAAAGGCGTTTGACCACCTTCAAACCCCTTAACACCTCCACCAGAGCGAGCTTTTTGACCCTTATGCCCTTTACCAGCGGTCTTGCCTTTTGTGGAGCCTATTCCGCGACCAAGCAGTTTTCTTTCACTTTTCGCGCTTTTATTGTCTCTAATTTTGTTTAGCATTTTATTTTATCCTTTCCTAATTTTTTTAGAAAAACCCTTATATTCTCGACCTTTATCAGAGGAAAAGCCATTTTCGCCCTTCCCTTTTCTGTGATTTTTTTGATCAAAATCTCTATCTCTTCTTCTGTCAGATGAAAAATGTCTCTCATCTCTATCCCTACGATCAAATGACCTTGCTTCTCTTCTATCGGATGAAGTGTTTCTATCTCCGCGATTACTCCGCTCAAATGCGCCCTCTTTTCTTCTATTAGGCGAAAAGCTTCCGCCTTGACCTCTTGAGCGTTCCCGTGAACCAGGCAAGCGACTCTCATCCCTCCTGTTAGATGGGAGATTTTTTTTGATCTCGTCCAATTCTCCTGTTATCTTGTGCAGCAGTTCCTTTATTTTAATAAGTTCGTTTTTTATTGCAACTTCCTCAGGTCTACCTTCTTTTGTGTTCATTTTAGAGCTCATCTCGCTAGTGTTTTTTGTTGTTTTATCATTTTTCATCATATTGTCTTTTTCTTTAGTTTCGTCAAGCTCTCTTTTTATCGATACCTCTTCAACTGCTTTTGTGTTTAATTCGTTAGCGCTTATAGAGATCTCTCCGCTAGTGCGTTTTCTTGTTTTTTTATTGACATTTGTTGTGTCAACTTCTTTAGTTTTATTTAACATTCTTTTCTATTCTTCCTGAAAGAGCCTTCTTGCGCTCATTCATTTCTGTAATTTGAAGGCCTCTCCTTTTTGCAACTTGCCTTGGAGATTCCATAACTTTTAATGCATTGAATGTTGCTCTCACAACGTTATAACTATTATTCGTCCCTAAACGCTTTGCCACAACATCCTGCGCACCCAATGCTTCGAAAATAGCACGCATTGCTCCACCTGCGATCACGCCCGTACCAGGCTTAGCGGAACGTATATAAACCTTAGAAGAGCATGAGGCATGTTTTGTATCATAATGAAACGTCTTTCCATGCTTCAACGGAACTTTCATAAGACTGGACTTTGCTTTTAATGCAGCTTTTTTAATCGCATCAGGAACTTCGCGAGCTTTCGCAGAAGCGTACGCAACCTTACCCTTTCCATCTCCAACAACCATAAGAGCTGAAAAACGCATATTTTTACCGCCTTTTACAACCTTAGTTACACGTCTCACTGAAATCAACTTCTCAATAAATTGAGATTCTTCTTTCTTATCGTCATTTCTTCTCTCGCGTGTATTACGACGACCTTCTCCACCATGCCTATCTTTTTTTGCTGCAGAAGTTTCCTCCCCAACTATTTCTTGCTCTGTATCCTTTTCAACTATTTCACTCATTTAAGCGTAACCTCCTTTCTAAAATTTCAATCCAACTGAGCGTACGCTATCCGCAAACTCTTTCACACAACCATGATACGCCATACCGCCTCTATTAAAAGCCACAGACACATCTGCCTTATACTTCTTTTTAATCAACTCACCAAATTCAGTCCCAAACTTCTTGGCAATTTCTTTGTTATATTTCTTTTTTTCTACCGCACGAGATGAAAGTGCTGTAAGTGTTTTTCTTTCTTTTACAGAATCAAACTGCGCATACATATATTTGCTTGTTTTTCTTACAGAGATAACATACTCCTTATCTGTTGTTAAAAACACACGGTAAGAAACACGTCTTTTTCTTCTATGCGATCTTGTTTCTTGAGACATTATTTTTTCTTCCCTTCTTTTCTTAGTACGAAGTAACCTGCAGGAATAATACCCTTTCCTTTATACGGTTCAGGTTTTCTATGCTTCATAATCTCACTTACAGTTTGACCTAACTTTTGTTTAGAAACAGATGAAAACAACAACTCTGTAGGTTTCTCTATTTTTACACTCACATCTTCGTGAAGATCATATTCCACTTTATGGCTATAGCCTAAGTCTAATACTAGCTTTTTTCCTTGAAGTGCGGCTTTGTATCCCACACCTTTGAGTTCAACTTTTTTTTCAAAAGGCTTATCCAGCCCTTGAATAACTTGAAACAAGTTACGTGTTACCGTACCCCACATTGCTCTATTGCAATTCACTTTATTAATAGGCTCGACACCTACTTTTCCACCTTCCTGTTTTACAATGAAACCTTCAGGAACAGGAAAGGTTTGTGTTTTTCCTGATGCAGTTACTTTCACTTGATCATCTTGAACTTCAAGTTTTACTGAGCTAGGAATTGCTAGCTTTGATAATCCAACTCTCGACATAATTAAAACACCCTAAATAATAATTCACCACCAACATTTTCCTTCTTTGCTTGATGGTCTGATATAATACCCTTAGATGTTGATAAAACGTTTACACCAAGCCCGTTAAAATAAGGCGCAAGATCTCCAACAGAAATATACTTACGACACCCTGGCTTTGATACACGCTCAATAATTCTAATTGCTGGCGCTCCATCAACATACTTCAAATTAATCTTCAACTTATAGTTTTCTTGAGGTTCAAAAGATTCAATATACCCCTCTTTTTGTAATACCTCTAAAATCACTCTTGTAAGATTTCTATCTTGCACAAGAGTAAACTTATGCCCCGCTTTTAGAGCATTTCGAATTCGCGTTAAACAATCCGCAATCTTATCTGTTATCATCTTACCAACTCGCCTTTCTTACACCTGGAATCTCGCCAAAAGACGCTAAATCACGAAGAGCGATACGAGAAACACCGAAGTCTCTATAATACGCTCTTGGACGTCCTGATAAACTGCAGCGATTCCTGTATCTTGTTGCCGAAGAATTTCTTGGCTCTTTTGCAAGAGTCATTACAGCTTTTAAACGATCCTCAAAGCTTGTTTCTTTATTGTAAATCGTTGCTTTCAAAGCAGCTCTTTTTGCTCTTTTTCTCTCAATTAGATCTTTACGTCTTGAATTTTTTAATATGCTTGAAAATTTTGCCATATCCTTACCTCTTTTTATTTAATAGGAAAATTAAAAGCTTTTAAAAGGGCCAATGAATGCTCCTTTGCTTTTGATTTCATACAAATTGTTATATCCATACCACGAATCTTGCTAATCGTATCATAATCAACTTCTGGAAATACGATATGTTCTTTTAAGCCAAAACTATAATTTCCTTGCTTATCAAACGAACGGTTTTTTAATCCCCGAAAGTCTCTCACGCGAGGAAGAGCTATATTCACAAGACGCTCCAAAAATTCATACATATGCTTTCTGCGAAGTGTTACTTTACAACCTAGTTTCATTCCTTCTCTGATTTTAAATCCAGCAATAGAATTTTTTGCCTTTGTGATCACAGCCCTTTGGCCAGCAATCTTCGAAAGCTCAGTTTGAACACTGTTTAAAACTTTATTATCAGTTACAGCTTCACTAACACCCATATTCAAAACAATTTTTTCAAGCTTTGGGATTTCATGAACATTCTCTAGCTTTAAGTCTTTTCTTAATGCAGGAGCAATCTCTGATTTGTAAAGCGTCTCATAATGCGTCATTTCTGTTTTTGCTTTTGCTACTTTTGTTGCCATTATTTTGCCTCTCCAGCTTTCTTAGTGGTTTTTTTAGCCGTTGTAGATTTTTTTGCGTTCGTGTCTGTTGATTTCTTTGCTGCTTTAGTTGCTACATCCTTAGCTTTCGATTCGGTTTTTTTAGTAGCCTTTGGTGTTACAGCTGCAGCTTTTGTTTCAGGCACTTCTTCTGCTTTTACTTCTGTCTTTTTCTTTGCTTTTTCTTCAGCTGCTGCTTTTTCAACGATCTTCTTCACCGCTTCTTCGCTGAGCAGATTTGAGCTTTTCTTTACATAAGCTGACTCAATAACCTCTTTACCTGTCTTAACCAAAACACGTTTGCTTACGCCATTTTCAACAATGCGTTTCACCTTGGAAGGAATTTTTTTTCCATCTTTCTCAACGAAAAGAGATACATTAGATACAGCAATAGATGCAACTTTTTGTTGAGGCTGTTGGCCTTTTTTGTTTCGTGTAATTACATTCACGCCAGATATAAACACGCGACCCTTTTCGCGATCAATCTTTTGCACTTCACCTGTAGCACCCTTATATTTACCAGCTACAACTAAAACTTGATCACGACTCTTAATTCTAAACTTTTGCATCACAACACCTCCGGTGCTAATGAGATAATTTTCATAAATCCTTTACCTCTTAATTCGCGAAAAATTGTTCCAAAAATACGAGTTCCGATGGGTTCGTTTTTTGTATCAATTATAACAGCCGCATTCTCAGATGAATTGATATAAGATCCATCTTCTCTCTTAACAGGTTGCTTAGATCTCACAACAACTGCACGAACCACTTCACCTTTTTTTACTTTTGCGTCAGGAATGATAGACTTCACAGATGCAACAATCACATCTCCTGGTCTTGCGTAACGACGTTTACTTCCTCCCAAAACACGAATGCACATAATCTCTTTTGCGCCCGTGTTATCCGCAACTTTTAATCGCCCAAGCTCACGAATCATTTCTTTTCTCCTTCACTATATGCAGCCCATTTCTTCAATTTAGAAACCGGACGACAAGAAGAAAATTTCACCACGTCCCCTAATTTATACTGATTGTTTTCATCATGCACCTGATAGTTTTTATATAAACGAATACGTTTTCTATATTTGGCATGCTCTTTGATCGTTTTCACTCTTACAGTAATGGTCTTATCGTTCTGATCACGAACAACTTTACCTTCCATAATACGATTAGCCATTTTTTTCCTCTCGCTTTTTCTTTGCTATCATCTTCTTCAATTCTTTCATTTGTCTTGAAGTATCTGACATCTTCTTTTGCAACTTTAATAATACCAGCTTTTTTTGTAATTCTTCAAGCGTCAACTCTTCCATCTTATCTCACCTCTCTTCTTACAAATGTCGTTGAAATTGGAAGTTTGGCACTTGCTAGCTCAAATGCTTTACGCGCTAAATCTTCACTGACACCATCTAGCTCAAATAATACTCTTCCAGGGCGTACGCGCACAACCCAATACTCTAAAGAACCTTTTCCGCCGCCCATACGAACTTCAGCAGGTTTCTTTGATACAGGAATATCAGGAAACACTCTAATCCAGAGACGTCCTACTCTTCTTAAGTGCCTTCTGATAGCACGTCTTGCGGCTTCAATTTGTCTTGAAGTAATACGCTCTGGTGCAAGCGCTTTAAGACCAAATGAACCAAAAGATACTTTTGCACCCGCTGTTGCAACGCCACTGATTCTACCCTTAAACGCTTTTCTAAATTTTGTTTTCTTTGGTGATAACATCTCTTTTCTCCCTTAGCTTGTCATCATCTTATAGTTATGCTTCTCACCGGTATAGATCCATACTTTAACACCTATAGCACCGTAAGTTGTGTAAGCTGTATCCACGGCATAACTCACAGCAGATTTTAATGTATGCAGTCTAAGACGACCTTCTTTATACCACTCCGTTCTTGCAATTTCCGCGCCAGCTAAGCGTCCTGAACAAGAAACTTTGATGCCTTTAGCACCAGCTTTAAATGCGCTCATCATTACTCTGCGCATCGCACGCCTAAAAGAAATTCTTTTTTCTAATTGGATAGCAATATTGTGAGCGGCAATTGCGGCATTTAGATCAGCTTTCTTCACCTCTACAATATCAAGAACAAGCTTATTCTTGATAAGAGGTGCGATTGTCGCTTTCACACGCTCAATCTCAGCCCCTTTTTTACCAATCAACATACCTGTTTTCAGAACATGAATCTGAACTTTTGTTTGATCTTCATTTCTTGAGATGAGGATTTGAGAAATTCCTGCATTTCTAAAAGTTTTTTTGATTTTCTTCCTGATGTTATAATCAGCACTCAAGAAATCTTTGTAGTTCGCACGTGTTGCAAACCAATTAGAATCCCATATCTCATTAACACCAATACGAAAACTGATCGGATTGACCTTTTGACCCATCTTACGCCTTCCTTTCTTCTAAAGTCACGTATACATTCGAAAATGGTCTTTCGATCATATCTCCGCGTCCTTTTGCTCGCCATCTTAGTCGTCTCATTGGCGTTGCGCGCCCAACCCAAATTTCCGCGACTTTCAAATTATCAATGTCGGCATTAAAATTGTTTTCTGCATTAGACATAGCAGAGCGTATCAATTTGCTAATATCCTTTGCGATTCTTTTGCTGCAAAAATCAAGTGATCTCATCGCCTGAAACACAGGCATACCGCGAACCATAGAAACCACTTGGTTTGCCTTTCTTGGAGATACGCGTAAATTCAATAAAGATGCTTTATACATTACCGCTTCCCTTTCTTATCGCTTCCAGCATGCCCGTGAAACACACGTGTCGGGGAAAACTCCCCAAGCTTGCAACCAACCATGTTTTCAACAATAAATACAGGTACAAAATTTTTACCGTTGTGCACCGCAAAATTTAAGCCAACAAATTCAGGAATAATTGTAGAGCGACGTGACCATGTCTTAATAGCACCTTTTCCGCCTGTTTCTTTGAACTTCTTCACTTTTTTAATTAATGATGGGTCCACGAACGGCCCCTTCCAAACCGATCTAGCCATTATTTCTTCCCTCTATGTCTTAAAATCATTTTTTGTGTCCTTTTATTATGTCGCGTTTTCTTGCCTTTTGTCAATTTACCCCAAGGAGAAACAGGGTGTCTGCCACCACCTGTCTTACCTTCACCACCACCATGAGGGTGATCAACTGGGTTCATCGCCACACCACGAACAGAAGGTCTTTTACCCTTCCAGCGGCTTCTTCCGGCTTTTCCAACTTGCGTGTTTTTGTGATCTGGGTTTGAAAGAGTTCCTATCGTTGCAAAACACTCTAAATTTACAAAACGCATCTCTCCAGATTTTAATTTGATTGTTGCGTTCGTAGAATCTTTCGCCATGAGCGTTGCATAAACACCTGCTGATCTTGCAACCTGACCACCTTTTCCAATCTTAAGTTCAATGTTATGAATATTGAGACCAACTGGAATTTCGCGAAGTGGCATAGCACAACCAACATTTGGGTCCACTTTCTTAGAAGAGGCTATAATTTTATCACCTACATTTAAAGAATGTGGCGCTAAAATGTAACGCACTTCTTTATTTGAGTATTCAACAAGCGCAATATAACATGTGCGGTTAGGATCATACTCAATTTTCGTAATCACGCCTTCAATGTCACGTACATCTCTTTTAAAATCGATAATACGATAAAGACGCTTATGACCTCCACCAAGATGCCTTGATGTAATACGACCTGCGTTGTTGCGTCCCTTTGCTCTATGATGATACTCTGTCAGTGCTCTATGCGGCCTGTCTTTTGACAACCCAGAACGATCTGTATAAATATAACTCCTTGATCCAGGAGTTATTGGTTTACTATACTTGAGCATTTTCACCCTCCTTCTTGAAGAGATCAAGCTCGATTCTTGAACCCTTTTCTAGCATTACATATGCTTTTTTGAAATCTGATCTCTTACCTTTTCTTTGTTTGAAAAATTTTACCTTTCCGCTTTGATTTAAAGTGTTTACAGATTTCACTTTTACATCGTAAATATTCTCAACAACACGCTTAATTTGATCTTTCGTTGACTTTGGATCAACGCGAAAAACTAAAACTTGCTCTGAATTCTTATCAACATCATAGATTCCAGCGTCTTTTAACGCCTTTTCTGTGATCATAACTTTTTTTAGAATATGTGTATTAATCATCTGAACTAAGCCTCTTCTCTACTTTGCTGAGCGCATCTTTGGAAAAGATCAACGCATCATGATTCAAAATATCATAAACGTTAAGTCCTATAACTGGAAGAACGTCAACGCCGATGCAATTTCTTGACCCTAAAACCAAGTTATCGTTTTGCTCATCTACAAATAAAACTTTATTAGATGGCGTTAGAGCTTTCAAATTTTGCTCAAGCTCTTTTGTTTTAAACGAACCTAGTTGCAAACTTTCCACTACACTCAAGTTATCGTTTTGTAGTTTGTATGCAATGGCATGCAAAAGACCCAAACGACGCACTTTCTTTTGTAGGCTAAAGGAATGATCGCGCATCTGCGGACCAAAAATAATCGCTCCACCTCTCATGTGTGGTGCACGCCTTCCACCTTGACGAGCGCGGCCTGTTCCTTTTTGTCGGAATAATTTCTTTCCGCTACCACGAACCTCAGCTTCTTCTTTTGTCTCGTGTGTTCCAGCTCTTCTTTTTGCAAGCTGCCATCTTACAACACGCGCCAAAATATCATCTCTTACTTTAAGAGATTTTAGGTCTTTCAAAAATGACACTTTCGAAAGATCTATAGAATTCCATTCTGTTTTCTTCTTTGCTACAGTCATTTTACACCCCTGCTCTCTTAATCATTACAGAGCCATTTCTCGGGCCAGGCACTGCGCCACCTACAACAATCACATTATTCTCCGTATCAATTTCAATGATCTTCAAGTTGCGAATTGTGCGATATGCATCTCCATAATGCCCTGCCATTTTTTTGCCTTTAAAGACTTTTCCTGGATCTTGACATTGACCTGTTGAACCGTGTGCTCTATGTGAAATAGACACACCATGAGATGCGCGCATACCATGGAAGTTATGACGCTTCATAACACCAGAAAATCCGCGACCTTTTGTTTTCGCTCTAACATCGATTACAGCCACATCTTTAAATGCATCTGCCTGAATCTTTTGCCCAATTTCGTATTGGCTTACGTCATCACAAAAGAATTCTTTCATTGTTTGAACTATTGGTAATTTATTTTTCTTGAGAAAGCCGATCTGCGGTTTATTTACACGCGTTTCTTTTGTTTCTCCAACTCCTAGAACAAGTTTGTTATCTTTCTTTTCTAGGACAAAGTGATCATCTATCTTCAATAGAGTCACGGGTATGTGCCGCCCATTTTCATCAAACTTCTGGGACATTCCAAGCTTTTTGGCCATCAACCCTTTCAACATTGTTTATGCTCCTTTTTTATCTAATGCTATTTTTACATTTACACCAGAAGGCAGTTGCATTTTTGTCAAACTGTCCATGACTTGCATATCCGTTGCATCAATCTTTAATAATCTCTTATGCGTGCGGACTTCAAATTGCTCTCTGGATTTTTTATCAATATGCGGAGAACGGTTAACCGTATATCTCCGAATACGTGTTGGCAAAGAAATTGGGCCTACAATTGTACCACCCGCTCTTTTTGCCGTGCTCACAATTTCCTTGATGGAATGATCTAACATTTTATGATCATATGCTCTCAACGAAATTTTGATCGCCGATTTTGCCATTAATACTTTCTCAATCTATACCAATATAGTTTATGTTATAACATCCATATTGCGATCACAAGAAATTTTATAGAAAAATTTTATATACAATAACAGTCTTTCGCACATTTGATTTACGCACTTAAAACCCGTAAAATTCATAGGAATTAGCTCTTTATTTGATTCAAAACGCTATGCCTTTTACTGCTTTTTACCTCTATTCAGACCCCCCTACCTCCGCAGCACTCTCCCCAACGAGCTCTCAAAGATCCATCTCTTTAGTCCGCCCCTCCATTAGTCTATCGAAAAACAAACGCCCTTCTATTGGATCAATTCTTTTCAGTCTAACTTTTACCACTACTGTGTTTATTACAGCGCATGTGATGCTATCTGAACTTGATGATAGCGTTATGTTTGCAAAGTTCTGGAATGTTATAGCATTTTTGTATGTTGTTAACAGAATCGCAACTCAAAACTATCTGGATCCTCTAACATATTTCATGTTATATGAATAAAAAAGTGGGGCGAGTGACCGGAATTGAACCGGCGACCTCTAGAACCACAACCTAGCGCTCTAACCAACTGAGCTACACTCGCCATACAGAATATGGTGACGCCACCATAAAAAATGGCTCCTTGAGCAGGACTCGAACCTGCGACCTACTGGTTAACAGCCAGTTGCTCTACCGACTGAGCTATCAAGGAACTAATTCATTTTAGTGTTTTTTTGGTTAAGGTTTCAAGAGGGTCTTTTGTTTTTAAAAAAATCTTTTAATAAAGCGCTGCATTTTTCTTCACAAAATCCACCATAATACGCGATATTTTTATCCACAACACTTTTGTCATTATAAGCTCCAAAGTACACTTTTTTCACACCGGATAATGAAATGGCAGCTTTGCACATTTCACATGGCTCCAGCGTCACGTATAAAACTGCATCCTTAAGTTTTGCGCCTAATTTTTCTTGCCCTTCTTTCAAAACACGCATCTCTGCATGCTCTAATGGATCTCGACCATTTACATGGTGAGAAATAATCCGACCGTGATAAACAAGGAGCGCTGCAATAGGCACAGCTTCTTTATCTAGCGCACTTTCTTTTATATGTTGAATTAGGAAATCAAAATATTCTTTCATAGGAGATGTCTCGTCATAACAAGGAGTGAAATGACGTGACGCTCCAGAATGGATGACCACGCTCCGCTCGCCATGATAACATTTCAGTGATAAGCAAGAACCTAAAGAGATTCTTTAGCAACTTTCGTTCCTGATTTTTTCATATACAGATAATCCACCAAATCTTTAACGGTTTTAAAGTCTAGCGCATCCTCCATTGGAATATCAAGATCAAACTCTTCTTCGCATTCCATAAGCAACTCTGCAAATGTAAGGCTTTCCAATATAATATCTGAATTAAATTGTGATTTCTCTGTAATAGAATCTTTTTCGAGTTCAGCAGCGCTTGCGATCATATTGATCACCTTTGATTTAATAGAAGCTCTCGACACCGGTGTTTGTTTTTCTTTTAACTCACCTTATGCTAACAAATTTTACCAAAGTCCGCAAAGCTTTATTCTTCAGAGCTTTCAACTTCCTCAGAATCGGCATCCTCATCGATAGACACCTTGGTAAAACCAACAACTTTTTCACCCTTCGCCATTCTTAAAACAATCACACCTTGCGTTCTACGACCCACAATGCGAATTTCATCGATGGATGTGCGAATCAAACGCCCCGTGTCTGTAATAAGAATAATTTCTTCATGCAGCTTTACGCTCGCAGCGCCTACAAGTTCTCCATTTTTTGCGCTGAGCAAAATAGCTTTTGAACCAACGCCACCTCTGTGTGTTGTGCGATATTCAAACGAAGAGGATCTCTTTCCATAACCATTACTTGTAATCGTTAGGATCATTTGCTCTTTTTCTTCCAGCTCTTTAAACCTTAAGGGCTCTAAATGTCTGTCCGCAAACAATCCGCCTTCATCTTCTTGTCCACGAGCTTGCTTGAAATATGCCGCACGCTCATCCACGTCCAGATTAAAACTATCAAGAATTTCTACAGATACTACCTCGTCATCCGCTCCTACCTTAATGCCTCGCACACCCGTAGAAGAACGACTTTGGAATATACGCACTTTCGTTGCATTAAATCTCACATACATACCTTTGCGTGTCACTAAGAAAATATCTTGCTCATCACGACATTCTTTAACAGAAACAAGTTTTTCTCCGTCCTCTAAAAGGATTGCTCTTTTTCCAGAGGATGGAATGTATTCAAATGCCTGGATACTATTTCTACGCACCGAACCTTTTGAAGTTACAAATGCAAGAGACATATCTTTATTTTCTTCGCTTAACTCCAAGATTGCGGAAATCTTTTCTGTTGATTGTAATGGCAACAGATTCACCAAAGCGCGACCTTTAGATTGTGGATTGCCTTGAGGTAATTGATAAACCGGCAAACGATATACTTTTCCAAATGAACTGAAGAACAATAATTGCGAATGCGTATTCGCAATGAAGATATCACTAATGATATCATCTTCCTTCATGCTCATGCCCTTTTTGCCTTTTCCGCCTCTTGCTTGCGCACGATAGGTTGAAGTTGGAACGCGCTTAACATAACCACTCAAACTCACAGTTACAACCATATCCTCTTTTGGAATCAAGTCTATAACGTTGAACTCTGCTTCATCTTGCTCAATAAGCGTTTTTCTTGGTGAAGGGTATGTATCTTTAATATACTTCCATTCATCGATCATTATATTATCAACGCGTTGTTTTGAGGAAAGAATATCAATATAATCACGGATATCTTCTGTCACTTGCATCAACTCATCTTTAATGTCTTTTTGCTCCATCGCAGTCAATCTGTGAAGTCTTAACTCCAAAATTGCAACCGCTTGACGCTCTGTTAGATGATGTGCATTTTCCATAGGTTCGTGTAAAACCTCCAAATAAGGTGTGATTTGATCCACATCAAATTTATGGCTCATTAATTCAACCAAAGCCTCTTTCTTATCTTTTGCCCTCTTGATCATTTCGATAACTTTATCAAGATTCGTTAACGCCATTACGAAACCAATTAACAAATGTGCACGAGCGCGAGCTTTCTCTAAGAAAAATCTTGTTCTTCTAACAATCACATCTCTTCTAAAATCAATAAAATGCACCAAACAATCTTTCAAAGAAAGCGCTTGCGGCTTGCCTTTTACAAGAGCCAATACGTTGGAACTAAAGTTCACTTGCATCTGTGTAAACTTATAGAGGTGATTCAGAAGAATTTGCGCATTTGCATCCCTCTTTACCTCTATAACAACTCGCATACCATGTCTATCTGATTCGTCTCTGATCTCGCTAATGCCTTCAATCTCTTTATCACGCACCATTTCAGCAATACGCTCAACCAAACGCGCTTTGTTAATTTGATAGGGAATTTCCGTAATGATAATACTCTCTTTATCACCTTTGCCTGTTTCAATTTCTGTTTTTGCCCGCAACGTAATGCTGCCTTTACCTGTACTGAATGCATCATAAATACCACGCGTGCCAATAATCGTACCACCTGTTGGAAAGTCTGGCCCTTTTACAATTTGCATCAAATCGCGAATTGTTAGCTCTGGATTGCCAAGCAAAGCCTCGCAAGCATCTAGCAACTCTCCCAGGTTGTGTGGAGGAATGTTTGTGGCCATACCAACAGCAATACCACCCGCACCATTTGCCAAAATATTCGGAAAACGCGCCGGCAAAACCGTCGGCTCCATCAGAGAGTTATCGTAGTTTTCCGTAAAAGCAACTGTATTTTTGTCGATATCCAGTAACAATTCTTGCGTAACTTTTTCAAGTCTTGCTTCTGTATAACGCTCTGCCGCAGGAGGATCTCCGTCTACCGAACCAAAGTTACCTTGACCGTCAATCAGCGTTGTTCGCAAACTGAAATCTTGAGCCATACGCGCCATTGCATCATAAATTGCTGCGTTTCCGTGAGGGTGATATTTTGCCATCACTTCACCCGTAATACGCGCTGATTTTCTGTGTGGCTTTGTATGATCCCAGCCATTATCCTTCATCGCAAACAGGATGCGCCTGTGAACTGGTTTTAAACCATCTCGCACATCTGGCAATGCACGCGCTACAATCACACTCATCGCATAATCCAAATACGACCGCTGCATCTCCTCTTCTAAGGGGATTTTTTTGATTTCTTCGTTTGACATTATATTTTAAATTTAGATATTAAGGCGTTATTTCGCATTGTAGCACAAATTTTCAAGAGGTTGAATTATTTGACAAATTCACTTTAAAGTATTAGCCTCAATCATAGAGTTTAATTGTTAATAAGACATGTTTTTTACAATTTTTTCTTCCACAGTAGAAGTTCCTATCTGGGATACAACGTTCAACAAGTCATTCCCAGTTCATATGAGCCCCTTATCTTCAAAGGCTTTGCACCTTCCTCAATCTCAAAGATCGGCATTTATCCAACTCACATATGATATTGACCTATCTGAATCTATTGTGTCATTTTTACAAAAGCGCGAATGTGCATTAGATTATATTGGGAGCGCTGAAATTAAGCTTAGATTTTCAGGAGACAAAGTCGAGCCTACTGCTCAAGTAAACCATAATGAGCTTCAAAAATTATTAAAAAAATTTCAAGAAAGATACCCCGTCTAAAGGACTGGCTTCTCTTGCAAAGCATATAAAAATCATGCACTCTAACTTCATAAATGATAGAAGATCACAGTTATGATTAAAGTATCAATTATTGGGGCAAACCCACTTGGCACAACGTTAGCGTTTTGCTTAGCCCAAAAAACAATTTATGATTTGTGCCTTGTTGATACAAAATCTTATCAAGATGCAGAAAAAAAAGCTCTTGATATTATGCAAAGCCTTGCTATCAAAAACCAACCTATTACCTGCCCTGTTAAAGGTGCTTTACACATGGAAGAAATCAAGCACTCTGATGTTGTGATTATAACTGAAGGCGCAAACTATGCAGGTAAAAAACATTCCGATCTTTTATTCCAAAATAGCGGGGTGATTGAAGAAATTGCAAAAGATGTAAAAAAATACGCTCCTGACGCATTTGTTATTATTGCAACCAACCCTGTCGATACGATGGTGTGGCATTTCCAAAAAAGCGCTTCGCTACCTGAGCATCGCGTTGTCGGAATGTCTGGCGTATTAAATACTAATCGCTTTAGATACGCTCTATCCAAAGCATTAAATGTAAATATTAATGATATTCAAACTCTAGTTATTGGATCACATAACCATGATATGATCCCTCTTATTGAGCATACATTTATTCAGGGCATTTCATTTGTGGAGTATGCGCAAAGAAACGATATCGCAATTGAAGATATAGAAGTGATGATACAGGGTGTAAAAAATGCCCATCAAACTATGATTTATGAAGATCAGGATTTACCCGCTTATTTTGGCGCGACAGAAAGTGTGATTAAAATTTTAGAAAGTTATATCTTTAATCAAAAACAAGTCCTATCCTGCTGCGTGAATCTTAATATGGCAGAACCTGAGAATGATATCTGCATCAACCTCCCTTCTATCATTGGAGAAAATGGCGTAGAAGAAATATTAATGCCCGAACTATCTGAAGAAGATGAAGAAAAGTTTCGTGAAACCATCAAAATACTTCTTAAACAAAATGTCACAATCTCATTTTCAAAAGCACCGTCTCGCGTTGCATAGCAGATGAAATCTTTTTATGGGCGCAGGAAAGGCCACTCTCTAAGCAGCTTTCAGGAGAAGCTTTTGAAAGAACGACTCCCCAAAATGGAAATTGGCGCTTTTGATACAGCTAAAGTTTATCATCTTGAGATTGGATTTGGTGCGGGTGAGTTTTTAAATCACATATCTGTAGAACATCCCGATATTCAATTTATTGGATGTGAGCCATTTATCAATGGCGTTGTATCTTTTTTGCAAAAAAATGTGTCGACTAATGTCTGGCTCACAACAGAAAGTATCCATGATGTTATTGGGAATATTCCAGACAAAGCTCTTGATATTGCTTACATCTTATTTCCAGACCCTTGGCCTAAGGCGCGTCATCATAAACGCCGCCTCATTCAAAAACCGTTTTTAGATAAACTTATTAAAAAAACTAAAAAATATATTTATGCCGCCACAGATCATCCGGAATATGCAGAAACTATTTCTGAATTAGGGTTTGTGCAAATTGATAAACCGGATTTTTTGGTCACTACAAAATATATGGCAAAAGAAAAGGCTGGGAAACCTCAATATTTTGTTTTAAAACTCTGACGCAGGCATATGCATCATAGCGAGTCCGTCGAAGACGGGCGTGGCTATCTCCATAATACCTAATGTGGATCACCACGGCGCTTCGCACCTCGTGATGACGCTCTACAATACTTTCAATGCGACTGTAAACCCATCCTCATAAGGCAGCATTACACTTTCAAACGGTGGTTTTTTAATCCTTTCATTAAAAGCTTTCATGTGCTCAACTGTTCCCACCCTTACTTTTTGATCGCATGCTTTACCTTCAACTGCGCCAAACAACAAGGTATCGTCCGCTACCAATAAACCACCTTTTCTCAAATGCCGAATGCTCCACTCTAAATATGTCAGGTAATTATTTTTATCCGCATCAATAAACACCATATCGACTATTTCATGAAATTCTTCTAAAACTTCCGATGCGGCGCCAAAATGCATTTTGATATTATCAAATTTACCTAGATATCCTGATGCTTTTTGAAAACGCTTTGCGTCTTTTTCAATGGTGTGAATCTTCCCTCCTTCGCTTAACCCTTGCTGCAGCCATAACGTTGAATACCCGTACAACGTGCCGATTTCCAAAACGATCTTAGCATTTATTGTTTTCGCAAGAAGTTTAAGGAGTTGCCCTTTAGATGCTTCGATATAAATCTTATGATCCGTGTGTTCTATATCTTCTCTTACAGCTTTCATCAAAGATGTTTCAGACAAATTTTTTGATATGATGATTTTTAAAGAAATGATAAAGCATTTAGAAATGAAAGGAAACTCCATCATCCTGATCGAACGAAGTGAGGGAAGGATTTTCTTAAGTTTGTCGCAGGCAGATCTCCTTCGCCTACGACTCAGGATGACGTTGTTAATTAATACTGATGATGATGCTTTTCTTCTACAAGACCGATGCACATTTTTTCAATCTTATGTGGTTTAGGTTGCGTTAATGCATCACCTACAAACACGTTATTAATGCCATGCAATTTCTTACAACTGGAATCAATCACCAAACCGTGAACTTTTTGTGGTTGATTTGGCATTGCGTGCGTTGCATGCTCTAAACGACGCCCGGCATGCAATCCATCAATTATAATATCCCTGATATACATGCCCGTGCATTTGTTCTGGAACATAATACCATAAACACTCCCGTAATCTGAACGCGCACCTTTGACAGTTACCTTATTAAGCGTCACATTATCTACAGCGGAAAAGTGAATAGCACGAATTTGCCCATTAAAACTTCCGACCATAGCAGATTGTCCATCATGTCCACCATCTTTTGGACCACTATATGGCATATTAGGACAACTTAACTCCGCTTTGTTTTCAATGCAAATAACGCTTATATCTTCTAACAACACATTCTCAACACCTTCAACGCGAATCGCTAGGAAGCCTTTGATTACATGATGCATCCCATCGCCTTGATAACGCACTAAGAACTCTTTCTTCGTTTTCATAAGAACCGCTTTGTTTTCACATGGCATAAGAACAAGCTTATCATCACCTTGCAATGCCCAATTAACCAAATCTTCATCGATATTCAGTGAACCAAAATATTTGTGATATTCTTCGCCCAAGCTATTTTTAAGCGCTTGCAATCTAAATTGCACTTCAGAAACAACAGTTCCTTGATAAGTGCCATCTGAATTTCTAATACCAAATCCACAATCAAATGTATTGAAAAATTGGATTACTTCATTTGATGCACCCACTTGATTACCCTCACCATTTGCGTTTGCAAGAGAAGGAACTTCTATAGGATTGTTTGTTATGTTTTCAACACAACAGTGCAGCATTTCGAAATCACCCGCTTCTTTAGGCGCATCTTTGTATTCAAAAAATGGACCAACAGCCGCACCTGGAGCTGTGAATAGAACACCATAGCTAGGACCATCAATAACACCTTCTTTGTTATGAAAAATCACTAATGAAGGGTCGCCAATTTGTCCAACTAGGTTATAATGCCTTGGATTTAAGTTGATATGACCTTTTATCACTCTTCTGCCAACGCGAATACCAAAAATTATATCGTTGAAAATTTTATCTACCGTATATTTAAGATTTAAGTATGCAACCTCAACCTCTTCTGTTAACAAATTTAAGTGTTGCAATGCGCTTGCAAAACGCACATTGAAAACTGCCGCCGAATATAATGCCAAAACAGGGGCGTCTTTACGATTTCCTTTGATATGAGATCTTACAAGGGCGACGCGTCTTGAACCATTCAAACTCAAGGCTGCAACTTCAAAGTTCTCAAAATTTACATGTGTGATTAAAATATCTTCTGCGCCATTTCCATGAATGCAGTGGTGTGAGTTGAAACCAAGCGTTCCGTTTTTAATCCATACTTTCTTCGCAGATTTTAGCTCATGCCCAAAATCTGTAGGACCTTCGTTCATAATAAATGGTTGATCAGCAAGCTCAACTAACGCGAAAAAACGTTGGAAAAGCGCATGTTCTTTACTTTGAGCTAGTGTGCAACCATTAAGATCTAAAATTACACCTTCAGCTTCAATCGTAATTGCAGCAAAGAATCCGAGTCTGTAAGCATTTGCAGCATCGCCTGTAAAATATTGCGCTATATTAGAAGGCACGCTATGTGAAGGAAACCAATCAAGCTCACGATTTGGATCAAGCGCCACAGCCTCTGAAAAATTGCTTGTTACTTGACGATCTTTATTTAACCATGTTTTCGCACGGTTTGGGTTAAATTGAATATCTTCTTTTAAACGAAGAATACACGGATGTGTTACACGCAAAGTTCCTTCATCAAGATCTTCTTGGCGTATCTCGATAACTTTCTTTTGATGCGCTTCTTTATTAGACAAGAATGTTGCCCAATCAACTGTTCCATTTGCTTCATACTGTTTTTCTAGTTCTGTTAAGTCTTGTTTTAAGGATCTGAAAATTTTAGACATATTCGGCTATTATTATTCTTTTGCTTTAATTATATCATAAAATTAAATGAATTTATATATTTTTATGAAAGCTCCTAACAATCACTAATTGGAAGTTTACCGCCCCCGGAATCATTTGCAGCATATCTAGCCATCAAAACACCAAAACCACTCTCTATGAGCCTTCTCTATAAAGAATAAATAGATTCTAACCATTCGCGTTTTTCAGCATAAGTTTTTTCTTCCATTTCCTCAAATGTATTCAGCCTATGATCCATATCACAATATTCTAAATGCAAATACCTGTCACGACCATTTTTAAAAAAAGATCAAAAACCTTTTCTGGCCAGTCTTTAACTTGATTTTTTTGATTGTAAAAATACCATTATCCACCGTAAAAAACCTTAAGCCACATTATAAAAAATTCCTTTTATTTAAGAGCGTGCTTTTTTTAATGCTTGAACCTTTACTTATTTCGAAAAATTCTTATCGCATACACCTTCTCCCACTCATCCAAATAAAACTTTCCACCTCGCAAATTATCCGTATAGTAAGTATTACTATTCACCTTCCATGCGCGAACCATACCATCTGGGCTAATTAACACATTAGGCGCTGTTACAGGTTTATAAAACAAAGGGGATAACAAAATGAGTCCAATTCCCCAAAATCGCCATTTGTTCTGAATTAAACACACCCAAAGCCCTCCAATCACAAAAAGCAACAAAAAATAAGGCGTGGAAGTTGCTGGCACAGGAATGTATGACCATTGCAAAAAACTTACATAATTTGCGATCCATACAAGCCAATTTAAAGTCACTTCTAAAAAATAATATCCAATCCCTAAAAACGATAACATCGTTAGAGGCATGATGATGTAAGAAAATAAAGGTAATGCCAGAATATTCCCTGTCATCGCTTGTAGCGTTATATATTTAAAAACTGTAATGCTAAATGGCAGCGTTCCGATACTTGCAACAATTGTAGACACTAGCGGCTTCACCAATGCGGGTAAGGTATTTTTTTCATAAAATGCGATGATAGGTAAAACAGCCCCAAAAGATAACTGAAAACTCACACTCATAACACTTTCAGGACATACCAACATAATACAAAATGCCGCCAAGCACACTGAATATAAAGACACTGTCCGTCTATCTGTAATTACACCCAAAATAAACAAAGACATCATAATGAATGCCCTTTGCACGGGAAATCCTGCACCTGAGATAAAGTTGTATGGTAATAAAAATGCCCAAGCCAGAATGGGTGTCACTTTATACATAGGATATCGTTCATGCAAAATGAGAAATAAGCTAAATACCAGACGAAAAAAGAACATTAAGAAAAACGCAATTAAACTTAAATGAAGTCCAGAAATAGATAAAATATGCGAAAGCCCGGATTTACTGAATGCTTCTCTTGTTTTTTGGGGAATTCCGCTTTTATCCCCAATAGTCAAAGCCACAGCTAAATTCTTAACAGGTCCATTCATATTCTTTAAAATGCGATCTTTAATGCCCTGTCGCACTCGCTGCAGCCATTTCTTTTGTGGATCGCTTTTGTGAATAACTTTTAAAATACGGCCAGATGCATTAATACCTTGATAAAACGCCGCTTGTTTAAAATCAAAACTATAAGGAGTCAATTTTTCTGAAAATGGAAATAAATGCGCACGAAATACAATAGTTTGCCCGGGTATCAAATCTTCACTTTTCCACACACGCAACCTCACTTTCTTCAAAGTGTCGTGATCTTCAATATCAATAACCACACGCTGACCCCTAGAAGACAATTCTATATTTTCCACAATACCTTTGAGTTTAATATTTTCGACAGGTTGAGTAATGAACTGCGTATCAACGATATAATTCGCACGAATATGCATCCACCCATATCCTGCAAAAAGCAGTGTAAGAAAAAGAAAATAGCGAAAATAGTAAGTTAAAAAACCAAATAAGCAAATAAAAAAAGCTATTAAAAGAAATGGAAAGCTTTCATAAGAAAAGTAACTGACAACCCCTGCCCCAAAAAAAACAGGGATAAAGTAAGCTTCTTCAAGTTTTAGTCGGTTGTGAAACATCGTGAGCGTGCATCTCGTTAATGTAGAAGTGAATATTATTATCTCTTAAAATCTTCCAAAGCATCACATACAACTCGGTTTTTGTTTTTCCAATCTGCCCAAATGCCTCTAAATCTTTTATCGGAACACGCACGGTAAACTCAAAGCAGTTTTGGACTTTGCTAATTGCCATAAAAATTTCTTCTTCAGGATTATAATTTGAAATTTTTGCAAATCCTTTTTTGACTAAAGCTTCAACTTTTTTAGGATCATCCAATAAGCTCATTTCAAAGACAATTTCAACCTTCGTTTTTCCGCCCATTTGAGATAAATTCACGATAGATTTTTCAACCAACGATGAATTTGGAACATAATATTTCTGGTTTTTACTATCCACCAACCTAACAAAACGCCAGCTCATTTGATCTACCTTTAACGTCTTGTCATCTATAATAATTAAATCACCTTCTTGAAAAGATGGACTTAGACTTAATGCAAGCGCAGCAAAGATATGTGCGATAATTTCCTTCGCAGCATAACCAAATAACAATGCAGAGGCGCCAGTAAATACAACTAAAGAACTTTCATCTTTTACGAAAATAAAATGTATCACCATAGCAATCGCTAAAAGATATACCATAACAGTTACAACGCTTTTAATAAAAGTTGGAACTCTAGTTTTGCTCCTTCTTAATCTGGCCCATAAATCTCTATCAATAAATTCATTCACAAAGAATGCGCCACTAAAAATAGTAGCTGTGTTCACAACTTTAAAAAAGAATGTATGCGCAAATACAACAGCCTCATGAATAATAAACGACGCCGCCCAAAACAAAAGACTTTGCACGCCAAATACAAAAAACAAAAATTTTGACAATCTGTAGAGATCCTCAGCTTTTGTCACATAAACACGAATAACAAACAAACTAAGTAATAAAACAAAAATCAACACCGCTAAAACACCGATTCCCGGGGTTGAAAGCATTGATATAAACGAGCCGTCCACAGAAACTACCCTTCCTATTCTTCCATTAATATGGTTGCTTACCATAAGTTAACAAATCGTTCATGCACAAAACAGTTGTTTTCTGAATAAAAAAACCTTAGAATATATATAGAGCGGAGGCGTAGCTCAGTTGGTTAGAGCGCTGGCCTGTCACGCCAGAGGTCGCGGGTTCGAGTCCCGTCGCTTCCGCCACTCTATTTATCTAAGAAAATATACCCCTTAACACGCAAATCAATCACGCGATGGTCTTTGTTTTTCATTTTTTGGAATATATTCAGAGCCTCTTTCACATTATGCTGAGGCAACATAATCTTACGTCCATCTGTCATAATTAGATCCCATCTACGATCTCGAACCAATTGATAAACTTGAACCTTAGATTTAATATCAGGATACATCGCCATCGTTTTAAAAAGCGGCGGAAACATTTTTGAAATATCATTGCTGCCAGATACTACAGGAAGTGTTTTATGAGGCTCTTCGCTGTATTCGTAAAACACCCCCTCCTCATCCACAAGCGCATATTGGCTTTGATATTTATACTGAGCAATGGGCTGTCTTTGCTGAATATATATATCAATACCGTGAGGGTATTTTTTATGAACACTGACATGCTTCACAAACGGCAATTGCTCAATATCTTGCCGCATAATATTGGTATTATAAATAAAAAGTGGTGAGTTTCTCTTATAACTTATACGCCTCAAAACTTCTTGCTGCTTATCTTGAGAGCAATTATAAATATGAATATCTTTCAATCTCATATCTATTAACATAGAAGTATCAATAAATTGATTATAAATCCGATTCATAACACGATAATGATAACTGTTATAAAAAAAGAAAATTCCAAACCCGGTGCTAAAAGCTAACACGATCGGCATCAAAATACGCCTAACAAATCTTTTAATTCTTCGTTTTTGAAAACTACTTCTTGCCATAAATTTATCACTTTTGCATTTCCACTTTCATAATAGACAAAAGCTGTGTATTCTGGCAAAAAAAGTGTTTATTTTTTTGCCTCATATTACTGTTCCTAAATATTTCATAGGTCGCCTAGATCGATTTCTAAGAGAGCAGTTTAAAAATTTACCACAATCTTTGCTTGAAAAATCGATTCGTAAAAAACTCATTTTGGTCAATCAGAAAAAAGAAAAAAGTAATCATCAGGTATCTGATGGAAATGTTATTACCTACCCACCTAGCTTTGAGGCTTTTAAAGCTGTGAGTGAAAAATCCAAAGATCTGCATTTATATCAAAAATTTTTAAAACTTGTTGTGTATGAAAATGAAGAGTTTTGTGTGATCAACAAGCCTTATAATATCGCAACCCAAGGCGGAATTAATGTGAAATATAGCATTAATGATATGGCTAATGCATCTGATAAAACTTACTTTTTGGTCCATAGATTAGATAAAAAAACAACAGGACTGCTCATTCTCGCTAAAAATAAACTAGCCGCTAACACCCTGATGCATCAGTTCAAAAACAAAGAAATTCAAAAGTATTATGTTGCGCTTACAGACAAAAAACCCCACCCTGCCTCTGGTGTTACTGATCTACCTTTACATGATGTTCCAGCAAAAACACGCTACAGATATATTGGAAAAACTGAAAATTATCACGCAATCTTGCTTAAACCTTATACCGGACGCAAACATCAAATCCGCCTTCACTTAGCTGCAATAAAAATACCTATTGTTGGAGATGATATATACCACGGAGCGCATGCAGATCGTATGTATTTGCATGCTTATAAGCTTAAAATTCCTTATAACAATAAAAGCCTGACTATAAAATATAACCCACAATTTTAAATTGAATTCATTTTAATTTTATGAGATAATAAAACATAAAAGCATAATACACAAAACAATGGCAATCAATGACTTTATATTTACATCCGTAACTGGCGTGTCTGCAACAACCACAACTGTTGATCTAACTTATAAATTTACCTCACCAACCGCAGCGATCACCGCTATTGAAATCACTGTCAATCTTCATGGCAATCTTCTGAAATTTCTTCAACCTGTAAACATTGCTGCTGGAACAAATATTGAGGAAACTATTACTTTTTCAAACTTCCCTCCTTCAAGCGCACTATTATTAACTTCAACAAGATTTATATCAGCAACAGGAGATATAAGCATCCCAAACAATCTAAACCTTTTCACTCCAAGCGCAGAAAAAGATATTTTAGCTAAATTAGACAATATACAAACAGATGTAGATGATATTGATACAGTTCATCCTCTCACTTGGGTCGCCGCAATTGGCGCAGTGGTTGCGGCTGCTCTTGCGGGTGTAGCAATGGTTTATGCAATAAATGCCTTCAATACAGTCAAGGTTAAGACAAGCTAATTTGACTCACCTTCATTCTCAAACTGAATATTATTTTTCATCAACTCATCTCGAATGATCATAAACACTTTTTGCCTCAAAATATCGGTGTTCTCAGAAGATTTTGCTGTCGTTCTTACATGCACCTTAAACAGCCCATGAGCAATCTCTGAAATATACGCTTCTGGTTTGTTATTTTTCACCATACCATCAAAAGCCGTCAGATTTGTCACAATAGCTGCAAAGCTCTTATCTACATCAGTTTCCTTCACATGACTTGAAATATAAAAATCCACCAAAATAGGTTTTGTTTTCATCCGAGATTTATTTTTATATATATTCTGAACAATCAGTTTTGCATTTGGGATGTATACAATAGATTGATCTTTATGGCGAATAGCTGTTTGTTGAAAGCCAAAAGACTCTACTATACCTTCTGTGTTTTCAATAAAAATCTTATCGCCCTTAGAAAAGGGATTGCTGAATAAAATACCAATAGAACCAAAAAAGTTTGCGATGTATTCTCTAGCAGCAAATGAAATTGCAGCGGTTAAAAACCCCAAGAAAGAAATAAGAGAGGATAGTTTAAATTCATCTTGGGAATACTGCTTCAAAAGCGTTAAAATAGCTATCAAAACAATTATAAACTTTGAAATCTTTGTCAAAAAGTTTGTTAAATCAATAGAATCAGCCTCTTTTAAAAAATCGCTTTTTTGTCTCGTGTAAAGAAAAAATGCGCTCATAACTTCAAGCCCAATCACAACACTGCCTAAAACCACACCTGTGAAAATAATATTATATAACCAAAAATATTTGGTAATTTCATACAACGGATACATCGCTTTAGAAAGAATTAATATCTCAAGAGCAAAGAAAATTCTTGTTAATCTTTCTGTTAATAACGCAGCTAAACCTTCTGGCAAAAAACGAAACACCAAGTTTACAACAAACCTAGAAATTTCTTTTCTGAAATATGCCATCACCAAAAACACAACAAATAGCAAGAGGTATATAAAAAGCATAATTTTTTCAACAGATCTTTTGGGCATTGTAGCATACTTTTTTCGTGTATCATCCTGAGCAAATCCCAAGTCTATCCCTTTATTTCTTATCTTGAAAGTCGTATCGTTAAAGAAAGTATTATCACAAGAACCCTCATAATAGAGACAAAAAAATGAGCTGGGAAAAAACAAAAAAACAATTCACAAAAAAAAAGAAAAAAATTGCTACATTCTTTGCAAAAGTTAAGAGGATTCTAAAAATCATTTTCTTTACATTAACCGCAACAATTGCGTCGTTGATTTTTTTGCTCATTTACTACACACCCTCTTTGAACGAACTTTACACTGAGTTCAGAAAACCCGCTGTTGTGATTAAAGATCAATATGATAACACTCTAGCTGTCTACGGAGATTATTTTACAAATATCGTTCCATTGGATGAACTGCCCTCTTATGTGCCGCAAGCTTTTGTTGCAGTAGAAGATCGACACTTCTATCAACATCATGGAATTAGTATTACGGGCATTGCGCGAGCCATGTTTAAAAACCGCTTGGCAGGAAGAATTGTGCAAGGCGGATCTACCTTAACTCAGCAATTGGCTAAGCAAATTCTTGTAGGAAACAAACATTTTAACTATAACGACAAATCCTATAAACGCAAACTACAAGAGCTTATCTTGGCTATTCAGTTAGAATTAAAATTCTCAAAAAAAGATATCTTAACGTTATACCTTAACCGCGTCTATTTTGGCTCTGGGTGTTATGGGATTGACGCAGCTTCTCGACATTATTTTGATAAACACGCATCAAAACTGACGCTTTTTGAAGCGGCGATTTTGGCTGGTTTATTAAAAGCGCCATCTAAATACTCTCCTCACAACAACCAAGAACTGTGTTTAAAGCGCGCTAAAACTGTTTTAACTCTCATGAAAGAGTGTGATTATATTGATGACCCGGATAGATTCCTAGATATAAATAAAGAATTTAGCAGTCCTAATAGAAACTTAAGATATTTCACAGATTGGGTTTATGATTCAATCGGTCAATGTATTGATAAAGATAATATGGAAGATATTGAGGTTTTCACGACATTTGATGTAAAACTCCAGAAAAAAGCGTTGCGAGCTTGTAAAAAAGTTATGGAACAAGAAGGGTATAAATTAGGCGTTAAAGAAGTGGCGCTTGTCACTATGAGTCCTGATGGCGCTGTTCGCACAATGATCGGTGGCATTAACCATCGCAACAGCCAATTTAACCGTGTTACACAAGCGCAACGACAAGCAGGGTCAGCAATTAAGCCGCTAATATTTCTTGCTGCTCTAGAAAATGGTTATTCAACAGAAGATTATATTGATGACTCTCCTTTTGAAAAAGAAGACTCTTCATGGAAACCGTCTAACTTCCACTGGAAATCCGTCGGCTCTATTACCCTGCATGATGCACTTGTAAACTCTGTGAATGCTGTGCCTATAAGATTGACAGAAAACATTGGAATCAGACGCATACAAAATACACTCAAAAAAATGGGCATTTATACCAAACAACCAGATGATTTAACAATCGCCTTAGGATCAGGAGATGCAAATCTTATAGACCTCACGGCTGCTTATGCAAGCTTTACCAATGAAGGTTATTTACCTAGCCCTTATGGAGTGCTTTATATTAAAAATGCTAAGGGCGAAGTTATATATGAGCATATTGAAAACAAAGGTAAAAAAGTTATGTCCGACACCTCTCTAAGCCAGATGCGCGTTGCATTAAATGATATCGTGCAACGAGGAACAGGTCAACGCGCACAAATTGGTCGGCAAATTTCAGGCAAAACGGGAAGTAATAGAAACTCTGATGCATGGATGATTGGGTACTATGAAGAAAAGCCTAGCGCAGATAAGGATGAAGATTACGCTGACCGCGCAAATGATCTAGCATTTGGAATATGGGTTGGAGGCGACACACAGCGTGAAGAAGATACCATGGACGAACGTTCTCGTGGTGGGCGAATTCCTGCGATGATTGTAAAGGAATTCTTTTCACGTTAATCATGACTTTTCTGCAATAATTCCCACTTCCTCACGACCTTTATAGCCTTGTGGCGCTTCCCACATATCAGAGACAAAGTTTAAAGACAGCTCCTGACAAAAGATGGTCCTAAATCCAACGTTTTCAAACCACTTTTTTAAAATATCCTTATCAAAAAATTGAAATTTGCACCCTTGAAGCGTTTTTAATTTTTGCTTTGAAACGGTTGCTAGATTAACAAATGCCGCCATATTATCAACAAGCCCAGGAAACTTGCAATTTTTATCCTTTAGTCTTTTTTCAAAAACAGGAATAAATGACTGATATTTTATAGAATAAGGTGCTTTTGCAATAATATACGCCCTACCTCCCTTTTTTAAAAGTTTATAACACGCTTGAATTGCGTCAAGAACATCTTCTTGATAAAAATGTAAAACATGTGCCATTAAAATAGCATCATAACGACGATGCGGCTCCACACCTTGGAAACATACAGGAAAAGATCCTACGATATACTCCATGAATCGACCATTGGGATGTTTAGCGCGATAACGCTCTCTTATGATATTTATATGGTCTTCAGAGGTATCAACGACGGTGTAAGTTCCGTTAAATTTTTGATCTGCAGAAATAGTTATAGCCGTATTGCCATAAGCAGGACCAATCTCCAAAACATTGATTTTTCTTCGTGCGGTCCCACAAAATTTTATAAACTCTAAACTTATTGAATCAGGATTTGGATCCATACATCCTTTATTATTCAGTGTTTCTATCCGCTGATCTTTGTCATAAGACGGCAAAACAACTCCACATTTTTTCGCCGCTTCACCGAGCTCTTTTTGAAAAGAGTTCATAAAAAAAATTACTAGCATATCGAAGAATGTTAGCAATTCTATAAACAATTGGAAAGGAGGGTCCTCTCTACAATACAAATAGATTTTGTATAAACGCGCTTAAAATATCGTGCATCAAAAAGATTTTTCATACGTAGACCCTGAGTCACACAATAATCTAACTATTTTTCCACTAAAAACCTGTATAATAAGCTATAATCCAACCCACACTGCACAAACATGGGATTTAAATGCGGCATCGTAGGCTTACCAAATGTAGGAAAATCAACACTTTTTAATGCATTAATGAAAACCGTCAAGGCGCAATCTGAAAATTATCCATTTTGCACAATAGAACCTAATACGGGCATTGTTGCTGTGCCGGATGAAAGGCTTCAAAAAATCTCCTCTATCAGCAAGTCAGAAAAAACACTCCCAACATCCTTGGAAATTGTTGATATTGCGGGACTTGTGCGAGGCGCGCATAAAGGCGAAGGATTGGGAAATAAATTTTTGTCCCATATTCGCAGCGTTGATGCCATTATCCATGTTGTACGATGTTTTGATGATCCAAATATCATCCATGTAGATGATTCTGTAGATCCAATAAGGGATATTGAAACCATTGAAACTGAGCTTATGCTTGCAGACTTAGAATCATGCGAACGCCAAAAAGATAGTATTATGAAAAAAGCTAAGTCTGGCGACAAAGAAGCAAAAGAACGATTGCAATTATTAGAAGAAGCGCTCGCGCAACTCCAAAATGGCCAAAAAGCAACAAATAGCTCACTGGATCTCATCACAGCAAAGCCTGTGTTATTTGTATGCAACTCAATTGAAGCGCAAATCAATGAACATGTGAAACGTGTTCAGGAATATGCTTCAAAATCCAGCGCACCTGTAATTGTTTTATGCGCAAAAACAGAAGCGGAGCTATGCGCACTGACAGAAGAAGAAAAGCAAGAGTTTTTGGAAGCAATAGGACTATCTCAAAGCGGTTTGGATCGCGTAATTCAAGAAGGATATAAATTACTAGCTCTTATCACTTATTTCACATCTGGCCCTAAAGAAACACGCGCATGGACAGTGCAGAAACACACCAAAGCACCACAGGCAGCGAGCAAGATTCATACAGATATTGAACGCGGATTTATCCGAGCTGAAGTCATGTCATATGAAGATTTCGTTGCATATAATGGTGAAACCGGCGTGAAGAATGCTGGAAAATTGAGAGTGGAAGGTAAAGAGTATGAAGTGAAAGATGGAGATATTATTTATTTTAGGTTTAATGTATGAAGGGCTATGAAGCGCGTCGTCATAACGAGCGCTCGTTGGAGCGCGTGGTAATCCATATGGATGGCCAGAGCCTTTCAGGCCTCGCCATGACGGTGCAAGCGTGATCAAACTCATCTCCACAGGCAAAAAGTCCTGTCCTGATTTTAATGCATACACCAAGCGCATCAATCAATGGAAACTCCAAATCCTCACCTACAACAAAGCACCAAGATATCTTGAGTTAATTGAACCAAAGAAAGAAAAAATTGTTTTGCTGGATGAGCGTGGTAAACATATGACCTCCGTGCAATTTTCTGAATTTTTAGAACCCAATGAAAATCTATGTTTTATCGTAGGCGCTGCAACAGGCTTCCCAAAAGAATTGTTCTCTGTTCCGCATCAAAAAATTTCACTCTCCTCTATGACGTTTCCACATGAACTTGCTCGCATTCTACTAATTGAGCAAATCTACCGCGCGCAGCAAATATTGCGAAACCATCCATATCATAAAGACTAGCACCGAATCGTCATCACGAGGCGCAAAGCGCCGTGGTGATCCATAGTGGATGGCCACACCCGCCTACGGCGGATTCGCCATAACGGAGCGCTTATCACCCCCGCTCCTCTGCGACCATCTGATCGCCCTTCCAAATCCCTGTCCTTTCAAACTCATCAAACTGCGCGCGAATCATTTCTGGGTTAATTTCTATATGATCTCGCGCAGGTTTATATAAAATCCCTGTAAATCCAATTTTCCAAATCTCACAGCATTTTTTCACGCTCTCAAGATTCGATTTTTGGTCATCTACAAACAAAATATGTTTTGGCAAATTTTTACATCGCATAACGCGCTTAAAGAAGTTTGATAATACAATACCTTTTAATTGCTGACCTGAAAGTAAAACACCGCTTTTAAATTCAGGGTGTGGAAAGGGCAAGTTCTTAAAAATATAGTTTCTGAATTCCTGAGACATTTCTATGCCAAATTCTTTAAGAGGTCGTAAACGCTCTTTCCCAATATCCTTCACCTTACCAAAAGCACCTGTTGGATGGGATGTCAAACCTAAGACCGTATGCCCATCTCGCTTCCAATTTTCAATCCAATGCGGGATATTTGGATGCATCAACTTAAACCGCCATTGTCTCAACAAATTCCCCCAATGCTTCACATATGTCCCTTCATTTCTCCATTTCTTCTTATAAGCATGTCTTATACCTTGGCATCTGTGAGAAAGTGCCAAATCTTTACCCTCGAACAGAACATGGTTTAAATCCAATAAAACCCAATCCTGCGCATGGGATGGAATTTCCTCCCAATTTTTGCATCTTATAACCATAATTTATATATAATTTAAAAATCTCATGTTCATTATAACTTAATATTAAATTTATTTGTTTTTTAATATAAATTTTCGTTGTGATTTTTCTTATAGTAATTGAAGCTAATAGGAATCGATGCTATACTCAGCACCCCTATCAAGCCTAGCATCAAATAAAGATGTGTATAGAAAAACGGCAAAGAGCTTAAAAACACAAAAACGAGAATTTTTAATTGCTGTTTTGAAAATTGTACATATTTGAATGAAAAAACAGGAAGCTTTGATATCATTAAGGCGCCTGTTCCCCAAATAAGAACAAAGTTTAATGAAAAGTTTTTCAAGAATTCCCATTCAGTTTCTAAAAACAATAACAAAGGAATGGAAATAATATATCCACCCATAGGTGCAGGAACGCCGAAAAAATATTGTCTTTCAACATTTGGCGCATCTTCATCTATCATAGCGTTAAAACGAGCCAATCTTAATGCCATACAAACCGAAAAATACAAACAAACAGTCCAACCAACTTTTTGATGTGCTGATAATGCAAAATTGTACATAACAAACATTGGCGCCACACCAAAGCTCACCATATCAACCAAAGAATCTAAATAAGCGCCTAACTTACTTTTGACCTTTAGCAATCTGGCGGTTTTGCCATCCAAAAAATCCATCACACCCGCAATTAAAATCAAAATAATTGCCTTCTCAAATAAACCCTCGAAAGATACACGAATAGCCGTTAATCCTAAACACAAAGAAATGAGTGTAATAAAATTTGGAATCAAATTGCGGAGCTTGATCTCTTTTTGTTTTTGCCTAAGTCGCGCAACTCGCTTCTTAAATTTCATAAATCGCCGTTTCTCCTACGCGCACTTTTTGTCCAACTTGAATATATGGCTTAACAACTTTGTGAAAATACAAATCCACACGACTTCCAAAGCGTATAATTCCCAACTCTTCACCCTTTTCAACGCCCTGCCCTTCTTCAACCGAGCATACGATACGCCTAGCAATAACGCCTGCAATCTGTTTTACAGCCATCTTCTTGCCTTTATATTCAATCACTGTGGTGTTACTTTCATTCACCTCACTAGCCCTATCAAAAGCAGCATTCAAAAATTGACCTTTTTTATAGATCGTTTTTAAAATTGTTCCTGTAACAGGAGAGCGATTTACATGCACATCAAAAATGTTGAGAAAAATACTTACACGTGTAACGGGTCCATCGCCTAGATCGTAATCTTTTGGTGGGACAACATCTTGAATCAGCACAACTTTTCCAGAAGCAGGACTTACCATAACTTTTTCATTGACAGGCAAATGTGGTTGTGGATTTCTGAAAAAATAGAAAATCCAAATTGTTATAATAAACAAGGGATAAAAAAATGGTTTTACTTCCAAAAAAGCATAAACTGTACAAATCGCGCCTAAAATAACAAAAACGCGACCCTCTTTATGAATCGTCATAATATAATAACTCTCAAAGCATAAGTGAGTTTACTACCTTGCTATACAGGTTGCAAATACAGGTTAAAATCGGGTTAACATAAATAAAGAGGCGTAATTATGCGATAAGTCGTCATGGCGAGACCCCTTAGGGGTCGTGGCCATCCATCATGGATCACCACGGCGCTGCGCGCCTCGTGATGACGAGCGCATACAATCATAACGAAAAATATGGAACTTATAAAATTCTCAAAAGTTAGTTTTGGCTATCCTAATTTCCCTTATCTGTTGAGTCACTTTGATTTTTCTATACATCATGGTGATTATTATTATCTGACCGGTCGAAATGGGGCAGGAAAAACAACATTTTTGAAACTCATATATGGTGAAGAACAACCTATTCTTGGAGATCTATTTGTATTTGGCGTGAATACAAAACTTATGAACGAAGCAGAGCTTGCATCTATTCGTCAAAACATTGGTATTGTTTTTCAAGATTCAAAACTGATTCCACATCTCACCCTTTGCGAAAATATCGCCCTCCCCTTGCAAATTTTAGGTGAATATAAAAAATCTGCTATGGAAAAAGCAAAAGCACTTCTCGACTGGGTAGATATGTCATATGAATATGCAAAAAAACCTGACGAAATATCGGACGGCCAAAAAAAACGGGTTTGTATCGCAAGAGCAGTCATCACAAAACCGCTTATCATCTTGGCCGATGAACCAACGGCCAATTTAGATATTGAAAATTCACAAAAAATTATGAAACTACTTGAAACCGTTAATCAAAACGGCACACCTATCGTATGCGTTACACATCATGAAAATATCATCGAATGGTACCCTCACCCCAAAATCCTTTTAGATAAAGGCATTTTATTCTTTGAAAGCAAAGTAAAGAAAAAAAAGACTGCGTAACTCAACATTGTAAATTGCGCATAAATTGTTTAACTTGAAGGTAGCGGTTTGCGCATATTTATACAGAACTTAGGGCGATTTTGTAAATATGAGCAAAACTTTTCCAAGCTAACCTAAACAGCCCTTGAAATGAAAAGAAAACATGGAACAAGAACTAAATTTTGAAGAATTATTGAATTCAATCCCTAAAAGCGGAAAAAACTTTGAAGGCTTCCTAACGAAAGGAACTATTGTAGATATCAGAGACGATATGGCCGTTGTAGATGCTGGTCTCAAAGCTGAAGGCAGAGTATCTCTTGCAAATATTAAAAAATTTGAAAAGCGCGAAGATATTAAAGTTGGAGATGTGATCGACGTGTACGTTGAACGCCTAGAAAATAATCTTGGCGATATCGTTTTGAGCGTTGAAAAAGCAAACCGTGAAAAAGTATGGCTTAAACTTGAAAACGCTATGAAAGATGGAACAAGCATCACAGGTGTAATTTACGCCTTTGTAAAAGCTGGTTTTTCTGTAAACATTGATGGTGTTGTTGGATTCTTGCCTAAGAGTCAACTTGACGTAAGACCAATTAAAGATACGCAAGAGATTCTCAATGTTCCGCTTGAATTCAAAATTATTAAAGTAGACCGCGCTCGTAACAATGTTGTTGTATCAAGGCGCGCTCATCTAGAAGATGAAAGAGCGGATGCGCGCATGCAATTTGTTCAAGATCTCGAAGAAAATCAAATAGTTGAAGGTGTGGTGAAAAATATCACAGATTACGGTGCATTCGTAGATCTTGGGGGTGTTGATGGTCTATTGCACGTTATTGATATTTCCTGGAAGAGAATCAACCATCCATCTGATGTATTAAAAGTTGGAGACACAATTAAGGTAAAGGTTATTCGCTTCAATAAAGAGACAGGAAGAATTTCTCTTGGTATGAAACAACTTGGACAAGATCCTTGGCTTGAAATTAAAGATTCGCTGAAAATTGGCGATGAGGTAACAGGTGAGATTACAAACCTAACTGACTATGGCGCATTCGTTCAGCTAGAGCCAGGTATCGAAGGCTTAATTTACATTACAGAAATTAGCTGGACAAAGAAAAATGCTCATCCTGCTGAGTTTTTGAAACAAAATCAAAAAGTAAAAGTAAAAATTATGGATGTAGATTTAGAGAAAAAACGCGTTAGCTTAAGTTATAAGCGCTGTCTTCCTAACCCATGGCAAGCCTATCTTGAGGCACATCCAGCAGGCACTGTAGTAAAAGGGCAGGTAAAAAATGTAACTGAATTCGGTATATTCGTTTCACTTACGCCTGAATTGGATGGAATGGTTAATCTTCTTGATTTAGAGACTGCACATAAAAACACAGCTAATGCAACGGAAATGTATCAAAAAGGGCAAGAAATTGAGGTAGTTGTATTGGATGTAAGTCCTGAAAAAGAACGCATCAGCCTTGGTTTAAAAAAAAATGAATCAAAAGACACTGTAGTAAAAAAAGAGTCTGCAAAAGCTGATTAATTCAGCTCTCCCCCATATAAAAATTTAAAAATTATCTCAAATAAAGCCTAAGTTAAATATATATTTCTAAAGGCGGGTCAGAAATAATCTAACGTTTTTTTAAGTAAATTTGCAATAGACAAACTAAAAAAGATAAAAAAATATACACAATTTTAATTATATGCATTGGAATATAGGTAGCATGCCTCGTAAGCAACTTTAGTGGAGAGATTTGTGTATCTATTTCAATTAGAACTAGAAAACAAAAAGCGAGTTTTTGCTGAGAAGATATGTCCAAATCATGATAGTATAAGATCGCCGCCGCAGTAAAAACACACGCATTTTTTTCTTTATTTATATTTATTTGATTACCCTACAAACACAAATGAATAGATGGGCGGCTAAAAAGCCGCCTTTTTTATTTAAAACACAAGAAAAGTGTCAACAACTCCTGTTTCCCGGAATGGGATATGAGCCAACACACGCCCATTTGGGGCAATAAGCCCTGATACCCCTGCATTCACACTTCTTACAAATGGCTTTTTCTCTTCAATCGCCCTACACCTTGCAAGGTGAAAATGCTGATAAGGACCATTTGATATCCCAAACCATGCATCATTTGATACAGCTACAATCCATTTGGCATCTCGATAACTCTTCAGCAAATAAGGAAAAGCTGTTTCATAACATATCAGGGGCGCAGCTTTAGGTATAGTATTTAGCACATTTTTAAATATACCTGGCTCACATGAACGCGTTCCATGCGATAATCTTGGAATCCATGAAAGAGGTGTATACTCACCAAATGGCACTAAATACTGCTTATCATAAGTCGACACAATATCTCCTATATGATCCAAAGCAGAAACACATACGTGCAGACCTGTTTCAATACGCAAGTGCCCTAAAAGCAATTGAGTGCCTTCTGGAATAATTTGAGAAATTTTACCACGCAATTCTGGATAACTATATAAGCAGTTTAAGACTGATGATTCTGGCCATACGATAAATGCTACCCTATCACCTTTTAATGAAAGTTCCATAATTTCATCTGTGTGATCTTCTAATATCTTTGTGTCTCGGGAGAAATTTGTTTGCACAATTTTCACGGTATAAGGAGATCGCTGAAATTCTATGCGCTGATAAAAATAATGATCTACTATCAAAACACAAGATAAGCCTAAAAAACCAAATTGAATCTTTTTTGGAAAATCTTTTATTTGGCTTAAAAGTAGCGTATAAGCAGACATTCCAATAACACCAACAAACCTCAAGCTCGATAGCCACAAAGTCGCAGTATAACCAATAAAATTCCACGGAAACAACAAACTGCTAAATGACCGCACTAAATCTAATAGCATAAATGGAATTATCCAGTATTTTCGGCCACCTACCCTCAAAGCAATAGGAAATTGAAGCGCTAAAATTAAACTTATAGCAAAGCTCACAAATGGGACAAAAAAACTAAGATCAACACCAATAGTATATTTGGCAAAATTCAGTGATTGCCCTACCCAAAATAAACTTACTGTATGAAACGCAATACCAAATAAGTAAAACCCTTTGTAAGTTTTGGGTAATTGATTCAGACCAATCAAACCTATAAGAGCTAAAACTGTGCTAGCGGATGACATCTCAATGCCTTCAAATATATTAAAAGCACTACCTAAAATTGCGCCAAAAAGCAGGTAATAAATACTCATAACTTTAAAATATCTTTGATGCCTTTCACCATTTTACTTGCTTTGATTTGAGCCTTTTCACGACCCTCTTCCAAAACCTTTGTTACACTCGCTCTGTCTTCTTGATAGGTTTTAGCTTTTTCGCGAATTGGCCCTACCACATTTATCAAAGCATCAGATAGCTCTTTTTTTAAGAATGCGAAGTTTTTTCCTTCAAAATACTTAACAGTCTGCTCCATCGTAAATTTCATCGACATTGCATAAATGGTGTATAAATTTTTCACTGCCGGACGATCTTCTAATTCATTCATAGTTTCTGGCAGAGTAGGAAAAGAGTCAGATGTAGCTTTTTTAACTTTTTCAATAATCAACTCATCTGAATCCAGTAAATTGATACGCTCATAATCTGATGCATTCGATTTGCCCATTTTTTGGTCTGCATGCCGTAAACTCATAATTCGCGCGCCCATTTTTTGAATCATCGGCTCTGGAACCGTGAAAATATCATGCTTATATTTGCTATTCATACTAATCGCAATATCACGTGCCAACTCTACGTGCTGCTTTTGATCCTCACCAACAGGCACATGCGTTGCATCATATAACAACACATCAGCCGCCATAAGTGTTGGATAAGCGTATAGCCCTAAATTCGCTTTTTCTTTATTGGAGGCTTTCTCCTTAAATTGTGTCATGCGATTCAACCAACCCATAGATGTATGACATGCTAAAATCCACGCAAGCTCAGTATGCTCCTGTATATGACTTTGAATAAAAATAGACCCAGGTTTAATACCGCATGCCAAATAAAGCGCTGCTGTATCATAAGTGCTTTTTTGAATATCTTGCCCTTGATCTGTTGTTAAGGCATGTAAATCCGCCATAAAAAACAAACACTCTGCGTTACCTTGAAGTGTTAACCAGTTTTGTATTGCGCCAAAATAATTTCCTATATGCAAAACACCAGTTGGTCGTATCCCTGAAACAATTTTCATCAAAAAATCCGTTGGTCCTTTTATACTATGTTAACGCATTTGCCCTATTTTTAAAAAAAACCTATAATGGAGTGAAAAGGAGGTGATATTTATGCTCGTTAACGTTTACGAAAATGACGTTGATCAAGCTTTGCGCGCATTAAAAAAGAAAATGCAACGCAATGGTATCAATTATGATATGAAGCGCATTCGTCATTATGAAAAACCTTCAGAACGCAAGAAGCGTCGCAAAGAAGAATCCATGAGAAAACTCATGAAACGCAAGAGACAGGAAAAAGCTTTCGTATCTTAAAACACCGTCATGGCGAGACCCTTTAGGGTCGTGGCCATCCACTAGATCACCACGGCGCCTCGTGATGACGAAAATCAGCTTCTTGACTATTCCCTCTAAAATCACTAGTATACTGGTAAGGCGCATTTGTAGATGCAGCAGACTGGGTCAGGTTCGAAAGAAAGCAGCCCTCGCTGATAACGCAAGATGCGCCCCTTTTTTTATTAATGTTATCCTTGAAACATAACGCAGGATGACGCAGGGTTAGGACATGTTTGCATTAAAGTATAGACCTAAAAAATTAGCCGAGGTTAAAGGACAGGAAACAACGGTTGAAACGCTTAAAAACTCTTTAAAAACAAATCGCTTACCTCACGCAATTGTCTTATCCGGTATACGCGGGATCGGAAAAACCACCCTCGCCCGCATCATTGGAAAAGCACTTAATTGCGAAAACCTTCAAGACGGTGATGCATGCTTAGAATGCGCTTCTTGCAAAGCGTTTGAGCAAGATGCGCATCTTGATATTATTGAAATCGATGCTGCTAGCCATACGGGTGTGGATAACATGCGTGAGCTCATTCAATCTAGCCAATATAAAGCGGTAACAGGAAAATCGAAAGTCTTTATTATTGACGAAGCACACATGCTTTCTAAAAGCGCATTTAATGCCTTGTTAAAAACCTTAGAAGAACCTCCTGCGCATACATATTTTATTTTAGCCACAACAGAAATTCATAAAATCCCTGCAACAATTCTTTCACGTTGTATGCATTTGAATTTATCCCCATTCTCAGCTTTGCAAATTCAAGAACATCTTGAACGCGTTTTGAAGCAGGAGGGCATTCCATTTGAGCCTGATGCATTAAACGAAATTGTAATGGCGTCTTCAGGCTCTATGCGTGATGCCTTAACGCTTTTAAATCAAATTGTCATTTTCAATCAAAATGTTTCTAAAGAAAGCGTTCATAACGTTGTTTCCTTGACCTCTGAAGATCAAATTCTGACAGTTTTAGACTTGCTTTTCCAAGGTAATGTTGAAGGTGCGCTAGAAATTGTTCACAAAAATACTAAGGACACAACGGTGTTTTTGCAACAGATTATGGATGCTATGTATAGCCTCATCTGTGAAAAACAAAACATCAGAACAGGATTAATCCACAAAGAGCTTGTGGAAAAAATTAAAGAACATTTAGATCTCCCTACACTCTTCCAAATCTGGCATCTCTTGCATGATGGTTATCAAGAACTTGTAGAATCTCCATTGAAATCACAGACCTTAGACATGATTCTGATGCGCATCGTTTACGTGGATGATTTCGTAAAAAAAAAAGCTTAAAAACGCCTGAGTTTAAAACCTTTGCAGACCTGGCTTTTGCTTTAAAAGACCCTAAAGAGCCGTTATTTTACTCAAATTTAGAAAAATACGTGCGTGTTTACACCTTCAAACCTGGTCTTATTTCACTTACTCTATCCGAATTACCGAGAACATTTATCACAACACTTAAAGATAAAATTTATGCCTTAACTGGAACTCGTTGGACCATTGATGTGATAGAGGAAGATGTAAAACCAACCTCATCATTAATGGAGCAATCTATATCTGAAAATGAACAGATTAAAAAGGAGTTTTTGGCACTTCCTGAAATTCAAAAAATTCTTAAAAAGTTTCCGCAAACAAAAATTGAAGTGGAAGAATAATGAACTTTGCGCCGTCATGGCGAGCGAAGCGTGACCATCCATGGATCACCACGGCTCTACGCGCCTCGTGATGATGTGTGTCTTATGACCTACCCTTCCCTTGTTGCTTAATAATCTGCCCAGCAAGCCTCACCTGCTCACTTGCAAGCATATATTGTTTTCTTGCTAACAGTTCCTCTAAATCATCAATTTTGCGCAACAGGGTTTTCTCTTGATCCAAGTCTTCTTCAGCACTTTCATATTCTTCTTCAATCCCTGGCATACTGACTCCATCATCTCTTTCACCCAAAGAAATTGAATCAACCGGGGATGTTTCTAGCGTAACTTTTTCTTTATGCTCAAGACGATACTCAAAAATACCTACGAGCTCATTCAGACATCCAATAAATTCTTGAAATGTTGGCGCTTCTTTAATGCGCGTATTCAAAAACATTTTAATATCTTGAATCTCTTCGAAACAGTCTTCAACCAACTCTTTCATTGTCTCTATTTCTTTATCTGAAACAAAATTTAATTTCTTACGTAACTTATCAATATTTTGCTCTTTAGGAAATAATGTATGTCGCCATATATCTAACGTTAAAGCTTGATCGCCTCTTAAGCTAACACGCAAAATACGATCCACATATACACGCTCAATCCATTCAAATAAAGAAATTCGTGTGCTCTCATCTAGCGGATGAAATGCGCCAAAAAACTTTTTCACAAACTTATTCACAAGCGTCAATGCCGATAACAAATTCTCAAAGTTATTAGAAAAACACTCTGTATACCAAACAAGAATCTGCAAATCCTTGCTTTTTGTTTGCAGTATTTTGCCTGTTTTTTCTTTTAAAGCATCCCAATTGGCAGACTTTAATGGTCGCGCCCATATATCATATGAAACAGAATGGTCTTCTTCTTTTCTCAGTTGTTTTAAGGCGTCAAATTCTTCAGTATGCCTTATATTGTCCCCACAAGGCTTTTCTTTTGAAATAGGGTTTAAAATATCGTTATTCATGAACAACCTCCTTCGTCTTCCTTAATATCTGGAGCATCTTTTGGAACTTCACCTAACTCAATGTATTCTTTTTGATCTTTTGGCGTTAAACCATCTTGCATAAATCTAATTTTATTATAACCTATAAAATTAGATCCATCACCCTGTGGCACCTCAAATTTTAAAATTTCTCCTTGAAGCATATGAAATGTTCTATGGAAATGCAGCAAAGAAAAAATGGACCAATTATTCCTATAAGAAAAGACCGCTTTTCGTCCCTGGATCTTAAGATATTGTTGCATTGGATCCGAAGCTGGTAATACATCCTCATCTTGTACCCATTTAAATGCAATCTCGTTGACATCATCATTACACCACCTAAATCCAACTTCAATTGCATCACCAAATCGCCATCTTAAAGATTTATTTTGCTTGCTTACAAAAATAAGTTCTTCACCATTGTGGGGTGTGAATGTAAAATCTATCACATTCTCACCATTTCGCTCCTGCTCTTGATTCACACGAAACTCTAACTCAAGATGCACTTCTGGCACATCCACTTTCTTTTCAATAAATGCACTAAAAAACTTTCTGAGCTTGTCCATATCTTGAACCCATTTCCATGCATCCATATAACTTTTTCCAGCTTTCAATTTCACAAAGACTTTCTCTGCATTTCCTCCGAGATTGTCATACATCTCAAAAAACTCACGCACATCTGTAAGGCTTACTTCATTTTTAGGGTCATTCCCAAAAGGGAATTTACCTTTTAAACGTCGCATAAAAAAGGCGCGTAATTTATGGTAATTACGAATTGAGCGCGCTTTTAAAATTTTCTCTGAACGCTTTAACATCATATAACGCACTTTTGCCCTTTGTCGTTTAAAGAAATTCAAAGATTTTAACGCTAGAGTTTGCTCTCGAAGTTCAGAAAATAATTTCTCTTCAGAATAGCTTTCTATATCCTCTCGAATAAAATGCTCCAAATCGTCTAGGTCATTATCTTTTTGATTCTTCTCTTTTGCATCAATCGCCCTAATAATACTCTCCCATTTCATCACCATATCTGGATCATTCAATTCTGCTTTTAATGCATCCGAACTTAAGAATACAACCAAAGGTTGCGCTAACTCTTTTAAAAACTTCAATCTTTGGAATTGCGTGCCTAAATATTTACCTAACGCTTCCTTACCCGTCACGCCAAAAATTTCAAACGCCTCATTGGTTTCGCCACTCCATTGCGATGCATCTTTTGCTTCATAAAGCGCATCAGCTTCTAAAACTTGATCGATTAGCTTTAAGAAATACAAAGCCGCTTTACTTAACTCTTCTCTTAAGAACACAAACTCACCGCCGCGCCCTTTTGCCAGTGTTAAAATTTCAGTCCATTCTTTTTCAAAACGCTTAATATAAGATTTTTTCTGACGCAAATATCGCTCAATATCTAACGGACCTGCATGCAAATCAATCGCTTTTTCTATAGACAAATTCTTCATCAAAGACGCCTTGATAAATAAACTAGCTGCTCTTTCAAAGATAACCTTTAACTTTGGCGTCAAAACCGCAGGAACATTCGTAAGATCAAGTTTTTGACTCACTTGCTCAAAAATTTGATCAACAGTTAATCCATCCCAAACAAAGATTTCATCCTCTCTTACATATGGTGTTAATTTCATTTTTTCTGAAGCGAGCGGTGTCATATGATTCAAAAACCTTAGCGATCTTTCAAGCGCAAAAACACCATCCGAATAGGTCTTTTTTGCTAAAGCATCTTTAGATAGATTTGCATAGAAGAATTTATTCAATCCTGTTAAAGCTTTTTTTAACACATCAAATCCTTGATTAAATCGTGCAAGCACTAGATGCACAATTTCCCCACCAAATAATTGATTGTTTTTAATCATTTCCATCAATTTTGAAAACTCATTATCGGCATGCAATCCTGGATCAAAATAGGTTTCATCCACCCAAAGTGTTTTTGAATTTTTTAACATGTTCATATGATTGGATAATATAACACTTGATTCCTGCAATTCTTCAATTGACACGTATAAATTATGATCAGCAGGGTTAAATGTTTGCTCCAGCTTTTTTAATTTACCAATTAGACTATTTGGATTTTTATCCTCAAAAAGATTATTATATAAATTCTGAAAAAGTAACGCTAAATTCTTGCGATATTGACTGCGATATTTTGTCATATCAATTTTTGGTAAATCTTTATGACCTAAAAATTGATTGATGCGATGGAAGTTTTCTTTGAAATCTTCAGGCAAAGCATCGCCAAAACAATAGTGAAACAGCTCATTAAACTCCCGAATAGAAGTTCCAGAACCTAAGCGATTATATTTCTGTACATACGCAAGCAAACGATCTAATTCAATTACATATGCCGCCAAAGACCTAAATCCATTTGAATCTGTAGGAAAAATAAGCGCACCTAAATTCTCTTGCATACTTTCTTTTTGAAGGTTTAGATATAAAAACTGTTTTGTTTTCTGTTCTAGATGTGTGTAAAGCGATCCAACAATAAGTAGCTGCACCGCTTTGTGAATTGTTGTATTAAGATAATCTCGATATCCGCTAAACCACGTAGATGGTATAAATACAGAAAAAAACATAAAGCGCTTTGATGTGACTTCTGAAAGATTCGTCAAATTGCGTAATGTTTCTTCAGATATGTATCTTAACTTCTCTGCTTGATTTGCTTTAACATCATGCATTTGATCGGCAAGTTTTACAAATTCAAGGAGGACAGGTCTCACTTTATCTTTCTGCGCATCAAACCTTTGTTTCGCACGCCAAAAACCACCTGCACATAAAAGCGCCATAACGCTTAACCCAACTTGCATCTTTCTAAAGCTTGCGCGTTTATCCTGCATAAGATGAACAAGCGGATATACAATCCCCTGCTCCATAAAGATTTTCTCTTGCATAATATCTTTGGCAAATAACACAGTTTTTTGATCATTAGATCCTGTAAAGTAAAAGCCTCTTAAAATAGGAGAATGCTCTTCTAAATAATTGTCAAAAATTGTATTGAGATAAAAGGATAGATTCCCCCTTATACTCAACAGTTCATGTGCAAAAGAAAATAAACGCCCTGCCGTTTTTGCATCATCCATACCAACAAAGATCTGCGATAAAATTTGATCCAGCTTTTTCGCTAGCCCATACAGCCCATCTTCAACACTTTTTTGATCAAAGCGATCTATACTCCAGCCCAAAGAATTATTAAGCTGCGTAATATCCAAAGCGCCTGTGAAATCTCCAAAACCTGGCACAATATCTGTTTTAGTAAGAAACACATATACAGGCACACATATGCCTAGTGTCTCCTGCAATGCTTTCAGCTTTTCTTTAATCGAAAATGCACGTCTTTGGATATCAACCTTGGATAAAGCTGTTTCCCCATAAAGCTCCGTCATCGGAATTGTTAAAACAACACCATTGATTGGACGCTCCATACGATAGCGTGCTAATAACAAAAGAAACGTTCGAAAGCCTTTTTCATCTACTTTTTCCTCTTCTTTTTTAAGGAAAAATCGACCATTCAGATCTACCATAACCGCATCATTCAAAAAACTAAAGCAACAATATTTTTTCACATCCTCTTGATCAAAGTCCGGCATTACACCGCCTAAATCTCGCTCTAATGTATCCAATAAAAGTGTTTTGCCTGAATCGTTTGAGCCTAAAACAGCAAACCAAGGAAGCTCGTACTTATCTTGAAAATTTTGCTCAAAAAATCTTTGCGCTTTAAAAAATGCTTGAGAAAACGAACCGCTCTTAAAGTATTTTTGAAATGGGCCCAATAAACCACATAAAAATGGCGGAAGCTGAAACTCGTCTACTGACTGATCTGCGCTACACGTAGTTGAAACCTTTCTACCATCTCCATGCTCCACTTTTACTGTATGAATAGGCTGAATATAGCCTGATTTCTTCGCCCTAATAATAACCACAACAAGAGTTATAAATAGGATAACAGCAACCATAACCGCAATCAAAATAAATGTCGATAAAGCACCTTTATGATTCATGAGAATTGAACTGAGGGTATGTGCGAAATGATCAAACATTTACTGTAACCCCTTCACACTTCGTCATCACGAGGCGCGTAGCGCCGTGGTGATCTATAATATGGATGGCCACGCCGCCTTTGCTAAAGCTGCGGCATGCTCGCCATGACGATTCACTGCACATTCTCAACATTACTGTAACTCCACCTTTGTCTTCTTTGCTAAAACATCCACAATATCTTTCATATCTCTTTGCACATAAAACCAGTAAACACTGGTAATGCAAACATATACAAAAAATGCTACGCCAACCACCTTAATCCATGAACGAACACTTGGCACAAACCCCTTAGGTGGTCTTGTTTGTGTAAACGCAAAGTTTTCATCAATCAGATATTTGCTTTGTTTTGTATCATCAGTAAACAGCATTTGATGTAAATGTGCTTTATATTTCATTGCCGCTGATTTGGTTAGTTTACCCTTAAATCCAAGAGACAAAACGAGAAAATATAAGCGGATATGTTCTCTTGTATAATCCAATGGATTGTCAATAAGTTTTTTGAGATTTTCAACAAACTTATCCCCAGAGTTTTGACTATTGAATAACTGGTGCTCCAACATGTTTTTTTTCCAATCTGTAAACTTTGGAATAAACAGCTCGTCTGTTAAAGCGGCTTCCAGGTAAATGCCTTCTAGAATCTCATCATTTTCAGATGCAGCTTCTTTTTGATCTCTTAGAACTTTTAGCAACTCTACTTGCACTGTCTCCATAGACTCAGAAAGGTTGTTGTAAACCTTTTGTAACACCAAGTAATAACGCTTAAAATTTTCAATCAACATGCTTCACACACCAAAATATAGACTCAGGAAGCTCTTTATCAATTGGGTTGAATAAAATCAGCTTTTTATTGTTAAATACATACTTCTCATCAATCTCAATTTCCACAAGTAAATCCCCAACATCAAACAAATCATCTGGATATTCTGAAACTTTCAAAATACGACGCTTTGCACCTGTAATACGTTCGCTAATTGCTGTATCCAACATAGAGTCTGAGACAATGATTGTATTATTCACCCAATCTGTTTTTGTGTCTACCTCTTCTTTAAACGTGACAGAAAGCAATAATTTATTTTTAGTTTCATCAATATGCACACTGAACACATTTTCATTTTCATCCAACTGAATATATTTGTACGTTTCTTCAATTGCCTCAAATTCTTCCTGGATTTTTGAAAACAAATGACCAAATGCATAGTCTATATCATCATGCTTATATGGTGGAACATTAAAGGCAGGCTTTAACATTTGCAAAGGCGATAACCTACCAACAATATCACATAACACTTGATATCCTTGGAAAGGATGCATATGCGAATGCCCTAATAACATCTCCATCAGCGGTAAAATCTCTTTTATTTTTGTGAGAACTAACGATACATAAGGTTCTTTTTTTGTTCCAATCACCTTTTCATATTTTTTCATCAAAAATTTTTCTTTTGTACGGCATAACACAATTAATTTTCTAATGTTCATTAAAAATGATTCGCTATCTTCAATAGCAAAACATGGGAGTGTGAATGGTAAGCGGGTAAACACATCACGTTTACATTCAAGCTTTGCTACAGGGATAGAAACAAACCGTGGATTCGGATGCGCTGCCACATATAATGTCACAACAGGAATAAGTCTTGATATAGGCAAAAGATTTGATTGATCTTCAAATGATGCCACAGGCTCTGTATCTTGCACTTGATATCGAGGTGTTTCTTTATTGAGCGGAGACACATCTTTATTAAATGGCACAATCCCCATCCAAACTGTTTGGTGAGATTTTGCATGTGTAGAAAACTCTTTGAGTGAGATTTCAATAGAGTTTTTGATACTCACCATTTCACCATCGGGAAAAATTGCATCAACTTCTTTTATGGTGAAAATATCTTTTGATAGCGCAACATCATCAATCTCGATATTAGACACACCGTATGCATAAGGGGTGAGAAGTTTGAACTTGGTTGCTAATGTTTGCTTATGTCGTAAATCCTGCTGCTCGAAATGATGCGGCGCTAGCATCATACCCTCGTGCCACCCTATCGCAGGAGAGATGTTAAATTTGTGACCCATGTTTCAAAATCAAGCACTACTAATTTATCGTAGCAGGAAAAATTTTTGGGATGCAAATGGGGTGAAAAAACTATCAATTAACACCGTTAAGTCAGCTGGAGTATGAACGTCTCCTGGAGCATCAAGTCCTTCACATAACTTGCATGACTTTTCCACCATTACCAGCTTGATCTCCGGTAAGGCTTTCAACTAGCAAGACCTTCCCACCATTAGCAGATCCGTTTAAACGAGCAGAAGATGAGCGGTCAGATACGCCATCTGAAACTTGAGAAGTAAGAGGCGCATCTATTAAAGGAACAGCACTAGGTAAAGAACACTTAACAAGAGCTGAAATAAACTCTGTATATGAAGATGTGTCTATGTCTTTTCTCTGTTGCTCCTCTAAAGCTACGCAAGCTTTTTGAGCTTCCAAATGGCATTGCCTATCCTTAAAATTGCTTATAGCTGCATCAAAAAGAGCCTCGAAGAGAGCTTCTCTTTCTAAAGGGCCATCGCTAAACTCAGGATGCGCCTGGATAGCAAAAAAATGTGGATGAGAGGGTATTTCTATAATTTCAGGTAGCCCGGCTCCAAAACCTGAAAATACTAACCCATCACCTAATATACGGCTTTTATGAAGTTCAGGATCTATTCCAAAGCGATGTCTATGACGTCTTTTGATTTCTCCAGTAAACACCTCAACAGCTTGACCATTTTCACTCGCTTTCCTATTGTGCTCTTGATAAATTCTATGCACTTTCGTACCTTTAGTTAGCTGAATAACCATCTCACCCAAGAACATATCATGCTCTTGTTTTGATGTTTCGCTTCTCAAAGTCTCCCTGTGTACTACACACTCTCTAAGAGGTTTGATGAGCATTAGCTCATTCTCTCGTTTTATTCTATCTAATTCTGCCCTAAATTCCTCTTCAGCTTCAATTTTAATTACTTCTTTTTTCTCATCCAGCTTTTGCTGAATAAGCGCTTCCAAAACTTCAGCTGACCTCTCTTCTGTTAAAGCTTGCTCAACCTCAGCTTTAAAACGCTTTCTAACATTTTCTTCAATTTCATCTTTTACAAGCTCATAAGCATGGGCTTTTTTCTTTAAGACATTTTCCGCATATTCAATAAGCGCTAGCTGAGATCCAAAACATATTCCAAAATAAGGAGTTCCACTCTCACGAGCATACTTAATAGCTTTTATCATACCTTTTGTTCCTCGAGCTCCAAACCCTCCTGGAACAATAATTCCATTAAATTGCACAAACCTTTGACGAATGCACGCATCATCCAAATCTTCTAAATCCTCACCCATCAATGGAACAACCTCAACCTCATAACCCGAGGCATTGGCGGAATTTCTTACGGCGCTAAATACAGATCTGTAGGCATCCTCAAAAACTAGTTTACCAGTTCCGTTTTCGCGTTTAAAATACTTCCCAACAACAGCAATCTTAATTGGAGCGCCTTTATTTCTAACCGAATTACTTCTATCAATCGCTTTCCAGTTTTCCAAATTTGCCACAATCCCGTCTTGATCAGGATCTTTCAATGGAACAACCCCCATTTGCCTCAAAAAAACAGGAGCAAATTCTTTCAATTTTGTCTCAGGAGCTGCACGTCCCACTAAACCAGCTGCGCATAAATACTCAAAATATTCGAAAATTCTTTTTCCCACTCCCCTTTCTTCATATAAGATAGGTAGCGTGTAAAGATTTGAAACATTAGATGAATCTATTATCAATTCAGGCCTTAAAGAAGTTTTTAAAGCTATTTTAGACACCACTTCAGCAGTTAAGAGCATTTCAGACCTGCAAAATAACAAGTTTGGATTTAAACCTAACTCAGCAAGACTTTCAACAGAGATTTGTGTAGGTTTTGTTTTTTGCTCACCTAAAATACTTGGCACCCAACCTACATGAACAGACATCATTCTTGCAAATCCTAAATCTTTCCTCAATTCAGAAAAAGCTTTAAGAAAAAGTGCCGCTTCACTATCTGTTAAAGCACCTCCAAGCTCGCAAACCAAAAAATCACTTGCCTCTTCTTCTGGACCTTTATCAAGCATCACGCGCAAAATTAACTCTTTGATAATATCAACCTTATGAGAATCTTGTATCGTGCGACCTGCATAGTGACCTAAGCGCTGCCTTGCTTGAAATATATGATCGACAATTCCGTTCGTTAAAAAATCGGCAACTATGCCTGAAAAATCTTGGTAAGTCTTTCCATCTAGATCTGTAACCCTACCCTTTGGAGTTAGATAAGATTCTCCGTGATCGTCTGGCTTCATGTCACTCGTATCCCTATTGTAATAAGGGTCTACTTTCATACCTTTAACTTTGTACCCTCTAGCTATTAAAAGATTCATCACGCTGCCTGTAACCACTCCTTTTCCTAGTCCAGATATCCCTCCTCCAGTAACAAGCATTAAACGGGTCATAAGGCGTTGAGCTTGTGAAGAAGATTGCATAGAAGGCGTAGATCTTAACTCTCCTGCATCAAAAACACAAAGGGTTTCAATGATAGCTCTATAGTTAAACGACCTATCTCTAATCAAAGATTCGGATTCAAAATCCATTTCAGCGAATAAAAAAAACAAAAAAACTTTAATTTAGATTTTCCCAAGAAATTCTTGCAAAAAAAAATAGGTCTTGTCAATTTAAATTAAAAACTATTTAAAAAAACTTAATGAAAGCGACCTGCTTGACTATCAGAAGCCCTACCTAAAAACAAACCTACCAAATCTCCTGATAAAGCCTCTATCGACTCAGGCAGATCTGGACCATCAAAAATCATAGACTTTGGACCTGAAAACCCTTCGGTAGCATAAACATCAGGAGTTATTGAAGGGCCTATTATTGCTGATCGAAACACAAGAGATGTCAAGAAATTTCTACGAATCAACTCAGTCAAAAGAGGGGTATTTGTCCCCACTCTGTAAAATTTTTGAAGTCTTTTATCGAATTTTAGGCGCTCAAAATGCACCACTTCCATTTTAAAGTTAGGCGCATCACCACCTTGAGCCACTCTATCTACAACTTGCTGTCTAGCCTTTTTTACATCATCTATATAGCGAAGGATAGGATCTACATTATCAGTTCCTATAACTCTGCAAACAATAAATTGTGTGCTATCACCTGTCTCCACAACACCCCTTATCATGCTATCAATAAAATCTTGGATACTTCTAGTATCGATAATAGACTTAGATTCTCCAGCCGGCTTTAACATCACGTGCTTAAACATATCCAAATCAACCCTAGTTTCACGAAAGCTTTTCTGCAAAACTTTTAGTTTTGAAGTTATTGATCTAGCAATTGCAAGCCCTTCTTCTTCAGACGCCCCTGTAACAAAAATCATATTTGTACCATTCATTAGCGCAGCTCTCTCAGGTGACCTTTCTTGCACAGTAGACTCAAAAGAACTAGTGGCAAATAAGAATAAACCAAACATAACAAACTCCAATTCGGATTTCGTACTGAATTGTAGAACTGCCTTTTAACGTTGTCAACACATTTTTTTGCAATTATTTAAATAAAGTTAATTTTTTTCACTTTTTCGCATTTTAGGGGGATGCGGGTCTTTACAAGGTCATTTTCAGCCAATTTTCATCTTTGCATTTTGTTTCAAAATTTTATACAATCGCCAAATTTTTGAAAATTATATACCTCCATCCTTGGATGGCCACACTACGCTCGCCATGACTATCCGCACTAGCCCAAAACACTTTTCTGTGATATAATGTAACCAAGAAATCTTATAATACTAAAAGCAATGCTTCCACACTCTGACACCATTGCATACGTGCATTTAACACTTGCACCCAACAAAATTCACGTATCCTGCAATTATCATCATTTTTCCAGTGAATACACGCTAGAACAGGATAATTTCCTGTATGATAGCGCTCTTAAGTGTCACGATTACTTTGAGCATATCTGCAAACATCTCCTTAGAAACCACCAACATCCATTACACAAAAGTTACTATAAAAGAGATGATCAATTGCCTTATGCCAAGGCTGTTGTTATCACATGCTCTCCAGATACACCGAAATACTGTGACCCTGTCTGTGCACGCTTAAAGGAAAGCTTTCATTCCGTCTTGCACAAATTTCTTCATATTTTTCAACTCTATTTTTGTGAGAAACATGCTCCGGTATATTTTCACACAAACTTCTGTCGTCACCACCACTGCTATCTAAATGCACGTGTATTGTATGATTTGTATGAAGACTTTAGTGATTGCATTTGCCCTATCCCTTTGAATCTTTCTCTGAGGGATTCTTTGACGTGCGAAGAATTGAAAGAGTTTGCTCATAAATTCCAAAAGCCTGATCATTATGAAATTCAAGATATTCATGAACGAAAAGCATGTTATGAGGCAGCGCCTGCACCAAGTTATGTCCATTGTGAGCATGACTGCAACACAGGTTATGAAGCATGTCCAGAGGAAAATCCTAAGCAGAACAAAGGAGGCGATACCGATCCACACCAATGTCGTAAAGACTGCTATGAGCCAAAAGCAGAAGATCCTTGCAAAGCGAAATGTGATGAAGGATATGAAGCAGAGAGTGATAAGACTGAAGCTTGTGAAGGCGAAGGTCATCAGACTGAGAGTTGTGAAGGCGAAAGTCAAGAAGCTGAGGGCTGTGAAAGTGAAGCGCAGAAAACAGAAGAGTGTTGCGATGACTCTGATAACCATCACGAAAATGAATCCACATGCTGCAATGTATATGAAATTCCACCAAAATCCCGCCCTGTTTTAACACTTGGAAAATGCTTTAATTGGGATTCATTCAAATGTGAAGATGGTACTTATAAAATAGACCTCTCTCAAACTGGACGTGATTCTAAGTCTCCGCGCTTAAACGCAGCAGCGCGTTTTGTATTTAATAAAGACGGTATTATTGCATGGCGCTCAGATTGTCATGGTGTAACAACGGTTTGCATGGAAACAGCTGATCAGCTTATTGATGCGCTAAATGACCCATTGCAAGTAAAGCTACTGATAGATGGACGTAACTGCAGCGAAGGTTAATTCTAATGAATCAGTGGCATAATGAAATACTGAGCATGCTTACTCTCAACAATCAAAGAATCATAATTCCCTTTCATGAAAAACTTAAACTCAGCATCTTTTACATAACGCGTTATATCCATAATGTAATTAATGTTGATGACAATTTTTAAAGGCTCACCTTTGTACTCTACTGATAAACTTTCTTCAGCTGCCCCTAGATGTTGGCTTTTTGCCTTCAGTGTTAATTGATCGGCTTCAAAATTTAACGACACATGACACTCTGTTTCAGACAACACCAAAGCAATGCGTTCTAATGCTGTTTTGAATGGGTCTGCTGAAACGATCGCCATGTTTGGATGATTTTTCATAATAACTTTTTGATAATCCGGATAATTCCCCTCTAGTAAACGAGAGCCCAAAACTACCTTGATGCCATTACTTATAATCTCAAACTGAATGCGTGCCTCAGAAATATGAATTTCCACTTCCTGATCACTGTCTTCAAGAACCTTTTCAAGCTCCTGTACAGTTGTTTTTCCAATTACACAAGGTGTAAAAGTCTCACTGAATGTTTGCTTTGATTTTGCATATGCTAAACGATGAAAGTCTGTAGCAACACATGTCACGCTTTTTTCTTCATTTTGATGAAAATACACACCATTCAATATGTAACGCGCTTCATTTGTACTCATATTAAACGACACATTCTTTAACAGATCTAAAAGTTCTGGCGCCTTCATGGTAATAACTTTATCAAAAGGCATCTCTGATATATCAGGAAATTGCGTCGCTTCCATAGTTGGAATACGGAACTCTGACTTCTTGGTTTTAATATATAAAATCCCTTTTCTTAGACAGCAATGCACCCTATCATCTCGATCAACCTTTTTCACAATGTCATGCAATAGCGAGGCAGGCGCGCACACCACACCTTTTTCTTTAATTTCAGCATCAAACGTCTCTTTAATCACCAAATCCATATTTGTTGCGGTCATTGTGATTTTCTCGCCCACAATAATCTTGATATGTGATAAAATCGGCACAAGGTTCTTTTTTGTCATTACACCGCCAACGAAAGAAAGTGCCTTTTCTAATGTTTTTTGAGAAACGCTAAAATCTAAAGTTACATTAGATATTTCTGGAGCTACTTGCTCTTTAACTGCGGGTTCAGACATGATGACAATAAGTGTGCGTATTTGTTATATAGTATGTCATATGACATGTGTTTTATGCAATAATTTATTAAGAAAATAGCCCAGCGCCACAAATGTCTCAAAAGAAAGTTTTTATCAATATCGCCCCTCTTGTGGATGTTATGCTCGTGCTTCTTATTATTTTCATGATCACATCACCCATGATGCATACAAATATTGATTTAGAGCTCCCAAAAACAAGCAACGAATCAACTGCAAGTCCCGACATTGTAACAGTTTCTGTCGCAAGAAATGGCGCGCTCTATATTAACGATAAAATTGTCGATATCAAAACGTTAGGGTCTACATTAAAACAACGCGTTAAACCGCAAGATCCGTTATTATTCAAAGCAGATAAAAATACACCTTATGATAAAGTTTATGAAATTATAAACGCTCTAGTTAAAGCAGGATATTCCAAAATATCACTGAGTGCACAAACTAAATGAAAAAACAACTTTTATTTTCCCTCCTTCTGCACTTCTCTCTTCTTTTTCTATTTGGTGTAGATGCAATCTTTCGACAACAAGGTGTTGAAATACCCAATGACACAGCGATCATGGTCAATTTTGTTAAAATTGGCAAAGTCTCACAAGCGCCAATAATTGGAACGAAAGCACAAACCACCAGTTCCACCAAAAAAGAAGTAGCTAAAGTAGAACAAAAAAAATCCAAAGACGGCATCAAAGAAAAATCTGTAAAAAAAACTAAAGAATCTACCAAGCCCATTCAACTCACACCAAATGACGCGCAAAAGGCTAACAAATTTGGTCTAGAGCTTGTTACCTCAGAAGCCTCACTGATTATTTCAAAACTCAAGCAATTTTGGAATCCGCCTGAAATTGCCGAAAACTCAGGCGTAAAAATGCGTGTCTTTTTAAGGATTGATGAACATACGGGAAAGATTTTAAACTATCATATAAAGGATCGAACAGGCCCGAGTGAATTCTATCTTTTATTCGAAAATCGCATTATGCAAACAGTAAGAAACCCTGAGATCAATTTCTTAGCACTAAGTGAAGAAACAAGAAAAATGTTAGGCAAGCGAGGGCTTGAAGTTATATTTGAAGCAAATACAGACACATGATGAAAAAATGCAGTGCAGCCCGTCATGGCGAAACCCTGAAGGGGGTGTGGCCATCTATCCTAGCTCACCACATCGCTACGCTCCTCGTGATGACAACCGTACATAAAGGCACGTTATGAAGAGGTGGCCTTTTATCTTCTTTGGCATTCTAATAACCCTCCCGCTTTTCGCCCCCTGGATTCACAATGAAATGTTATCAAAGCTTTTATATGGCACGCGTACATCCCTTGCTTTTGGACTTCTGCTTACCATTCTTGGAAGTATTCTGGGGATTATTTTTGGCACATTACAGGGATATTTCGGAGGAAAAACAGATATATTGATTGGTCGCCTTATCGAAATATGGGCAAGTATGCCAAGTTTATTTTTGATTCTAATGATTCCTGCACCTACAGTTACAATATTGATTTCCATTATGCTGTTTTTTAATTGGCTCTCTCTTGCAAACACCATAAGAATCGAGTTTTTAAGAGCTCGTACATTGGATTATGTCATTGCGTCTCAAGCATTGGGGCTGCACCCCATTAAGATTATTATTAAACACATTCTGCCTAATGCATATATTGGCGTTAAATCACACTTCCCTTTTATTTTTAATTTGAGTCTTGTACAACTGGCATCATTTAATTTTCTAAGCAATTACAAAACACTATTCCAACACCCATCTTTGGGCGATCTTTTGCTGCAAGATAAATACTTTCAAACACCCTGGCTCACTGGAAGTATCATTATAGTTATGACACTCACATTGAGTTTGTTAATTTTTATAAGCGAGGAGTTAAATTACTATGCTTCAAGTTCGTAACTTATCTCTTAGTGTTAACAAAAAAAAGCTGCTTCATAATGTAAATTTTGATATCCAGCCGCAAGAATTTTTTACGCTTATTGGTGAAAGTGGCTCAGGCAAATCTATCACATGTTTATCTATTCTGAATTTATTGAACGCAAACTATACAAAAAATAGTCAGATTATATTTCAAGGTAAGAATCTCCTCACACTCAACCAAAAAAATTTACAAAACTTAAGAGGTAAAGATATTGCATATATCCCCCAAGAGCCTTTGCTTAATCCAACCGTTACAGTATATAAGCAACTTCAGGAGGTTTTTTTCTTGCATGACCTAAAGGACGAAACAGATGCCTTACTGAAAAATCTCGATATAGACTACATCACAAAACGAACTTACCCACATCAATTATCGGGAGGACAAAAGCAGAAGATCATGGTTGCAATGGCTGTTGCATTAAACCCGAAACTAATCATTGCAGATGAGCCAACAACAGCACAAGATCAAGAAAATCAACTGATGATTTTGAAACAGCTCAAAGCGCTCAAAAAACAAACAGCTGTTTTGCTTGTAACGCACGACTTTTCTCTTGTGAAAAACATTGCGAATCGTGTTGGTATTATGAAGGATGGCTCGCTCATTGAGCTTTTTAAACCTTCTCAAAAACCTAAACTTTCTTACTCGCAAGAGTTGATCTCTTCAGACCCTCAAGGCAGGCCTGTGCAATCTTTGCGTCAATATGAAAATACTATACTTTCAGTTAAGAATTTAACCTACAAAAATCTTTATAAAAATTTGTCTTTTCAGGTGACTCAAGGCAAAACGCTTGGAATTATGGGTCCAATTGGATCAGGTAAAACAACGCTTGCCTATATTTTGTCTAAAATTATTCCAATTACATATGGCGAGATTATTTTTAACAATCAAAATATCACACATTTAAAAGAAAAAACATTCCGCAAACTGCGGCCACAAATTCAGTTGATTTTACAAACCTTTGGTTTGAATCCAAAATATAGTGTTTTGAATCTTTTAAAAGAACCACATCCAGAGCTCGATGAGGTTTTATATAAAAGACTTGGATTATCAGACGAGCTTATGTCCTTAAGAGCTGACAAGTTATCAGGCGGACAAAAACAACGTGTTGCTTTATATCGTGCACTTCGACTTAAGCCAGAGTTGCTAATCTTAGATGAGCCAACCGCGTCATTAGACAAAACGATTCAAAAAGAAATTTTGTTATTGTTGAAAGAGCTTCAAAGAGATTTAGGATTAACGTATATATTCATCTCTCATGACAAGAAAGTTTTGAACTCGATTGCACATAATACTCTAAAACTTCATTACTGCCTCTAGGACAAAAATCCAAACAAAAAAATTACATAAATTGAAGGTTGAGTTACGCTCCGCTTCAAAATCATGTTTTGTTTTTGATTATACAAATTGAATCTTAAAAAGAAAACAGTGCTTTATTTATTTGCATGGAATACCGCAAAAGGTGGCGCACGAAACAGTATTGATCACCCCTTTCAGAGTTGAAATTTCCAAAGCGCTGTCTTCTCTAAAGAATCTTTTTCTAAGCTCTGCGACCGCTTTTTGAGGACCGTTAGATGGCACCTTTAACTCTATGTGCATTTTTAGCATTTCATTCAATGCGATAGAAAATGTACCTATGTTAGGTGCCGCAAATAGAGCTAGTAAATCTTTCGCAACGCATTCAATAGCATCCACCGCCACATTTGTTTTCAACTCATCTACTGCCTTCATTCTGAAACGCTTAAATGCATCTACCCAGGCCTTTCCTCCCAGTTTCCACCTCTCTTGACTTTGTGGATTTGCGTCAAAAGAAAATTCAGGGAATTTCATCTTTAAAAACTCACAAGCCTTCGGCGCCTCCTGATCAACATGACTATCATCGGCCGTAGTTAATGCCCTAATATTGTCAAATAAATCTACTCCCATAAATTTTCCAACCTTTTGAGACCCTCCATCTCCCTGCTGATCAGGCAGGACTTCGAATGCAGAATCAAACTTACTCACATCATCCATCTTTCTTAAATCTTCTGCCTTTTGTTTAATGACAGTCCCTTGTCTTTGAGCTTTCTCCTCCACCTTAGAAAACAAGGCTATTAACTTAGCTCTTTCTCCATAAAACCTCCATGCTATACCTAATTCACTAGCGGTTGGTGTAGACGCGGTAGCTGGTTCCGCATCGCTCGCAACCGCAAAAAAATTATACAAGAAAAACATAACTTATACACTTTAAAAACAATCTGACTAATTAAAACACACCAAAATCTTAAAAAATAGTTAATTCATAAATTTTTACCATAAATCTTAACTACATATAGCCATACACCGTCACCCCAGAAAACTCCTCTTTCAACTCCCCAACAATTTTTTCATGCCCGACATAGTTAGTCTTTATCCCTAAAACTTTTAACCCTCTTGTATTGCGCAAAATTTCTTTCGCATGCTCACCAAATTCCCCTTGCAAAAAAATATCCAATTTCTCAAGATAGCGCATCTCCCTCAAGGCAAAAATAAACTTTTTAAAAAATGCATCTGACATAGAGAAATAACCTGTAAGACTTAATTCTCTCAATCTAGGTACGTGCTTGAAAAACTTTAGCAATTCATTGATCAACACATCTTTGTATTGATAAAGAAATGGAGAATAGGATCCTATCTCAAGAACTTCTAATTGCTGCAGCGACCCATTGAGCGTTAAATACCCCATACCTTCTATAACCAACTTCTTCAAATTTTTGCCTGTTTTTAAGTCCAATTCAGGAGCTGATTGATTATCTAAAGGTATATTGAGTGAAACATTCAACTCTTCCAAAGAAACAGGAATGCTTAACTTCTGAATGGTTTCATCTGAATTCAGAATAACAAGCTTATTAAGCTGCAGATTTTTGAAAGCGCTTAAATCTATAAATTTAATATGCTTTATGTTTAACTCCCTTAATGATTTGGGCACTATTACAGAATCAACAAACACTTCGAGTGAATCATCTGCTTCTAAAATCAATCCTGCGCTCTTTAATTCGCTAAGGTCTAGGTTTATATGCTTAACTGACCGTTTATTTTCATCGATAGAAGTAAATTTTAACCACTTACACTTCCCACCAATCTTAAGAGTTGCTTGGGAGTTAAGCTTAGGCTGCTTTTTATCTTTTTTTTCTACACTACAAATTTCGAAGCTCTCGATGTCAGGATAAAGTGTTAAATCTAATTCATCTTCTAATATCGCCCCTGCTTCAATATCGCCAAAGGTGAATGAAACTCCTTCAAGATTTAAATTTTCTCTTAAAAACCTATCTACACTCTCAGGTAACTGACTCTCTTTATGAAATTTTATAATAAAATGCACTGTTTCAAATTTATTTTGCAACTTTTCCAAAATTCTTCTGACATAATATATATCATGACTTGAGCCAGTTACAGAGTCTGCTCGGACAATAAATTCAATTGTTAACGTTTTGATTCTTGCATCTTGCGCAAACGCCCAATCTGCTTGAGCGGCAGAATAAATATCTTGTGCAGCGAGAATAAAATCTTCCTTTGCTTCAATTTTAACTTCATTCAATACATCTACAAAAGAGCGAAATGGGGTTAAATCTTCAAGTGCATACAAAGACGCAGTGGGCAGTGAATCAGTAGAATCTCGTTTTATATTTTTAGATAACAGCAAACTTAAAGCAGGTAAAATCCATGCAACACACGTTCCAAGAAGGAGCTTTTCTATACAACGATTCGACATAGATCAGACGACTTAATTCTATGTTCTAATTATATCATCTTTTCTATTACAATGCACTCATAGTTTTTTTTAACTGCTCAATACCTGTTTTCTTTGTCACACTTGTGCAAAACTCAGCTTGCTCAACTTTAACGGTATCTTTTTTGTCGCATTTTGTTAAAACTAAGCTGCAATCATGTCCGTATGCCTGCACATAATCGATCATCATGCGATCCACATCCAAAATACCTCTGCGCGCATCTATCAGAATAAATACTTTTCGTAATGCTGGATTATCTGCGAAGTATGCATCCATAAGGTATTGCCATCTGCCTTGCATTTTCTTATCCGCTTTCGCAAATCCATAGCCTGGCAAATCTACTAGATATAACTTTTGTTTTTCATCAAGAAAATAATTGATCTGCTGGGTGCGTCCTGGTGTCTTTGAAATACGCGCAAGATTTTTTTGCCCTGTGACTGCATTAATTAAAGACGATTTCCCAACATTAGACCGCCCCACAAACGCAACTTCTTTATAAGGGTGATACTTAAGAACGTGCCCTGGGGCATATGCGCCATGTTTAAAAACAAACATAGTTTTTTTATTTAGCTTAACAGTTTTTCCACTTGCGCCAAAGCTTCTTCACATGTTTTTTTACAAACAATGCACAAATCTGCACAATCATAACATTCATAAATGCACATAAATACCATATCATTTTCCGGATTTCTATTACGCTCAATTTCACACTGGTAAGCGCACTTTTTGCAGACTTTTTCACACTCTTTCAGTTCGTCAATACAAACAGCTAAATTTTGCTGCATCTTTCTCAGCGCCTTTTTATCATCCATTTTATTTTTTGTTAAACGGCACTGTTTTAAACAATTAAAAGATTCTTGAGCGCAATTTTTGCACTTTTCTATACATACCTTAAGCATTTCTTGATGCATTTTTGATACCAAATCCTTGAGGCTGTCCTCACAATGTTTTGAGCATTTGATACATCCTTTTGTGCATATTTTACATTTTGTTGCACATCTATCTAGCATGTATTCAGTCTGAACGCCTACATCTGCATTTAAAAATAAGAAAAACATTGAGCCAATTCACCGCTGATCTTCTGTATTATTGCACCTTAAAATCCTGCAGAAAAGTTAAAATTCCTGCTCCAACAAAACATTCTTAAGATCTTGAGCAACTTTTTGCTCTATTAAGGGCTTTAAAATCTCAATAACCTTCTCTAAGCATATCTTCAACGCCTGAAGGTCGTTTGTATCAAGGGCATTTTGCAGCGCAGCAATATCATCATATGCATCACACTTATATGCTTTAGCAGCCTCTAAAATATTATGCGCTTCAATACTTTTTGCAATCCAGGTCTGCTTTTCAATATCATCTTTTGCATGTGTTTGCGCATCTAATACAAAAGCATTTATATCTTTATTAGACAATCCAAATGTTGGCTTAACTTCGACAGATATCTTCTTATTTGTTATAGTATCTGCCGCTTCAACCGTCAGCAGACCATCTGTGTCGATAGAAAATTTTACTCTTACTTTTGCGCGCCCTTTCAGCATTGGTGTAATATCTTTTAGCACAAACTTAGCTAGAGAGCGGTTATTGCAAGCCATCTCACGCTCACCTTGCACAATATGAAACTCGATTGCCGTCTGACCATCTGCCCCCGTTGTAAAAGTTTGTTCTTTTGACACTGGAAGAGGTGTATTTCTTGAAATAATTTTTTCCACTAAACCACCCATAACTTCAAGACCGATAGATAAGGGATTGACATCAATTAAAACATGCTCAGATCCATGCAAAAGCGCATAAGACTGCAACGCAGCACCTTCTGCAACAATCAGGTCTGGGTTTTTATCTGCATATATAGGAGCTTTGAAAAAATCTTCTAAGATTTTTCTTAAACCTTTGAGACGCGTCGACCCACCTACTAAAATAACGCCGTCTAATTTTGTGACCCTAGCATCACTCAAAGCTTTTTGTGATAATTTCAAGGTTTTATCAATCAAAGGTTTTGTGATATTCATTAAACCGTCATGGTGAAGCCCCGAAGGGGCTGTGGCCATCTGTTGTGGATCACCACAGCCTACTTCGTAGGCTTCGTGATGACGACCAATACCTTCCTTCATCTTTTTTGCCTCCGCAATATCAATGCTTAATGCATCCGCAATAGCTTGATCAATATCATCACCCCCCAACTGCAAATCACCAATCGTCGCTAACACTTGAAACACACCTTGACTCATGCGCAAAACTGACAAATCAAATGTTCCACCACCGAAATCATAGACAGCATACACTCCTTCTTTATCAATATTGTATGCAAGGGCTGCAGCTGTCGGTTCATTGATAATACGGCGCACATTCAAACCAGCTTTTTCTGCCACTATCTTCGTAGCCTGCCTTGCAGCATCATCAAAATAAGCTGGGACCGTAATAACCGCATGCGCAATTTCCTTATTTAGCTGCTGCTGCGCTCTTTTTTTAACATGCAATAAAATATCTGATGCTATATCTAGAGCGGTTTTTCCATCTTTAATCACTTTTGTTGCATCTGTCATGTATCGCTTTGTAGAAGAAAATATCACACCCTCATGAGACACAACCGACGGCAATAAAATACCCCCATCATCCCATTTGATAAATTGCACACCCTTTTGAGGATCGTAGTATGCTGCTAACGTATGCGTTGTCCCAAGGTCAATTCCCAAAGGAATTGCCTCTATTTTTACCTTCTTGCGAAAGGGGTTGACAATTTGCATATTTGTTGATTGTTTTTCTCCATGTTAAGCTATGGTAATACACAGATTAACAATATTAAAGTTTTGTTATTTTTTACATTATCCGCAAATGGGTTTCACTTTGGCGGGCTAGCAAATTTTGGTTATGTGCATTATGGCCCTCGCCAATCAGATAAAACAAAAAAAGCCTCTGATTCACTCAAGCTAGAAGCACTTCGAGGGTATTTTTTAGAGATTGAAAAAGGTGAAGGAATCGAAAAAGTAGCAATGGATTCAAACTTGCCTGGAACATACGAAGACAAAAAAACTATAGCAAACGTCCTATATAAACAAACTAAGTGGAACAAGATTTTTGACTGGAGTTTTGGATTATATTTAGGTTACAGGTGGGCACTTCCTCAGCAATGGTTTTTGGATTGGAACTTTTTAGATTTCTCAAAAGGTTTTTCATTCTTTACAAATTTTAGACTAGGAAAAATTTATTCAAATCGTCTATCATTTTACGGAAGCATCTCCCCATGTGTTCTTATGGCAACAGATAGCTTAAAAATAATAGAAGCATACAGAAAAAAGGATGCAAATAAAGCTCTTAAAGACCTAGATTATCTAGTTCCATTTCATGGATTAGGATTCGGAGCAGGATTGGGAATATCCTATAAAATCAGCTCTGGCGCATCTTTTATTGCTGAATATAATCTTCAAATAAGCTATTTTGACATATATAGCTCTGAAATGCTTCAGAAAAAACTCAAAAACAGCATGTCTGAAGAAGATCTAAAACAATATAATGAAATGTTAGAGCCTATCATCAAACCAGCGCTTTCTGCAGAAGCCATTCGCCATCGCATCTCAATCGGTCTAGAATTCCATAAAGCTAACAGAGATAATTAAACAGGCAATTTCGCCAAAATCTCATTCTTTTTAACCGCAAAAACCTCACCTGTTCTGCGATTTTTAATCTCAACCATTTCAGATTCTTTCCATTTCTTACCTAAAATAATCTGGTACGGCATACCCAACAAATCCATCTCCGAAAATTTAATGCCAGGACTCACATCTAAGCGATCATCCCATAACGCGATCTCATCACCTAGCATCTCATAAATTTCTTGAGCAATAGCTTCGCCTTTCAACAAATCTACAATCCCAACTTTATAAGGCGCAACAGATACAGGCCATATAATACCTCTGTCGTCATGACTCGCCTCAATAATAGACGCTACCAAACGAGATACGCCAATACCATAGCATCCACCTAATGGATATACCGGCTTACCATCCTCGCCTGTTACCTTAAAATCTAATGCCTTAGAATATTTATCACCATAATAAAAAATATGCCCTAACTCTATACCTTTTGCCGTTGCTAGCTGAGTTGCATCAACTGCATTAGGATCATGTGTTTCATCGGTTGCGGCATACAAATCTTTCAAAGTTTCATAAGAGCGATCTTTCACTTCATAATGCTTCTTATCAAAAAATAAATCAGACTCACCATGTGGTGCTAAAATCTGAAATTCATGACTCAAATCCCCGCCAATTGGCCCTGTATCCGCTTTTACAGGCACGGCTTTCAAATCTGGGACATCAACAAAAATCTCATCAAAAATCCGAATATATGCGTTAAAAACATTTTCATATGTCTTGCGCGCTGCTTCTTCCGTTAAATCAAAAGAATAACCATCTTTCATCAAAAACTCACGTCCACGCATCACTCCAAAACGCGGTCTGATTTCATCACGAAATTTCCAATGAATTTGATATAAATGCTGTGGCAAAGATTTATATGAATGCGTAAAATGCCGCATAATATCTGTCACAACCTCTTCACTCGTTGGCGCATATAACATCTCACGATCATGACGATCTTGAATTCGTAACATTTCTTTTCCGTACGCGTCATAACGCCCAGACTCTTTCCACAAGCTTGCAGGCTGAATTGTTGGCATAATAATACGCTGGAAATGAATTTTACTCATTTCTTTATCAATAATCGCTTCGATATTTTTTAATACTTTTTGACCAAGTGGCAGCCAAGAATAAATACCAGAAACAGTTTGATAAATCATACCCGTGCGGAGCATCAACCTGTGTGATGGTAGTGCCGCTTCTTTTGGAACTTCTTTTAATGTAGGACAGAATGCATATGATCTTTTCATGTGTTCAAACTCTCTTAGTCGTCATCACGAGGAGCGTAGCGACGTGGTGATCCAACTGGATGACCACGGTTTTCTAAGGAAAACCTCGCCATGACGAGTTATACACCAACCGCATCGCGGTATAGTTGAAGTAACGCATCTTGTGTTTGCAAATCTTCGCGCTTCATTTTACGAAGGCGCATCACTTTTTTGATGGTTGGAATATCAAATCCATCAGCGCGCGCACCATCTAAAATCTCTTTTACCTGAGATGCTACTTCTGTTTTTTGCTCCTCAAGCGTTTCAACGCGCTCTATAATGGCTTTTAATTTGTCAATCGCAACTGTTGTCATAAATTCCTCGCCATAAAAATTGGGCGCGGGGGCTGGATTTGAACCAACGACCTTTAGGTTATGAGCCTAACGAGCTACCGGACTGCTCTACCCCGCTAACTTATGTATAGGAAATTTTGAGAGAAAAAGCAAGGAAAAATCGAAATGAATTATACGCAAAAAAAAGTGTCATGACGAGATTTTCCTTAGAAAATCGTGGTCATCCATATTTTCTGGATCACCACACCTTGCTACGCAAGGCTCGTGATGACGCGCCTATTTTATCAACACTCATAACAATGTTCATATCCACTAACATCTTTGCGCCACTCTTCCTCTTGCGCTAGCAAGTCTGCAAACTCTGTAAGAATTTGAGCTTCTGGCACATTCTCTTGAATCATTTTTAGCAAACTAATACTAATACACTTCACTTCTTTGATGGCGTATTTTTGAATATCATACAATTTTTGCTCTGTATAATTAATTTCATTCCTCAATTCTTTTAACCGATAATCACAACCTCTAAGAGATCTAAATCTCTCTTCCATTGTTCTTAATCTTTTATAAATATGCTCCGCCCTGTAAGCAGCGCTTTGTTTTAAAGACCTATGTGCATGCATGAGAGACCTCCTTAATTCTTAGGCTTAATTTCCTCTATTTCTGTACCAATCATATATACACAACCTTCTTGAATTTCGTCTTGCACTTCATCTTGCCCCAAGAAGTATTGTCCTGCCATTGTCAAAATGCTTGTATTATCTGGCAATACAGCTTTTTTTCCATCAATTGTTACGTAATTCTCAAAATCTGTACCTATAACGCCAACCTCAACATCAGAACAGTTTTCTAACCCCGTTAGAATTCCAATAATCTCACGTAATGAAGACTTGATAACATTTTGAGGCATTTCTTTTTTAAACGCCTTGATTATCTTATTAAGATCTTTAAGCGCATAGTGAATAGAATGCATATCAAACGAAATATAAGAAATATATTATTATTATATGTTCAAAATATAAATCTTACAAGGATCAATGAAAAAACTTTTCAAAAATTTCTTCAAATCGATAGATTCCAGCTGAAAATTTTTCAATATTTCGCGCAGCTAGAAGCGCGCCTTTTGCATAAATACTGCGATCTAAGGATTTGTGATGCACGCTCAACGTTTCACCTTCTAGTTTGAGTGTTAATTTATGCTCTCCTTTTGCATCACCTTCTCTTTTTGCGTCAATTTTCACATCAAAATCTGGAAATAAGCTCTTTAAATACAACGCTGAACCGCTAGGACTGTCTTGCTTATGAACATGATGCGTTTCTTCAATTTTCACCTGATTCAAAAGTTCTTTTGGCAATTCACGTGCAAATTTATACATTAAGTTCATTCCAACACTAAAATTACTACCTATAATCCAAGGTGCTTTTGGTATTATTCCATCAAGGTTAATACCCGATGTTCCTATAACAACGGGCTTTTCTGATAATTCAAGCAAAGATTTGAGATCTGCAAAAGCGTTTGTAGGGACAAACACAACAATACAGCTCGCTTTCTTTGCCAGCTCCAAAGTAAGGGGTTGCTTTGTATCACATACAGCTAGCAACTCACTATCTTTCATTTGATTAATAACTTGACTGCCTGTTTTGCCTTTTCCTACTACTAACAGCATAATCTTTTATCGGAAAATCATATCTTTGATTTAATGTAACCGCATCATAACAAAAATGCCACCACTCCTGAGGATTTATTCTAAACCCAGCTCTTTCCATAGCATCTTGCAGAACTTTTCTATTTTTCAGCGCATATTCAGGAATTAATTCCGTTCCTGGATGTGAGGCTGAGCTAAATAAATCCATCGACGTAAACATATCTACTGTATTATCATCCAAAAATAAAAATTCAGAACCATCTTTTAATTTACGCTTTATCTTTTGAAGGGGTTTTAGCTCTTTATCAAATTCAATAATCGTTAAATCAACCGTTCCGCCTCTCAAATGCTCCGAATCATGCATAATATACTGTTTTTCAAAAATTGTCTTTTTATCCAAATGCGGATAATACTCTGCCTTTTTCTTTGTATCGTTTTGATCTTTTGCCCATCTCAAAAAATGCTTAACCGCTCGATAAGGTCTATAAGTATCGCTCACCACGATTCTATATCCTTGCACCCTTAATATATCCGCCGCTTTCTTTAACGCCTGCGCAGCTTCAAGTTTCATATATGCAATATTCGCATGATATCCGTCAATTTTTTCCCCAACAAAATTCTCATCTGTTAAAAGGATCAAATGCACAATTGCATCAGGAACAAGCTCTTTAATATCAATCCACTCAGCCTTTTCAAAAGTATCTATACATTCCATGACATAGATGTAACGCTTTTTCTAGCGACATAATATAACGTTTATGCTTTTCATAGCAATCGTCTATAATAAATCAAAAAAGTGCTGCTGTGCTTCTTGCAAAAAATCTTCAAAAACTTCCGCATGTCCGTCATGGGTTTTTTGACAAAACCTTGCCTACGGGTGAATATGTTGATCAAAGACATAATCTTATACAAACCAAAAACCAATTAAACGCAGAAAATATAGTGCGACTTTATCAAACGCATTCGTCAATAGTTCATACAATTAACACTCCGCCAAAAGCAAGGTTAATTGGAGATGCTCTCATCACAACGCAACCGTCTTTAGCAATATGTATAAGAACAGCTGATTGCGCGCCCATTTTAATTGCACATAAATCAAAACCGATTATCGCAGCCATCCACACAGGGTGGAGAGGGGTTATTCTTGGAAAGATTATTGAAAATACAGCACAAGAACTGCAAAAATTAGATAATTTGAAAAATTATATTGTAGCATTAGGCCCTTGCCTACATCAAAAAAATTTTCAGGCAGGTCCAGCAATTTACAATAATATCTCTTCCATATTCATAAACAAAAAAAATTATTTCGACTTCCCATCATATATAAAACATAAATTCAACAAACTAGGATTCGTAGAAATCGAAACAATTCTCATAGATACATACGATAACCCAAATTTTTTCAGTTATCGCCATGCAACACATCAGTCTAAAAGTCTATTAGACCGACAAAATGCAGCAATATGCCTGATCTGAATTACTCTGCTTGAGTATCAGTTACTTCACCAGAGTCAGCATTCACGTTGTAACCAAAGTTACCCGCAGCCATGTTAAGAGGCTTTAACATAAAGTTCTCAACAAACTTGTTGTCAGCTGTTGTTGGCGTCATCGCTGTGATTATCGTTGCAATCAAACAAATTCTTGCAGCAATATCAAAAATTTTTTTAAGTATGGATCTTTTGTCACCTGAAAAAAAGTTACCGTCTGTATTGTCTGTCATCTGATTATTTATTGATTTTTCTACTATTATTATATAATTAATAAAATATTATGTCAATAGTTAAATATATTTAAAAAATAAAATTATTTCTCACTTTAGCAATTATGAAAAATATGTTTTCATATGGTAGGTAAAATTTACGCGACTGTTATGATGCAAAATCCTTTCGAATTGCTACGTCTGCCTCTTGAATTTGATATACCTGATGAGCTTTTGCAGCGCAATTATCACAAATTAATGAAAACAGTACACCCTGACCTTTATCACACACAAACAGAAAAAGATTTTATGACCGCAAAAGCCATGCTGATTAATCAAGCGTTTCAAAAACTTAGAGATCCTATTCAACGCGCTAGCATATTATTAGAAACCTTACACATAGATGTAGATGCAACTGCATCTCAGCCTGACCTTGAATTTTTAGAAGAGATAATACAACTACAAGAAATAAGAGATTCTCAATTGATTCAACGAACTTTTGATAAGGCGCAAACAAACTTTGCGCGTGCGTTTTTAGAAAAAAACTTATCTTTGCTGAAAAAAAGTTTTTCGACAATGAAATATTTGAGCAAGTCGGTATCAAAACCAATTAAGACCATGCAAAACAACTTATAGGCAACACACTCAAAACAGCATTTCCACCGATTTTATTTTGAATTGCTTTTTTATAAAGCGACAAACCTGTCCAAATTGCATGATCTGAGGTTGAAAGTGGAAGTTCTAACAATACCACATCTCCACTTTTCAAGTCAGTCGATAGAGCAGGTTGAGCCTTGCTTCTGAACTTTGCGCAAATAACATCCATGTTCAGCATAGGCGTTGGACTAAGAAGCAAAATTGTATGAGGTATTGTCATAGCTTCCGTTAATGCAGTTGCAGTTAAAATTGGAATGCTGTTTTCTTGAGGCACAAGATACGTTGCCATCACATTAATACAGAAAAGTGCTTTGTTACATTATATCATGAAATAACAGCTTTTTTGAGACCTTCATAGAATTTCAACTCAATTTGATCATCTTTTTTCAAATCCTCATAACGCGCAACATGTCCATCTGATAATGTTGGAATGCAAAACCCTCGCTTAAGCGTTTTATTTACAGAATTTTGCTCTAAAATTGTTCCAAACATAGTAAAATTCTGTTTTTTTCTGTCTATCAAGCTTGTAACTTTGAAATAGATTGTGTCGTATAGCATTTTAATCTTCATACCTTGCTTCGCATCAAAAGCCGTTTTCACAGCTAACTCAAGTCTTTCAGACAAATCATCCAAACGCATTTGCCAATTTTCTACGATCTTCTCTGGTGATAATACTTTGATCATTTTAACATGCATAAACTTATGCTTTAGCTGATTCGTTATAGTTAATAACAAACGGTTGTTCCACTGCCCTAAATCTTGCAAAAGATCCAATCTAGACGGTACAACCATTTCCGCAGCACCTGTTGGTGTAGGTGCGCGCTTGTCAGCCACATAATCCAACAGAGTTACATCTGTTTCATGTCCAACTGCTGATACAATTGGAATATCACTTTTAAAAGCTGCCTCAAGGACCTCTGGCTCATTGAATGCCCATAAATCTTCTAAACTTCCGCCACCACGACCAACAATGAGTACATCAGGCTTATGATCTAATGCATTAAAGCCGTGAATCGCTTTAGCGACCTCTTCTTTAGCTCCAGGGCCTTGCACTGTAACTGGCCATAATATCACTCGTATAGGAAAACGATCAGAAATGCGGTGCAAAATATCTCGTATCACCGCCCCTGTCTCAGATGTCACAACACCAACAGTTTGAGGAAACTTTGGTAACGGTCTTTTGCGCTCAAAATATCCAAGCTTCTTATAATATGCTGTTCGTTCTTTCAGTAACGCCTGCAAAGCACCTTCGCCTTTTGGTAAGATCTGCTCCACAATAATCTGATACTTTGAACGCATAGGATATGTTGTGATGCGCCCAATTGCTACAACTTCCTGCCCTTCTTGCAAAGGAATTGCCAACTGCGTTCCTCGCCAGCAAATTGCATCTAATACCGCGTCTTGATCTTTTAGCGCAAAATAATGATGCCCTGACGTATGCTGCTTATATCCCGAGATTTCTCCTTGAATCTTCACATTTGAAAAATTTATTTCAACGCAATTTTTAATCAAGGTTGCAATTTCTTTGATAGATAAAATATCTTTATCGTCTTCAGCCATAAACCCGGAAATGCTTGAATGTTTTTTTATAATATCAGATTATTTTATGCAATATCCAAACTCAAGTTACAAATTAAAGAATAAAAATTCAGTCTTCAAAATCTTTTTAAAAAATTATTTTTTCGGAATAAAGGCAATTAACCTAATTGGGGCTTCTGTTCCTCCTTCAAAATGGATAGGTAAAGCAATACTGTAAGCATTAATAGGTGGTAATTGATCAGCATTGGCAATATTCTCAATGATATACTTTCCAGCGCCTAAAATAATCTCATGCACCTTAAAACCATCTTTTGGACGATCAGGACTTAATGTATCTATACCAATACCTGCAACTCCCCTCTTAACCAAAAAATATGCAACCTCAGCGCTTACGCTAGGAAATGTAAGGTTATTTCTGTACTTTTGAGGCACGCTCCAATGCTTTGACCACCCTGTGTAAAAAATCACAAAACTGTTTTTTGGAATAATACCATATTGTGTTTCAAAACTTTCAACATCTTGAATCGTAGCTTTAAAATTCTCATGAGCCTGACTAGAAACGTCAATCATAACACACTGTGTCATCAAATCATCTAACGATAACTGATCAACAGTTAAACCTTCCTTCATACAATGTGCAGGCGCATCAATGTGCGTACCTATTCCTGCTGGCATATTGATTTTCTGAACACAAAACTTGGTTTCTGTCTCACATGCATCATAATCCTGAATTTTGTGACTATGAAAATCACAACTCATATCCCATGATGGAATGCCAGAATTCAGTTTATGTGTTAAACATATCACTCGATAACCATTAAGCATCAAAACTGCACATTCACTCTCCCTACGCACACAATAAAAAATTTAACGCAATAGCGCAATCTGACGTAGCAAATCCACATGCTCTCGAAAATAAAAGTGCATCTTTCGCATAGCTGAGACTTCCAATTTATGTATCTGGGCTGGTTTTAAGTTGTCATATATTCTCTTTTCATAAAACTTGGACAAAATAACCTTTCTTTCTTCTGGCGTTAAAACCTTCATGACCTTTTTTAAAATAATATTTAACGACTCTTCATTATCTTTCTCAAAATACGCATCCTCAAAGGCTTCTGAATTTTGTGATGACATGCTTAAATAATCTGCACTTGGCTCATCCAAAGAATAATCCTTTTTTAAAACAAAAGTCGCTTGTGGATTATTTGGTTTTGGCGTTTCTTGAAACATTTTTTTCTGTCCTGCAGATGCATTTTTCACAATAGACCAATTGGTCATGATATAATTTTGAATCGTTCCTTGAATCCACATTTTTGCATACACACAAAAACGCTTGTCCTTTTGCGGCTCATATTTTTCTGAAGCTTTAATTAAGCCAATGATCCCTTCTTGAACCAAGTCTTCAAAAGGAATTTCTGTATTTTTATATCCGCGTGCAATTTTAAAAATTAACTTCAAATGACTTTCTATAAGAATTTTAACACGCTCGTCATATGAATAATCCGTCCAAAGTTTTAATTCTAATTCATGTGGTAAAATTTGGCACTTAAAATGTTTTTGATACATATAAAAAACATATTCATTTCTTTATTGTGAGATTAGTATTTTAAAAATGAACAGATGGTTAAGCAAAATATATAGTGAAATACGTCCTAAGCAACATTTCCCTTCATAAAACCCTCCTGCGCTTTTTGCTCTTCGATCATTGTTTCATGTATTTGCTCTTCGAGACCTATCCAAGGGAACGGTGCTAACCTTCCCTCTATAGCAACCTTTCCAAGAGCTATTTCCGCCTTAGCAACTACACCTCCTTCGGGAGTAATGCGCATATCACTAAACGAAGGCTGTGCTGGCGTTGCAGGCGTAGTTTTGTTACGCAACTCTTCGAACAATGCCTTAAACTCTCTTGCTGTTTGCTGTGTATCTGAAACACCTGTATATTCGATAATTTCATGGAGAGACCGCATTTGAGCTGTTTGTGCCTGATGCAACTCATCAAGTCTTTCCAAAGTCTCTGCCAAGTTCTTTAGCCTATCTAGGCGTCTTTCTAAACCTTCAACAATCTTTGCTGCGATATTTGTAGAACTGGATTGCGCTTGTTTAGGAAGGTCGTTTATCTTTTGTTGAATTGCGGATACTTCGGCATCTAACTGTCTTATCTCTACAAGCAACTCATCGTATCCTGGATACTTTTGGAAAAAGCTGACTTTGGCCTTAAAAACGCCACTCCTGCAATTACCTTGAAATATCACTTCATATTTTGACCCATTATCTACAATCGTTGCATCAAATTTTCCATTTTCACAGCTTTGCACAACCAAACTAGGCTCATATGAAAGATCCCATTTTCCATAGCCATAGCTAAACTTTTCCCATGCATATGAAGAAGGACCGCCTGCACATGAGCTAAAATAATTTGCCGCCTCAGAAGCAACGGCCGCTGCAGCTGGCGCAAGCAACCCGCCTGAAAACCATCCAACCACTGCAGCAACCGCTCCACTAAACACTGACATGCCTGTACTTCTACCTGATCCACTATAGCTTCTTGAGTCTTCTTTGATTAATCTGCCCCCACGTTGCTGAGTTTCTCGCTCCCGCAATCCAACAAGCTTAAATCTGATCGCATCCCGCGCATTCTCTAATTCTCTCTTTAACGCAGCGATATCCAATGGCACATCTGTTGTGTCTGGATTTTCTTTCGCTTTTCTGTATTTCTCAAGCTTCTCAGATGTTATTTCTATATCTCCCTCAACAAATAATTTTCTCGCATCTCCAAAACGCCTTGCTTCCAACAAAAGTAAATATACATGCGACATCCGATCAAGATGTTGTAAGAATAACATGCGATCTTGGGAATAGGTGCCAAAGTTGAATGTTTCTTTGGAGATGGGTTGCAAAACGGCAGGTTTTAAGCCTGTTCCATATATCATCTCTAAAACCGACTCTCTAGTATCAGACGCCTCTTCTGGAGTATTAGTTCTTGCAGGATTAACTGTTTTAATAAACTGTTGATTTTGCAACATATAAGCTAGTGCATAAAACGCACCTGACCAATCTTCGAGTTTGCTGTTATCATCTGCTGTAAATTGCTGCCCTTCATGTTTACGTTTGAGATAAGTAACGAGATTTTTTGTGACTTCTGGCATAAATTCATCTCTAATAACTTCTAATACTGAGCTTGTTGAATCTTCTGAGGTTTTGCTGTTGATGAGGAAGCCAAGGGTTGGGGTTAATTTAGGGGATAGTTGAGATTTAATATCTTCAGTTTTTTGCGACCCAGAAACGCCTTGTTTAGACATCCTCTTTTCCCCTGCTGAGCTTTGTTGTTTAGATTGAGAGTCTTTCTGATCTTCTTTGATTTTTTGCTGCAGAGCAAACTCCTCCAAAAACTCTTTCATCTGATCTTTTACACCATTGGGCAGTTTATCAGAGGTAATAGGTAAACAGCCTAGCAAACGATTTACACTTGCTAAAAACTTCACAAATGTTGCTTTGGAAGATGGCGCATCAAAATCTGATTCTACAACGAATAGAAGTTTAACGCTTCTTGCTTTTTTGATAATCATTTCCCAGCCAATATTGCCCGCAAGTCTATGTTCAAAATCTTCGAAACCATCCATGCCGGCAATATCAACAAAAATCTTACCATCTCTTTCATAAACATGGGGATAAAAGGTGTGCCCTGTAATTTGAGGGCTCGTTGGAACAGGGAGCTCTCCTGAATATTCAATTTTTCTTCGAGGTTTTCTCTGATAATCAATTTCAAAAAGCAGATTATTAACAAGCGTGCTTTTTCCTGTTCGTGCAAGCCCTCCTATAATAACAACATCTTTACCTGCTGCGTGCTCAGAACACATACTCATGTTCATAAGAAACTCTTGCATAGTTGGGAGATTAAATGTGGGGCGAGATTGTGAAGTCTCTGACGCCTCTAAAAAGCAGATCGATAAAAACATTCAAAATCAATTTAAGTTTTTCTAAATCGTTTTAACACTTTTTTAAAATAAACCGCAAGTAAAAAATAAAAAAAATTTTCAACAAATGCAAAGCATTAAATTGACACATAGAAAACAAAAATTGCACAATCAAAGATGACATATGAAGCATGATAGAATATGTTTTTTATTTTAGATGGAGTGCAGTTTTTTAGTATCGGAACAGAAATTTCAAAACACTTCACAAGCAAAGAAAAAATCTCACCTTTTAATAATAGTAAAAAAGAGTTTGAAACAATCATTGCATATGGATACGCCCAACTTGGACAAAGATATTTTGCTAAAAGCACAGATAGAGCATTTATTGATGTAACAGTAAATATATCTGACCAATATTACGATAGAACCAACAGTATAGTAATTTCTAGAACGCCTTTCAATTTTTATGACAAAAAAGCTCGAATAAATTTAGACCTCAGCTTACGGTTTGGCAAAACATTTCATAAAAATAAATCACTTTATGCAGGTGTGTCTATGCCGAAAATTTCTTTTATCCATTCCGAAGAAGATTTAACTGCCTCTGGAAAAGTGCATCTTGGGTGTGAGTTTTGTGTAGCACGCTATGCATCAATTTTCTGTGAAGCCGCATATAAACTATATCTCTCAAGGGAGCCTTATGAAAACTTAACCACGCATTCAGCCTCCATCTCCCTCGGCCTCAGAATCCACGGCGAAAACTATTACAACCCAGAAGGCTAAATAACACACCCCCCTTTATTTCAACACTTTCCTCAACTCTTCCTCTTGTGCTCTTTTCTCAGCCAAAATCATATCCGCAAGTGATTCTTCTAACCCCTTCCAACAAAATAATTCCAGTGCCTCCATATCCAAAGCCTCGCCACATGCAGGGCATTCAAACCTCTCTCCCGCCATAGCGCACTCAACCTGAGACACAACATGCCTACAAGCCCCAATTTGAATATCCATAAACATATGTTGATCTGAAACACTAACCACACTATCGAACGCTTCAAAAGCACCTTTAAATTCCTTCATTTTTTGCTGAATATCGCCAATATCTAACTGCCCAATAACACTGTGAATTGCTTTCATTTTATCGATCTGAGATTTATATAACGCACTCACTCTACCCAAAGCGCTTAGCAGGCTCTGCATTGTTTTGAAACGTGCTTCTAGAAACTCAATAACCGCTGCAGACGCTTTTCCAGAAAAAACTCGCACTGTTTCTGGCAAGCTATCTATCTTCTTTTGAGCAGCGTCAATAGCTCTTTTCAAATCAGCTTCATTATCTTCTTTGGTAGAAAATACATGAGGCGCCAGAATGAACACAGGAACCAAGAACATAAGAGAAATTGCATCTGAGATACTAAACCCACGATCTGCTGAAGCGCGCTGGGCTTCCATCCGTTTTTGCAAACTATCCAAGCGTAACTTTAACGCATCTCTCGCGTTTTCTAGCTCTTTCTTAAGTTGAACAATATCCAATTCAACCGTTACACCTTCTGAACTTTTATACTTCTCAAGTCTCTGAAGGTTTTGTCTCACCTCCTCTTCAACGAATCTTTGTCTGATTTCCCCACGCTTCTGCGCTTCCAGCAAAAGTAGATACGCATGCACTATATGACCAAGATGTTGTAAAAATAATTTGCGATCTTGAGAATAAGTTCCAAAGCTAAATATTTCTTTAGGAACAGGCTGCAGCACTTCATCTATCATCTCTATAACAACTTCTCTTGTATCAGATTTTTCCTTTAACTCACTGGTTCTTGCAGGATTAACTGTTTTTACAAACTGTGGATTTTGCACCATGTAAACCAAAGCATAAAATGCACCTGACCAGTCTTCAAGCTTAATCTGATCATCTGATGAAAACGGCTGTCCATCATTTTTGCGTTTTATATAGTCTGTCAAATTCCTTGCAACTTCTGGCAAAACTCCTCTCTGATAGCTTCTAATACAGTATCCGTTGAGTCTTCAGATGCTTTGCTGTTAATAAGAAAACCAAGAGTTAAATTTGACTGAGATTTTTCTTGTAAAAACCCTTTTGTTTGATATTTTATGCCATCTGGCAACCTATTCAAATCAACAGGCAAACCGCCTAATAAACGATTCACGTTTGCTAAAAACTTCACAAACATTGCCTTCGCAGATGGTTTATCAAAGTCTGATTCCACAACGAATAGAAGCTTAACACTTTTAGCTTTTTTGATAATCATCTCCCATCCGATATTACCTGCAAGCCTGTGCTCAAAATCTTCGAAACCATCCATGCCAGCAATATCAACAAAAATCTTACCATCTCTTTCATAAACATGGGGATAAAAGGTGTGCCCTGTAATTTGAGGACTCGTTGGAACAGGGAGATCTCCTGAATATTCAATTCTCCCTCTGGGCTTTCTTTGGTAAGTAATGCCAAACAAAAGATGATTGATCAGCGTACTTTTGCCCGTTCGCGCAAGACCTCCTAAGATGATGACATCTTTATTCGTTGCATGCTCAGAACATGCGCTCATATTCACAAGCAGCTCTTGCATAACCACAGGATTAAAAACAGGCTGATCAGCCCCAGACGCCATTAAAAATAAAAGCATCACAACAACCCATAAAAGTTTCGCTAGATTGTTTTAACACTTCTTCATAAAAGACTCAAACTACTCTTCTTTAACAGAAATACTCCCATCTGGGTTTTCGATAATTTTCTCAACTTTAAGCTGCGCTTCTTTAAGTAAAGTTTCGCAGTGTTTTTTTAATTTAGATCCTTCTTCAAACAATTTTACAGACTCATCCAAAGAGATATTTCCTGCTTCTAATTTTCGCGCCACTTCTTCAAGTCGTTTTAGAGATTCTTCAAAATTCATATTTCATGCCTTTTCATTATCTAAAACATGAGTATCATATTTTTTACCAAAACGAAACATGTTACAATGGTATTAGAGGCCGGATGGCAGAATGGCTATGCAGAGGACTGCAAATCCTTTTATGTCGGTTCAATTCCGGCTCCGGCCTCCATCTTACTTTATTTTCCAATCTATCTAGCTATACACAATCCCTGAACGCTCGCGTTATTCAGGGTGCCAGAGCAATTCTTAACAAACTGTTAACATACTGCTTTTTTAAAACATTATTTATTGTTTCAATAAAAATCTTTACAGCTTTCTGATTTAATAAACATAGCTTCAAATAGATAACAAAAAACATGCTAATTACCTTTATCGCTCTTATGATTTTGAGTGTTCGTGATGAGTCATCTTTAGAAAAGTCACTCATTCAAAATGGCGTGTTATCCAATATGAGGAATATCGATGCTTTATGAAATAGACACAATATATGCAAAAACTTTTGCCCAAAATCCAAGATGGTTAGAGTTTTTTAGCAAGTATAATATATGTTGTTTTATTGAATCCTCCTCTGTTGCATCTTATCTAAATGCATGCACGATTCAAGATCTACTGCAGTTTAAAGATTTGGATAAATTGGTTCAGTACTTTGACGGAAATGTTGCGTCTCATGCATATCTTGCCGCTCTTTTTGTAAGAGAAAAATATGACTTTCCATATCATGATATTTTTTCAGGAGATCTAGAGTATCAACATTACAGAGGATGGAGATTGTTTTTTTCAACATATTTAAAACAACATCCTTACAAAAAATCCCTTACCCAGTTTGTAATGAAAACAATTGATCTTGTATTCAAATGGGAAGCATACCAAATCAACCTAGCATTGACACTGTTATATGAATGGATTAAAAAAGCACAAAAACATGGCTATAATGTAATTATTTTTGATCTGGGAAATGATTTTGAGGCATTTATTTCACAAATCGGCTATGTCTTGTTTAGCACGAAAGATAATTTTGTTATGACCCGCGAACTCTGTAAAATGTTCCGCCTAACCTTTGAAGGGTTGCATTCTTTTGATGCACTTATGCAACATTTTAGAATTTGGAACGGTGAGCGAAATTTTTATGGCAAAAAACCGAGATTTTTGTCGGAACGATTAGTAACATCTGTACGGTGTGATAGTAAGAAAGTGATATTTTTTTGACACACCTGGTCATTCTGAATCGAAGGCAAAGACTCTTCCTAGTTTTCGCCAAAAAGATTACCTTCTCCACTACGTTCAGGATTAAAATAATACGCTCAGGGGTTGAATTTTAATACTTTTTCCCTATATAATACTTAAAATTGGGTACTTTTTAAAATAAAAAATGGAAAAGCATAAATATAAGGTTGGGGATTTTATTGTATACCCTGTACATGGCGTTGGAGAAATCACTGCAATTGAAGAGTGTACATTTGATACAATCACGGCTACATTTCTTGTAATTAAAATTGCATATGAAAAATTAACCTTAAAAATACCCTTGAAAAATGCAGATAAACTAGGCGTTAGACCGCTATTCAATAAAAAACAAATTAATGAAATTGAAGATGTGTTAAAAAGACGTGTTCGCATGCGCCGCATGATGTGGAGCCGCAGAGCGCAAGAGTATGAAACAAAAATCAATTCAGGAGATCCTGTGCTTATTGCTGAAGTTGTGCGTGAACTTTATAAGAAAAACGACTACGATCAATCTTACAGTGAGAGACAAATTTACCAAACAGCTCTTTCAAGATTGGCAAAAGAATTTGCTATTGTAAAATCTATGAAAGAAGATGCAGCGTACGAATATATCCGCGATATTTTAGAGGCTGCTTAATCTTCTGCGTACTCATTGTAATACTCACCTTATCTAAGCTAGTATAAATACAAACTCTTACGACCGAAGCAATAATGTTTTTCTTTTTAAATTCACAAATTCATTATGGGGCCTCCGCCTCACATCGACTCATTAGTGGATTTTTTTCAAAAGAAACAGATCAAGAAAAAGAGGAGGCGTTTAAATCCATAAAAGCATTTTTAGGCTATGTAACTTTTTATAACGACTGGCTTTTTGGCATACAGGGCTTTTTTGGCGGCACATATAATCAAGGATATTATGGAGCTAAGGGACTATTTGGATATGAATTTGAAGAAAATGTTCAGATGTATGGCTCTATTGGTTTTGAGCGCCAAACCAGCGAAAAAGAATCCTTTAATAGGGGTAATTTATTTATAGGTGGTAATGTGGATATATATCTAACACGTACGTTTGGTTTAGGTTTTGGCGTTGAGGGCCGTCCACTTTTTGATCATAAAGACAACAACGATATAAAAAAGTTTGGATATCTCCGTTTTATGTTTAGTGTTATTTTTCGTCATATATAATTTAGTAAAAAAATGATACAATGAACTATGTCATTGAATTATTTCTAGAAATGTCTAAAAATTGTTTAGGAAAAATCATACTTGGCGTCTCTGTCTCGATGCTTTTACCATTAGTCGCTTTGAACTCCTTACATTTAAATGCTCATTCACCTGATCTGCTTTCTAAAAATATGCCTAATGCTACCCTGGGAGAAAGTTGGTGGAGGGAAGGTGTATCCTTAAAGGTTCATATGTTGTTTAGAGAAGATCTTGCTTGGCATGCATTATCGAAAAATCAGCAAGAATCATTTATAAGCACACTATATGGCGTTCCTCCTCTCTATCCAGATGGCTATAAAAGTGGTTACCATAATGACCCAAAAACTTACAATGAAAAAAATGATTATCCATATATTCGCACACTTGCTTCAACTCTATGGCAAGCCCTAAAAGATGCAGCAGATATAGATGAGGTTGTGCAACAAATTTTAGCTTTACAAAACAACCTTAGCAACCATCACGCCGAAATTATTCTTGCATGGATAAAGCTTTATGAGCTCGCACCCGCAGAACATAGACATTTGATTTTTCAATCCCTTCAAAACATCAAGCAAAACAAAGTGTTATTTAAGGAATCGTGGATGCATATGGATAAAATTATAGAAGTGTATGCAAATCTCTATAAAAATAAACCCGACACAAACTTAGCGCAAATAGCAAAAATACTCGAACGTGCTAAAGCATTACCAGAATTTATAGTTTATGGAAGTCACCCCCTCAATATCCCCACGAACTTAGAATCCTTTTTCCACGCAAACCAACAAGTTGATAAAATACTTGAGAGTAATCATGAGTGGTTAGAAACCTCCATTCAAGAACAGGTAACCCTGTTTATTCTCATGAACAGAACTTTTCCAGGTCACCCAAGAGGAGGGTACGTTAATAATGTTTTTGAAGATATTAAGCTATGGGCAGAAATATATAAACATACGAATAATAAACAAAGAAAACTCATATTCACACAACTTCAAACTGTTAGACCTGTAGATTCTCAAGAAAAGCTCAGCGTAAAAGTAGGCACTCAAGATGTGTATTACTTTAGTGATTTCAGAGAAGCGAATGAACGTAGCGGGAGAATTACTAATGCTGTAAAAAGCTACCTAGATTTTTGCAAAGACCCTAGCCTTTCTCACGCTAGAAAAGAGGTTGCAATAGAACAGATTGGAGATTTACCTAATATATTTAAATTTTGTGGCCATGATCTTGAGAAGTTCACAGCCTTCTTAGAGATATGGTGGAAAACCAATCGAAACCAAACGTCCGGGCTTGATGGATTAAGTATCAGTCAAATCAATTTATTTTATTCACTTTCAAACGGACCTCAACTATTGGATATCTGGTTCAAGCTAGATCCCAATACAAGAACTGAGGTTGATGGGGATATCAAGATTCTTATCAATGACTTTGGGATAGTGTCAGAAGAGCTGGTGAAATTCATACTTAACAATCCCCTTGAAAAAGCAAAAGCACTTCTTAAAGATCTAATATTTTTAAATAAACATATTGGGAAAGATGCCTATCTAAAATGGATTGCAGTTTATGAAAATAATACTATCACAGAACAAGACCGCCCTGGATTTCTTGATCAACTGCTAAAACTCTCTAAGGAATTTCGCGTCTCTTTTGATATATGGCTAGACATATATCAAAAATATGGCCCTAAAGGTTCTGAACCCATAATGAATGATATGATTGAGATGTTTAAAGGTCACAAAGAGTTATATCTTCCTGACGCATTAGAGGTATGGAGAAACATAGATTTGGATAAAAAAAGCGCAATTAAAGCTAATATGATTATATTTATGAAATATTGCTCCAAAGCTGATAATTCAAAATCCCCCCACTACATCCTTAAAAGCTGGTCAAAAGTAAATTCACAAACGCAAACAAAAATACTTCCTTTTATAAAGGAAGTGTTAGTTTTACAAGAAAGCTTAGAGGTCTGGGAAATTGATCGACTCATTCACGAGTCTGAATCTAAACTTTCAGACAACAATACATTAAAAGAAAATATAATCAGAGTTATGCGCTTTATGAAAGATAAGTTGCAAAATAAACCAGATGTTTTACGCATAATACAAATTCTTCAAAAAACATCTCCGGAATTCGCCACAAATATTTTACTAAAAATTGAACCACTTAGAGAAAGATTTCTAGAAGTAGAGTTCTTAAGCATACTTGAAATCATGAGTCAGCATGAAACTATATTTTATAGCATTATAGAACCTGTGTTTAAAAAACTTGAAGCCTTTAAAATTGAAGATATAACCACACACGCTATCATAGACACAATATTAGAAGAAATTATCATAAAAATGAGCGGAGAAAAAGTTGAAAAAACAATTTGGGATAATCTTACTCTGGAGAAAAAAGAACATATTATCGCCCTAGAAACTTTAAATAAAGGCGAATCGACTTATAGAACGGCAGTTCTGACAAAAGAACGACAATATAGTATAAAACTAGCGTTTTCTCACAGAGCTTTCGATGAGTTAAAACAGCTATCTCTTAAGATTGAGAAGTTAAACGTCTGGAAATTATTATTAGAAGTTTTTGAGTTAATGGAAAGTACAAAACACACAGCAGAAATGAAACTTAAAGACACTGGCATGGAACCATTAACCTATCAAGAACGAGAAAGCCTAGACACAATAGCCCAGCATGGACCTTCTTATAGCAGAAGCGAAAAAATACTTAAAAGACTTCTAGCTGATGGCAATGTGTCAAATATGAAAACAGTTAGTAAGGCGCTTAGAGATATATTCGACGAAACAATGCGCATGCGTCAGTAATTTTTGACCTCATACCCCATAATGGTGTATATTATTTATCATCACCTTAACCTGTAGAAATGCGACAAAAGTACCTACCATTCTTTGTAATTTTTGGCATTATCTCAGGTGGAGTTTTTGAATATGCCTCAAGACATTTCGCCACAACACGACCGAAAGATGTGGAAAATATTACTGTAAAGCCAGCGTTGTTACCGCAAGAAGAGTTTGTAACAACACCTGTAGATTTGGTGACATCAAAAACCATCTCAGTGAAAGGTCCGAGACATCTTAGAAATGCTCTATATTTTTTCACACCTCAACAAGTTAAAGAATTTACGCGCTTTCTCAGCAAAATGAATGTTAATCCTAGAGAAGGGCATAAGCTGTTTTTCTCAGTGAAACAACATGGTGAAGATATGCAGGTTGAGACACTGCACTATTACCTCAAAGATTACTACTTAGATATAAAAATAAAGGACAAAAAATTCACTGCTTCAAAAGCGATGCTAAAACGAGAAATGAAGTGCATATCTGGCTACGTTGTAAATTCATTTTACAACTCAGCTGTTCACATTGGCACACCTTCATCTGTCATCGCAGAATGCGTCTCTGGCCTTAAGCAAAATCACACAACTTTCAAAAAAGGCTCTCCATTTAAAATTATTTACGATGTGGTCAAAATGCCAAACGGGTATGAAACACGTCCATCTTTGCGATATATTGAGTGCCAGATGAAAGGCGCACCCTTAAAGCTCTATTACTTTGAGCAAAAATCAGGCTATAAAGGTTTTTTTGATGAAAAAGGTGTATTATTCAGACAAAATAGCTTTCAAAGGCCTTTAAAATCTCGCGTTGCACGCATCAGCTCAGGATTTGGTTGGCGCATCCACCCTATTACAGGCTTGCGTACGTTCCATAAGGGTATTGATTACAATATCTCTAGAGGATCTGATATTATCGCTGCTGCACCAGGTCGCGTCATCTTTGCCTCTTGGAATGGCGGATATGGGCGTGTTGTTGATATTGCGCATGGAAATGGTTACATCACACGTTATGCGCATATGAGCAAAATTCTGGTTAAAAGAGGTCAATTTGTAGACACACACGCAACTATTGGAAAAGTTGGGAGCTCTGGTTTAGCAACAGGCGCGCATTTACACTTTGAAATTCGGAAAAATAACCAACCTCTTGATCCAAAAAAAGAAGTTTACTTGCTACGTCCCAGGCTCTATGGTGTAGATTATAAGAACTTCTCTCACTTAAAACGCATGATACATGAAAGTATACATGCTTGAGGCGAATTCGCTATAATGAACATAATACATGAATAATCCTAAAATGCATGTTTGACACTTTCTCGCAAAAAATTAGTAAGCTGTTTGACAAGATAACAAAACGCGGCCTTCTTACACAAGAAAGTGTGAATACAGCGCTCAGAGAAATACGTATTGCCCTGTTGGAAGCCGATGTTGCCTTACCCGTCATTAAAACTTTCTTAAAAGCGGTTGGCGATAAAGCTGTTGATCAAAAGATTATCAAAAGCGTTTCCGCTTCAGATATGATGATCAAAATCATTCATGATGAGCTTGTTCATACATTAGGTAAAAAAAATAAACCTATTAAGAAAGGTAATATTCTACTTGTAGGCCTACAAGGCGCAGGCAAAACAACTACAGCAGGTAAATTAGCTCATCGTTTAAGTAAAAATACCTTACTTGTTTCTCTCGACGTATACCGTCCTGCCGCACAAGAACAGTTGAAACAAGTTGGCGAACAACATGGATTTGAGGTCTTTCCAATTGGTCAGACTAATATCAAAGAGATCTACAAAAGCGCACTACAGTATAGTAAAGCCAAAAAATTTGATTATGTTATTTTTGACACCGCAGGCCGTCTACATATTGATGACGAAATGATGGAAGAATTAAAAATAATTGAAAAAGAGATTAATCCGGCTGAAACACTTCTGGTTGTTGACTCTATGATTGGTCAAGACGCAGCGAATATGGCTAAAACATTCAAGGATAACATTGGATTGACAGGTATAATTCTTACACGTACGGATGGTGATGCTAAGGGTGGTGCGGCACTATCTATGAATATCATCACAGATTGCCCAATTCGTTATATTGGAACTGGTGAAAAAATCGATGCCCTGGAAGAGTTTGATCCTGAGCGCATTGCATCGCGCATTCTCGATATGGGAGACATTGTTAGCCTTGTAGAACAAGCAGAAAAATTCGCTGACGATGCAGAAAATGAGAAAGTCTCTAAAAATCTAGAGAAAGGTAAATTCGATCTTGATGATATGATGACTTACCTCAAACAAATGGATTCTATGGGCGGATTGGGATCGCTTATGAAAATGATGCCAGGTGCGATGGCACAAGGACAATTGCAAGGCCAGTCGATAGATGATAAACTTTTAAAAAAGCAAGTTGCAATTATTTGCTCGATGACCCCCAAAGAGCGTAAAAATTACAAAATTTTGGGTGGATCCAGAAAGAAAAGAATTGCGCAAGGCGCAGGTGTCACAGCAGCTGATGTAAACAAGCTGGTTAAACAATATGAACATGTTCGTCAAATGATGAAACAGTTTGGGTTGTTTGGCAAAAGTGAAAACAGCGGCGCTTTAGGCGGCTTAAAAAGTATGTTTGGACTGTAAAGAAGGAGAAAAATATGGCACTAAAAATTCGTTTAACACGAGGTGGCGCAAAAAAGAAACCATTTTACCGCATCGTTGTGGCAGAAAACACAAGCCCACGTGATGGTAAATTCGTAGAGCGTATTGGAACGTACAACCCAATGGTTGGTAAAGATCACAAAGAGCGCTATGTAATTAAGGAAGATCGCGCAAAGCACTGGATGTCTGTAGGTGCAAAACCAACAGAGCGTGTAGCGAAGATCTTTGGTCAACTTAAAATTTCAGATGCGCCAGAAATTCCTGAGCGCCCAAAAAAATCTCAACCTAAAGGGAAAAAATAAGACGTCGCGTCATAAGAGGTCAACATGAAGTGGACAGAAATTGAAGATATCGCCATTTTGCTGGATGAGAAATTTCCTGAGGTTGACATTCTTAGTATCCGCTTTACAGACCTGTGGCAATGGGTGCAAGATCTTCCTGGTTTTGAAGATGACCCTCAAAAATCCAATGAACGTATTTTAGAAGCTATTCAAATGGCATGGCTAGAAGAGCGAAAATACAATGAGCAAGCTTAGTGTTTTTCCAGACAGTCGTCATGGCGAGGCACGAAGTGCCGCGGCCATCTATACTGGATCACCACGGCGCTACGCGCCTCGTGATGACGCCCCATCCCAAGGACACTGCTTATGACTCTAGCCTTTTGCATTTTCAGAAATAAACTATATGTAGCAACCTCTACACAATCATATGCTGTTGAACTAGATAATGAACAAGATGTTTATAAACATCTGCCCGCTGAAAAATATGACGGGGTTGTTACACCTGGCGGCCCCTACCCATTCACTCGAATGCGTATTTTTATTTCAACAGCTTATGGGTATGCTCAAGGCTATGGCATTCCTTGTCATCTCATCAAGCGTTTTGACTTTTTAGGCTTTGTGTTTCCTAATTATTTTTTAGCCCTTGAAACGCGTCGTGGGGATTTTTTCACCTATCACCAGGACTTAGGCGAGGCGATTATGTCAGAGCAAGATGTGCGTAAATATGCTGAGAAATATAAAGAGACTTTTGCATCAGATGCAGATATATTTCAGGATATGTCTGGACAGGTTACATTTAATCTGGCAGAAAAACTTTTAGCGTATTATCCTATTGCGAAAGCTGAGGAGAAAATTCTGAAAGAACCATATTATATGTTAACGCCGGAGTATAAAAAGACAAATCGTCTCTCTTAAATTAAAATCTCCTAGATTAACACGTCCCTAACTATTTTCTCTTCTGACGTTTTTTTGATTTTGGTTGAATGTTTTGCGCAATGTATTTTTGAAAATGAACTCTATTACCGTCTTGCAAAAAATTCTCTACTGATTTTCGGTAGGAGTGATAGTCTAGCGATTTCAAACTTTTACCACAATATTTTGACAACAAGTTCCTTAAGAGTTTGCGGGCATATCGCCCATTTCCATCTTTAAAAGGATGTAGCTTTACAACCTCTAAATGCACATTAGCCGCTTCCTTAACACATTCTATCTTCTGAGTCTTAGTAACAAAATCCTTTCCGATACTTAATAAATCATTTTCAATGTTTTTAACAGGCTTATCAAATATATGGAAGTTTGCCCTAATAACTCTCTCTATTTCTTTATACTTTTCTTCTGAAACATAAGGCTTTAAGTTTCCATCTAGATAAAGCGTCAATAAAACATCTGGGACTGTTGTTCCACTAGGAAATTCTATATCTTTTTTAATTGCATATAAAATATCTTCCAACCCTTCAACAAAAGCAAAACATCTCGGGTTAAAAAGCTCTTGCCCTTTGCTTGAATACACAGAGCTTGTTCTATACTGCATATAACCTTCGCCACACGAAGGATCTGGATGCCCCATTAAATCTGAAGAAGAACAGCTTTCATCCGCTTGAATGGGAGTCAATAAAGCCACTGTAGATATAGCAAGAAAAGCAGTGAGAGTCTTTATAACCTTAAGCTCTGCGCTTGCAAAAACTATTGACAAACTTAAAAATAACATAGATGATATAAATTCTTATTGGAATAAATTCAGTATACACAAGAGACAAAAATTATGTCAAAAATAAAAACAGCGCTCTGTTAATTATTCTGCAAGAAGCTACGTAGCGGCTTGGAACGATTAGGGTGCTTTAATTTCCTCAACGCTTTTGCCTCAATCTGTCTAATACGCTCACGTGTCACAGAAAACTGCGTTCCCACTTCTTCTAACGTATGATCTGTAGTCATACCAATACCAAATCTCATACGTAATACACGCTCCTCACGCGGCGTAAGCGAGGACAATACTTTAGTCGTAGTTTCCTTTAAGTTAGAGTGCATTGCTGATTCAATTGGCAAAATCGCATTCTTATCTTCAATAAACTCACCAAGATGTGAATCTTCTTCATCACCAATTGGCGTTTCTAGACTCACAGGCTCCTTGGCAATTTTCATGACTTTTCTAACCTTTTCAATTGGCATCATTAGCTTCTCTGACAATTCCTCGGGCGTAGGTTCGCGTCCTGTTTGATGCATAATCTGCCTTGAAGTACGCACTAACTTGTTGATTGTTTCAATCATATGTACAGGAATACGAATTGTTCTTGCTTGATCCGCAATCGAACGGGTAATCGCCTGACGGATCCACCACGTTGCATATGTGGAAAACTTATAACCACGACGATATTCAAACTTGTCCACAGCTTTCATTAAGCCGATATTCCCCTCTTGAATCAAATCTAAGAACTGCAAACCACGATTGTTGTATTTTTTTGCAATAGAAATTACCAAACGCAAGTTCGCTTCAATCATTTCTTTCTTTGCCCGCTCCTTGTCGCGCTCACCTCTTTGAAGGGAATGTACAATTTTTCTAAATTCTACGATAGAAATATTATACTCATCTTGAATTCTCTGCGCTTGTTCTTGTAAACCATTAATTAAAACTTCATGCTCTTCTAATAAACGTTTCCAACGGAAGTCGTTTAGAGCCTTCAAGTCTTCAAGCCAAACTTTATCATATAAGACATTTTCGCCAAAGTTTTTGAGAAATACCTCACGCCCAATACCAATTGTTTCTGCTGGGCCGACCAATTCTCGCTCAAACTTATTAAGGGGCTGCACTTCTTCAGCATGCATCGCAAGAAGTGTAGCCATCTTTTCTGCATTGATTGATAAAGCATCAAAGTTTTGTCGAATTTCTTCTATTAACATCTCATCTTCTTCTTGCATCGCATTGATCTTTTCATACAGCTCAATGTGTTTTGCTAAAGCATTTAGAACGCTTGCTTTTAATTCCGTATTATCACTCACAAATTCATCTTCATCATCAAAATCATTTTCACTGCTTGAATCTGTTGTTGTAACAATGTCTTTCAGAACAAACTTTCCTTCTGAAAGATTTTCATGCCAGATCTTTGCCATTTTATATGTCAATGGACTTTTACTAATCCACGTCAATACTTGAATCTTCCCTGACTCAATGCGTTTTGCGATTTCAATTTCCCCATCGCGTGATAAAAGCTCAATATTACCCATTTCGCGTAAATAGATGCGTACAGGATCATCAGCATGACCAGCCGCAACACCTTCATCACGGACTTCTATCTCTTCGTGAAAATCTAGACTATCTTCTGATGAGCTGCCTTCTTCTGTGTTGTCACTTTCTTCCACTTCATCACTATCGATGATATAAATACCCATGTCTGTAATTAAATTCATCGTATCATCGATTTGATCCGATGTTAGTTGATCGTGTGGCAAAGCGTCATTAATCTCATCATAAGTTACATAACCTCGCCTTTTACCTTTAACGATAAGTTGCTTAACACTTGGATGTAATTTGCTTGTCTCTAACAAGTTATCTTCTTCTTCGGAGTCATACACTCCATCTATATCTGTGTATAGTTTCGAAGCCTTGTTATTTGACATCTTTTTTTTCGCCATTATGATCTCCCAGCATAAATTAAAAAAAGAGGTGCTTTTTTAAAACACCACTCTATTCTATAGTAGCAAAGCTAAAATCAGTCTCCAAATTTTGAATAAATTTTAATGCATTATTCTGTAAAAAATGTCAATTTTTTAGCGGATTTTGCCCTAGGTTTTTCTTTAACGTATTTATAGGGTGAATTATTGTAGTTGCCAAGAGAAAATCACATATATCTTAAATAATTTAGAAAACTTAAAAGTCCTAGTAAGCAAGAAACCCATAAAAACACGCGCTCCAGCCCATACAAACCACCAGAAAAAACCGAAAGAAAAATAAGAAAAAGTGTAATAATTTGAAACACCGTCTTAAATTTTCCAAAAATATCAACGCGCATTTTATAAAATTGACGCAACCCTGAGATTGCAAAATCCCTAAATAATATAAGAAAGACAGGGATCAAATCTACATTCTTCATCCACTTCAAAATAGCCATCATCAAAAATGTACTGATAACAAAAATCTTATCAGAGATTTGATCAAGCATAGCGCCAAATTTCGTTTCGCTCTTTAAAGAACGAGCCAAGTAACCATCTAAGACATCAGACACTGAGCCTATAACAAACAACCCAAATGCAATTTTTAAACCCTCTTGTGTTCTCTGATACATAAAATACAGCATAAATGGCAGTATCAGAATTCTCAATAGAGAAATAAGATTTGGAACACTCGAAATAGAGCTGTTAGGTAAACTGACTTTTTTCAAACATGACTTTAATTGTGTCCCTTCGTTATTTAACAAAATATTAACAATCGAATCAACTTTGCTCGTTATTCTGAGCATAGCAAAAAAATCTCCTCGCAGTCGAACTTAGGAAGAGCCTTCAACCTAAAGAGCTCAGGATGACAGAGAACTGGCTTTACAAAAATTTAAATTAAATTTATAATAAAAATAAGGATGATTCTTATAATAACGGATGGAAACCCAAACAAAAAGCGTCCTTTTTCCTTTTATCTTAGCTTTAGTCGTAGGTTCGCTCATAAATATTGGCATTGATGCTATTCCATTAGATGACACCGATATCCCGGCGCAAGGATATCATGCTACTGTTGTATTTACGGAAGATTATTCAGCCACAACAGGTGCGGCTTATGCAGGTTTCTTGTTATTGAAGGGACTAGTGTATGTAGGAAGTTTTTACTTATTTCTAAAAATCTGGCAGATTCTTTAAGCTTCAGAATTTTGGTTTGCAAAAATTCTGCATGTCTGTGGATCATTTATTTCAGACAAAAAGTGCTCAACAGAATGAAACTTTATAAGTGTTGGGGCTAGCCTGTCTAACACCCCACCCCATACAAAAAATCCACCTTTTTCTAGATATTTCAAAAACGCTGCTTTGTAAATATCTGACCATTCAAAAGAATTACTTAGATGAATATTAGCCGCTTTCATTTAAAATTTATGTTGGGGTTCCATGTTCTCATCATATCATGTAAGCTACAATTTGAAAAAGTACTTTCAAAAAAATATGTTTTTTTTCTTATTCTCAGTTGTCCTACAACCTGATCAAACACCAAAAAAACCTTTGCAAGAATTATTGGAGCGAGATGGATACAAAAAAGACAAAGACTCGCTTAAATCTTATACACAAGAAAAATGGATTCGACCACCTGGAACAGAGCGCGCACATCTTCAAGAAAAAACGATCCATAGTATAAATAGGGATTTTATACTCGCAAAACTCAATGCACTCAACATGCTTGATCGAGTTATGCCATCCAAAACGCAATACACTTACATTATTTTTCATGGAGCTTATGCAACAACCATGGAAAACAGGATTTCCTTTTTTAAAAATACACTCCCTAATATTCAGTACAAACAAGTTGTGTTTTTGACAGGCGCAAGACTTTTAGATCCAGTAAAAGAGCCGTCTTTTATAGCTTTAGGATTTCAAACAGAGTATCACGTCGCTAGATATCTCATGAAAAAGCATAAGTTTCATAATGTATGTGTGATAAATGCTAAAGGCAAGAATGGCGCGCGCCCCAATACCGCTGACACCGTACAAGCGTGGCTTGAAACCAGTCCGCAACCAGGTACAATCTTGGCTATTTCCAATAACCCGTATATCCAAAGACAGGACTTAATACTTAAAACACTTCTTGGTAACAAGTTTCAGGTTGAAACTGTGGGAGAAGCGGCACTTTCCGATATAAAAATTTCTGTATTATTGGATGAGCTTGCACGACTCATTTTCACAGAGCTTCAATCAAAAAACTTTTGACTATAATTATGAGAACGGTCACACAAACTTACCAAAATAATCGCAGTTAAATTTGCGATAAACCCAGGCAAAAGTTCGTATAATTGAAAAATTTCATATTCTTTATAAATACTGCTTAGCCACATCCAAATAAATATTGTCGCTGTTCCAACAACCATCCCAGAAATTGCGCCGCGCGCTGTCATGCGTTTCCAGAATAAGGAAAGCAAGATTATAGGACCAAATGAAGAACCGAGCCCCGCCCATGCATGCCCTACAAGCGACAAAACAGAATTTTTTGTATCATCCCAAGCAAAATAAACCGCGATCACCGATACTACGAATACGGCTAAACGCCCTATCCAAATAAGCTCATTTGGTGTTGCCTCTTTTTTACGAGTAAAGTGATAGATATCTTCCGCAAATGCACTCGACGCTAAAATTAAAAGCGCAGCAACTGTACTCATAACGCTTGATAACGCTGCCGCTATAAGCACACCTTCAATCCAAGGATTTGCTAAAGCTTTGCTAAGCGACATAAAGACAGCTTCCGGGTTTGCTAACGGCGCTCCCGCAAAATACACTCGACCCAAAAACCCAACCAAAAACGCTCCAACTAAACACAAAATCATCCAAGTCATACAAATCCAACGTGCTTTTTTTATTTCCGTTTTGTTTTTAGCAGCCATAAATCGCACAAGAAGATGTGGTTGACCAAAATATCCCAACCCCCAAGATAACGAAGAAACAAGACTAACTATAGAAACGTCATGATATATATCAAAATAGCCAGGGCCTATTTGTTGAATTAAGCTACCTGTTCCTCCAATAGAAAACAGCGTAACTAAAGGAAGAAACAGCATAGCAAATAACATTAATGTGCCTTGAAACACATCTACCCAGTTTACAGCCAAAAAACCGCCTATTCCTGCGTAAATTACAATAACAGGTACGCTAATAAATAACGCCATCTTATAAGATATTCCAAAGGATGTTTGAAATAATAATGCACAAGACACAAAACTCGATGAACTATAAAGTGTAAAAAATATCAGTATAATTACAGCGGTCACTAGACGCAATAATCGATGATTTTGCGAAAAACGAGCCTCTAAGTATGTTGGAATTGTAAGCGCATTGTTCGCTTTGATTGTAAATTCATGTAAACGATGCGCGACCAGCTTCCAATTTAAATACGCACCTATACATAGTCCTATTGGGATCCATAAACTTTGTAGTCCTACAGCATAAGCCGCGCCCGGGATACCCAACATCAAAAAACCACTCATATCAGACGCGCCTACACCAAGGGCTGTCACGATAGAGTTCAATTTACGGCCACCCAAAATATAATCCGACATACTTTTGGTAGATTTATAGCCCAAATACCCAATATAAAAAATGATCAAAAAATACAAAATAACTGTAATTGTAAGCTGCATAAAATGTCTAGACATACTAACATTATTGCATTGTAGCACAAAACCAATGGCTCTGACCTTATGCAACAATTGATCTCAAGATATTAAAGCAAAAGAAAGTGTGATTTTATTCTTTCAAGTGATTTAAAAATGCAAATTGAATATGCCAAAATACCCTATTGGAGCCTTGCATCTTTTCTAATGAATACCAACCTACTAAAAACAGTTTTTATGTTTCTTGCTATAAGTTTGCTATGCAATGTGTATTTTTATTTTAAGCTGCCAAGCGCCTCATCTTCCCAAATGATTGCGCATAACGCTTTTGATAAGATGACGCAACAAGTTAGGCGCCAAATGCAAACCTATCCTCAAAAACTACACACTAAGACATGGGATTATAAAATCGCTGTAAAAGATTTATCTGTTCAGGTTGGAAGCTTAACAAAACTAAGTATGCAGTTGGAAAATGAGCGAGATGCATATCGCAAATCTGATCAAGCCATTAAAGACGAGATAGCAGATGAGCTTGCTGATTTACTTTCTCTGGCACTTTTTATTGCACATGAGTTAAAAATTGATATCATGAAAGCATGGGAAAATATGCTGAAAGCAGATGAAGAGAAGTTTATTAAGAACACTCGTTAGAAACGCTGTCATGGCGAGCGTAGCATAGCCATCCATATGGATCACCACGGCGCTTCGCGCCTCGTGATGACAGCTACACTGATTTTGTCCAAAAATAAGCTTGGTATGCCCAAGTTTTCTCTAAACCTAATTTTTGACATACACCTAACGCCATAGCATCACACATCAAATAAGATGCAACTTGCTCATAACCTCTTTGTCGCATTTCATTTAAGGCATACATGCGCAAAGAACCGCTAAACCCTCGCCTTCTGTACTCTTTTAATGTTGCGCCATCCAGAAACGACACAAGATGAGACGTTACCGCAACACTAATAACAGCCGCAGGCTTTTCATTCACATAACCAATATACCGCTTTATTGGCGCATCTTCACCAAACCCCAAGTAAAAATTCATCTTTTTATATGCATCCTGAGCTTTTTGAGGCATATTGAAGACCGTTCCTACAACTTTCATCCAATCCTCTAACACAGCCTCACTATCAACGGGTCTTATTTGCAAATTCTGAGGCAGAACCTGCGGAACTGTATAGTTAGTTGAACCAAGGACAACTTGCGTTGAACCATGCGACTGAAAACCCTTGTTAAGCAAGGCCTTTTGTAGCTCTAACTCATAATCTTCTGCATACCACACAAAACCGGGAATTGGCTTATTCTTAAAGAAATCAATTTCTCTTTGAATAGATGTATTAATATTTTGTTGATATTGACTAAAAATAACCCCGTTCATATTCAGAAGCGGCACGCCTGAATAAACACGAAGCACGCCATCTTCTTGCGACCAATGAGCACTTCGCACAATACCTGCCTCCGCAAATAACTTATGCATATCTTGAAAATGTGTTTTCAAAATTGCATGTGGTGAGGCATGTTGCTTAAGTGCATGCATAGACCGCACTCCATCTAAACTACTTACGCGCTTATTTTAATGGTTTTTGTGAATATATGCAATACGGTAAAAATACGGAATAAAAATACTCTAAAAAAACATGTTGCATTATATCTGGTTACATTTCACCAAAGGCTTCATAGCTTCCCAAAACAAAATAAATTCATCCAACATAACTGTTATAAGATCAGAAGTTTTGTATTTTTCTTTATCTGCATGAGTTCGTGCAATCAATTCATCAATCGCTTGAATGGTAATATTCACCTTCTCCAATCTTTTCATTTCTGTTTTGTAAAATTGCCCCACTTGAAAATCTTCCGAATCAGGCAACTCTTTCATACAACGTTTAACTGCTGCTCGAAAACGATATGCAACGGTAAGCAGATTAAAAATATTTTTCATTTTCACTATCCTCGAATTCTAAAGTTATAATATCATTAGTGTAATTTTTGCCCATTTGGAACTTTTGAATCAATTGTTGCTAAGCATATAGCATTATTCTCATCAGAAAAACCAACTAGCAAAAACTGCGAGATAAATCCTGCTATATTTCTTTCACCTAAATTGACACAACCTATAACGGAGCGACCAATGAGAGATTCTGGCGTATAATGAATAGTAACTTGCGCAGATGTCTGCAATACGCCTATTTCATCACCAAAATCTACCCATACTTTAAATGCGGGATTTTTAGCTCTTGGAAACATTTCTGCTTTTACAACTGTTCCAGAACGCAATTCAACTTGCGCAAATTCTTCATAGCTAATTTTTTTCATTTCTACTTTTCCTTATTTTTGTCCAATTCCACCATGGTGTTTTCTCCCCCGTTTTCGCTTCATGAATAATTGCTGCGAACACATCCCACATACACGGATCATGTCTCTTGCCTGTAATTTTACAAAGGCGCTTGTACATTTCATCAGGATCTTGTTGTGCTAACTGCTTAATATTTATAATTCCTAAAATCATCAAATCCTCTAAAACCGCTTTACCTACATTCATGAGGCTCAACAATTCACTCTTCATTACGCTTCTCGCTCAACAAAGCGTGTAAGAGTCAACATCACAATACTGGTAACAAAAAAATACAATGGCATCAAAACAACAGATCCATTATGCAAATAACCCAATCCAAACGTAAATAATGAAATAATCGTATAATAAAAAAAACCAAACAAACTGGATGCTGTACCCATGCACCATTGATAATCTTTTAAGGCCACAGCTAACGCCTCAGAAGTTGTCATGCAAATCCCTAAACTTATAAAGACTTGTCCAAATAATATGGCCGCAACTAAAACAGAATGCGTTAAAGTGAACGAAGCAACCAACACCATGAGGCTGCCTGCAAAAATGACAGAGCTGCCGAATAAGACATTATTATTTTCAGGCCATTTTTTTGCAATCAGCCCTCCTAAAACTGACCCTATCGCGGTTAAAAAGAAGCTTTTTCCATATTGCGTTTCGCTTAAACCTAAAGTTTCAATTAAAACAAAAGGGCCTTCTGCGAAATAGCCAAAAGTTATGCCATGAGCCAATCCAACTAAGCTCCCATAAATCAAAACCCTTTTGTCTTTCACTAAATGCAAAATCACCTCAAAAATAGGATGAGATTTTTTATTAAGCGCGTTAAGCGTTTCTGGCAAATAAAGCGTGATCATGATCTGCAATAATATGCCACATATGATAAGCAACAAAAATACATAAGACCAGTGAAAATATTGTGTAATAGCTCCACCGATAATCGGTCCAAGTGCTGGAAATACAGCAAGCCCTGCTCCAATTGCTGCATATACTTTCAATAAGCGCGTCCCCTTAAAAGAATCTCGCGCAACCACTTGCGCCAAAACACTTCCAACACTTCCTCCAAAGGCTTGAACTGCTCTGCTAAGCATAAGGAATGAAATAGATGAGGACATATAACATCCAAAACATCCTATCAAATAGACAAAAAACCCTAATAGTAAACAAGGCTTTCTCCCTAGTTTGTCAGATAATTTGCCCCAATATAATACACCTAGAGCAAAAAACCCTAGATAAATTGTCAGGGTATATTCTACAGCAGATGCCGATGTTTTGAGCGCTTGTGCAATTTCAGGTAAAGCAGGTGTGTATAATGACTCTGAAAAAAGCGGAAGTCCGCAAATGAATAAGATTAACCATATGGAAGGTAAAGTCATACATGCTAAATATTTTTTCTTTATGTTACTGAGATTTCATTTTTGCATCAAGCTTAAAGAGAATACTACAAATACAATGCAGACTCATGACGACCATTGTTACCGTCCTTCTTTTAAACTACAATTAAAATGGCGACACAATAGCATTCTGTCAGCATCTTGACTCTAAGCGAAACAAAGAGCGAGGATCTTGATGAGTTTGCAAAAAAAAGATTCCTCGCCTTTGGCTCAGGAACGGAGATTATAATGATTGAAAAATTAAGAAATATTGCCATCATTGCACACGTTGATCATGGCAAAACCACACTTGTAGATAAACTGCTGCAACAAACCAGCAGCTTGAATGCAAAATCTGCGAACATTGAGCGCGTTATGGACTCAAACGATTTGGAAAAAGAGCGCGGGATTACTATTTTAGCTAAAAACACTGCTATTGAATGGAATGGCTATCGCATTAATATCGTAGATACACCAGGGCACGCTGACTTTGGTGGCGAGGTTGAACGCATCCTCTCCATGGTGGATTCTGTTTTACTTTTGGTTGATGCAGTTGACGGTCCTATGCCGCAAACACGCTTTGTGACCCAAAAAGCTTTTGAAAAAGGACTAAAACCAATTGTGGTTGTAAATAAAATTGACCGCCCAGGTGCCCGACCTGAATGGGTTATAGACCAAGTATTTGATTTATTCGATCGCTTAGGCGCTACAGAAGAGCAGTTAGATTTTCCTGTCATTTATGCTTCTGCTTTAAATGGATATGCTATCAAAAAGCTAGGTGATGAACAGAAAGATCTTACACCTCTTCTTGAAGCAGTTATTGCGCATGTTCCTGTTCCGCCAGCAACGCTCAATGGACCATTGCAATTACAAATCAGCGCACTGGATTATTCAAGCTATGTAGGCGTAATAGGAATCGGAAGAATCACGCGTGGCATTATTAAGAAAAATATGCCCGTGTCCGTAATTGATCGAAATGGCGAAATACGCCAAGGAAAAGTCTTGCAAATTTGGACCTTCAAAGGTTTAGACAGAATAGAAACAGAATCTGCAGAAGCTGGTGACATTGTAGCGATTGCTGGAATTGACAAATTAACAATTTCTGACACCGTTTGTACATTTAAAGAAGCTGAAATGTTACCTCCATTAAAAGTTGATGAACCGACTATCAGCATGACCTTTCAAATCAACGATTCACCTTTTGTAAAAAAAGATGGTGAATTTGTAACAAGTCGTCAACTAAGAGATCGTTTGATGCAAGAAACGATTCATAATATCGCCTTGAGAGTAGAAGAAACTGGTGGAGGTGAAAAATTCCGTGTTTCAGGACGCGGAGAATTGCACCTAGGAATCTTAATTGAAACTATGAGACGTGAAGGATTTGAGCTAGCAGTTTCAAGACCTGAAGTAATCTTGAAAGATGTTGATGGAGAAAAACAAGAACCATATGAATTGTTAGTTGTTGATGTTGAAGAACAACATCAAGGCACAGTTATGAGGCAGTTAGGTGAACGACGCGCTGAGATGTTGCAAATGATCCATGATGGAAAAGGTCGAATACGTATGGACTTTATGATTGCTACACGTAGTTTGATTGGATTTCATAACATCTTTCAAACACAAACATCTGGAACAGGAATTTTGACACACGTATTCGATCATTATGGAAAAGCAGATCCTGCAAATGGAGGTCGCTCACGCATTGAAGGCGTACTAATTTCAAATATGAAAGGTAAAGCGACTGCATTTGCTTTGTTCAATTTACAACAACGTGGTAAATTTTTTACCAAACCACAAGATGAAGTTTATGAAGGTATGATTGTAGGTATCCACTCACGTGAAAATGATTTAGTCGTAAACCCAACTAAAGAAAAACAACTCAGCAATGTGCGGAATACAGGAAGCGAAGAAAATATGATCCTAGCACCACCAATTAAATTAACGCTTGAATATGCGCTTGAATTCATTGAAGATGATGAACTTGTGGAAGTAACGCCAAAAAATATTCGTTTACGTAAAAGATATTTAATGGAAAATGAGCGAAAGAAACATTCAAAATAACAGCTCATCAGCCTAAATTATCTACCGCAGAACCGCTAGCTTTGAATCTTGTTCCTATGCCTAAATTTACCTCTTCACATTTTGGAGGCATATTAAACCCTATCGCCCTAAAAACATCAACACATCTTGTGCAGCAATTATTCTGAGCCAGACTGTACTGTATAGAATTATCATCAAAATGCAACAAGAATTTTACCCAATCACTTCTAGCTTCAACTTCAGACTGTCCATAATTTTTCACAGCATAGCATTTTGCAAAATCAACTTTAGACTCTCTTTGTGGACCGGTGTCATAAAACCCTCTACTGTCAACAACTTGATGCCCTTTAGCAAAAACAACGTAACAATGCTCGAAGACTGGAGAAATTGGAAGCAATTCTCTGGATCTCTCTTGAATAGAGTGAGAGCCTAACATAGCTCTGAAACATTCCATAATACGAAAATCATTTATCTCGCTTGCATATAAAACATTCAAAACACCTATAAAAATCATTTCCGTGGTATCTCAAACAGCCCAATGATTCTACATTTAGAGTCATTATCAAAACAACCTGCATGTTGCGCTCCACTCTTATCAACGCCAGCAAGAACTAAGTGTAAATTGCCATTTGCTAGTTCGGCCGCACCCATATTTCGCTTAACAAGTTCTTCGAATGCAAGCATCTCACTAATTCCCATTCCTCTTTGTTCTAAAAAACTTACAACAGGCGCTGCAAAATAAAACCAACCATGCTCTATTGGGATAGACGCCTTTTCAGGATATGGGAAAAATGCAGAACTCGCATTTATAAATAACAAAATATACATCTTAATCCTCTCTTTGAATTGCTTTATGTTTAAAACTACCATCTTTTTATTAAGCTATCAATATACTTCTAGCGATGAACTTGTGGAAATAACACCAAAAGATATTTAAGGGAAAATGAGCGAAAGAAGCATTCAAAATAATAGCTCTATACTTTCCTATTAAATGAAAACCACCTAAAAAATCACTGGTATGTTTTTGTAATAGTCTATGCTAACAATAAATTATAGTATACTTTAACCCCTAAAATGTTCTTTCAGCTTCATACTGCTCAGCCTCAGCAACAACAAATAGTACACCAGGTTATAACACACCTTAATCGATCTCAGGATAAATTACGAGATAACAAAAAAATGTTTCTTGAGGGTTCGGAAAAAATAGCTGCAGCATTAGGTTTTATTTTTTCACATTATGGACTCAATCAAAGTGAACTCAATAAAACAATGCACATTATTAACGCCGTTATCTCATGTGCATTCCCACTAGTTCACACACTTTATGCATTAAAAGTTGCTCACAATGCCAATCGTTTTGATAGATTTATTGCTCTTGACTTAATATCATCAATCTTAGTTCTAGGCTCTGGAATAACCTCTATTATTGCAGCAACAGAAACTGGAGATTTAAAAACAGAGCACTATGCAATTATTGGATTAACAGCTTCTAGCGCACTTGTGCATTGGATTTTTGAAAGAGTGTGCCATACACACTATAGAGAAACTCTTCACAGTTAGGACGCAATAAACTTCTCAACCACCTGATCCACCCAAATATTCCTTTGTTGAATCGGGCGCGTTAAAACAATCCCTTCCAAAGACGTACAACGGCTCAACGCCACATAAACTTGCCCGGGAGAAAATGCCCCATGCTCAAGATCCAGCAGGACTTTATCAAAGGTTTTGCCTTGGCTTTTGTGAATTGTCATCGCCCAAGCTAACATCATAGGAAATTGCTTGAATCTCCCGATAGGAGCTGCGTCAATGCGCCCATCTTCCAAAATAAATTTGGTGATTTCCCACGTATGTTGTTTCACATCATAAAACTCGCCATTGTCTAACTTCACTTGAATTGCTTTGGGCTGAATGCGCATCACCGTGCCCATTGTGCCATTTGTCCAGCGTTTGTTAGCATCATTATTTGTCATCATAACGCGCGCACCCTCTTTCAATTGCAATTCAAAAGGTGCGGGATAATATTCTTTGCCGAACTTTCCCTTGATCTCTGCTTCAAACGAATGCGTTCTAGCTTTGAGTTGATTTAACATATGTTCGTTCACTTCTGTAGCTTTTTGGTTTCTAGGTGTGAGATAAATATAAGGATTATCTGGCGTAACTCTAAAATCCAAATCTAATCTTTGATTTACCAAGCGTAAATCTTCACTTGAACACTGCCCACCTCTAATAGAATTCAATAAATCAATAAATTTCTGATCTTGTTGACGGTAAATTTTGTCTAACTCAACTTTTTCAAATGCCACATCTTGAAACGCACCTGCAGAAAAAAAGTATGGGCTTTTATAGTAATTTTCAAAAAGATGTCGCTCCATATGCGGTACAACCGGGGGCAATTGATACATATCTCCAAAAAAGATCAGCTGCACACCGCCAAACGGCAGCTTTGGATCTCGACCATTTAAACGCATAGATCTATCAATGCAATCTAAAAGATCTGCACGCACCATAGAAATTTCATCAATCACCATTGCATCAATTTTCTTATAGATATTTTCAGATGGCTTGCCTGTATATCGACGCACCGTATTGAGTGTCGTTGATGGCTGAAACTTAAAAAAAGAGTGGATCGTTTGCCCTCCAATATTCACAGCTGCTACACCTGTTGGCGCTAATAACACTATGTTCTTACTGGTATGCTCTTTGAAATGCTTAAGCAAGGTAGATTTCCCTGTGCCAGCTTTCCCTGTGATAAAAACATTTTCATTGCCCTGTTCCATCAATTGCATGGCTTTTTCAAAAGCAGGGGTGATTTCTATAGACATATGTAATTATTATTTAGGTGATATTGTAATTGTATAACAGTCACTGCTTTGAATAAAGTAAAACTTCATTTATAGCAAAACACGTCATGGCGAGATTTTCATCAGAAAATCGTCGCCATCCATTCTTTCTGGACCATCACGCCTTGCTATGCAAGGCTCGTGATGATGCATCTGTATTTTATTTGCAATTCCATTATTCATATTTCACCGCTCGCCAGAAATCACCAAAGTGCTCAAATTCAATTAATGTACAATGATCTAAATGTTCAATATTTGATTGCACCCCCGCCATCTTCAATGCTATGAACACAGCCCCATGTGCAACTATTAGAAAGTCTTTATGCATCTCAATAAGTTCATCAAAAGCAGATTTTACTCGCGCTAAAACTCTTCTAAAGTTTCCCCGTTGGGTGGACTCAGCCCTTGTTTGAGATATGATTGAAATTCTTCATGAGAAATGCCGGACCAATCTCCAAGATTACTTTCTTTAAATCCGAGAGCAATCTCCATAGGATGATTTGCTCTTCTGTTGACAATTTCCGCTGTCTCTTGCGCACGCTTTAGGGGAGAGTGCAAAATCTTTTTTATAGGCAGCTGAAACACCGTCTCTTCAATGATTTGAGCTTGTTGCCTACCTTTATTGTTAAGCAGAGTGTCAACATTTCCGCCTTGCATCTTCTTTAAAGCATTCCACTCTGTTTCGCCATGCCGCATATAGTAAAACTTCATTTATCCCTCAAAATTATCAAATTCAGTATATTGCACACCCTCTTTAAAACAGTTGAGCCCATGTTTTGCGACAGGGAGTATATTTTCTGGTAATTGATCTAAAGAAAACCATTGCATATCTCCATGTTTATGCGACTCTTTGTTGCAAGGATCTCCTGAATATTCTTGAACGTTAAAAAATATACACATACCATAATGCGGTTGAGTTGGATCAAAATAGTCATGGATTTTATGAAACACTGAGCATACAGACTCTAATTTCTGCACATGTATTCCGATTTCTTCTGCACCTTCTCTGATAATCGCCTGGCTTGGATTTTCCCCAGACTCTATCGCGCCCGTTGGTGTGCACCATAAATTATCACACACACCTGTATTTGTGCGATGCAATAATAAAACTTTATTTTCTTTTTCAAGGATTAAATGCGGGTTAATATGATATCTCATCTTATAAAACCTTCCCAATCTCAATATCACTTGAATCTACTTCATATCCATCCGGATCATCGAAAGGCATTTCTACATAATTATGCTTAATATAAAATGACAATGCTTCTGGTGAGGATTGAATATGCAGAGTTTTCACGTCCCGTTGTCTTAGCCATCTTTCACACAAATTTAAAAGATACTTTCCTGCTCCAAGCGTGCGATATAGCTCATCAATCACAATAATCCGCAAGGCGACTCTGCCGTTCTTCCAAAGCTGAAGATGCGCATACCCAATAACTGAAGCACCCTTATACAGCACAAAATGCACATGATCTTTATGATCAAATGTCCACGTATATGGATCTTTTATTGACTTTTTATCAAAGAAATACTTTTGCCTAAAATTCTTCACCGTTTCCCACTCGTCATAATGAATGCAAAACGCAACATGTAATTCATCAAATCCTGTCACTTTTAAAATCTTTTTGATAAATTTGTTTTTTCCAAGAGTATATTTTGTCAGGCGATATTGCCCTTTTTCATGCGATTCTTCTTTTGCTAACAACTCTGTCTTAAGTTTTGCATATTCTTTACATGCCTCTGGATGCGCTCTTAGATAATCTCGAAACATGAGATTCAATTTAATCCGCGCATCACCCTCTTCAAATAAATGTAAATTGATCTTATGAGGCTCATCTTTTGAAAAATATAAACGCAATGGCAAATTCAACTCACCTTTTGCTGTGTATCCAAGCTTCTCAAATACTTCGGTTACAATAGAACTATCCTTAACGACAACAATGATATCAATTTTTGGCTTAGCGATTAGCCCTTCAACAGAAGTTGAACCAATGTGATGAACAGCAACGCAATTCTCTCCTAAAGCACCTTTAATAATATTCACCTCTCCTGAAAATATCTCAGGCCATTTTGGGTTATAAGCCTCTACCTCAATCATAAACTATACCACAATTCAGAAGATTCACATTTCATTCTACACCTGCAACATATTAAACTCTAATTGTTAACTCGGCATAAATCCCTGCACCTGCTTAAGAGACTCTAATGCACCCTCAGTCTTCTTTCTAAAGAAAATGCTATAAGCGAAATACGCCGCACCCAAAAGCGTAATAACAAGGGAAATCATAGCTGAAAAACTAAAAGAACTTTTGAGTTTATCAAGTTTTTCATTCGATATTTTTTGCTCTTTTAACAGTAAAGCACTTTCTGTTTTGTTCAAAATTCTTTGCATATTGCTACAAGATTTCCATAATATGCTTGAAATATTATAAGGCTCTCTAGGTAGATTCTTGAACACAACAACAATTGTTTTAGGTTGGGCAGTTTTTAAGAGGCTGACTTTCGCGGTAGACACAGGGTTCTCTAGCCCATCCTCTAAAACTATGGAAGTGATTTTCTCCCCTGTTGTAAACGTAAATGTATAAACAATACTGTTTTCTGTTGCGGACTGCAGTGTTGCTTCCGTAACAGATAAACCAGGAATCATAATAATGTTTATGCTAAGTTCTTGTCTAAATTATACCATAATTTGTTATGCGCGTCATTATAAAAAAATAACATTGATTTTTGAAACAAAAAAATGGCAGAATATGAATAGGCCTGGTTAGCTCAATTGGTAGAGCAACTGATTTGTAATCAGTAGGTTGCGAGTTCGAGTCCCGCACCAGGCACCACTTCTAGAGCATAATTCTCATTGTAAATTCAAAAATTCTTGCAAAAAATCGATAAGTATGTTATAATCTAGGCTAATAAAATTATTAATTTAAACAATGACAGATCAAACACCTTGGATTCCTCATGAGTATGTGGAAGGCTTACCTATAGAGCTTTATCAAACCGCTTTAGACTTTCAAACTTTAGCAGATCATTATAATATTCCTACTTTTGCCATGGGAGGAACTTTACTAGGCGCGGTGCGACATGGAGGCCTTATTCCATGGGATGATGATTTGGACTTTTTTATAGAACGAAAACATTTTGATGCCATCAAAAAACATATTTTGCCTTATATGGAAAAATTGGGTTATACATGGTGGTACTACGGCATAGATGATAAAGGAAACGACTTAATTGAACGCCCGCCAGGTAGTTGGTCAGGATTTCAATTGGTAACCTATCGCGAAAATAAAACAATTGAACGACATATAGATATATTTTTATATGAAGGCGCGCCTGTAAGTGAGACACATAAACAATTTAATATGGGCGGCTGGTTTACTTTTACCTATGCTAATGAAGATCTTTCAATTGTTAAAAGAAAATTTGGTGATATAGAAATCAACACTCCAAAAAACTATGAACTTGCACTCAACGCAAATTTGGGCGGTGATGCATGGAAAACCACTGTCAAAAAATATGCCCATCATTTTGAAATAAAGCCTGAAGATAAGAAGCCTTTTGAAACGCAAGAGTTTTTGCCAGCAGGACCATTTGGCCCCTTAACGCCTATAAACAAAGAAGATCTTGAAAAGCACGATATAGAAAAAAGAAATAAATTATGATAAAAAAAGCAATTATTATGGCAGCAGGTCCAGGTACACGCTTGCGCCCTATTACAAATGAAAAACCCAAATGCATGACCAAAGTCAACGGGAAGCCTATTCTTGAATATCAGCTCACAGCTTTTGAAAACAATAACGTATCTGAGATTATCATTGTAACAGGCTATAAATCAGAAGTTATAGAAAATTATATTAAGCAAAGAAAATCCAAAACTCCAATACGAATTATAAAAAATGAAAGACATATAGAAAGTGAAAATGTTTATTCATTATGGTTGGCAAAAAAATATTTAGAAAATGTGTCATTTTTTTGTGTAAATGGAGATATTGTATTTTCTGAAGGCATACTCACAGATTTGGAAAACGATCATGAAAATAGATTGGCTATTCAGAAAGATTTATACCTTGAGGAATCTATGAAAATTCTATGCAAAAACCAAGAATGCATTACTTATATCGGAAAAGATATTTCAGAAACAAACTCATCTGGCACTTCTGTCGAGCTTTATTTTTTCTCCTTAAAACATGTGCAAAACTTATTTTATCATATTGAAAAAAACATCAAGATTCATGGTATTAAAATTTGGTATGAAGTAGCATTCAATCAATTCCTCAAAACATCTCCTATTTATCCTGTCTTTGTAAAGAATAAATGGTTTGAAGTGGATAATTTAGCAGATTTGCAGGAAGCAGAAATTCTGTTTTCCATAAATATAGATAAAATTTTAAATTCTAAAGTTTTTATATTTGATATTGATGGAACATGTGTAAAGGATGAAAAACCAATTGCAAATGCGCCTAAAATTATCAACTATCTTAAGGATATGGGAAAAAAGATTTATTTTTGCAGCAATAATACATCAATTTCTAGTTTAGATATGCATCAAAAACTAAAAAAACTAGGATTTAAGTGCGACCCTCATGACGTCATCACACCAATTCAATCAACTATTTTTTATTTAAAGAGCAAAAACATAAAAAATATTTTTGTATTAGGAACATCACAATTAACATCCGAATTCAAAAAACATGGGCTTATCATTGTAGACAACGATCCTGAAATGGTTGTAATAGGATTTGACAAAACATTAACTTATTCCACACTGGTGCAAGCCACTAACTTCATCAATAAAGGCGCTCCATACTTACTAACACACCCTGACATATCTTTTCCAGATAAAGAAGGGCCTACTCCTGATGCAGGGGCTATAGGATACCTTTTAGAGCTTGTAACAAACGTACAACCTTGCGCTAGTTTAGGCAAGCCTAGTATTTCTATTATTGAAACCATCCAAAATATAGAAAAATGCAATAAAAACGACATCACAGTTGTTGGAGACAGAATAGAAACTGATATCAGAATGGCACATAACGCACAAACTAACTCTACTCTTGTGTTAAGCGGAATCACTAAAAGAGAATACCTTGAAAATGAGACAAAATTTCCAGATTTAATCTTGCCAGACATCAGTTTTATTGAAAGTTTATTCAATAAAAATAGTGAAATTTATACACCTCATTGATTTTTCCACCAAAAATACCCTAAAATGAACAAAATGCTGTGAATTTAAGATAATGAAAAGAACATATCAGCCAAGCAACCTCGTAAGAAAAAGACGTTGCGGTTTCAGAGCGAAAATGGCAACCAAAAATGGTAGAAAAATCATCAATGCAAGACGTGCACGTGGCAGAGTCAAGCTGTCTGCATAAGCTTAAGCAACAAAAAAATTTCACCCAAATCAAAAAACAAGGGCTTTTCTTCAGGAAGAAAGGGCTTGTTCTTAGATACTTCAAAACAGATCAAGATTGTATTAACTGGGCAGTTTCAGCTAGTAAGTATGCTTATAAAAAAGCTGTAGATAGAAATTTAGCCAAACGACGTCTGAAAGAAATATTGCGACAAAATCCACCTAGAATTTATGGAAATTATCTTTTATCCGTCACACCTTCCACCAATCAAACAGATTTTAAAGAGTTAACGCATGATTATCTCACACTATTGTCAAAAATTCCTCATTAGTTTGATACGGGGATATCAATGGGCCGCGCCTTATGTTGGGATTGATAACTGTTGTTTATTTGAACTATCTTGCTCACGTTATGCAATTGCAGCTTTAGAGCAAAAGGGCTGTATTAAAGGCATGGGGCTTATTATATTAAGACTTTTAGCATGCCAAACGTTTGTGAAAGTTCCATGGTTTGGATATGTTGAAACTGTGTCTGAGCAAAACAAATGAAAAAAAATAAGATTAGGTTGTTTTTTTTCATATTAATCTCTAATAATGTAATATAGATTTTTAAACTTAATGAAATGTTATTATTCTTGAACGCTGGATTCACTGCAGGTGTTACGGTGACAGGCGCAAACTTTACGAAACTTGCTGGTGGAAAAACTGAAGAAAAAGCTTCAGCAGCTGCAAGATGGATGATGCAAAATAAAAAAGAGATTCAAGAAAAAGTACGTGATCTACGCAAACAGTTTACAACAGGACTTACAACAGAAGAGCAAACAGTTCTATCGCGACTGGAGACGGCTGAAGAAACCTATGGGCCTGGCTTTGACGAAACTAAATTTAAAAGCGGCTCACTTGGAGGCGATGTAACATTAGCGGGCGCTTATGACACCCTGAAGGGGAAGCGGGCTGATTTCATGTCTAAACTAACTGACGCTACAAAAGAGGTGCAAGAAAAGAGGAAAGACGGCAACGATGCTTTTGAAGAAGGAAAAAAAGACAATCTTTGGTCCGATAACGAAGAAATGCAAGACGTTGTTAGTAAATATGCAACTCCAGGCATATCTGGGCAAGTTGATTTAGGTTATAACTTTAAAGTTGGACAAAATACATATCTTCATGTTGTTGGATCGGTTGGTAAAACATTCAAACAACAAAGCGTCGTGTTTAAGCCTGGGTATTTTGGTCAAATCGCTATTGAGCCAACATTCATGATTGCAAAATCATTTGGTGCGCTTTTACTAGTTGGTTTGAAGATTACACGCAATTCATATGACTTAGACACCGATGACTATAAAGATATTAAGTCTTTGAAGTCCGCACCTCTTGGTTGTGGTATCGTTTATATGATTAGCGATAATATCCGCGGACACTTGAAATATTTCTATAACTACACTTGGGGTGGTGAAAAATTAGATAAAGACAAAACTTACTCTAGCGCCGATGAAGAAAAAGAAGCTCGTGAGAAAAATCAAATGTACTACGCAGCACAATCCTACCGTTCTCACAACATTGCAGCTGGTTTGACTTGGTTGTTCTAAACCACTTTTCTTGAATTACCTCACTCTTCTTCTCCTTGAGGTGATTTTTTTTATCATTACACAATGAATCGTCACCACGAGGCGCGGAGCGCCGTGGTGATCCTGTTTATACTCTAGGTGATCACATCACCTACGTTATACCTATGGCACGCTCGTCATGACGAGATTTTCGTAAGAAAGTCAAAGTCATCCATTATTTTCTGGATCACCACGCCTTGCTACGCAAGACTCGTGATGACGGACTTGCAAATACGCTTGGTGAAGCCAAAGATCCCATGCTAACATTTTTATATATCGCCCAACAAAAGTTCTGTGTTTCCAAACATTTTCAAAGGTTATTCAAGAGAAGAAGCTGCACAGGATATTATTGCATCTGTCACGGTCGGGCTTATCGCCTTTCCTTTGGCGCTCTCAATTTCAACAGCGACAGGACTTCCGCCTCAAGCAGGGCTAGTGGCTACAATTATTGGTGGCATTCTTGCGGCCATTCTGGGGGGTACGCGTTTTGTTGTCAGCGGCCCAAATACAATTTTCTTTTTTACAATCATTGAAGCCTTTAATACAGTTGGTTTCGAGGGACTTCTGTTAGCCACCTTCATCATGGGATTAATCTTAATAGGTGCAGGCTTTGCAAAACTCGGCTTTATTATTGATTACGTTCCCTACTCTGTTACTCTAGGGTTTATGTCAGGCCTATCTGTCGTGATCATCTCCATGGTTTTAAAAGAATGTTTGGGCCTCACACAACCCCTTGCACATGGAAATTTGATCATACAAAGTTGGACGCTGTATTTCACAAATTTTTGGAATACGAATATTTTCTCATTCCTAATGTCTGTCATCGTTATTACATCATTACGCTACTACAAAGGATCTAGGTATCCTGTGTTTATTGGCGCAATACTCGCAACAACACTTATTGCTATGATTTTTAGACTTCCAGTCGAAACTATTGGATCACGTTACGCTGACTTTTCAACAATTTTTTCACGAGCACGCATTCCGAATCTACTCTCTATTAACTTATTTGTAGAGTCGCTACCATATGCTCTCACTATGACAGCGGTTGCCGTTATCAACAGCCTTCTGAACGCAACAGTTGTGCATGATAAAACGAACACCCCCGTCAATCCAAATCAAGAGCTCATTGCGCAGGGCGCAGCCAATGTAGCTTCTGCATGTTTTGGAGGATTGCCTGTAAGCGCAACATTATCTAGAACGCTTGTCAATATTGAGCAAGGCGCAAAAACATCTTTATCTTCACTATTTCAGGCGATCTTTGTTTGGGTATTGCTTTTATTTTCCCTGCCGCTCCTAAAAAAAATCCCCTTGGCATGCCTCAATGCCGTTCTATTATCCATTGCCTTTGATATTCTTGAACCCAAAAAACTATGGGAACAAATCAAACTTCCTCATGGCGAATCTGTTGTATGTATGACCACATTTTTCTTAACCATCTTTGTAAACAATGGTGTAGCTATTTTGGTTGGAACAATGATCGCAGCATTCTTGTTTATTCATAAGATGAGTCATATGACGAATGTTCAATCTGAATCAACATTTAGTGATATTCATGAAGGCATTAAAGTGTACCACATAGACGGCCCCTTCTTTTTTGGGGCATCAAGTCGCTTAAAAGTCTTGCTTGAAGAAGATAAGATTACAGATAAGGTGATTGTTTTCGATTTAAAAAATATGCCGCTCATCGATTCAACAGGCAGTGTATTGTTAACAAAGATCATTAAAGAAAATAAAGATACGGAATTTATTATGATCAATGTTAATGAGGAAATTCAAGCATTCTTTCAACATATCGGTTTATCAAAAAAGCGTCACTATAGCGTAACAAATAATTTGGAAGAAGCGATTAAAATTGCAAAACAGATTATCAAAGAAAAGAAAAAAGAGGAAAAAACGAACCATGAAACAACTGAAACGTAATCTAGAATCAGCATCTGAAATGCAGAAAAAAAACTATAATATAGTTGAAGACTCGAGCGATAAGGAGATCACAATCAAAATGTCTAAAACAACACTTTTCTTTGTCATTATTATGCAATTTGTAATTGTGAGCTTATTTTTTATGCTTGGATTTGTTCTAGCATGGAGCTACGGAACTCAAACAACCCCTTCTTCTTTTGCAAAACCGCTTCATGAACATCACAACACACAAATTCTCCAAGATGTTGAAAATTTATCCAAACCTAAATCATGACATTATACAAGTTAGACGAACTGCAAACACTTGCAAGAAAAATGGCAAAACAAACCTCAGTTCCTTATGCGCTAGGACTAGAAGGAGATTTAGGAGCTGGAAAAACGACCTTTGCTCAAGCGTTTATTAAGCATTTTGATCCAACTGCCACAGTAACAAGCCCTACCTTCCCTATTGCCCAATATTATGACAATGGACGCATTGCGCACTATGACTTATATCGCCTGAAATCACCTGACGAACTTCTTGACCTTGATATATTCGAAGATCTTCACACTAAAATTTGTTTAATCGAATGGCCAGGCATATTAAATGAAGTGCTAGATCATCCAATTCCTGTAATGCATATTTCTGTTGAGGATGAGGAAAAGCGAAGGGTGCGGTTTGATTAATGGCGCAAACAAACCGTCCTGCCTTCGCTCTTCGAGCTTTGGCGCGGAATCCGCTTCGCATGCTTCGACTCGATAAATCTCGTAGTAACTTAAATTTTACCTACAGCAAAATTTGCGAAGACAGATTAGTTGAATCTTAATCTTTTTTTGTGCTCTGATAAACAAAAACCCCTCACCTTCAATGATGACAAAAATTTTAACACTCATTTTATGGTGTGTTTTCGGTATTGAATTATATTTGAGCGAAGGATTATCGCCGTCTACCAATGTATTGCTTTCCATGGGAGCTCTTCAAGGAGCTAGTTTTTCTTATGAAAAATTATTATACGCTGGATTTTTGCATGCACATTTTTTGCATATTTTTTTCAATACATGGGCATTATCCTCTATAGGTTCAATTGTTGAGCGATATGATGGTCCTATCAAAATGATATTTATTTTCTTATGTGGCGTTATCGGTGGTTCAAGCTTATCGCTCTTTTTTCAGACAAACCCTTATGTTATATCCGTTGGCGCCTCATCTGGCATTATGGCCCTTTTAATGAATTTGTTTATTATTGGAATCAAACAAAACAACACTTGGCTATTAAAACAGCTTCTGTTTACTATTATTATCGCTCTTGTTCCTGTCATCCCTGGAATAGATTATTCCGGCCATTTAGGTGGCGCAATTGTTGGAATTATTTTAGGAATTGCGCTTTAAGTTTTTCTCTAGTTTTTCTAACTCTTGGTACAGATTTAATTTCACATCCAATCGATAATACAAAGAAAATAAATACTCAAATGTTCGTAGAAGCTGCAAAGATCTTAGAGGACCCCTCGCATTATCAGGCATATTTTCTCTTATATGTTCTTCAAAGGCAATTTTATCTTCTTTATAAGATGATGACAAAACTTTGTTTTTAGAAATTGGATGCATAAATGCTGTAAATAATCTCCATAAATATCTCAACGTTTCTTCATTAGCTAAATCTTCGTCGGTTGAGCCGAAAGACTTAAAAAACTGTCTTATAGTTTCTTTATTGTTTGCAAAACTTTTTGCACAATTTTCTGGCCATGCTTGAGACCATCGATCGGGAGTTTCAACTTTTAAAAATTCAACTAACGCTTTGGATTGCTCTTTCGTTAGTATCCGCAGACCGCCACAATCAATAACCTGTAGCGCAAGTTTGTCTTTTTTTCGCATAATTAATAAATTGCCAGGACTAAAATCTGAATAGAAATAACCATTTTTTATGGTTTTAATAAAAAATTTAAAAATGAGTCTGAAAATTTCTGATCGCTCTTTTTCTGTCGCATTCTCTGTTAGCATAAACTGAGGTAACGTTTTGCCTTCCATATATTCTAATGCAATCCACTTTCTACCATCCGAAATTAAAGGTTTTGATACTTGAATATCAGGGTCTTTTTTAAAAATCTCCCACAAAATTTGTGCACTCTTAAACTCCTCATTTAAATCATATTCTTTATAAAAATCTTCGTTAATCTCACAAATTAATTCCTTGCTATTTACCAATCCGGAACGATTCTTGCAAAATGAAATAAATCGCTCAATAAATCCTGCCACAAACTCATGATTTTTCTCTGTCTCAGGCACATATACCTTTATAACAGCTTTTTTTCCATCTTTGCGTTTGGCTAAAAAAATATTTGTCACAGATCCAGCAGCCATCGCTGTGTGTGATAATTCTTCAAAATATGCTTTGATATTTGGCACAAAATCCTCTGGGATTTCTTGTTTTTCTCCGCCAAGATGACTGCAAAATCTATCTACTTGTATCCAGTAATCTTGATGTTCCATTTTTATATCAAGAATAATAAGTGCTTGAAACATTTTTGCTAAAGCGCCTTTTTGACTTGTATCCCACAAATCACACAAGTCTTCAGGCTTTTTATGCGTTGATATGCGAAATATCTGATAAAGAGATGTCCCAGCTCTTTTAATATCAGATGCCCAACTTGCTGTTAAAAAAAATAACATATAACTCAGAAATTGAACAATATTCTGCTTTTATTATAATAACTAAAAATATGTAAATTATTATAAAATTAAAGTATTTTATAATAAAAAAAGTATCTCATTGAAATTATTGAGATTTTCGTTATAATGTATCAAAATAAGACAGTAATTGTCACGCGGCGCGTTCGTCATCACGAGAAGCGCAGCGACGTGGTAATCCATAGCAACCTTGGATGGCCACACCCCGGATAAATCCGGGACTCGCCATGACGGTCCGCGCTAAACCAAGGAACATTTTATAATGATTGATCTTAAGCTCTTAAAACAAAACATCGATGCAACAAAAAAACGTCTTCCAAAATTCAGCAAAGAACTCGATCAAATGCTAGCACTTGATGAACAACTTCGCGCAGAAAAAACCAAACTTGAAGACCTGCTTAGACAAAAAAATGAAATTGCCAATCAAATTCCCGCGGCAACAGACAGGCAACCACTTATCCAAAAAGGCGAGCAAGTGAAAACAAAAATTCAAGAACAAGAAGGTATTGTAGGTATAATTGCGAAGAATTTATTGGATATAGCAATTATGTGCCCTAATATCCCTCAAGATGATGTGCCAATGGGCATAGATGAAAATGATAATGTTGAGGTTAAAAAATGGGGCAAGATCAAAGCCTTAGATTTCAAACCAAAAGAACATTTTGATTTAGTGCCTGAGCTGATGGATTTTGAATCTGCTAGTCTTATTTCAGGCGCAAGATTTGTATTTCTGAAAAAAGAATTAGCGCTATTGCACCGCGCACTTAAAAATTTCATGCTGGATATTCTTACGCAGAAGTTTGGATATACAGAAATGGATGTTCCTTTGCTTGTGTTAGAAAAAAGTATGTTTGGCACAGGGCAATTGCCAAAATTAAAAGATGATTTGTTTCAAACAACCGGTGAACATATGCTAATCCCCACTGCTGAAGTTTCTTTAACAAACTATGTGCGTGAAAAGATCCTGAAAAAAGAAGATCTTCCAATGCGCCTTACAGCCGCAACACCTTGCTTTAGAAAAGAAGCGGGTGCTGCAGGCAAGGACACACGCGGCCTCATTCGTCAGCACCAATTTTACAAAGTTGAAATGGTAAGCATCGTGAATCCTGAAGATTCAAATGCAGAGTTAGAACGCATGCTTGGCTGTGCTGAAACTATCTTGCAACAACTCAATATACCTTATCGTGTCATATTATTGTGCACAGGTGATATGGGCTTTGCATCCAGCAAAACATACGACATTGAAGTATGGCTACCTGGACAAGATCGTTACCGTGAGATCTCTAGTTGCTCGAACTGTCAAGACTTTCAAGCACGCCGCATGAAAACACGCATTAAAGAAGACAAAGGCACTGTTTTAGCACATACTTTGAACGGATCAGGTCTTGCAGTGGGGCGAACGCTTCTTGCTGTTCTAGAAAACTATCAAACAGCTGATGGATCTATTGAGATTCCTGAGGTGTTGTTGCCATATATGAACGGTGTGACAAAAATTGGATGATCAAAAAGCTCAGTTTTATTTATCTATGTTATCTTTGTATTTTTTATCTACAACCCTATCCCAATTTAACGTTAGACATTCCTAAACGAACCTCTTTATGGAATATCGACCGAATACTTTATAAAAATAACCTAACGCCACATAGAGGCACATTTGCAGCATATGCCATTGCAACAGGTCAGCGCCGCAAAATAAAACATGGAGAATATAAGTTTTGCACCCGCTTTATTCCACATATAACGCATAAACTTGTGAATGAAGATGTTGTATTATATAAAATCACATTTCCTGAAGGTTCAACTGTGAGTGAGATAATAGATGCATTAAATAAAGATCTGATTTTAAGCGGAGAAAAACTTCGTCATAGCGAAACCCTAAAGGGGCTGTGGCTATCTCAGAAAACTGAAATGGATGACCACAGCGCTAGCACGCCTCGCCATGACGTGTCTATACCAGAGGGTTCACTATTTCCATCAACTTATGTATACCCAAAAAATACCTCTCGACAAGATATCCTTAAAAAAATGCAGGCCAAAATGAAGCAAAAACTTCAAGACTATCAACATCCTAAACTAACTCAAAAAGAATTTTTAATCCTAGCGTCCTTAGTCGAAAAAGAAACACATTTAGACCATGAACGCCCCCTCGTTGCCTCAATTTTTCTTAAGCGCTTTCTTAAAGGAATGCCATTGCAAGCTGATCCAAGTATCATTTATGGCCTTAACCTCAAAAAACTTACGCGAGGTGATTTTAACAAAAAAACGCCCTATAATACCTATATGTATAAAGGGATGCCGCCCACCCCTATTTGTTGCCCAGGAGAAAAATCCTTACAAGCTGTAAAAGAGGCGGTTGAAACAACACCCTATCTTTACTTTGTTTTAGGAAAAGATGGGCATATTTTTAGCAAAACATTTGAAGAGCACAAGCGCCATGTCAGAAACTATAAAAACAGATAAACAACCACACCTCATCATATCCGCCCCATCGGGCGCAGGAAAAACAACACTTATTCGAGAACTCTTAAAAACAGATCCGAAATTTCAGCTCGCTGTATCTATGACAACGCGCCCTAAACGCTCATTAGAAACGGAAGGAAAAGATTATTATTTTTCTGACATTCCAACATTTCAAGACTATATTGCAAAAGAAAAATTTCTTGAGCACGCAAAAATCTATAGCAACTATTATGGCACACCAAAATCAGAGTTGCTGCGCTTGAAGGATTTTCGCATTATCTTTGATGTAGATATACATGGTATGCGTCAAATCAAGCAAAACTTACCTAGCGCCAAATCTATTTTTATTACCCCACCTTCTCTTGCAACATTAGAACAAAGATTAATCACGCGCGCTCAGGATACAGCTGAAGTGATTAAAGAGCGAGTTGCTCTGGCACAACGAGATATGAGTTATCAGAATGAATATGATTACATTGTTTTAAATGATTGTTTAAAAACAGCGACATGTAATATGCGAGATATTGTAAAACTTTAACTGCTTTTTAAGGGGAGATTGCGCGTAATAATCGTAGAACAACCTAACTGAGAGGCGAATATGCTTCTACTCTTATTCACATCAAACGAACCTACTGCGGAAATGCCTGGAGGAGTTCCTGGAAACCTTCCTCCAGGGACGTATAATGGACCCACAACAGAAGGCACTGACAGCGGAGCAGTCTACACAAAACTCGATATCAAATATCCTATGGGCTCACACTTAAAACCTTATTTTCATGATTCAGAACAGGAAAAAGTTGGACAAGCTTATGAAACTTTTAAAATCAACACGGACACTAGGGACATAAGAGGCGCGATAGGTGATGCGACAGCCTTAGATGAACAACTTCATGCCATAATGGGCAAACCAGACACAGATGCTACAATCACACCAGTATCAGCTAGACACGCTTTGAAAAAAATCAGAGGTATGTCAGTCGTTATGGAAAAAATTACAGCTTACCAAACAAAAACGGATAAGGATGCAAGACAACACAATTCTGACGCACCAGCCTTAAAAATTTTAGAACCTTTGGAAAGAGTGCTTATTATTCTATCGAAAGAGCAAGTCGATCACTTTGCAGCTTCGGCTAGAAATGGCGCGCAAGAAGAGTTCAAAACAAAACTTCGAGAAATATTCGCCAAAAGGCTTGATCAACCAAGCGATCGTGACTTGAACTTCTTAAGGGCTTTGGTTGATCAGACAGCCGCAACATCTATGACATCAGCTCAAACAGATACGTTTAGACAAATCTTACAAACGTTTGCACAACAGCCTAATGTATTTGATAGCGCATCCCCTGCCCTTCAATCTTTGGATGCACAGTATGTTGAATCTTTGGCAGATTCGACCAACCCTGCTGAAAAAGCACTTTACCTTCTATCCCCTGAGAGAAAACCAAAACCTCAAGGTGATTCAGCTGGTAGTAGCTGTTGTGTAGTTGCTTAGCTAGATATTAAAGCTAATCTTCTTACATGACGTTCTTCATTCAAAAATGGAATTCTGAAAAACCCATCAATAATTTCAGCAAACGGATCTTGCGATCTAGCAGCTAAACACAAAACATTTATATTGTTGTGATGGCGTGCAAGCGTCACCTCTTCAACCGAATGACAAACAGCTGCTCTTATATGTTTAAAACGATTTGCAGCCATGCAAATCCCAATACCTGAGCCGCATAACAGGATCCCCCTTGAGCCATCATCGATATGATCTGCTAATTTTTTAGCATAAATCGGATAATCTGAAGATTCGGAACTATCTGCACCTAAATCTATTACCTCTCCATACTTCTCAAGAACAAAAAGAAGTGTTTTTTTGACATTGTAGCCTGCATGATCGTTGGCAATATATATTTTCATAACTTTACCTCCTATTTGAATGCGTCATCACGAGGAGCGAAGCGACGTGGTGATCGATGGATAGCCACGCTACGCTCTCCATAACGGTCAGTCAACTACTGGTGACAACTTCTTGGAAATCTTATGTATAAACCCAATAATTACCATACTCACCAAAAGAATAATGCCATATTTAAATACACCTTGAACCTTTTCCAAATAGTAAAAAATTAATTCACCCAAAAAATACCCAGCTGCACAGCTTATAACGGCCCAGACAATAGCTGAAATAAAATTCAATATCATAAATTTCCTTGGCGGAATATTTGCCGCACCAATCACCAAGGGACTCAAAATCCGAATACCATAGACAAATCTAAATGACATAATAAATGTTGTTGTGTATTTTTCTAATAACTCTGTGATACGTCGAGATCTCTTCTTAAGTGTTGGAAAACGCGTATACACTCTCGGACCAAAGATACGCCCAATAAAATACAATGCTTGATCTGCAATTAAAGTGCCCATAAATGCTGCCACTGCCACTTGATAGATCTGTAACTTACCTTGACTCGCAAAAATAGATGCCGTTAAAACAATAGACTCACCTTCGATCATTGCCGCTAAAAAGACAGCCAAATAACCGTAGTTGGTAAGGAAATTTTGAAAGGCATCTGCAGCAACAAGAATCATTTTATGTGATTTTATTTTTATATTACGTCATAGAAATGATTTGCATCAACAAAAAGCCAAAAAGGATTCCATAAAAAGAATCAAAACGATCCAAAACCCCTCCATGACCTGGAATTAAATTCCCAGAATCTTTAACGCCATAGAGGCGTTTAATTTTTGATACAAAAAGATCACCTAATAAAGCGCATATCATATAAAACACAACCATAATTAGTATATATGATACAGAAAGATCTTTAGCTGCTAAACGCACTGCATTAGCAAAAGACAAACCATATTGGAGATATGTTAAACACCCAATTCCATATATTCCAATAATAGATGTGATTAAACTTCCTAAAAACCCTGTCCAGGTTTTTCCTGGGCTGACAGATGGGCAAATCTTCGGACCGCCTAAAATTTTTCCAAATATATATCCACCTATATCATGCGCCCAAGCGCCAACAATCATGAAAAATATTTGTTCTTTTGGCAGAAAAAATATACTTGCGCAACCTGCAGTTACCCCAATCGCATAAACCACAACAATCGCCTTAATAGGTCGAAATTGAGATAGTTCATAAAAACTGCCGCTCAATAACAACACAGCAAAAATGTTTTTCATCCATGTGTGATATCCAATCCCAATCCCGATCCACATAATAAATACACCACTAATGGCACGTAGCAGTAAATTACTCATCACCACCCTCCGTCATCACGAGGAGCGAAGCGCCGTGGTGATCCACAATAGATGGCCACGCCGCCTTCGCTAAAGCTACGGCGCGCTCGCCACGATACACTGCACTTCTCATAACCCAAACCTTCTCTCCCGTTGCCCAAACTCTTCAACAACCTTATGAAAATCCTCCCGCGTAAAATCTGGCCAATGTTTTTGTATAAAAAAGAATTCAGAATATGCACTTTCAAATAATAAAAAATTACTCACACGCATCTCACCACTTGTCCGAATAACAATTTCTGGATCTGGCAATCCAACAGTCGATAAAAATTGCGGAAACTCCTCAGGCTTTGCGCCTACTTTTATCATCTTCTCTACCGCTTGGATAATATCTGAACGTCCACTGTAACCTAAGCAGAAATTCAAATGTAGCTTTGTTTCTTTAGGTGTTTTATGCGCCAATTGAATTAAATCATCAACATCGCCGCCTAATATTTTCGTATCTCCAATAAAGCGAATTTCACACCCTTGCCTCACCGCTTCTTCACACATAGGGGTCAAAAATTTTTTGAAAATAAACTTTATATTTTTCACCCAATCCGCAGATCTTTTAGCATTTTCCTTAGATAGCACAAAGAAAGTGAGGTGCTGGATATTTAGCTTAATCGCCTCTTCTACCGTTGCTTTTAAGACGTCTATACCTTGTTCATACCCTTGTATAATGGATTTGCCGTTATTACGGGCCCACCTTCTATTACCATCAGGAACAATTGCAACATGCATGAAATTTACGTTTTGTATGGATTGTAAAGTATAGGTATATTCTAGCGAATCCCACTTATAAGTTGCAAATTTAAGCTATCGGGTGCAAAATGAAAAAGATAGTTTCTAGAATCAAACATATGAACACGACGAGATTAAAAAAAGTTTTACCTGCAGGATTTGCTTTCTTTTCTATGCTTTTTGGCTCAGGGAACCTCGTCTACCCTTTGCTAATTGGCCAAAACACTAAAGGGTCTTATTTATTCGGAATGATAGGTTTGACATTATCTTCTATTATCTTTAGTTTTATTGGCTATGTGAGCATAATGTCTACTCAAGGAGACTTGAAGAAATATTTTTCTGAGATGCCGCATACGTTATATTTTTTCATGATGTTAGCAATCTTCCTTATCATCGGTCCATTCTTGGTCATACCGAGATGCACACTAGTTGCCTTTGGAGGATTAAAAGAACTGTTCCCTAATATTGAATTAGCGTATTTTGCTTTATTTTATCTGCTGACTGCTTTTTTTCTTTCGTTTAAAGAAGAAAAGGTTATTGATATCATTGGGAAATATCTCACCCCTCTCAAACTAGGCGGAATTTTATTTGTTATATTTGGGGCATTATACGTATTGCCAGATTTTAACCTTGAGTCTACATCTTGGGCACATGCTCTTTCTGAAGGGATCGTGAATGGATATAAACCTATGGATCTAATAGGTGTATTATTTTTCGCATCAATTATTCATAAATCTTTAGAAACGCAACTCGCAGAAGAAAACAACAAGGACCCTAAGGAACTCAACAGAAGAGGCATGTTAGTGGGTCTTGTAGGACTTTCATGTATTGGGATTATATATTTATTTCTATTATTTTTAGGCGCAAAGTATGCCTTTTATACGGAAGGTTTAGATAAGGAGTTGATTCTGCCACGCATCACAACTATTGCGCTTGGAAAGCTGGCAACAGCGACAATCGCATTTACCTTATTTTTTGCAACGCTTGCGACCTCTGTAACGCTATGCAATGTTTTCACTGATTTTTTTGTGAACACGCTTCTACGAGGTATGATCTCAAGAAAATCTGGACTAATTTTAACTGTTGTAACGTCATTTGTTATGACAATGCTTGGATTTGATTTTATTGATTACCTTGCTGGTAACTTTATTTTGTGGTGGTTGTATCCATTCTTAATGTCGTTTGTGATTTTCAAATCTTTAAAAACATATTATTTGCGAATGAAAAGCACGTAGCGTAATTGCAACGTCATGGCGAGTGAAGCGTGGCTATCCATAATGGATCACCATGTCGCTGCGCTCCTCGTGATGACGCATCTACAGTCTCAACGAAATTTGCGAAAATGAGCAATATCCTGCACACTAAGTCGTACTTCTAAATTGAGATTATTTATGACTCTCGCGCGAATAAAAAAAGTATTTCCCACAGGTTTAGCATTTTTTGCCTTAGTCTTTGGATCTGGCAATCTGGTGTTCCCTTTATTAACAGGGCAAAAAGCTTGCGGCTCTTATCCCTTTGGAATGATAGGCCTTATGCTAACAACTGTTATTATATCTTTTATAAGCTATATAGGTGTCATTTCCTCCAATGGCAGCGTGCGAGAATATTTTAAAGAACTTCCAGATTTTGCCTATTGGTTCATCACACTCGTTATATTTTTTGTGATAGGCCCACTGTACGTCATCCCAAGATGCGCTTTGGTTGCTTTTGGAGGTGCAAAAGAGCTGTTTCCACAACTCCAGATTGCTTACTTCTCGTTTGGATTTTTAGCAACTGCTTTTGTGCTCGCAATAAAAGAAGAAAAAGTTGTTGGAATTCTTGAAAAATTTATAACACCTTTCAAATTGGGTAGCATTCTTTTTATTGTATTGGGCGCCCTATATATGGCGCCTGAAGGTGCGCTACCCATTATAACACCATATTACGCATTTATCGAAGGCATGAAAGATGGATATCAGCCGATGGACATGTTAGGTATTATCTTTTTCTCAAGCTTGTTTTTTACTGCTATAAAGCAACAATTAAAAGCAGAAAAAAATAATGATCCGCAAGAATTTTACAAAAGAAATTTTTGGGTTGGTGTCATTGGTCTATTGTGCATTGGCGCTGTTTATTTATTACTCGTTTTGTTGGGCGCAAAATATTCTTTACATACACAAAACCTACCTGGGGAACAAATTTTCCCTAGAATTACACGAATTGCATTAGGAAATACAGCAGCAATTCTCATTGCTTTAAGTTTCTTTTTTTCAACGCTTGCAACCGCACTTGCGCTTCTTAACGCATTCGCAACTTTTCTTGCAGTAGATATATTAAAAAAACGCATTGATCGTTTTACAGGACTGATCATTGCAACAATTATATCTTATGTGATGTCACTTGTGGGATTTGAAGCAATTGTTCATTTTGCAGGAACGTATATTTTATCATGGCTTTATCCATGTTTGATTATTTTTGTGATATTTAAGTTTATTAAATTAAAAGTTGTTCGATAGTCGCCATCATGAGGAGCGCAGCGACGTGGTGATCTATGGACGGCCACGCTTCGCGCTTGCCATGACGAGCTTAAACTTCTAATCTCCACGGAGAATATTTTTCAATCATCCACAAAAAGGCAATGATAAACGCACCAAAACCAAATTTTAGAATATTCGATGTAAGTTGAATCTTTCCTTCATCCCATGCGCTAAAAACATTCATACAATCTTGACCGTAAAAATAAAACAACCCAGCAGATACAAAACATCCTGCCATTGTGAATAAGGCGTCTTTATACCCAACGCCAATTTGGGCAAACACTGTGCCTGGGCAAGCACCAGATAGACCTATTCCTATACCTAACAATCCACCTCCAACAAGACGTGTCATAAGGTTAAAAGCTTTAATATTAAAAACAAACCAGCCGAAATGATTCATAAGATTCAGTACGATTAAGCTTGTTAATACAGCTGTTAAAAACACTTTCAGCATTGTAAAACGTGTAAACAACATTTGAGATACAATTGAAGATGCATCAAATACCTTAGATTTTTCAAATGCAAAACCGAAGATAATTCCTAGGACAATGCCTGATAAAAACGTTACAAACATTTATTTTCCTTTCCACATACGCATCAATTGAACGGTTAAAATCGCAAATGCAAACATTGCCATTAAAGTCACCCAAGCACTTGCATCCATTTGCGCAACACCTGAAATACCATTTCCACTTGTACAACCTTGCGCCAATCTTGCACCAAAAATTAAAAACATACCGCCAAAAAAACTCAACGCATAGCGTGTTGTTTGAGACGTAATACCAAATTCTTTTTTCCAAATTGGTGAAATTTCTGGATATTTTGCACCAGATAATCGCGCTGACCAGCAAGCACCCACAATGACACCAAATACAAGACCCAACTGCCAAACATAATTCGGACGCACAATTTCAAAACCTTTTCCTTGAAATAAAGCTGCTAGCTGTTCAAAAACGAGGGAGTAAGATGTAGATGTGCCCAATGTTGCATTGAAGAAATATGCAATGGGAATTTGCAACAAACCGATGATGACCCCTGATATATAAGGAGACCAATTTTTCTGTATTAACACGAAATTATTTATTTACCTCTGTAAGTTTAAGGTAAGCAATTTCGTTTTCTTTGTAAATACTCAACCTAACGTCATCACGAGGCACGAAGCGCCGTGGTGATCCATTGTAGCTTTCCACACGCTATAAAGAACGCTCCACAGGCCGTCATCACGAGATCTGCGAAGCAGATCGTGGTGATCCATGGATGGTCACGCTACGCTCGCCATGACGGAAACCCCTGTAAATCCTATCACCTCTATAAAAAACATGCTAATCTAACTTGAGATAAACAATAATCTTGGAATGTTAGATACATTTATTGCCATTGGAAAAGGTGTTTCCAACACACTTTTATACACAGGCATTTCATTCTTTTTTAGCTTCTTTTTAGCGCTTTTTATTGCAACGTATAATAGTCGATTCAACAATATTTTAGCGAAAATTTTCAAAGTATACGTATCTATTTTTAGAGGTACACCAGTTATCGTGCAGTTGTTTTTTATTTACTTTGCAGCCCCACAAATTTTGGATATTGATATCCCTGGATTTATGGCTGTAGTCATCACTCTATCCTTAAACTCTGGCGCATACATGAGCGAAATTATTAGATCTGGCATTGAATCTATTGATAAGGGACAATTTGAAGCTGCAAAAACGTTAGGAATTTCACCATTTTTGATGTGGAAAGATATCATCTTAAAGCAGGTTCTGATCAATTCCATCCCTAATATCTGCAACGAATTTGTGAACTTGCTCAAAGAAACAGCAGTTGTTTCTATGATTGGTGAAAATGATATTTTGAGGCGCGCCCATACGATAGGAGCGCAAACATATTCTTATATAGAACCTTTATTAATTGCGGCATTTTATTATTATATTTTAGTTGCAGGATTAACATTTATTTCCCGCCTGATTGAAAAAAGAGTACGCTATGATTCATATTAAAAACTTATTTAAATCCTTTAAGAGCATTCCTGTATTGGAAGATATCACACTGCAAATCAGCCCAGGTGAAAATGTTAGCCTGTCTGGACCTTCAGGTCATGGAAAAACAACATTATTAAGGTGTATTGCTGGCTTAGAAGATCATGAAGGCGTGATAGAAAAAATTGGTGATATTGGATTCGTTTTTCAACACTTTTATCTTTTTCCCCATATGACAGTTTTGAATAATATCACTTATGCGTTGATTCATGTGAAAAAACTATTGAAAAAAGATGCTGAGAAAAAAGCGTTAGATTTTTTGAAACGATTTGATTTGACGGACAAAGCGCATGTATATCCCGGAAGTTTATCTGGTGGACAAAAACAACGCGTTGCGTTAATTCGCACATTGGTTATGGAACCAGACATATTATTGTTGGATGAACCAACATCAGCTTTGGATAAAGACACAAAAGCTATTGTGATTGATGTGTTGAAGACATATCAGAATGGTGAGCGAATTATTATTTTTATTTCACATGATGCAACGTTTGTGAATGAGGTGTCGACAAGGAAGTTGGTGTTGAAGAAAGGGAAAATATCTTAATTCTTTTTGCTGAATCAATCTTTCAAAGTTTTAGGTAAAGCGGAAAATTGTTGCGCATGATAGCCATTGCTATGTAAGAAAATCTTTGGATAAGTCACATCTTTATCGTCAGTTTTAAACGAAACAACATGCTCTTGTTTCGAAGTTGCTCTCAATTCTACAGTTGATACTTTTACCTTTAAAATAAATGCTACTAATAAGATAAAAGAACGCACTTCCGTCCAGTCTCCTGGATTTTTTATATGATCTGCTACGTATTTTTTTACTTCATCCTCATTATACGGTGGGAATAAATCCTTCCGTCTTTTTCCCATTTGATCTTGGATAGAAAAATACAGCTCTTCTGACGCTTCTTTTATCTCGGGTGAATCTGCCGTATCTATATTTGCGACTATATAATCTCTTATCTTGCCAAAATCTCCCGATGTACCAGATGCACTTCCTATCTTAGTTTGTATAACCAATTCAAGCAATTGTAGATTTTCTTTTATTTTAGGCGAATCCTCCTTTATGTTTGTTTTTATATATTGTTTTAAAACAGTATCTGAGGGTAATGCTTTATGCTCTGCTATGGCAAGATAAATGTCTTGCAAACTTGTTTCTATTGTTGACGAATGCACAGTTATATTTGCTTTCACATAAGCTCTCATTTCATTGGGTGTTGGTAATGGAGTCGCGCTCTGCCCTTGCTGATTTTTTATAGCTTTATAAAGGTTTTCCAGCGCTACTCTTATTATTATTGAATTCTCATCTATATTATCTTTTGCGTAATCTCTTATTTCATCCATTTTATATGGAAGGCCGGAGTAAGAACTTTTATGATATTTTGCCGCAAGATAAAACTGCACCAAAATTGATGTTATTTTTGTCACTTCCCAAATAACTCCATTCTGTTGATAAGCTTTATCAGCAGAAGTTAGTTTTTCTACTTTTTTAGCAAATGCTTCTTTGGCTGTATTTACAGAACTTACAGTGTACCCTCCTTTGATATAGTCCATCACTTCACTATTACTCAACTCAAGTGTTTTTAGCAATTCTGGCGCATGCCTCAATAAACTATGCCAAACGCACGTTCCATCCCAAGGAACATCTAAAACGAAATACCCTTCCTTCACACTCTCTAGCTTTGCGCCATTTTTTATTTGCATAAAAGCCAAAAACCGTCGATCATCTTCCTGTATCGTATCGCTCTTTAAGCTCTCTGCAACTCTTGCTAGCACAGCATCATAACGCTCTTGTGTTATGAAAGGCAAAATTACATCTGCAAAGTCAGTCTGATTTTCAAAAACAAAACCTAGATTATGGATAAGATCACGCTCAGCATCAGAATCAACATCTCCAGATCCATCTGATTTCTTGATAACATCTTTTTTCATTTTCATAAAAATTGCTTTTTGTAATTTTTTATCAAACTTGATTTTTTCCTCATCAGACGAGATATTTTTATAAAAATCTTCACCTTTTCTTTTATTCTTTATTCCTTCTAATGTCCTTAACGAATAAGTATGCAAATCTTTCTCAATCTCGTCCTTTGATTGAGAAAGAACATCTTTCATCTTCGCCTCAATAGTCTTAGTTAGCACATCATCAAAATCTGCTTTCTTTGAGTTAAAACTAGAAGCATTATAAAATTTTAACTGACCTTTCCTATCTTGCAACTCATCCAACTCATCTTTCGAAAATTCACTAAGAAGTTCTTTTGGTTCTTTGTCCGAGTTAATTGCAAACTTTAATCGCACATTAAACCAAGCTCGATCAGAAGTAGATAAACTAGTATAAAATTTTGCGCTACTTTTGAGTTTCTCAATCTCTGCCAATACTTCTTTCGAAAAATCTGTAAGCTCCAAATTTGAATCAGATTCTAATTGAAAGCAAATTGCCTCAGCCTTTGCTTTTTCAGTAACAATTATTTTTCCATTTTCCAACTCCTGAGATTGCACTAAACCTTTCGCTATATCAACAGGCACCCGTTCAGAAATAACCCCTTTATCCATGAGATCTTCATAGTACGCACCCTCCGGCTCTATCGCAAAATCTGCATACAAATATAAAAACATCACATCATCCCCTCAAAGCAATACCTCACCCCGATCAAAATCTGATTTGTGAAAAAAGACAGTTTTGGTTTAATTTTTGTCTTATCTATCATGCTATTCTGAAATATACTCTTTTCTTTATCAAACTGATACACAGCATCTTCCACAGTCTGGGTCATGCAAAACAACATACGATACTTGAGCTCAAATGAATAATTTTTATATCGTTTGCGAAGACCTGCGCATACAAATGGATGTGTAAAAACTGCTGTGGGTGCATCTGACTTACACAAATATCCAGGCGCATCTGAAACACTTTTATCGTTATGCGTCACACCAAGGCTATATTTCACAGACTGCATCCATGCAAATTGTGCACCTCCACCAAAATATCCTATTACACTCTTTCCAATATCCATTCCAACATTGAATTCTGCACCGCCAAACTTATAATTTTTTATATATTCTTCATTCCAATGCGAGAAACCACCAAACCCATATAAACCTAAATGATATGCATCCATAACTGTTTCATAACCTATAACAACTTCGGTATTTCCTTTTTTAAACACTTCCTTCCCATTTAAAGTCAGTTTATATGTCCCAAAAGTTCCTGTGGTTTCAGTGACAGTTCTCGCAATATATGACCCACCAGAAAAAATCCCAACAGTAATAGCGGCGGTTAAAAACAAAAAAATCACCCTTTCCTTATATAAGCTTGACCAGCTTTCATCTCAATAATAGCACTTCCGTATTTTTGGGCATAATCTAAATTATGCGTCACCATAAGACAAGTTACATCACGTGTTTTTTCATACGTTACTGACATAATTTTTTGAGATGTCTCAGGATCTAATGCGCTTGTATGTTCATCAAGCAACAATAGATCTGGTTTGTGAAACAATCTCAGCGCTAATGCCAAGGCTTGCTTTTCTCCGCCTGATAAAAATCTCACAACTTTATCAAGAACAATATTTGAATTAAATGCACACAAATGTTTTTTGATCTCCTCCTTATTAAATGCATTAAAAAGGTTAAAATTTTCATAAACCGTGAGATCTAAAAATACATTATCCTCAATATTTTGATGCACAATCTCTATATGTTGTGGCTTCTCAATAGCGCCACTTGTTGGTTGCAAGATACCCAAAAGTAACTTAAGAATTGTGCTTTTTCCTGCGCCATTAGGTCCAATCAAAGCAACAAACTCGCCTTTTTTAATCTCAAAAGAAACATCTTTGATAATATGCTGAAAACAAACATTTTTAAATTTAATGAAATCCATAACGACCTCCTAAAATTAACGCCAAAAATAAACCAATGAGACATTTCATAATCAGCATGCTAACACCAAGATGCAAAAGCAAATGCGTTAAACCAAAATAAATGGCCAGTCCTACAAAACAGAAAATGAGCTGTCTTTTAATTTCTTGCCCTAAAATAAATGTACCAATACCTATAAGGGCAATACCTTGACCCATGTAAATATCAGCATATCCATTTACAGATGCCGTCAAGATGCCACTTAATGCAGCTAACATATTGCTTAATCCTAGAACGATCATCTTGTAGAAATCTAAATTATACCTTTCACTAAATAATCTAGAATTATTGCCTAAGCCTTTAAATCGCAACCCGAACACCGAGCGATCTAAATAGGTTAAAACAATCATCAACACAATCCCTAAACCTAATAAATGAGTCGTTTCTGCAAAACAGTGCTGAAAATCCAAAAGATTAATATTAGGCTGATTCAATACGAAAATGTTAAAGCTTTGAAACATAAATAAAGTGATAATTCCTGCCATCAAACTATTCATTCTGTTTTTGATTTGAATGGCGCTTGTTAACATGCCAGGAATCACACCAGCCAATGTCCCAATACAAAAAGCCAAAACAGGGCTTTGTGTAAAAATAAGACTTTGCGCATATACAGCTGCACCAAAAACAAAACTCCCTTCGATGGTTAAATCTGTTAGCTTGGCGCATCCATAACTCATATAAATACCTAATACTAAAGGCAACAAAACCAGACTTTGCTGCAGACTATGTAATAAAATATCCATTAGTAATACACCTTTTCATAACTCGTCTTAAGAGTCATACCCTTTGTCTTATCTTTATTGACAAAAACCTTCAGTGTCTTCATATGGGACACATCTGCAAGCTGCTCACCCTTCAGAAGCTTATTGGAAAGCTGAGCAGCTGCGATACCGATATCTCCTTCATGCACCCCAATAGCGCATAACGCGCCCTTTTGAACAGAAATATGATCGCTCGCAAATACAGGCAACCCAATCTTCAGCAGTGTTGTTAATCCGGACACAACAATATGATCTTTTAAAATCAATACACCTTCTGCCTTGATACTTTTTGAGACTGTGTAAATATCTTGCGCTGTATATACGGGCATCAACTGAACATTTATATTTAATTTTTTACATACCTCCTGCGCATGCTTTATTTCGGGTAATATTTTTTCATTATGAGAATACACCAACGCCAAAGTTTTAATGTTGGAAAAATTCTCCTTAATCAAATTTAAAATGGGTTCAGCTGTGACCTCGTCTTGCAACACCTTTGCTCCTTTAACCTGATAAGATGCAATACCTAAAATATTTTTTCCTCGCGCAATAGATGTAGTCATCTGTGTAGCTGCAGTACCAATAGGCGCAAAAAGATCTATCTTTTGCGTATTAAAATACTGAATAATACTTCTTTGAAGATTTGAATCACCCATAGCGTTTTTCACAATCACCTTGTGTTTTCTATCTAGTGTTTTTTCAAACTCCTTAACAATTTCCTTTAATGCATCATGCTCCATAGGAACAATGACCCCAATTGTTTCAGCAACGATATAAAATAACATAACTTTCTCCTCATTTTGTAAATAAATAAATGGTTTTAAAATAATTTATATATAGACTTAGGCGCTAAAACGCCACCAGGAGAAAAGTTGAAATATAGAAATAAAGCGTTGTTGCTGCATGCTAAACACCTCTATTTCTTTAATGTAATTCATTTTAACATATGCACTATAGGCCGAGCAAACTCAAAAGCTTCCTAAATGCTTCCTCTATAAACTCGCCCACATTCTCGCTCTTGGAAAAATCTGACAATACATAGTTTGAAACATCTTCCTTATACAAAGGACGATCTACTCCTAAACGCATTCTGTGATAATCTTTTCCAATATAAGCATCGATGCTTTTTAAGCCATTATGTCCGGCATGGCCACCGCCTTTTTTCGTGCGAATTTCTCCAAATGGAAGCTCTATTTCATCATGAATCACCCAAATGTTTTCATTATCGATGTTATAAAATCGTTTAATTGCCGCCACAGACTGGCCTGATAAGTTCATATATGTAGTGGGCTTACATAAAACATAGACCGTATCGCCAAGCTTGTATTGCGCAACTTGTCCTAAAAATTTCTTGGAGTCAGAAAATTCAACATTATAATGAGATGCAATGCGATCAAGAACTTTGAAACCAATATTATGTCGATTGTTTTGATATTTAGATCCGGGATTTCCAAGTCCACAGATAAGAATAATCAGCATAGACTAAGCTTTTGCTGCTGCAGCTGCCTCTTCCCCTGCTTCTGATTTATCTTCTTCAGCTGCCGCAACAACTGTTGCTAAAACATTGTCACGCTCTGGATGTACAGGTGTCACATCTTTTCCTAACTTTAAGGAATCAAGTGTTACAGACTCGCCCGTATCCAAATTTGACAAGTCGCACACCAACTCTGTTGGAATATCATAAGGTGAGCAACGAACCTCTAGGTTTTGCTTAACGATGTTCAAGACACCGCCCTTCTTAATTGCTGGAGATCTTCTTGAATTCACATAATCAATCGAAACAAACGTACGAATTTTTTGCTGCTTATTCACGCGCATAAAATCTACGTGGATAGGTTGATCGTATAAAGGCTCTCTTTGGATGTCTTTCGTCAAAACATCTACATTTTTACTTCCTAATTTCAACGTAACAACGCGGCTAAAAAAACCCCTTTTAGAAGACTCTTTTACAAGATCAGCGCTTGAAATTGTTACCATATCAGGATCTTGATTGTCTCCATAAATCGTTGCTGGCACTTTGCCCTCTAAACGCAAAGTACGCAAATTGCTCTTTTTGTCTCGCTTTTCAACAACTAAACTTGACATTGTTTTTTTCCTTCAGAATATATCTTTAGTGTAATTTCTTGGCGGAGAGAGAGGGATTCGAACCCTCGATACGGGTTAAATCCCGTATAACGGTTTAGCAAACCGCCGCCTTCAGCCACTCGGCCACCTCTCCTTTATTGTCTATTTTAGGGGTTTTCGTTTAAAAAAGTCAATGAGTTGAAAGCACACTCTCTTGTCTGTTGTAAAATTTTCACTATGAATGTGTTAACTAAATGTTAACGCAAAATTAGGTTCTTATTATCCATATATGCAACAACACAGCAACAGACAATTCAACAGTACGCCACAACAATTGCGCAACCAAGAACCAACCCCTCTCCTTCTTTTGCGCAAGAATTAGGTGACGCAAAAATAGAAGGTCAAGATGATACTACGTTTACAGTTTGCACTTCATTGTTAGCAACCCAGCACTCAACAGACACTGAAAATTCCAGCGCTTTCGCAGAAATTGATACACTATTGCAAAAAGGACATAGGTGCAGTTTTGAATTTATAGTTGGACTGCCTAAAGCCACTCCTTATGTGAGTGTTACAGAGCTATTACGAGATAACTGGGAAATTATGCAAGATCTTAAAAGCAGAAAATGGTCAGATGCTGTTTTAAAAATCTCACAGGCTCCAATTTCAAAAAACAAAGAAGATCGCAGAAAAATACTACATTTTGTGCGCATGTGCCACTTGCATGGAAGCAGTGCACAAAACTTACAGACAGCAAAAATTTTAGAATCAGCAGCAACTCATGAAAAACGAAAAGTCAGAATTATGGAACAAATGCAAGTTCTTTGCAGATCTGAAAGAGTTTTTATGCATGATAAATTGCCACTCAGTGTAAAAATTGAAGGTTCTTTTGGGTTCAATGTGTTATCCAAGTTTATTGCTTTGATGGCTCTTGCTGCTACAGACTGGAAAAAAGAGCTATCCGCCTTATCTGCGGTATTTTATTTTATGTCTTTGGTATATGAGGAGTATCTTATGTTTGGCTTGATTGGAAAAAAAGCTCACCCAAAACTATCAGATACGAGAAGCAATGAAAACTTAGAAAGAACTGCAGATTTTTTAAGCACACTCGCACAAACTCAACCAGAAAATGAATCAGAGTTTGATCTAGCTATATTTTATAAAGCGCTAAATTATAAAATTCATACATCTGATGACGCAGTTGATCATTCTTTAGAAAAATGGTATATAATGTTTAAAACTCAACAGGTTTAAAGGATTTTATGATGCTTGGCTTTATGTTTTTTATTTTCTCAAATTCCGCCCCTTTTTTGCTAGTGGAAAATTCTCATAGAACTCCTGAAACTGCTAAATTTTCTCTTGAATGCACCCCTTCACAGGAACTTATTTCTGAAAAATTAGAACCATTTTCAGTAGTAGAACCTTTTGTGAAAATCTATCTCTTACGCTGCAAAGCAAAACTAAAAGACTCTGTTGATCTTTCTGCTCGTTTTCCATGTGGAGAGATTGCGCTGCACATTCTAGTCTATAGAAACAACAGAGGCTGCCTTGAGAGTAATAAGGTGTTAATAGATGTCTTAAGCAAAATAGGCTCGCCTATCTCTGGAAGTAACGCGCTAGAATCTTTGACACAATGGCAAGCGAAACTTACCTCGCCTCATTCACACAAAGGATCGTCTTTGACAAAGTCTATGGATCAACTTACTGCGGAAGAATTCTCAGCTCATATTCAAGCAAAATATGCATACCCAACAGATCAGTTATCAAAACAAGAAGAGAGTAGCTGGCTTGGTTTTCTTGGATGTTTATGCCCGTCTTTTTGGCAAAGTACCGACCACACTAAAACGCAGTAGCAATTTTCATCTTTTTCTATCCGTGCCATAATAAGCTATAAATTTTATATCATCAAAAACTCCTTATGAACTATCCTTTCAAAAAAGTTGAGCAAAAATGGCAGAAAAATTGGGAAACTCAAACATACCCATCTCTTCCTGTGAAAAAGAAAAAATATGTTCTTGAGATGCTGCCCTACCCCTCCGGAAATCTTCATATGGGGCATGTGAGAAACTACACCATTGGTGATGCCATTGCGCGCTTTCACAGCATGAAAGGATTTGATGTTTTGCATCCAATGGGGTTTGATGCATTTGGCTTACCTGCAGAAAATGCCGCCATTGAACGCGGCATTAATCCAAAAGACTGGACATATAGCAATATTGAAGACATGGTAGGCGATCTAAAAAAGCTTGGATTTTCTTATGATTGGAGTCGTAAATTTGCTACATGTGACCCAAGCTATTTCAAGCATGAGCAACAATTTTTCATAGATTTTTATAAAAAAGGTCTGATTTATCAAAAAGAATCTTATGTAAATTTTGACCCTGTAGAAAACACAGTACTTGCGAATGAACAAGTCGTAAATGGTCGTGGATGGCGCTCTGGTGCTGTAATTGAGCGTAAAAAACTTAAGCAGTGGTTCTGCAAAATCACAGATTATGCTGATGAGTTATTAGCAGATTTAACAAAGCTCGACTGGCCAGAAAAAGTCTTAAAAATGCAAGAAAATTGGATTGGAAAATCCAGAGGCGCATTAATTCATTTCAGCGATGACATCACCGTATATACCACACGCCCTGACACAATTTTTGGCGCTTCGTTTATTGCGATGTCCGCTTTACATCCAATATGCTTAAAACTCGCAAAAGATAACCCTGAGCTTGCGAAATTTATTGAAGAAATAAAAGCTACACCAAACACAGAGGAAGCTGTGGAAAAGGCTGAGAAAAAAGGATTTGACCTAAAATTCACCGTTGACCACCCATTTGATTCTTCACGCAAAATTCCTGTTTATGCAGCAAATTTCGTATTAATGGAATATGGCACAGGAGTCGTATTTGGCTGTCCTGCACATGATGAGCGCGATCATGAGTTTACAACAAAATACAATCTACCAATTAAAACAGTTGTAGATGAAAATGGCATATTAATTGAATCTGATTTCTTAAATGGACTCACCACCGAAGTAGCCAAAAAAGTTGCTATAGAAAAACTTAACGAAATTGGAAAAGGTGAAGAAAAAACGCAGTATCGCCTAAGAGATTGGGGTATTTCAAGACAGCGTTATTGGGGTTGTCCAATACCGATGGTTTACTGCAATAAATGTGGCATTGTTCCAGAAACAAACCTTCCAATTGAATTACCTTACGATATCAACATCACAGGTCAAGGCAACCCATTAGACCACCATCCAACATGGAAGCATACAACTTGCCCTACCTGTAAAGGTAAAGCAACGAGAGAAACTGACACTTTAGATACATTCTTTGAGTCCTCTTGGTATTTCTTGCGTTACTGCTCTCCACAATCAGAAAAACCTGTAGAAAATATTGATGAATGGATGCCTGTAGACATATATATTGGCGGAATTGAACATGCTGTTATGCATCTTTTATATGCGCGATTTTTTGTGAAAGCCTTAACAGATCTTGGATACATTAACGTGCGTGAACCATTTAAAAAACTTATCACACAAGGTATGGTTTGTCATAAAACTTACAAAACAAAAGCCGGTAAATTTTTATATCCACAAGAATTACCTGATGATCTGACAGGAATTGAAGTGGGTCGTTCTGAAAAAATGAGCAAATCTAAACGCAATGTTATCAATCCTGATGACATCATTAACAGTTACGGCGCGGACACAACACGACTATTTATTTTATCTGATACACCGATTGATAAAGACTTTGATTGGAATGAAGAAGGATTGGAAGGATGTTACCGCTATACCAATCGCGTATGGCGCTTATATCAAAACGTTTTATCTGCGCAAATGTTTGGAAATGATACCGATTTACAAAATGATACACATAAATTTATTCAAAAAATCACGACAGACTATGAAAAGCATGAATTTAATATCGCGATTGCACATCACCGTGAATTTGTATCAACTATAGAGAGTAAATACTTAAAACAAACAAAAGAGGTTGCACTAGAAGCGTTGCGCGCTATGATCTTAACCATAGCGCCTATTATGCCACACATTGCAAATGAAATGCTTGCAGAGCTCTCAAACGAACAGTTTACTTGGCCTGAATTCAATGAAGCGCTAACAAAAGACGATAAAATGACTATTGTTGTACAAATAAATGGAAAAAGACGTGGCGAATTTGAGGTTGATATTGATACGTCAGAAGATGCTATTACAGCGCAGGCAAAAGACATTGCACAAAAATATATTGCTGATAAGCCTATCAAAAAAATTGTCTATGTGAAAAACCGGATGGTCAGTATTGCACATGGTTAATTAAGTGAAGTACTTTTTAATACCTTCTCTCCAGGGATAAACCTCTATCCCATTAATCACTTTTTTGTAAGAATCATCTGAGAAACATACAAACTCTCCACCTTTAAAATCTTTTGAAATCATTCGCAACTCTTTTAGATCTGACTCATCAACTGTTTGTTTGCTTTTCATCTCGATAAAAAGCGTACACTGTCCAGGCCTCTCCACCACAAGATCAATTTCCACACCATCCTTGGTCATAAAATAACTAAATCGAAAATCTTTATCGCTATATTGCGCCAACTTTTGACACTCCAAAATCAAAAAGTGTTCGAAGAGCTCTCCGTATTCATATGTGCTTTTTTGCGCAGGTATTTCAAGATTTCTGGCTAGCGCCCGCTTCACACCTGTATCAAAAAAATAAAACTTTGGCCGCTCTAAAAGACGCTTGCGGACAGAGTGTTTAAATCCCTCTAAGAAAAACCCAATCAAAGTATCTTCTAAAATTTCGAAATAATGCCTGACCGTCTGATCGCTCACACCTATATCTGCAGCTATTTTTGTGAAATTCACAATTTTACCATTCATCTGCGCAGCAACTTCTAAAAACTTACGAAACGGGTCTAGTTTTTTAATAAAATGCTCCGCCCAAATTTCTTCTTTTAGATAGGTACGTGCATAGCCTTTTAAAAAGTCTGCATATAATTCCTGTCTATCAAATTGATAAATTTTTGGCAATAAACCAAAACTTAAAGCTTTATTCAGATCAAAATCATCTTGTAACTCCATAAAACTCAAAGGATACAGATAACGAACGAAAGCCCTCCCAGCAAGCAAATTTGCACCATCCTTTTTAAGTTTTCTTGCGCTAGAACCCGTTAAAATAAAATGCTTATCTGTTGACTCAATTAAATAGTGCACAACGTTTAAAAGTTTCGGGATTTTTTGCACCTCGTCTATCACAATATGTATTTGATCTTTATGCAGAGCCTCTACCTTGTATTTTAATTCGTTAGGATGGCGCATATATTTTTCTTCTTCCTCAGGATCAAGCAAATCTATAAAAACCGCTTCAGGAAATCGCTCTTTTATAAGCGTGGTCTTTCCTGTATTTCTAGGACCAAATAAGAAAAAACTGTGATTTTTTGGAAGCTCTAAAAGTCGCTTAAACATTTTTATGGGATAGCTTATTACCTTACCTCGAGATTGTACGACTTTTTCGAAGTCAAGTAAAGGAATGGTTTTTTTGTAAACATATATCTAAAACGTCTACAATTAAGCATGTAATTATGTATTTGACACTTTGCTTAACAAAACATTTGGTGCAACGCTCATTGTAGCAGGCACAACAATTGGCGCGGGTATGCTTGCGCTCCCCCTTCAAGCGCACCATACAAACTTTACAACGAACGTCCTTCTTATGCTGTGTATATGGTTGTGGATGATCTACTCCGCACTTGAAACAATTGAGTTATTTTTAGAGCACCCTAAAGAAAAAACACTTCCGCAATTAGCACAAAAACTTTTAGGGCCAGTTGGAAAATGGTTGAGTATTGTGAGTTTTGTAGGACTGCATTACAGTCTTCTAGCTGCCTATACAGCTGGCAGCAGTGATATTTTATCGCTTTGGCTACCGCGTGAATTATCCTATTTTCTCTTCATTGCATCTTCCGCCATTTTAATTTCAACAGCTTATAAAAGCGTCGACATAGTAAATCGTTTTTTATTTTTTACTAAGATCCTCACTTTTGCAGTGTTAGTTTTTTATCTTTTGCCGCAAACGGGCATCCCGACTCTGGAAAAAGTTAAATTAGACACAGTATCTGGTTCACTGATTTCTATATTTTTCACTTCATTTGGATTCCATGGATCCATTCCTGTTTTGATCAATTATATTGGTCATGATCGCAAACAACTTCAGCGTGTATTTATTATAGGTAGTCTCATTCCTCTTTTTGTTTATATTATTTGGATGTGGATTGTGTTTGGAGGTTTAGCGAGTATTCCAAACACATTAGATGCTTTGATTCAGGAGCTATCTCGCATAAATTGGCTATGCAAAATTCTCGTCAATTGCTTTAGCTTGCTGGCTATTTTGACATCGTTCTTAGGTGTGGCTATGGCGCTTTTTGACTTAAATTATCATGCTTTAAATAAGCGTAAGTTGTTTACAACACTAACAACATTTATTCCGCCGTTGCTTTTTGTTATGTTCTATCCCGCAGGATTCGTTTTTGCCTTAAGATATGCTGCCGCAGCACTGGCAACATTCGCTATTATCCTTCCATTTTCTATGCAATGGATAAAAACACGTTCTGTGGCATCTACCCTACTTATCCTTAGCGGTTTATTTATAGTGTTTTGCGGATAGTAAGAAACTCCACAATAAATTGCAGCAGCGCCCCACCAGCTGTGGAGGAATATGTTGCATAATCAGGCGCTAAAAACTTTGTCAAATCTCCTCCCCCAATAATCACAGATTTTTCAGATACAACAGATTGTAGCAAATCATTAAACCAAAGACTTCCTGCATCATAGGGCTTGTCTTCAATTTTACCTAAAGCGCCATTCCATATAACCGTTCCTGCTTTTGCAACACGCTGTGCTAAATCTTCTTGCCGCTCTTTTGAAATATCCAGTGCACCTGTTTGCAACATGCCATCACCCAAAAACACATCATCACAAACTGCTTGCAATTTCTCAATGATGTGGCGCTTAGATTCCCATTTTACCCCTCCAATAACCGCAAGGATAGGCCTTTGAATCCGCGATAAAATTAATTCTAACATATGCAACTCTTTCGCATGTGAAAAGCCTAATGTAGAGGGTAGATAGTCCAGAATCTTGTCTAAAGATGCGTGCTGCCTATGAGATGAGGCAAACGCTTCATTCACATAAAACTCTGCCATCTCAGACAATTTTTCAGCGAAAGCTGGATCATTATCAGTTTCCCCATAAAATAAACGGATATTTTCCAATAAAAATAGTTGGTTATTGGAGGTTGGTCGCTTTAGATCTATTAGGAATTCGATGGGTATATTGAATTGTTTTTGTAAAGGTGGAATGAGAAATTGAATAGAAAATTCGTCATGGCGAAGCCCCGGAGGGGCTGTGGCCATCCATTCTGGATCACTACGTCGCTCCGCTCCTCGTGATGACGGTCTGGGATTTTTGTAATGTGTTGCTAAAATAACCTTACGACTATGTTTCAAGTAAAATCTAATCGTCTCATCGATCACTTGAAACTTTGGATCGTCTGGATCTTTGGTGTTTAAATCCACCCGAATCAAAACATTTTCATATAACATTTGATACTCCATACATTCTAAGTGACATCGCCTCAAGTAAATGCTTCTTTTCAATCATCTCTTTTGCATCTAAATCTGCAATTGTCCTGGCTACACGTAAAATCCTATTGTATCGTCTTGCTGAAATATCCAACTTCTCACATGCCTCCATAAAAAAATCTTTCAACTCATCATTTAATACAACAGTATTTCTTAATTTTTCCCCATCTAGTTCCGAGTTCATGACCCCTCTGTCTTTTTGTCGATAATACGCATTCAAAACACGCTCTTTAATTTTTTGAGAAGATTCTTCTTTTTTATCATCCAAATCTTTAATTTTCACATTACTCATATATATAAATATGTCAAAACGATCCAAAATTGGCCCCGAAATCTTATTTTGATAATCCCCCGCACATTTAGGCGCTCTGTGACATTCTTTTTTTGGCATACCAAAATATCCGCATCTGCAAGGATTCATCGCCGCAACCAACTGAAACTTTGAAGGATAAGTCACATGATTTTCTGCACGCGCTACAATAATTTCACCTGATTCAATAGGCTGCCTTAAAGATTCTATCGCCATTCTTGAAAATTCTGGCAACTCATCCAAAAACAACACACCATTATGCGCTAAAGATATTTCCCCAGGTTTAGTTTTTTGACCACCTCCAACAAGCGCCACCAAAGACGACGAATGGTGCGGCTCCCGAAATGGCACATCTGAAACAAGTCCATACTTATCTAACATACCCGCAATACTGTAAATCATAGTGGTTTCTAAAGCTTCTTTTGGGGCAAGTGAAGGTAGAATTGAAGTTATGCGCTTAGCTAACATCGACTTTCCTGTGCCAGGCGGCCCAATCATTAAAACATTATGCTTACCCGCTGCCGCAATCTCCAAAGCGCGTTTTGCAGCACTTTGCCCTTTTACATCTCTCATATCGTATTTATGACTCTTATTTATATGTCTCGGCTTTTCAGGTTCTGGCTGCGCTACAATTGCTTTACCATTAAAATGTTGAATCAACTCAACAATATTCTTAAGTGGCAAAATCGATAATTCACCCACCCAAGTTGCCTCACTCTTATTATTATAGGGGCAAATAAATTTTTTGCTTTGTTCAAATGCGTGCAAGGCAGCAGATAAAACACCAGTTGTATGAATAACATTTCCGTCCAACCCTAACTCACCCAAAGCAATGTAATTTTCAAGCTCTGTAGAATCTATAATGTCCATTGCCGCAAAAATCCCTAGCGCAATAGGTAAATCATAATGTGAACCTTCCTTTTGCATATCTGCGGGCATAAGATTTACAACCACATTCTTAAGTGGCATATCCAAACCAATTGCATGAAAGCATGCACGAATACGATCCCTAGATTCTGAAACCGCCTTGTTGGCTAACCCAACAATTGTAAATTTGGGTAAACCCGGTAAAAAGTGGACTTCTACCATAACTGGTATAGCGTGCACACCCTTAAATGCCACTGTATAACATTTTGAAACCATTGAAATATGTTTTATTTTCATGCTAAAACACTGAGAGTAAAAAAAACGTTAACTCCGTCATTCTGAACGCAGCGAAGAATCTTCTTGAGTTTGTCGTAAGAAGATCCTTCTCTTACCGCGCTCGCCCAGGATGACGGAGCAAATGACCTTTTTTAATTTATAAAAAAAATATAATAAATAAATTACAATTATAAATAAATTGTGATATAATATAGGTAAGAAAATATAATACTAACTAAAAATGGCTTTCATAACAGAATGTCCAAACGGTCCAAAAATTCTAAACGGTGCAATTGTTACTAATGACGGTCAATCATGCTTAGTGGATGACGTAGAATTCGGTGAGAATACACCACAACACATCGTATGTTGTAATGGTAGAATCGTTGTGCTTGCAACAGTAGATGCCACTCCAACACAACATGTAATTTATGTTTTCAACAATGATGAGGATGCTGATCTTACATCAAATCTCTTTCCTCTTAATGTTGGAACAACTAGCGATACATTTAAAGAGCTTGTCTGCTGCGGAACAACTATCACAATTTTATTTGAAGATAGCAACTCAGCTTACAAATTTGTAGATGTTCACGCAACAAACGGAACATACATTTTACCAACTTGCAGCAGCACTTGCTGGAGAGATTTAACTTCAATCAAATGCGGTACGCAAGACGACTTTAACAAACTTGCAAAAACTGTAAAACTTGCTGCAGATAACACAGGTTCCGGTGGCGGTCTAGGATGCGACTGCACTAGCGCTGCTCAACAGCTTTTCAATAAATGCTCCAACATTACAAAAAACCAAATTGCTATCGCTCTTGCAAATGATAGCTGTGACTGTAACGCTATTGCGACTGCATTAGCAGATCTTAGCAATGCCGCTGCAAAAGGACAAGCACGTGCTGACGAAATTGCTGCTGCATTAAAACAATCCCCAATGCCAAACTGTTCATGTCAAGAAGTAGCTTCAGCTTTGCTAAGTCTTGCAACTAAACTATTTGAAACCAATGCAAGCAATCAAGATAAAGCTAACATTATTGCAAAAGCAATGAAAAATGTAAATTGCTGCTGTCAAACAGAAATTGGCGCTGCGCTTTACACAACATTCCAAAGTCAATTTATGAACATGACTCAAGAACTTGCAAACCTTATCGCTATGGCAATGAAAGATGCAGGCTGCACATGCACAGAAATCGCGCAAGCTTTAGCGGGAATTGAACAAAATGTGTTTAACGTAAACCAAATTATTCTTGCAATGACAATGGCGTGCTGCACTTGTAAGCAAGTTAAGGATGCAATTGAAACAATTAGTGGAGACAATTCTCTAACACTTACTACAAGCGTTGGTGATAACCAAGTGATCCTTCTTGATGGTGACGAAAAAATCTTCTGCTGCGTAGGAAGAAATGACTGCGGTGAAGTAGAGCATTATTTCTTTATCCTTGAAGCGGGTGGAATGTCTTCAACAGACACAACAGAAACTCAAGGCGCTTACCAACTATTCGTTTTCGATAATGCTGGTAAGTTAAAAACAGCTAGTCCTATTGGCGGCGTTCTTACAAATGAAGATTTTGACTACGATGCAAATACTATCGAATTTGCATGCTGCTACCGCGTTATCTTCTTAATTGATGCAAATGGTGTTGTAATCAAATTAACATTTGATGACAATGGCGCTTTAGATACAACTCCAACAGAAGGAACTGAAAATCTTACGCCTCTTGCAAAAGATGAAGAAAGTGAACATCTTGTATGTTGCAATGAAAAGCTTATACAAATCATTCGCCATAAAACAACAAAATTATTCGCATTCTCAGACACAAAATGCTGGTTCGGTTCAGAGTGTCATGAATTTGTTTCTGCATTCTGTTGCGATAATGGAGATGACAAAGAGTTGTTTGTATTGTTAAAAGCATACGGAGAATACTTCTTGTACTTATTTGACGTTTCTGGCGATAATCCAGTGCAAAAATTTGTAAACTTTAAAAACAAAAGCACTGATTCTCGCATTATCTTTGCAAACTCTGTATTGCCAACAGCAACATCAGAGCAAAACTATCTTATCGTTCTTAACAATGATGGAACTCTTCGTTTCTGTCAAAGAAACTACGCAAAAGGTCATGTTGTAGACACAATCGATTGTTGTGAACTTGGTTGTGATAAAGATAGTCAAAAAGAAATCATTGTAATCACACGCGATTTAAGTCTTCAATTATGGTTGTTTGTTTTCAACTTCGAAGGTAGCCCACTTCCAAGATTTGGTTTCCCAATTGGAAAAGAAGGCGATATGCTAACTAAGTTAAAATGCTGTGGGGAAAGTGCATCAGATTCTATCTCCATCACTTTAGTGAATACAGCAGGCAGATACAAATTGCTTGGTTATAACAATAAAGGAGAAGCGGTAGACTTTGATTGCAAAACTTGCACTCCTGAAAGAGATGATTTTAATACTTATGCAGAATACTATCAGTTCTTATTAGACACAAAATGCGCTTGTAGAGGTGATGTTGCACATCTTATTGAAATTGCAAAAGAAATTTTTGCGCAAGATACAAACTGCTCATGCGCAAGTGTTATCGCTACTATTCAAGATCTTCTTATCACAAGAGGACTTGAAAGACACTTACAAATTAAACAAATCTTAGATGCACTTCCAGAAGGTGAATGTAATTCTTGTCTTACATTTGCAAAAGTGTTGAGAAATATTCTAGGATTAACACCTACGAATATCGCAAGAGCGCTGAAAGCATCAGACTGTTCATGTTCTACTATTACCTCAATCCTTAAGGGGTCAGAATTGAACTTGAATCTTGATTCAGAAGAAGCTGCTCAAATTTTGAAAGATGCTGGATGTACATGTGAAGAAATTTTCAACTCTGGCGCTTTATCAGGAGATTTGGTGCAACATGCGCAAACACTTAAAAATATTGGCTGCCCTTGTCAAGATATTATCAATATCCCAGCAGTTCAAAATAACCCAGTAAAAGCATTTTGTTGCGATCTAGATGGCGACGGGGAAAAAGAAGGTGTAATCGTTGAGCAAGCAGAAAGTGGTCAACACACAATCAGCATCTTAGCTGACTTTGGCGCGCCTCGCGACTTATTGCTTGGAGATGCATGTGACGAGTTACTAAACGTATCTTGTTGTGACATCAACCGTGACGGAGTTAACGAAATTATGGCTGTTATGGAAACTCCATCTGGAGATCTTCAAATCTTCGTTATTGACGGAACAGGCAACATGACAGTTGTTTGCCCTGAAGATGAAGTTAAGTGTGACGAAAACCGTATTATCTTCTTCACATTTGAAGGAGAAGCGAAAATCTTCCACTTAAGCAATAGCCACAACATGTCCCTATCCTTCTGTCCAAAATTCTTAAGGTGTGTGACAAATCAAAAGCTAGAACGTGTATTCTGCTGCAATGATAACATTGTGATGACATTTAAAGACGAAGAAACGCACTCCGTGTACTTCTTAAGCAAAGCAACAGGAGCTGTGGTATTCTCAAAAACGGTTGAGAACTTCCTAAACGCGTTCTGCTGCACAGTTGGAAAAAACGAAGCTGCACAAGAGTTGTTATTCATCGTAACAAAAGATGGTAAATTGAATGCGTTTAAGTCTGTACAAAACGAAGGTGGAAAATATGTAATAGAAGCTGTTACATTTGACGAAGCTGTACAAACAAAACGTTGTGATCTAGATGGTGATAACACAGAAGAAAGAACATTCATCTTTAAACTTAACGGTATTTACCAACTTCTTGTATTAAAAGAAGGCGGAGAAGTAGTGTGCTGCCCTACTGAGCTTGGAGCAGGCCACTTAGAAAACTGGATCTGCTGTGCGCAAGATAACGGTGAGGCGTGCTTAATTATCGCAATCGAAAACGACAACCTTATCAAACTGTCTGTTTATACTAAAGATTGTGAGAAAGTTTTTGGATCAAAAACAATCGGTGATACAGGTAGCGAGCTGTTCTCCCTATTCTGCTGTGGAGAAAAAATCGGTGCGGTATTAAAAGACGGCGCAAAATACACAGTTCTTTTCCTTGATAAAACTGGAAAAGTAATTGAGTCGAATGAAGATGTAGAGTTTCTACTATGCGACTGCAATGCAGATGGAAAAGATGAATTTGTTTTCTACTACAAAGAGGATGGGCACTATCAATTCTTAGGAGTTGATGCTGCAGGATTATTGATGTTCTGCCCTGTAAGAGTTGGAAAAAGCTCAAACGAATTGTTGGAAGTAAAATGTTGCGCAAACAACATCCTTGTTGTGCAAAAGAACAGCGCTGAACAAAACAAATTATTCCTTCTAACATGCGATGGAGATTTGAAAATTAATGGTGAGCCAGTTGGTCACTGCCATGAAAGATTCATCGGTGTAACATGCTGTGATGCAAACGATGATGGAGAGCTTGAGATTCTTGTAAGCATTAGAAACAAGTTTAAATTGTTCTACCTATACGCGTTTACATTAACAGGTAAGCCTGTAAGATTGTACGAATTGAAAGCACAATCTTGTGACGTTGATGACGACTTGGAAGATGAAATTGTCTTCACATTCGCAATCGGCGGAAAGAGCAAAATCGTAACTATGAAGAAGAACGGTACATTCTTATACTGCCCACAAGAAGGCTGCCCTCTTCACGGTCACCACGGACCTCACGGTGATTACAAGCATTTTGATGAGAAGTATAATCAGCACCACTATCATGGAAAACCTGACTATAGAGGATCTCAAAACGACCATGATAAAGAACCTCATGGACCTTACCTTCCATACGAAGGACGTCCTGACCACAAAGATGACGAAGGTTCATACTAATTCTTTAGTCTAACCTGCGACCATCCATATGGATCATCACGGCGCTCCGCGCCTCGTGCTGACAATTCTCCCTTTAACCTTTTATTAAATTCCACTTCCCTACTCTATGGTTAGAGAAAGAATATAGATTTTTGAAATGTCACTCAGCATTCAAAAACAATTGCGCTACATTCGCCCGCCACGCGTACAAATCACATATGATGTTGAAATTGGAGATGCAATTGAAAAGAAGGAACTTCCATTTGTTGTGGGTATATTAGCCGACTTATCTGGAGCAAGAACCACAGACCTTCCAAGCATTAAAGAAAGAAAGTTTGTGGAAATTGATGCAGACAATTTCAATGATGTGTTGAAATCTGTGCAACCAACGCTCAACTTTAACGTTGATAATATGTTAATAGATCAGTCAAAGGCTAAAACACGTGTGCAACTCAAAATCAATTTCACACTGAATACGATTGATGACTTTAATCCCAACAGAATCGTCAAAATTATCCCGGACCTAAAAGTATTATATGAAAGACGATCCAGTTTAAAGGATTTAGCTACAAAAATTGATGGTAATGAGCGCCTTGAAGAGTTTTTAACAAACTTAATTCAAAAATCTGGTGATATGACTGCGCTTAGCAAAGAAGTTGATGATTTCAATAAATCGCAAAAAGTTGGCAAACAACTTACGACACTCTTAGATGATATCAAAGTTCTACGCGACCCTTCAAATCCGAAAACATGCGTTGATATGATAGGCGCCTTTTTGGATACATATGATAAAAACTTCGCAACTCCGATGGGCGCGCTTATGAATGCAATAGCAGACTTAGACAAAAAGCTGGGTGATCAACTAGATTTAATTTTACATCATCCAGATTTTCTCGCTTTAGAAGGGTCTTGGAGAGGTCTTTTATACCTTGTAAGTAAAACACCAAGCGGACCACATTTGAAGCTACGCGTTCTTAATATTTCTAAGAAAGAAATTCAAAAGGACTTGGAGTCTGCGATCTCATTTGATCAAAGCAAACTGTTTAAGAAAATTTATGAAGAAGAGTATGGTACTTTTGGCGGCGCTCCATACTCTTGTTTAGTGGGTGACTTTTATTTTGGAAGATCCTTTGAAGATATTGAAATCTTAGAAAAATTAACAGGCCTAGCAGCAGCTGCATTAGCGCCGCTTATCACAGCATCTGATCCGTCTCTATTTGACTTGGATTCATTTGAACACTTAGCAATTCCGCGCGATTTATCTAAAGTGTTTGAATCTGTCGAATTAGCAAAATGGAATTCTTTAAGAGCGTCCGAAGATTCGCGCTATCTTGCTATGACCATGCCACGCGTTATGATTCGTAACCCTTATTCACGTCAATCGATTGAAGTCGATGGATTAAATTACGAAGAAACAATTGATGGCAGAGATAGCTCTAAATTCTGTTGGACAAACTGCGCATATATTCTAGCAGAACGTATTACAAGCGCGTTTGGACAATTTGGCTGGACAGTTGCTGTGCGAGGTGTTGAAGGCGGTGGTATCGTAGAAGATCTACCAGCTTACACCTTCAAAACACCTGATGGCGACACAACCTTGAAGTGCCCAACAGAGGTTGCGATCACAGATCGTCGTGAAAAAGAATTGAGTGACCTTGGATTTATTTCCTTATGTCACTGCAAAGGTAAAGATTTTGCAGCATTCTTTGGAGGTCAAACAGCACAAAAGCCAAAATTGTATAACAAAGATGAGGCAAACTCTAATGCAGCATTGTCAGCAAGACTGCCTTATATACTGGTTGCGTCTCGCTTCGCACACTATATTAAAGTTATGATGCGTGATAAAATTGGCTCTTTTATGGCAAGATCTGAAGTTGAAACATATCTAAATAACTGGCTTGCAGATTATGTACTCTTAAACGATGAAGCTTCACAAAGCATCAAAGCGCAATATCCACTGAGAGAAGCGCGCGTTGAAGTGTTTGATATTCCAGGCAAACCTGGGTCATATAAATCAGTTGTATATTTAAGGCCGCACTATCAAATGGAGGAACTGACTGTATCCATCCGTTTGGTTGCGACATTACCGCCACCTGCGAAATGATGTATTGCGGACACAAAGAGTCGTCATGGCCAGCGTGCCGTAGCCTAAGCGTAGGCAGCATGACCACCCCTATGGATCACCGCGGGGCCACGCCCCTCGTGATGACGAGGATATCATGACGCCACCGCACTGTCTTACAACCCTCGAATGCATTAAAACAAAAGGCATCGGCCCAAAAAAATTCTGGGATATTTTAAAGTTTCATAACAACGATATCGAAAGAGCAAAAACCTTTATTGTAAATAACGGATTTAAGATTCCTGACGTATCAAAAATTATCAAAACACATAAAAAACTTGGCATTCAAATGCTGTGCTTTTGCGATAAACGTTACCCAAAATCCTTAAGCAGTATACATAATCCACCGCCTGTTTTGTTTTATAAGGGGAATTTAGATCTTCTGAATAAAAACACTATCGCAATTGTTGGTGCACGAAATGCATCTTATGCCGGACAAAATCTGAGCTTTAAAATTGCACAAACCTTAGCTGAAGCTCATGATATTACCGTTGTATCAGGACTCGCCAAAGGCATAGACACTAGCGCCCATAAAGGGTCATTTGAAAGGGGCTGCATTGCTGTTGTGGCGCAAGGCTTGGATATCTTCTACCCTCCAGAAAATACAAAATTATATAAAAATATTTTGGATAATAATGGACTTATTCTTTCAGAACTCGAAGCAGGCATTCCCCCAAACGCCTTTTCTTTCCCTGTTAGAAATCGCATCATTGCCGGACTTTCAAAAGGTATTGTAATTATTGAAGCGGCCTTTCAATCTGGTACATTAAGCACAGCAAAATCTGGCGTTGAGTTTGGAAAAGATATTTTTGTTGTGCCAGGCTCGCCTTTTGATCCACGTTATAAAGGATCACATAAGTTGATTAAAGATGGAGCAATACTTGTGGAAAATGCAAATGATATTGTGGAGCATCTAAATCTAGACCGTCATGGCGGGACTTGCGAAGCAAGGTGTGACCATCCAATGGATCACCACGGCGCTTCGCACCTCGTGATGACGGAGCAACAGCAAGATGACGACCATATCATATTCAACGCTATGATTATAAATGAACCCATATCCCTTGAAGAACTCTCGCAACATCTCAAACTCACACCACAAGTTCTACTTTCTGCCCTCACACAATTTGAAATTGAAGGAAAAATTCAAAAACACCCGGACGGCCGCTTTTTAAGACGAACATGAAAATGCTACAGTAAATTATACGAAAAATTCAAAAAAATCGCTTATGCCTAAAGTTACTTTTGTTTATGGTGATGGAGAAGAAAAAACTGTCGAAGCGCCTGTTGGAATTTCCTTGCTCGAAGTTGCGCATCAAAATGAAATTCCTCTAGAAGGTGCATGCGAAGGATCTCTTGCGTGCTCAACCTGCCATGTTGTTGTTGATGATGCATGGTTTTCAAAACTTAAGGCCGCGGAAGAAGCTGAAGAAGATATGTTGGATATGGCATTTGGTTTAACCAAAACATCTAGGCTTGGATGTCAGATTCTTATGTCAGATGAATTGGATGGATTAAAAGTTTATTTACCGGATGAAAGTCGTCATTTAGCGTTTGATTAAGCAACGCTTGTAATTGGCTAAAATATGATACATCATACAATAGTTACGGCTAATATATGATGCATCATAAATGAGACGAGTATATGAAAAGCTTGTATTAGAGCATTTTAAACACCATGAACAAATGCTATTTCTTGTTGGACCAAGACAAGTAGGCAAAACAACCATTGCAAAAAATTGCCAGAAAAGTTTTAAAGAATCCATTTATCTCAACTACGATATCATAAAAGATAGAAATAAAATTTTATCAGGACAAGACTTTATTGAAGACATATTTCCACTATCAATATTGAGAGAAAAAAAACCTCTAATTATTTTTGATGAAATCCATAAATATAAAGATTGGAAAAACTATCTCAAAGGATTTTACGATCAATATAACAAGGATTATCATATTTTAGTTACAGGAAGTGCAAGATTAGATATATACAAATCTGGTGGCGATAGTCTTATGGGTCGATACTTTCAATATCGCATACATCCACTTTCAACAAGAGAAATTTTAGATCCTGCAACCGAAATTATTCAACCGCCTAAAAAAATTGATAGCACAAATTGGAGCAACTTATATAAGTTTGGAGGGTTTCCAAATCCATTTTTACAAAACAATCAAAGTTTTTCTAATAAGTGGCAAAATTTAAAGCATCGGCAACTTTTTTTTGATGATATACAATCTATAAGCGCCATAAAAGACATTCAGCAAATGGAGGTATTGTCTGAATTATTGCGTTATCAAGCTGGGCAACTTTTAAATCGAACGAATCTAGCGAAAAAGATACAGACTACAGCGCAAACGGTTGGAAGATGGGTTGATATATTAGAGCGCTTTTATTTTTGTTTTTCTGTGAAGCCATGGCATAAAAACATAGCGCGCAGCCTTATTAAAGAGTCAAAATTATACATGTGGGATTGGTCAATTGTTGAATCTGAAGGCGCAAAATTTGAAAACTTTCTCGCCTCTCATTTATTAAAAGCTGTTCACTTATGGGAAGATTTAGGAAAGGGTGCATTTGAGTTATTTTATATACGAGACAAGCATAAAAAAGAAGTAGATTTTTTGGTAACAAAAAACAAGATGCCTTGGCTCCTTGTCGAAGCGAAACTCAATGGAAATGAACGATTATCATCAAATTTACTATATTTTCAAAATCAGATCCATGCCGAGCATGTTTTGCAAGTTGCATTCAATGTAGATTATGTGAATAAATCCTGTTTTGAAGTAAACACACCTTTGGTTGTTCCAGCAAAAACCTTTTTATCTGAGCTTGTGTAGAAAATTAAAATCACTATAATATTAAGTAAGAGAAACGCTATTGATACGAAAAAATGTTTACGATATTCTCAATTCTAGCATCTTCCTCATTCTTAGACTGGAGAACTAGACCGCAGACTGTACAATCAAACATTAACGAAGCGCTTGAGGGTTTAGCGCGAAACGAGTGTTCTACATGGGGGCTGCATAATGGAAGAGATTGGCCTTATTCCATGGTTGAAATAAATGAGTTTGAACTTATTAGATCGATAATCAATAATGCTCCACACAATCAAACAGACTTCTGGATTTTGGAAATCGGCGCAGGTGATTGTCAATGGGGAAAAGCATTTGAAATATTTGCTCTTGATAAGAAAGAAGATTTGAGAGATGGAATACGTGTACACATTGTAAGTGTAGGTGGAGAAAATATTCCACACGTAAAACAAACACAGTCTTTTTGCACAAGATATAATTTTGGCTGTTTCAAAGTAGAAGAGTTTGAAGCTGAATTTCAAGCAAAAAATTTTCATTTACAGGATAGTGTAGACTTCATTATTTCTCACTACTGTTTCCGTCACCTAGTAGATCCCATAGGCACATATATTCAAGCTTATAACTTATTGCGTCCCAAAACTGGGATAATGTTAACGGATGGATTCTTAATCAAAACATCCGATCCAAACGCCTCGTCCAATGATTTGCTTAAATTAATGCTCATGAATACAGGCGTGCCTTTTGTAATGCATGTGCCTTATGGAGGTGGCCCAAACTGCTTAAATCATTTTTTGATCTTAAAACAAGACGAAAAACCATTAAAAATACCTCTCAACTACTGCGCGCAACCTAACGATTCTGACCTTCTAACGTTTACCTGGGCAGGGCAAGAATATACAACGCATTATATAAAAACTGAAAATTGGAAAACAATAAAACCAGAAATGCTGCGCCGCAGGACCCACTATAGAGGGCCTATGAAATTGCCAATCCAAAACTACTATCCGGCTACGGAAGAAGCAGAAGCCTTATTTGACTTTTTATGGCCATTAATTGAGCTCGAACTAAAGAAAAGAGAGCTGCCACCAAAAGAAGATGGTGTTTTTTAATTTTCAATCAACTCTCATACACCTTACTTTAGCGCCGCTTCATCACAGCATAACAACCGGATTGCATAATTTCAGCTGAGTCAATAATTTTTACGAAAAATTTCAAGAAATAATAGATAACCCGCCTTCGTAGCGCAGCAATCACGTCGTAGCTAAATTTTGCCTTCAGCAAAATTAGCGAAGATGGATGGTACCCCCAGGGAGACTCGAACTCCCACATCCTTGCGAACAGTAGATTTTGAGTCTACCGCGTCTACCATTCCGCCACAGGGGCACATACTGTATTCTTAGGAATTTTTCATGATTTGTCAATGTTGATTTAATCAAATAAAAGAATTATACTTCCTTTGTAAGCAAAAAACTCAGATAATTACTATGTTTTTTTTATTTTCTTCCACGCCTGATCAGGGTAAGATTGGATCCAATGTCATGCATGTTGAGACTGTATTTCACGAATTTTGCGTTATTGCACCTGATGCCCCTTTTTACCTCAAGTGGGGTCAAAACGAAAACCCAAAGGAGCAAAAATTATCCCCGCTCACGCTGAGTTTTCTAGCCTCCACTCTCATCCCTGTCTCTGATGTGGTGCACAGTACGATTGATCCAAAAAGCTTATTTACAAATGTCATTATGGCAACAAGCATCACTCTGATGGTTTGTGCACATAATTACATATTCAGCCATCCAATCTGCACAACAGATACGCTACTATCTATACTAATACACTTTTCAACTCTAAAATTTTCAGTATCTATGCTTTCAGCTTTTGCTTTAATATATCCTCTTTATAACTCTACTCCCCATCACGCTAACTTGATGCTTGATACTTACAATCAAGAGGGAGATAAATCTAAGACTCACGCATACAAATTAAATGTAGCTTCTACAGACCATATACAAGCTCCAGATTCTAAAACTATTAGAATAACAACATTTGCTGCCTTTAATTATTCTGACAGACCTCAGGAAGTATATAACTTTCTTAATGCACATGGACTTTCTAACCCATTAACGATCGCTATAACAAAATGGTTTTTGCAAAAAATGGGCTACGCAACAATGCGTGAAAAATACGAAGCATGTGCAGGAGAAGGGGGTATTGCAATTATAACGGCCGGAAATGAAGCAAACAAAAATTTTTTAACAGTAGCTCCTGATTCAGCAGTCGCCGAAGATAAGCGCTCTATTGCTAAAGATTCTGTATATGGAAAACATGTAATAATTATTGGGCCATGGTATGATCATTTAGGCGTTAGCTTAACAAAACGCGAATCTATCGATCACAATATTCAATTTGTAAGGTGCCCAAGTTTTATATACTTTGAGGGACAACCGGAAAATGGAACCTCCCCTGCAGCAGCTAGAGCTGCAAAATTTATCACACTATTAATTGAAGCATACATAGAAAAATTCCCTACCAAATCAAGATCTCAAATAATAGATGACTGCATAGCAATAACTATGAAACGCGCAAGAAACAATGATAATTGCGGTCTCGAGCTACCTAATGCTAAAACAGGTGAATCTTTTTCACAGTTAATAGATGCTTATTTCTCTTCATAATTCTTTATTTCTTAACGCTTTTTGTTCTAATAATAATATATAAAGTTGCAACACCTTTATAAGATGGAACTCACACAAAAAGCCCAAGATTATGTTTCAAAAGCACGCATTTCTGCACTTGAATATCAGAACCCGTCTGCAAAACCGATTCATCTTTTATACGCTATCTTAAACGAAAATGATGCGATCATGTTGCAGATTTGTGAGCTCACGCACACAGATCCAAAGGCGTTGATGGCAAGAGTTAAAGAAGATATTCAAAAAGAGCCTACGATATCTGGCGATGCGCAAGTAAATTTTGACACTTCATTCACGCACTTGTTAGATCAAGCGATGGTTATCGCCAAAGGTGAACAATTTGTTTCTGTGATTTCCTTAATACGCGCTTTATTCGCAAGATTAAGGCCTTTATTTGAATCTATGAACTTAACAGAGCTTAAATTCAAAGGCGCAATTGATGTGCTTTCAAAAGGCAAACTTGCTACAAGTCGCAATTTCGAAGAAACGGTCAACACATTAGGGCGCTTTGCCAAAGACCTCACAAAACTTGCAGAAGCAAATAAAATTGACCCAGTTGTAGGGCGTGATGATGAAATCAGACGTGTGGTGCAAATCTTGTTGCGCAGAACCAAAAATAACCCGATATTAATTGGTGATCCAGGTGTAGGAAAAACCGCCATTGCTGAAGGGCTTGCAGTACGAATTGTGCAAGGTGATGTTCCAGAATTGTTAAAAGATGTGCGCATTTATTCACTCGATTTGGGCGCGTTGGTTGCGGGCACACAATATCGTGGTGAGTTCGAAGAGCGTTTAAAATCTGTCATCAATGAACTTGAACAACAAGGCGATAAAGTTGTCTTGTTTATTGATGAATTACATACACTTGTCGGCGCAGGCTCTGCTCAAGGAAGCATGGATGCATCCAATATGCTTAAACCAGCCCTAGCAAGAGGTCAGTTAAGAAGTATTGGCGCAACAACATTAGATGAATATCGCCAATATATTGAGAAAGACCCTGCCCTTGCGCGTCGTTTCCAACCTCTCTATATTAACGAACCATCTGTTGAAGATGCAATTTCTATTTTGCGTGGCCTAAAAGAGCGCTATGAATTGCACCATGGTGTGCGCATTTCAGATGTTGCAATTGTAAAAGCTGTAGAGTTGTCACACAGATATATTTCAGATCGATTCTTGCCAGATAAAGCTATTGACTTGATTGACGAAGCTGCCAGCCGCGTACGTGTTCGTATGAGCTCAAAACCTGAAGAATTAGACAAACTCACACGACAAGTGCGTCGTATGCAAATTGAAAAAGAAGCGCTTATGAAAGAGCCGGAATTAAAAGATCGCCTTGAAGAACTCAAAAAAGAACTTCAAGAAATGGGTGAAAAACTTTTATATCAAGAAAAAGCATGGGAAGCCCAACAAGGCTCCATTCAAAAAGTCAAAACTCTTAAAAGTGAAATTGATGATCTAAAATCTGAGGCTGAAAAACTCCAAAGATCTGGCGCGGATTTATCCAAAGCAGGAGAAATCATGTACTCCATTCTTCCAAAAAAAGAAGCGGAACTAAAGAAATTATTGGAAGATCATCCAACAGCCACAGAAAAAGTTACAGAAAATGATATTGCTTATGTTGTATCTCGCTGGACAGGTATTCCTGTGGAAAAAATGCTTTCCGATGAAACAGAAAAACTTATCGAAATGGAAAACATTTTAGCTAAAAAAGTGATTGGTCAAAAAGAAGCTGTAAAATCTGTAAGTGATGCAATAAGACGTTCACGCGCAGGTATTCAGGATCCGAATAAACCCATTGCAAACTTCTTATTCTTAGGTCCAACAGGTGTAGGAAAAACCGAATTGTGCAAAATACTGGCGGAGTTTTTATTTGACGATCAAGACAATATTGTACGCATTGATATGTCTGAATATATGGAAAAACACTCTATCTCACGCTTGATAGGATCGCCCCCTGGATATGTCGGATTTGAGCAAGGTGGTGAATTAACAGAACGCATCAGACGTCGCCCTTATAGCGTTGTCTTATTTGATGAAATTGAAAAAGCACATCCTGATGTGTTTAACTTACTGCTACAAGTATTTGATGATGGTCGTTTAACTGATAGTCACAAAAACACCGTGGATTTCAGAAACACGATTATTGTCATGACATCCAACATAGGCGCGCGTTATCTTATTGATGCAGATATTGTGGATGAAAATGTTAAAAACAGTGTTTTAGATGAATTAAAAGGATTCTTTAGACCGGAGTTTTTAAACCGTATTGATGAAATTGTAATGTTCGAGCGCCTGCAAGAAGAGGAAATTTATCAAATCACAGAACTTGAATTAAAGAAATTGCAAGATCGCTTGAAAACAAAAGATATTACGATTAATTACAATGAAGCAACTGTAAAAAAATTAGCAAAAGAAGGATACGACCCTGTTTATGGTGCCCGCCCATTGAAACGGTTAATTCAAAAAACTGTAGAAAATGAATTGGCGATGAAGATTATTAAAGATCCAAATCAGAAGGTATTTGCGATTTAACCGCTTGTGAAACTTGTCATCACCAGATTTGCTTGCAAATCGTGGTGATCCATTATAGATTGCCACGCGCTCTAAAGAGCGCTCGCAATGACGCCCCGCTGCAACTTAATAAAAATAACTCGCCGTTACACAAATTTCATGACTTTTTGTATTTAATTTTTCTTGAATGAAATACTTATTCGTTGATCCGTAAGGGTGTTGAGGAGTTGTATAACTTTCAACTCGCATACCCCAATCAGCGCTAGGAAAATCCGTCAAAAATGGAATATTTCTTTCCCCAACAAGAGTTCTAACGTCATGATAAATATACTTTATACCAACGCAAAGCTTATCTTTAAAGGCCCAATCTACACTTGCGTTTGCGCCAAACGCTCCCGAAGCTGCATTCAGAATTGCTTGCCCCGAGCATGTCCATTTTCCTATAGAGGAAGGATATGTGTAACTTATATTAGGTCCAAATTCCCATGCTTTTTTTCCCTTATAAACATGCTCCGCTGTTAACCCAACATACCATCTATCATTAAACTGATAGCCGGTCACCATCTCCATCGACACCCCTCGTGTTGTTAGATAGAAATTAAAATCTGGCAATCTCCACCCTTTCCAAACGAGTGGCTCGACTGCAAAATCACCTCTCGATAAATTTTTAAACGCTGCATAAGCGAAGGACCATGTTGTTGCACTTAACACAAGAGACAGTATACTCCCGGCTTCGATATCTCTTTTGGTAATGCCAAAATCTCTCTCTTTGTAATGCTTGACTATTTTAGCAATATCGCCGTTATCTTTCTTGTCTTCATTATTGCTATTTTTTTGCTCTCTCGATTCAGGTGCTTAACTATAATGAAAAGCCCCTAACTTATTCATGACATAATCAACCGCATAGAGAATGTGTCCGTTTTTGTGAAAGATAATATCAGCAATGGATTGCGCCAAACGCATTTCGTTATTCAAACCCGCCATATCGGAATATAATAAATCACCTCTTTTATAATCCCAATAAAACCTATTTGCTTCGTCCCACTTTTCAAAATTATCAACATTCAAATCACTATCTTTCCAAATAGGCTTCGTGTACGCTCCTTCCGACCATTTTAAAAAATTAAAAAATCTTGAAATATAAATTCCATAAGCGTAGTTTGTTTCAGCCTTCTTCTCTGAATAAGCGTTATAGTGATAAGGTATATTTAAAGAACTTTTTGCGCGGGCATGCCCAAACTCATGGTAAACAATACTGTTTATACGAGCAAAATGCTCATGGGGACCGCTGTATAGAAAAAGATATAAAAATTTAACCACAGCAGAAGCTTTTTCAGCTGAAATCCACTCGGTTGAGTCCTTATCATCAAAAGGCGTTACTATATAATCCACAAACATATCACCTAATTTTGTGGACAGCTGCATTAGGCTCAGCGGCCCATGTATCATCGCTTCATTTGAGTTAAATGCACGCTCCATATAGCCTGGCGTTACTGTAAATGCCCTTACAAGCTTTGCCCTTTTCTCTTCTTTTTTATCCGCAGGGGCTTTTGCGTCAAGCGCGAACCAAAATAACATTTACACTCCAAAAAAAACCACTTCTATTTTTCACACCTTAATCCTTAAAAATCAACTAAAAGATAGTTTTAATAAATCATCATGTAATGTTTTTATATCCCCAGCATTTGTATCAATTTGCAAAACTGCATCACTTAACTTCTGTCCATTAATATTCATTGCGCTGACATTTTTGCCCACGATATACCCTTCTTTGCCATTCATATATAAAGATGCGAATCTGGATTTTTCTTTTACATCTTCAACCAAAACTGTTCCAGGACTATCAATAAAACTTGATACCAATCGAACTTTAACTTTCTTTTCTAACGCCTTTCGCGCAGCATTTTCTTGCAAAACTTTCGCTCCGCATTTCGATAACTGAAACATCTCATCATAAGTTAAATAATCCAACCTCTGTGCTGTTGGAATGATCTTAGGATCACTTGTATACACCCCTTCAACATCAGAATAGATCTGACATTCATCTGCCTGTAGATAATGAGCTAATTCCACAGCTGTTAGATCAGACCCTCCGCGACCTAATGTCGTAATAACACCATCTTTTGAAACACCTTGAAATCCTGCCACAACAGGTATAAAATCTTCACGCACACTTGCCAACAACTTTCCTGTTGGAATATCTGCAATTTCTGCATGCGTTGGTGTAGCGCTTGTGATAATTGGCACTTCATATCCTAAAAATGATTTGGGCTTCATACCATGCTTTTGCAGAGCTAAGGAGAAAAGCCCAACAACCACTTGCTCGCCCGTAGATAAAACTAAATCATGGAATGATGTTTTTTGATCACCTTCAAAATGACTGAGTTGATCCTCCAACCGATTTGTTGTGTTGAAGGCAGCTGATACAACCACCACAACCTTATGATGTTGCATAAGCTTTTTCACAATAGCCACGCAGCGCTCAACACGTCTGATATTGGCTACAGATGATCCACCGAATTTTGCAACAATGAGTGACACGTAAAGTTATCGTTTTATGCTCTTCGCAATTATAGCATCTATTCTAAGCGCATGCGAACATATTTCATCATCCTGAGGAATTCTGTCATGGCGAGCGAAGCGTGGCCATCCATGGATCACCACATCTCGCCTTCGCTAAAGCTACGGCGGATTCGTGATGACGCGTTTATATTTTTACCCCCATAATACACTTTCCGATTAACAATAATATTGACAAACGATAATTTTTTATTGTAAAAAATAAATATGAAAACCAAAAAAATCGCATAAATGAAACTCAAACAACTCTTAATCTTAGGCATCATCTTACTATGTCTTGTCAAAATTTTATTCTTTATCCCTAATTTTGATATTGCAGCAACCTATTTTCCTGATATGCCATCTGAAAAAAATTCTGCCATAAAAATGTTTTTAAAAATTAAACATACGATTCCTTTTATGCAATATATCCTAGGCATATGTGCCCTTGGCGTAACACAAGCCATTCATATTCTCATTGCGTACTTTTGTGCACGTATTGTGCAAGCTGAAAATTTTAAAGCTATGATCGCAATTCTGCCAAAAATTTCTTACGCATTTTTAGGGCTCGCTATTTGGGATTTCTTGCTAGAACCTTTATTCGGACTCATCACATTTTGGCACTTCAAAAAAGGTGAAGGTGGTTTCATTTCTGTCATTATAAACAATGATCAAATTCAGTTTTTGATTATTGCTGGCTTGCTAGTTTTGTTGATGCAACACATGAAAAAAGCTTATGAGCTTGAGAAAGAAACGGAACTAACCGTATGATTATCATTGATCTAGACGTCATGATGGCCAAAAGAAAAATTAAACTCAAAGACCTCGCGCAAAAAGTTGGCATTACAGAAGCAAATCTTTCAATTCTTAAAAACAATAAGGCAAAGGCTATTCGATTCTCCACACTTAGCGCACTATGCGAACATTTAAATTGCGCACCTGGAGATTTGTTGGTTTATCAGCCAACACCGTCATCCTGAGGAATGCTGTCATGGTGAGCGAAGCGTGGCCCTCCATGGATCACCACATCTCACCTTCGCTAAAGCTACGGCGGATTCGTGAGACGAAACAGCTCAGAGTAACGCAAGAAATATGCTAACATAAAGCTATAAGCTCGATATTTTCTCACATGTATGTCGTCAACTGCAGCCTCAACCCTAAAAGCAAAGGCAGAAGGGTTTTCGATAAAATTCAAGAAGAGTATAAAAATTTCAACTATGTTGATTTAGAGGATTACCCCCTACCTCATTGTAATGGATGGACACAATCTGCATTTGAAGATAAGAATGTCAAAATTCTTCATGATAAATTAATTGATTCCAAGGGTATTCTTCTAGTAGCGCCAGTTTACAACTGGGATATCAACTCTGTTGCAAAAAATTTCATGGAAATGCTTGGCACGCCTTATGAAAAAAATGGACTCACTGGTAAAGTATTTCATCACAAAGTCATTGGTATTATTGCTATATCAGGCTCAAAAAGCAGTTACCTTGCACACCTTGGTCTTATGAATAGCTTTATGATAGATTTTCAGGCATTTATCGTACCAAAACATGCATTGATTACGCGCGAAGATTTTAAAGAAGATGGTAGCTTTAATATGACATATGTGAATGAAACCGTGGATTATTTTGAGAAAATGGTGAAGGCGTTGGGAGGTGTCATGGCAAAGTCCTGAAAGGGCTGTAACCATCCATACTGGATCACCGCGTCGCTACGCCCCTCGTGATGACGCGGCCCCACTCAAATAAGCCTCACAACACCCCTTCGACAACTTACGAATTCGCGCAATATAATGCGCGCGCTCAGTAACACTAATCACACCCCTTGCATCCAATAAGTTAAACACATGATTTGCTTTTAGACATTGATCATACGCAGGTAAAGGTAATTCGTAATACAGCAAATTCTCACATTCTTTTTCATAGTCATTAAAGTGCTGCAACAAAACATCCGTGTTCGCGCGTGTAAAATTGTAGTGTGAAAACTCAACTTCATTGCGTTCAAAAATATCACAATACGTATATTGATCATTCCACTTGATATCAAAGTGACTTTCCACACCTTGCATAAACGCAACAATTCTCTCAACACCATACGTTAACTCAAGTGAAACTTTGGACAAATCAAGCCCACCAACAGTTTGAAAATATGTGAACTGTGTAATCTCAAGACCATCACACCACACTTCCCATCCAAGACCTGATGCACCTAAAGACGGATTCTCCCAATCATCCTCTACGAAACGAATATCATGTTTGGATAAATCCAAACCAATATATTCTAAACTCTTCAGATACAGCTCTTGCGTATTTTCTGGCGCGGGCTTCATAAGAACTTGAAACTGATAATACATTTGAGTGCGATTTGGATTCTCTGCATATCGACCATCTGTTGGACGTCTTGATGGTTGTGCATATGCGCACGCCCAAGCATCATCACCCAATGCTCTCAAAACTGTCATAGGGCTTGATGTTCCCGCACCAACCTCTAAGTCATAAGGTTGCACAATCACACACCCTTGGTTTGCCCAATATTCTTGAAGTTTAAAAATCGTTTTTTGCATAAACTATTCTTATGCAATGCTCTTGCTCATGTTAGCACGCTCTTTTACATGTCTCAAAACTAAAACTACCAATAAACATATATGTCAAAACTAGAGCCAGGGATCGCTTAAAGTAAGGGAGGGTATCTTGAGGGGGCTTTCGCGCTACGCGCTCAGCATAACGTTTTGAAAAAATTAAGGAGCAACTGCCAATTGCAAATAATCATCAGGCATAGTATCCATGCCTTTAACTTGAATTTTTCCATCTTTCGCAATGTCACGAATTACAGAAACGCGATTCTTCGCCGCAACTTGATCCAAAAGCGTTGGTTTGATTTCGTCAATACGCACGTCTGAAACTTCAGGCATGCTATCAATTACTTTCTTGATATTATCTAAGAAGAAAATAAAATAACTCCCCTTTACTTCGAACACTTTAGGAATAAAAGAATTCTTTGCATAGGATGTGATGTCATTTGTATACTTTTCGCCAAATACTTTTTGTAACATGTCCTTGGTAAATGCAGGCATCTTACCAGCATTGTTCTTGTTTGGATCAAACAAAGAGTGGTCGGATACCGCTTTTGTAAATGCTCCTCTTTGATCTTTAAGAGACTTGCTAGAAACCGTTTTCACAATTTCATTTGCTTTAGCTTTATCCGCAACAACACAAATGGAAAGATCATATGTTTTTTCGTCTTTTGCTTTTGCGCGCAATTCTTTATACAAATCTCTAATATCTTGATCTGTCACACCAGATTTTGATTTATTTTCAACAAATTTCTTTGCAATAAATTGACCTTTTAAAAGATTCAATTGCGCTCTATCCTGCTCATTCATCTTATGTTCAGGCATAACATTTGTGATATATCTTTGAAATGCAATAGATAAACCAATCCTGTTTTCTAACTCTTTAAGCATTTTCTTGCTTTGCGGCTTGTTGAAATTGATACCAGATCCTTTAAGCTGATCAATCACATCTTTACGCGTTACAACGCCACCCTTATATGTAACAATAACTTCCTTTTCATCAGCTTCAAAAATTGTTGCCATCTCTTCATTAGCTGCACTAGGTGCTGCAGCTGTTGTGCTTGCGAATAAAAATAACATGAAAACCTTGTGTTTCGTTTAATCTGAATCATTTTAGGATAGAAGTGGGTTGGGTTGCAAATTAAAACCATTGCGTATACTCTTATTTTTCCTTTACTATCAACATAAGAACCTTAGTTCGTTTTCATCATGCACAGCTTTCATCGTCTCTTGCTCTGTGTTTTTATCGGTTTATTCATCTATCTACTTCCACAACCAGCTTCACTCTCTATAGAAGCCTGGAAATTACTTGCTATTTTCATTGGAACAATTTTTGGTCTTATTTTAAGGCCGCTTCCCATGGGTGCAACCGCCTTAGTCGGGCTTTGTATTGCAATTTTCACCAACACGCTTGATGTAAAAACTCAGGCGCTTACAGGTTTTAGTTCACATGTAATCTGGCTCATTGTGATGGTATTTTTTATTGCTAGAGCGGTTATCAAAACCAACTTTGGTATTCGTATTGCCTATTACTTTTTATCACTTGTTGGCAGTAAAACATTATATCTTGGATACGCTATGTCCTTTGCGGAAATGTGTCTTGCGCCATTTATTCCTAGCAGCACGGCGCGTGCAGGCGGTGTAATGTTTCCTATCATTAAATCAATTTCAGAAACACTTGGCAGCACGCCTGCAGATGGAACAGAAAAAAAGGTTGGCTCATTCCTTATACAAGTTGGTTTTCATGCAAATGCTATTACAAGCGCTATGTTCTTAACCGCTTCCGCAGCTAACCTCATCGCGCAAAGTCTTGCAGCTCAACAAGGTATTGAAATCTTATGGAGCAATTGGTTTATCGCATCATGTGTACCTGCAATGTGCTCTATTATCTTAATGCCTTATCTCATTTATAAACTTGACCCACCTCAAGAAACAGAGTTGCAAAACGCAACCAAAATTGCGCAAGCGCAACTTAAAAAACTTGGACCAGTGTCACAAAAAGAAAAATATATGGCAGGTATTTTTGTTGTTATGCTCTTATTATGGGCTGGAGAAACTGTCTTTGGCATAAATGCCACAACTGTTGCATTTTTAGGTGTATCATTATGTCTTTTGGTGAATATTTTAGACCTGGATGATATTATTAGCGAAAAAGAAGCTTGGAATACATTATTGTGGCTATCTATCCTCTTCACAATGTCTACATATCTACAAAAATTTGGTTTGATTAGCTGGATGGCGGGCTATCTAAGCGCATTAACTCAAGGGTTTTCACCTATGAGTGTATTAATGATATTGGCCTTTAGTTATCTATATATTCATTACTTCTTTGCTGGCAACACGACACAAGTTACATCTGTTTATCCTGCCTTCTTAGCGGTATGTATAATGTCTGGCGCACCTCCACTTTTGTCTGCCTTGTTGCTAGGATTCTTGAGCGCACTTTATGCATGCCTTACACACTATGCCACAGCAGCAGCGCCCATTTATTTTGCTGCTGGTTTTGTGCCTGTAAAAACTTGGTGGAAAGTTGGGTTTTTTATTAGCTTGCTTTATGTAGTCTGCTGGTTTGGTATTGGAATGCTATGGTGGAAGTTCCTCGGCCTTTATTAACTCTTTATTAGCAAAATTTCCTCTCCTTAAGAAACATCTCAATAAAACATACAACTGTGGATATCACAAAAATTCCTATAGGTGAAAATGCAACTGTATCTCTGCTTGATTCTGATCTTGATATGCAGCTTATTGACATGCCTTTTGGTGCTTGGGAAGGAAGAGAGCTTATTGATAAAGACGCTATGAAAGGTGCAATTCGGCTCATCGAAAAAATCCTTGCTTTAGATGAGGAAGATTTTGATGAAAATATAAGAAAAACTGAAATAGATAAAATATTGCACCATAATGATGGTGATTTGTTTCGATTCTTTGTCTGTGTCGCTTGCGCACTTCGTATTCGCAACAACTTTTTCGAGAACACAGAAACTATCAGCGAACGACTAGGCGATTCCTTAGATACAATTCTCGTCAAAGAAAATCCTTCTATAGAACTTGAACTCGGAGCAGGTGCCAACGATGGACGATTTATCTATCGCGCAGAACCTCAAGATATTATTTTGCATTTTGGCAGTTTGTTGAATGCATACAATATATTGAAAGATTATGCAAAACTCTAAACATCAGATCTAGTTAATACAAATTCACCTTTTCAGGAAAAATAATTTTAAGCATCTTAGCATCCTGGGTTCTACCGTGCATTACATTTTTCATCAGCAGCAAATTAACTCAAAACATCTCTTCACCCAACGTTCTTTACGCGTCTTCAGATACTGAAGTGTCGAAACCTGTTGATACGCCATTTGTCAATTGGCGCGCAAGACCTGCTCAGCTTCAAGAAATGATTTTTCAAGGCTTTTTTACCGTGCAACAATTAACCCGCTCAAAAGAGTGTTAACTACCCTGGCGAAAAGGATTACGAAGTGAAGCGCGACTGACACAACGCTACAAACGCGTTAGGCTTACTCAAATGGCACAAACTAACGCAAGAAAAGCGTGATAGATATAACACCTTCACAACCGCAGACTGGTTGAAATATTTTGAGAAAAACAGAAGAAATTCATCCAATGAAATAAAATATTTCATCTCCTATCCCAAAAAGCACCTCTTATATATCGCAAATATGTTGCGATAAACATATACCCCGTCATTAACTCTGATAGACATACTTGTGCATTTAGAGGATTATACTCATTTTCAATAAACAATTTACGCTCTTCTATGGCATTGATACCCTTTAGTATATCCGCCACACACGAACACCCGGCACTCATTATAACATTACTAAGCATCAGATAGTCTTTTAAAAAAACAAGAGGAGGAATAGTATATATTCCAAGCAAAAAACAAGATTGGTCATGACCTAATCTTCCAAGCCTTAAGGCTAAGTACCCTCGGCGCAGGAGCTTTTCACGTCTGAGTTCGAGATGGATTCAGGTGTTGCATCTCCGCTATGATGACCAATCATGTTTTGTGCTTTTTGTGTTTAATAACAAATGATTAAATTATGAGAGTGGTTGACTCTACTGTGTAAGTTGAGTTTTCAGATAAGCCAATGGGGTTATTAGTACGGGTGAACTACACATGTTACCATGCTTCCATTTCCCGCCTATCAACGTGGTAGTCTTCCACGACCCTCATAGGGATGATTCGTATTAAGGGAGGCTTCCCGCTTAGATGCTTTCAGCGGTTATCCCGTCCATACTGTAGCTACCCAGCGCTGCCGTTGGCACGACAACTGGTACACCAGAGGTATGTTCATTCCGGTCCTCTCGTACTGAGAACAACTCCTTTCAATCATCCTAATTCCTACGGCAGATAGGGACCAAACTGTCTCACGACGTTCTGAACCCAGCTCACGTACCACTTTAATTGGCGAACAGCCAAACCCTTGGGACCTTCTACAGCCCCAGGATGTGATGAGCCGACATCGAGGTGCCAAACCTCCCCGTCGATGTGGACTCTTGGGGAGATAAGCCTGTTATCCCCGGCGTACCTTTTATCCGTTGAGCGATGGCCCTTCCATACAGTGCCACCGGATCACTATGACCGACTTTCGTCTCTGCTCGACTTGTGGGTCTCGCAGTCAGGCAGGCTTTTGCCATTACACTCACCGATTGATTTCTGACCAATCTGAGCCTACCTTCGCACGCCTCCGTTACTCTTTCGGAGGCGACCGCCCCAGTCAAACTACCCACCATACAGGGTCCCAGACAATAGGTCATGGTTAGATATCGCTTATGTTAAGGGTGGTATTTCAAGGATGGCTCCACGCAAGCTGGCGCTCACGCTTCAAAGCCTCCCACCTATCCTACACATAACACAAACAATACCACTGTAAAGCTGTAGTTAAGGTGCACGGGGTCTTTCCGTCTAACCGCAGGTACTCCGCATCTTCACGGAGAATTCAATTTCACTGAGTTGGTGTTGGAGACAGCGGAGAAGTCGTTACGCCATTCATGCAGGTCGGAACTTACCCGACAAGGAATTTCGCTACCTTAGGACCGTTATAGTTACGGCCGCCGTTTACTGGGGCTTCAATTCGGAGCTTTCACACCTCCTTTTAACCTTCCAGCACCGGGCAGGCGTCAGACCCTATACGTCCACTTTCGTGTTTGCAGAGTCCTGTGTTTTTGCTAAACAGTCGCCACTCCCTATTCTGTGCCACCTACCTCTGCTTGCGCAGGGATAGGTCCCTTTTCTTCCGAAGTTACAAGGGCATTTTGCCGAGTTCCTTCAACACCATTTTCTCATCGCCTTCGTATACTCTACGTATCCACCAGTGTCGGTTTAGGGTACGGTCCATTTATTGTATTCGCTATTTCCTGGAACACCTTCCTTGCCCCCAACAATCCATTAAGCAGGAACAAGTTACGGTATTCGTCACGAATACTGGGTTCAGGAATATTAACCTGATTTCCATCGACTTTTGCTTTCGCATACGCCTTAGGGGCCGACTCACCCCACGCTAATTATTATCGCGTAGGAACCCTTGGATTTTCGGCGATCGTGTTTCTCACACGATTTGTGTTACTTATGTCAGCATTTTCACTTCTCATACCTCCAGCCCCTCTAACGAGTGACCTTCATCGGCCTAGAGAACGCTCCGCTACCGCTTTTTTAGATCCAAACATAATGTTCTTTTCTGCCACCATCATCTTAACCAAACCTTGAAGGTTTTCTTCATAGGTTTTGTAAGAATCGTACGTGATGCATTTTAACTCCACACAGAGTTTAAGAAGAATCTTAGCATCATCAATAGATATGATGGCTGCTTCAAGAGCTTCTTTGCGTCCTAGTTTTGCATTAAAGCGATTGAACTGCTTTAAGGCTTCTAGTAATGTTGTTCTTAGTTCATTCATAACCCTATCATTATTCTGTTCTTGAATAATGCGTTTGGTCATGTCATAGAGTGTATCTAAGATTTTCATTGTTCTTCATACTGTGTTGATGTTTTTTTGTATTGTGGCATTTTTGATACATGATGTATATAACATTACATTAAGATCTAAAAAACCCAAAGCTTCGGTGGATCACTTGAGCCCCGTTACATTTTCGGCGCAAAAACACTTATCTAGACGAGTGAGCTGTTACGCTTTCTTTAAAAGATGGCTGCTTCTAAGCCAACTTCCTCGCTGTCTTGGCGTCTTCACTTCCTTTTCCACTTAGTGATCACTTAGGGACCTTAGCTGTTGGTCTGGGTTGTTTCCCTCTCCACTACGGAAGTTAGCTCCCGCAGTGTGACTACCTTGCCTGCCACACCAGTATTCGGAGTTTAATTGGGTTTGGTAAGATGTGACTCCCCCTAGCCCATTCAGTGCTCTACCCCTGGTGCTTATATCAAGGCGCACTACCTCAATAGTTTTCGCGGAGAACCAGCTATTTCCGAGCTTGATTAGCCTTTCACTCCTAACCACAAGTCATCCCCTGATTTTGCAACATCAGTGGGTTCGGTCCTCAATTCGTCTTACCAAATCTTCAACCTGCTCATGGCTAGATCGCCCGGTTTCGGGTCTTATACTGCAAACTATGGCGCTCTATTAAAACTCGCTTTCGCTTCGCTTACACCTAACGGCTTAGGCTTGCTTGCAATATAAACTCGCTGACTCATTATACAAAAGGTACCCCATCACTACAGCAAGCTGTAGCTCTGAGTGCTTGTAGGCGTCCAATTTCAGGTCTATTTCACTCCCCTTCTCGGGGTTCTTTTCACCTTTCCCTCACGGTACTTGTTCACTATCGGTCACCAAGACGTACTTAGGCTTGGAGGATTGGTCCCCCCATGTTCAAACAGGATTTCTCGTGTCCCGCTCTACTCACTCTTATAAAATCTTTCTACCTGTACGGGGCTGTCACCCTGTATCGCTGTGCTTCCCAACACATTCCAGTTCTTAACTTTATAAGCGCACTCTATGGTGCGGCCTGGTCCGATTTCGCTCGCCACTACTTTCGGAGTCTCTTTTGATTTCCTTTCCTCTGGGTACTTAGATGTTTCAGTTCTCCAGGTTCGCTCTCTTCGTAAACGAAGAGTATATTTTTAGACTTGGATTGAATGAATTTGAGATGGTAGCAAAGAGATTTGGAATTTTTTTCCGCAGTGTAGTAGATCTACTCGAGGAAAAAAAATTCTAAATATCTGAAGCTAACGCTCAAATTCATTCAATCCAAACTAAAAATATGGGTTTCCCCATTCGGAGATCTACGGATCATAGGTCTTTCGCTCCTCCCCGTAGCATTTCGTCGCGTATCACGTCCTTCATCGCCGCTTGGTGCCAAGGCATCCGTTAAACGCCCTTCCTATCTTACCTGATTCTTTAGGGTAAAAATATTTCATCTACTTCGTCAAAAATTGATTTTACTCAATCATGTAGATTTACTACATTCAATCGCAAAATAAATTTTCTCCTCGTATCTAAAACATTTTTCCTCCTAAATGACCTAGACCTTGAGGCCGGGAGTTAAATCGAAGTTTAATCTCTCCTCTCTCAAGGTGGAAGGCATTTACCTTTTGTCTTATAATTTATTACTCAGTTTGCTGTGTGACAATGGTGTTAGTCACACAACTGCGTTTATTTTTGTTATAAGACATGGTATCTTATACATCTCTTCAATAAATGAAGAGATGTATTACCACTCTCATAACTTAATCATTTATATTAAGCGTCATCCTGAGGAGCGAAGTGCTTGAAGAATCTTCCTAAGATAAACTCAAGAAGATCTTTCAGCTGCGCCTCAAGATAACGATATTAATAGCTTACGTTTCACTTTAAGCTGTCTGTTTTTAACTTTAAATACTACCTTTTCATCTGGTGGAGACAATCGGACTTGAACCGATGACCCCCTGCTTGCAAAGCAGGTGCTCTACCAACTGAGCTATGCCCCCATGGCTTTGGTGGGCCTGGGAGGACTTGAACCTCCGACCCCACGCTTATCAAGCGTGTGCTCTAACCAACTGAGCTACAAGCCCCTTACTTTGCTGTGTTTTTGAGTGTTTACTTCGTCGGTTTTCGATTTTATCGCGTCATGTACATTCAGTACACTCCTTATAAAATCTCAAATCCTCCTTGTATCCATCTCAAAACCCCTAGCAAATTGTCTTTTCCTCTTTCAGCTCAGAGTTTATTCAAACTTTGAGTTTCGTTGGATGGAGGAAAAACCTTGCTCCACGTATAGAAAAGGTCGAAGAATAGCGCGCGCTTACTTTAATAAATAAAACGCTGTAATTTCTTTAAATTCCAGCAAACAACCTCACGTTTAGAACGCGAGGTTATCTGAGAGGGAATTTATTGTTAGACAAAGAAATTTTTTATTTTCAACCGCAGCGTACTTTTTGGTACGTGAGGATTGAAAATAGAAAAATATCTGAAGTATAACGATAAATTCACCTCAGAGAACTCTTTAGAAAGGAGGTGATCCAGCCGCAGGTTCTCCTACGGCTACCTTGTTACGACTTCACCCCAGTCACCAGCCCCACCGTGATAGGCTTCCTCCTGAATAAATCCAGGTTAGAGCACCTGCTTAAAGCAGAACCAGCTTCCATGGCGTGACGGGCAGTGTGTACAAGATCCGGGAACGTATTCACCGCAGCGTGCTGATCTGCGATTACTAGCGATTCCAACTTCATGCCCTCGAGTTGCAGAGGACAATCCGAACTGAGGTGGTTTTTGGGATTTGCTCCACTTTGCAGTATTGCTTCCTTTTGTTACCACCATTGTAGTACGTGTGTAGCCCAACCTATAAGGGCCATGATGACTTGACATCGTCCCCACCTTCCTCCGGTTTGTCACCGGCAGTATTGCTAAAGTGCCCACCATAACGTGCTGGCAACTAACAACAAGGGTTTCGTTCGTTGCGGGACTTAACCCAACATCTCACGACACGAACTGACGACAGCCATGCAGCACCTGTGCGGAACCCAACTAAATGACCCTCTCTTTCAAGAAGGCACAGTTCCCATGCAAAGGTTGGTAAGGTTTTCGCGTAGCCTCGAATTAAACCACATACTCCACCGCTTGTGCGGATCCCCGTCAATTCCTTTGAGTTTTAATCTTGCGATCGTACTCCCCAGGCGGAATGCTTATCGCGTTAGCTTTGATACTGATGACCGAAGCCACCAACATCGAGCATTCATCGTTTACGGCGTGGACTACCAGGGTATCTAATCCTGTTTGCTCCCCACGCTTTCGCGCCTCAGTGTCTGTAACGAGCCAGAAAATCGCCTTCGCCTCTGATGTTCCAACGAATATCAACGCATTTCACTGCTCCACTCGCCATTCCATTTTCCCCTCTCGCACTTAGTTTGCCAGTATGAAATGCAATTCCCAGGTTAAGCCCGGGGGATTTCACACCTCACTTTTCAAACCACCTACACGCCCTTTACGCCCAGTTATTCCGAACAACGCTAGCACCCTTCGTATTACCGCGGCTGCTGGCACGAAGTTAGCCGGTGCTTATTCCGCAGGTACCGTCATAATCTTCCCTGCTAAAAGAGCTTTACAACCCGAAGGCCTTCATCACTCACGCGGCATCGCTGGATCAGGGTTTCCCCATTGTCCAATATTCCCCACTGCTGCCTCCCGTAGGAGTCTGGGCCGTGTCTCAGTCCCAGTGTGGCTGATCATCCTCTCAGATCAGCTACAGATCATTGGCTTGGTAGGCCATTACCCTACCAACTACCTAATCCGGTACAGGCCGCTCTTCTTGCGATAAATCTTTCCCCCGTAGGGCGTATTTGGTATTATCGTTCGTTTCCAAACGTTATTCCAAACAAGAAGGTACGTTCCTATATATTACTCACCCGTCTGCCATGTCACCCGAAAGTAACATTCGACTTGCATGTGTTAAGCATGCCGCCAGCGTTCGTTCTGAGCCAGGATCAAACTCTCAAATTAAACTTTGATTGTTTAAAACATCCTAGTTTTATTCTGCACAACCTCTAAGGAAAGAGATTGGCTTACTCAAAAAGAATTAAAGTTGACATCAGCACTACAATATCGCTGATGTCTTTACGCTATTCATCGACCTTTTCTATGAAACCTACAGATGCATCCAGACACTGTGCTTAAATCTTAAGGACAGTGGGTGGATGAAAGGTATTCAGGCAATGACAGGGCTACGCCCCGTCATTGCGTAGAAAAAACTATAAAGACGTTTTCACGCGTCTTCTTTTCTTTACTTTACAATATAGTTTTAGCACAAGAAGAGTTTAGAATACAACTCATGAATTGTTGTTTTTTTTAAGAAAAGTTTCTATAAAGAAAATGTACCGAAATAAACTGTTTGATTTAAAGGGAAAGTAAGATGCTATTTTTAACTTATAATTTATTAAATGCAGGAATAGAGCATATTCCGGCTGCAAAAGAGATGTCTAGACACTTTGATGTCCTAGCTGAACAGCTAGGAGTAGATGAAACAGAGAGAACAAAACGGGTAGATAATCACCTAACCCTTATTTCTTCTGGATTACCAGCGGACCTTGAAATTGATCAAATAACCCTCTTGGCACATGATATTATTGTAGACCAATGGGCTGGCGAGCGCGGCATAACGTTTGGATTCCCTAAATCTTTAGCGGATCAAGTGTTAGTTAGGCATCAATCTGAAACTGTAGATTTTCAAACTTTTATACGTTTTGTTTCTATAACTCTCACAGATCCAGGAGAAGAAAAGTTAGAGACATACCAAAAATTATCCGAGATTTTTTTTCGCACAAGAGCAGAATAAACCTCTTACCTCAAAAAAATCTGAGCGCTCTTGAGATGTTATTAACTGAGTATAGATAAAGTTATTTTATTTCTCATATTCACGCACAAACGCGTCTAACAATCGCACACCAAACCCAGATGCGCCCTCTTTATCAAGATGGTCGCTCGTAATTCCATAAGCTACACCTGCAATGTCCATATGGCACCAGTCAATCTCTTTTGGAACAAATTCCCGTAAAAATGCTGCGGCTGTGCTGCTGCCGCCACCTTTAATTGTGCTTGTATTTCTCACATCTGCGATCTTTGACTTAATTGCTTTTGTGAAGCTCTTGTGAAGTGGCATACGCCAAACTGGCTCTCCTACTGCTTCTGCTGCTTCAGATAAACGCGCAGCTAACGCATCACTTTCTGTGAATATTCCTGCAAAAATAGAGCTAAGACCAACCGTAATAGCGCCTGTCAATGTTGCAAGATCAATAATAAGCTTTGGCTTATAATTAGACGCATACCATAGCGCATCAGAAAGAACTACACGCCCTTCCGCATCTGTATTTAAAACTTCAATAGTTTTACCTGAGGCGGTTTTTACAATATCACTTGGACGATACGCGTCTCCATCTGCCATATTTTCTGCAGCTCCAATCACACCTATGACATTCACTTTTGCACCACGTTTTGCCAAAGCATAAAACAACCCTGCAACAGTTGCACCGCCGGTCATATCATGTTTCATATCTTCCATAGATGCAGATGGTTTAATTGATATTCCGCCGGTATCAAATGTGACAGCCTTTCCAACAAAAGCAAGAGAAGGTTCGTTAATAGGCCCACCCTTATACTCTAAAATAATCATCCGCGGAGGTCTTATACTTCCACGGCCAACTGCAAGAATTCCACCCATACCTAACTTTTCCATAGCAGGAACATCTAGAATTTTTACTGTTATAGGTAACCCTTTTAATTTTTCTTTAATCTGCTCAGCGAGTGTTTCGGGATACAACATATTCGCAGGCTCATTGCTTAAATCCTTCGTAAACATTACACCATCTATTACAGGATCATAATTCATCACATCTCCAGCTATATCTAGATCTGATACAATATGAAACGCATTCTGTCTCTTCTTATAACTTTCTTCAAAAACAGTTTTATAAGACATAAACTCATATGCCTGCAATTTTAGACCAATCACTATATCTTGAATTTCATGTTTTTCAAATCCATGACAAATCAAAGAAATATGTGCGTTATATGGAAAATCTTTTGTCAATGTATAAATTATACGCCCTGTTTTCAAAAAATTCTCACCGCACGCAATAACCAAACGCGCTTTGTCTTTTGTTTGGTGTAAAAATTTTTGCCCTTCCTTACCTTCAAAGGCATACTTTGTTGCTAAATCTTTCAGTTCTTGATCTAACTGAGATTGCCATTGATCTTTTTTTACACAGATCACATGAAAATCTGAGTTTACTTCTTTTCCAAATGAAAATTTGAAATCCAATCGTGCCATGGTTTTGTCTGATGAATAAACACTGGTCTATTAGAACGTAATTTTGTTTAAATACACAATATAAGTAATTAAAAATTCAGATATTTTTTATGATTCACTTGTCATCCTGAGCGTCAGCGAAGGATTTTCCTGAGTCTAGCTTAAGAAGATCCTTCGCTCACTCAGGATGACGGCGGGAAATTTCTAAGGTATAATGAAACTAGCTTATAGTCTTAACAACACACATGATTGGACCCCTACTTGCATTTCGCGGTTGCGAAAATCAAATATGGAATGTGAGCATATTAGTTGTCATTGATCGTGATAAAAATGAAACGCCTCCTATCCTAGGCAGACCAAATCTACAGCCTTTAAACCCTCCCCAACCGTTCGCGAAAATTTTAAATTATGAATTTATCCGCTTTAAACTTCAAATTATTCAAACAGACCAACAACAAAACATCGCCTATACAATCAACAATCAAGAATATACTTTTATCGTGCCAGCTGCAGGGCAAAACCCTCACATCCTCTACACATCCTGCAACAGATATGATGAAGAGCGCTGGGTAGAAACAAATGGCTTTCAAGCGAACTGGAAAACCATCGTCACCCAACATAAGCAAGCGCCTTTTCATATAAATTTAGGCGGTGGTGATCAAGTATATGCTGATGATGTGCTAGAAATTCCTATTGTGCGTACAAACATAAAAAAATCCGCGCTCACAGTCGAAGAAATAAAAGAATTAGATGAAACGATTCTAAATTTTTATATAAAACTCTATATTTCTTATATCTCTCAACCATTTTATAAAGACATACTTGCATCTATACCTGCTTTAAATATGCTAGATGACCATGAAATATTTAATAATGCAGGCATAACAACCGAGTTTGCAAATAACCCTCTATGCAAAATTCTCTTTGATCATGCTTACGAAATATATATGATTTTTCAAAACCATACCACCACCACAGAAGCAAAATCTCTTGGGTATTTTGGACCAAACGGTCGTAAGAATTTTTCTATTCTACGAAAAGCCGGAGATGTATACATTTTAGGCATGGACATTCGTGGCGACATTTCAAAACAAAGCATTTTACCGGAAGATGCTCGTATGCTCATTTTAGATAAACTCAATACTATTCCTGAAACCGCTACCCATCTTCTTATTATGTCCAGCATCCCAATTGTATTTCCTGAAATTCGCGTATTAACCCGCATTGTAGACTCTGATACATCCAAACTTCAAATGCCTTCTTTATCTGACTTGGTTGGCTTATGGGGAAGTTACCTACTATTTGAAGAACGTGATGCATTCATTCAAGATATTTTAACATTTGCAAAAACACGTAAAGAACAAAACAAACCATTGCGTATAACCTTTTTAGCCGGCGACACACATATGGCAAGCGCAGGTGTTGTATACAAATATAAACACACACCGTTTTATAAAAATCCAGAATATATTTTGCAACTCACAAGTTCTGGTGTTGGTTCAACATTTGGAAAAACAAGAGCTAGTCAGAGTTACTCACAATTTTTCGTGCTAGATGCGCTGCAATTCTTTTTTCAAAAAAAGACGCGCGCAGAAAGCAATAAAAATATAAAAATGCAAATGCTGCATTTTGACAAAAAAGCCCTGCTCAAAATCCGAAATAAAAACTTTTTTATTGCGCAGCGCAATTGGTTAACACTTAGATTTGCAGACGATAAACGCAAAGGTATCACAAACATTCATGCAACTCTTTTTGCAGAACATATTAACTCTGATATCAATAAAGATAAGAAGCCTGTGCAGTATGTTATGGATATACCGGGACTTCTTTAAATAAAAACATAACATCATGGCGAGCGTAGCGCGACCATCCATAATGGATCACCACGGGGCTTCGCCTCTCGTGATGACGGCTCTGAACCTGTCATTGCGAGCATTCGTTAGAATGCGTGGCAATCTATCGTGATGACGTCTGCGCATATTTAATTCGTGGGGATGAGTCAGCTCAGGATGACGCTTGTCAATTCTCATGATATACTATAGCTAGAAATGCAATATACTATACAACAATGCATAACTCCTCTGAACTGGAGCATCATACAGACTTCGATTTAGAAAGCTTTAGATTTTTTGGAAGCGTGCAATTCTATACCCTTTTCCTTTTAGTCACCTTCTTAGCAGGACAAACAAAATTTGCTAATGAGCTTGCTATTCTTCTGGCTGTATCATCAATCATCTTGTTATTGTTAAAAGTCATTATATTGGCCATAACAGATTATGATATTGATATGCCGAGCATCACAACAGGCTTAGCAACTATATTTTTCATTATGATCATCACAAAAAATACATCGCCAGTTTACATTATATTAGCCTCCCTTACTTTATTAACTGTTCATGTTTTAGCTTTTTTTGATTCTTACTTGGGAAGCGCTTCTAAATCTTTTGTTCATGTATTTACAGGCACAGCTTTCGGCGCTGCACTGGCGCTCACTTATAAATTTGCCATTCAGCCTAAAATTTACAAATGATTATAGTAGGACCATCGCTCTATTTTCGGGGATGCGAAAGCGATTATTGGAAAATTAGTGCACTGATTGTCATACATGAATCAGATGACATTCCTGCTTTTGCCGTTTTCAGTGAAACATTAGAACCTTTTATTGTGGACATAATACAAAGCCATCAATTTCTACGATATGAAATTGCCATACCACAAACAAACGAAGATCAAGTTATCCCATACACCGTTGGAGAACAAAGTTATGCATTAACCGTTCCCGCAAAAAACACTTATCCCAATATTTTCTACACATCCTGCAATAGATATGAGCTCAAAGAACACCCCGAAAAGGGCGGTTTTGAAACAAACTGGCGAGAAGTGGTTTTCGATCATGCGAAGAATCCAATTCACCTAGGTCTTGGCGGAGGTGATCAAATTTATAGTGACGGCGTATTAAGCATCGCAGAACAGTATATAGACAACCCAACCTCTAAAGAAAACTTTCAACAGACTGTAGAAAGTTTTTATCTTGAAACCTACATACATTATATGACGGCGCCCTATTATAGAGAGATGCTTGCATCAGTTCCATTTTTAAATTTCACAGATGACCATGAAATCTTCAATGGCTATGGATCTTTGCCAACCCACTCACACGAAGCATTTATATATAAAACTATTTTCAAAGTTGCGTACAGATTTTACTTACTTTTCCAACACAATATGACAAAAGATGAAGGTGCTCAGCTTGGCTATTTCGGAAAAAAACATGAACACGCGTTTTCTACGTTACGACATGCTGGACCTGTTTCGATTTTAGGCCTTGATCTTCATGGTGAGCGAACACAACATCAAATGCTTTCCAAAGAATCAACCGATGCTGTGTTTGATGCCTTGGAGACTTTGCCGACTGGTTGCAAACACCTTCTTGTAATGAGCAGCATCCCCTTCCTTTTTTGCTCTTTCCAATTCATCAGCAAATTCTTCAATGATCTAGATCCTCAAACGCCACGCGCTATTGAAAGAGGTCTGGGTTCCAATATTCTAGACCAATGGGGCAGTGATTTTCATCTTGAAGAACGAGATGCGTTTTTTAAACGATTGATAAAATTTACAAAGAAAAGATTTTCAAATAACCAACCTGTTCGCATTACATTTCTGTCTGGTGAAATGCACATTGCATCTGCTGGTGCGCTTTATGAAAAAACATTTATCCCTCCACAGTATAATCCTCTCTACTTTGTGCAATTAACAAGCTCTGGCATTGGTAGCACAACAGCACGAACAAAGCGAAATTACACTTTTGTTACGCTCATTCTTGGGCTTGCAGAACATTTCCTCTCCCCTCCAACACCGATAAAAAACGAGCCATCCATGAAGTTAAATTTGCTCTATTGGTATAAAGATTTGCTTTTACCTATGCCCACCCATAATCATTTTATTTCTCAAAGAAACTGGTTGAGACTCTACTTCAAACAAAACAATATGCAGGCTATTTTATTCGCAGAAAATGAATCATGCACATTGAAAAATAGAGCGGCACCTGTGAGGTACTTTATTGATGTGCCTGGATTGACTCAAAAGTAAATCCATGATGGATCACCACAGCGCTACGCGCCTCGTGATGACGGCTCTAGTCCGTCATTGCGAGCGTTCGTTAGAACGCGTGGCAATCTATACAGCTCACTGCGCTCTACTATTATAATAAGACTCATAATGACGAACTTGAGCAAATATGATATACTGAAACTAGAAATTCTTACCTAAACAAAAAAATGAATCCAACTACCTACCCTTTTGTAACCTTTGATGGATTTCGTTTTTTTGGCACATCCCAATTTTACACGCTGTTTATTCTCACAACATTTTTCTTAGATGACTCAGAGATTGGAAAAGATTTGATTATTTTACTCAGCACATCTGCGGGTATTTTATATGGATTAAAGTGGATTACTACGTTCGTCTCAAATTTTGAATACACTGCACCTAGCGTTACCACAGGCGTTTCCACATCTTTCTTTTTGTTTGTGATGCAAAGACGCATGAAAGATTTATTCACAGTTTTTGCCGGTTTTATATGGTTATCCGTACATGGACTATATGTTTTAGATTCGTATTTTGGAAATTTGCGCAAAACATCTATTCATGCACTTACAGGAACAGCATTAGGTGCTGTGATTTATTGGGTTTATGATGAGGTGAAAAACAACTAACTTACCGCGCACTCACGTCATGGCGAGCGGAGCGTGGCCATCCATCCGTCTTCGCTAATTTTGCCAAAGGCAAAATTTAGCTACGACGAGATTGATCGAGTCGGAGCGTGCAAAGGGATGTCTCGCCGAAGCTCAAAGAGCGTAGGCGGGCTATCTCTGCGTGGATCACCACGGAGCAAAGCTCCTCGTGATGACGATTATGCCTCAATTAACTCGCCATGCAAAGAATTCTGATACGCGGCCAAAATCTTCACCGGCACAATCTCTCCAATCAATGATTCATCACCATCAAAATACACAGACTGCAAATGTGGATTCTTGCCAATCAACTGTCCTGGCTCTTTGCCTTTTTTCTCCACCAAAACTTCATTCACCAAACCAACTTGTTTTTGATGTGCCAACAATTGTTTCATGCGCAACAAATCTTGCAATTCATACAATCGTGGCGTTTTCACATCCTCAGGCACTTGATCTAATACGCTCGCAGGTGTGCCGGGTCTGACACTATAATTAAATGAATACCCAACATCAATACAATCTTGCACCAACTGCAAGGTTTGCTTGTGATCTTCCTGAGTTTCACCTGGATATCCCACAATAAAGTCCGAAGACACCATAATATCTGGACGTGCTTTGCGAAACTTTTCCATCAATCCATAATATAAATCAATTGTGTGTTTGCGATTCATAGCTTTCAACATTTTGTCACTTCCTGTCTGAACAGGTAAATGCAGATATGGCATCAGCTGGGGTAATGAACCATGGCATTCAATGAGATGATCTGTAATATCTCTTGGATGAGATGTTGTATAACGCAAACGTTTTAGCTCTGGCAATTCTTTTGCAACTGTTTCGAGTAAAACTGCCAAACTTGCTGGATTGCCCTTTTCATCATCACCATGATAATCACTTACATTTTGCCCGAGCAGTGTAATTTCTTTTGCACCCAAGCCAACCAAATGTTTCGCTTCTTCAATGATAGCTTTTACAGGACGAGAATACTCTGCGCCACGCGTATAAGGCACAACACAAAAATGACAAAACTTATTACATCCCTCTTGGATCGTTAAAAAAGCTGACGCCTTTGTTTCTGAAACAGCTGGAATGTAGTCGAATTTGGATTCAACTGGGAATTCTACATCTACATGGTGCTTACGAACAGGCACGTCATCACGAGGAGCGCAGCGATGTGGTGATCCATTCTGGATGGCCGCAACCCCTTCAGGGCTTCGCCAGGAAGACTCTCGGCGAACTTTGGTTAAATACTCCGGCAATCTATGATAATTTTGCGGACCAAACACAACAGATACATAAGGCGCCTGTCGCACAATCTCATCGCCTTGCGCTTGCGCCACACATCCGCCAACTGCAATTAAATACTCTTGCCCTTGCGCCTCTTGCGCTTTTTTATATTCTCGAATTCGCCCCAATTCTGAAAATATTTTTTGCTCTGCCTTCTCGCGAATATTACATGTATTTAAAATAATCAAATTCGCTTCCGTTGGATCTTCAGTTTGTGTATATCCAAATGGTTTCAGCAATGACAACATTCTGTCAGAATCGTACACTTGCATCTGACAACCATAGGTTTTAATACATACTTTTTTTGGAGAAGTCATTTTTTTGTGGGTATATTTAGATGCTTATATTATAGGGTTTTTACAAGCAGAGAGTAAACCAAGCTCATCAAACGAAACAGTACATGACAATCTAAAAAATAGAGAACCACAATTTTCTCAAGAAAATTTCACTACGACAACCGCCTCTTATATAATTTATTTCATTCAAACCCTAGCTAATACAACAAAATTTAATCAACAGTATTCATCCTCTAAAATTTGTTCTGCATACTTATCTGAAGAGTGTAAAACAGCATTGCTAAAAGGATTGAAAATACTAAAAGGCATTCTAATGGTACGGGAAGGTCCATACTCGCAATATCCTGGTGGCAAAACCGTTACGATATCGGCTCTCCCTGTTATTCCTCTTGCAACAAGTCGCAGTATCTGAGACATCCTCAATGCTCTTGAAAAATAATCAGAACACCAAACTCGCGGCTGCCCCATAGTAATTAATATAATCTGACCATCATTATTACTTAAATTCGTTCGTTTATATAACTTTCTAAAATAATCTAGACAATTCACAGCACACATTGCTGCATTAGCACCACCTAAACTGTGCCCTGTAAAAATAACTTGTTTTTTCTTATTAGACTGTAAAGCGGAAATTTTTTGCTCCATCTGCTGACGAAATGATTCAGCCGCATCTGCAAAACCCATATGCGCATAAGCCCCATCTATGCCTGTATTCTTAGGTAAAAACTTGGCATCTGTTAAAACATCTTTCCAATCACTTGTGCCAGGAAAAGCAAAAATAATATAATCTTGATTTGATGCTACTACAACACTCTTAAATGCTGTAAACTTTCCATCTACATGTTTTCCTGTTTTGATTTGTAAGGATGTATCAACTACCGTCCAAAAATTTTCGCTTAACCCTTTATGCATAACCTCTGTTGAATTTACAGCCGGATTTTCAATAAGTTGATACGTTAAAAGCATAGCATTTACTACGCTTGTTCGTATATTACAATCATTATATGCGGTAACCGCATCATTAAAAGTGGCTGCAAAAATAAATAAACCAAAATTAAAAATCATTTTTGACCTTCCTTTAGCTGGGCAATATACCCTAATAAAACATTTCTTTTTTGTTCTTCAGATAGGAATAACCTGTATCTAATGCTTGGCCAAGAACAAACCCACCCAACAGTTTCAAAAGAAAGACTAACAAACACAGCAGCAAACACCCCACCTAAAAGACCAACAAAGTAATCGTCAGGCTGAGATTGTGTTCTATCTTGCTTGCGCGACCATTCAAGAAAAGGAAAAAACTCTCCTAGTTTATTTTCTTGATGTATTGGTTTAGCTTGGTTCTGACATAGACACCATCGACTTAACTTAAAAAATGGCTCTAGATATGTTACACCCTCCCAACCCCAAAACTGTGATCGTATAAAACTAAGCGCTCCACCAAAGATAATACCGTCTCTACCACTACGCCACATATGGAACAAAAATGTATTTTCAGACTCTACAGCTTTTTTGACAAATGCCGGAAATTCAGTAAAACGTCCTTGGTCTGGAATTTGAAACCAACTCTTAGCATAGACTTCTACATCCGCTTTTTCTTCTCTAGATAACGCATCTTCTATTGTTGATGCTTTTAACCATAGATTAATAAAAATAAACATAAAAATAAGTTTAAATTAATACTAATATTAAAAAACATTTTTTATATTAAAAGTCAATTTTTAATGCATCAGATCAAGAGTTATTTAATATCCTCACAATCTCTCTTGCTACTCTTAGCGCATCTTTATAAGGTCGTTGAAACAGATTTCGCCCAATAATAGATCCTGTACCACCACCTGCTTTAATCGCGCGCACATCATCTAATAATTCACTCTCATCTTTTTTTACCTCACCAGAAAATAAAACGGGAACTTTGCCTTTAAATGCAGTATCCATAATATGTTTCACACGATCTGCTTTACCTTTGTATGGAATTGCTTTGTATATGTCATGCTGTTCTTCAATTTCAGATTCAGGCATTTTCACTTTCACAATATCCGCACCTAATACGCAAGCAATGTGTGTACTGTAGGCTATAATATCTAATGCTCTTGGATTGACCATATTTCCTCTTGGATATGCCCATACCAATACAAATAATCCATGCGCTTTTGCTTCTTGCGCAATAACTTGAAAATCGGCATACATATCAAGGGAAGCATCAGAACCAGGATAAATTGTGAATCCAATACCTGCACATCCCAGTTCTAGCGCTTGCGCTACAGAGGCGGTGATAGCTTGATCTGGCGCATTTCGCTCTTTGTTCATCAAACGGTTTCCGCTGTTTAACTTCAGAATCATCGGAATCTTTCCAATAAACTCAGGAGCCGCTACCTTTAATAAACCAAGCGGCGCAGCAATAGCTGAAAGTCCAGCATCAACAGCAAATTTTATATGATAGCTTGGATCATATGCATCAGGATTTTCTGAAAACGAAGCTGCTGGACCAATTTCAATGCCTTGGTCTACGGCATAAACAAATAATTTGCCTGTGCCTTTTAGTGCGCCGTGATTGAAGAGTGTGTAGAGCTTACTGCCAACACCTAAGTTTTCAAAGCATTTCATTTTCTCTCTCCTTTAGAACTAGGCATCGTCATGGCGAGCAAAGCGTGACCATCCAGAATGGATCACCACGCAGCTCAGCTCCTCGTGATGACGGAGGTCTACTTTAGTAATTAATCGGAACAATACGCGTTCTTTTCGCTTTATCAAATTTATCACTTGTTTTAATTACATTTGGATCCTCTTTTGGTGTAATCAACAAAACTTTATCACCTACATTAATTTCAGGCTTTTTTCCTTGTGTTACAACAATAATTTCTTCAGTTTTTTCTAACTTGATATGATACTCAAACCCAGGGCGTGTACGTGTTGCCTGATTCACACCATAACCCAGTAAAGAACCTGCAACTGCACCTAAAATAGCGCCACCAGCTGCGCTTTTTATATCTCCACCAGCTGCCGCACCGCCTGCTGCACCTGCGTAACCACCAACTGCCGCTCCTGTCGTTGCGCCACCATCAACTTGACCTTGTGGTGTAAAATTCATTTTGATATCGCGTCTATAAACAACAACACCCTTTTGTGTTGCAGCGATTTGTCCAATATTTTCTACTTCATAATCATCGGCATCCACATCAGGCGTGCACCCGCCTAAAAGCATAAAACAACAACTGATTAATGCAACTCTTTTTAATAACATAATCTAAACCTTTCCATCTATGTACATACCGTCATGGCGAGCGAAGTTTCTCGTGATGACGGCTATATACATCATATTAGAATAGTTTTTACCAATTGTTAAGAAATAAGCTGATCCCATAAAAGAAGAAGTGGCATTTTTATATATGCATTACTGCGTTTTCATCTTTCTCATTCTCACCAATTGCTGGGGCGTGATAGATGAAAAGCGCATGATCAAAGAAAATACACATGAAGATATAAAAACCCTTGCGACAGCCATACCTCATTCTCAGCCAAAACCAAGACTACAAAAACCTAGACAAGAGCAGCAAAAAATCCATCCAATTTTTTACAAAAAGATCTCGATCACTCTTCATGAAAATGCGCCATTTCAATCCATACTCACGCAAGCCGCCTCCCAAATTGGCGCCTCTATTTTGATTGATCATCATATCCGTGAATCTGTATATTACACAGCTAAAAACAAACCATTCATTGATGTGATTGAAGATCTCGCAGAAAATCTTAAACTGCGTTTCACCATAAAAGGCACATTTATAAAACTTGAAAAAGACACGCCTTATACAAAGACTTATCCTGTAAATTTTTTAAAATTTGAACGTGAAAGCTACAATAATATTTCAACCACCACGGATATTTTTAACGAGCACGATAAAAAACCCCATACCAAAAATAATTCAGGCAGTGAAATCAATGTCAAAAGCTTAATCAATTTTTGGGATGAGTTAAAAAAAGGTTTGGCATTCTATATTGGAGATGATCATTTTAATATCAACCAACAAAGTGGCTTGGTGATCGTGACAGGAACGGACAAACAACATAAATTTGTCGGTGCATACCTCGATCAACTAGAAAAATCCGCTAATGCGCAAGTTCTTATTGAAGCCAAAATCATTGAAGTGAAACTTAATCAAGAATTTAATACAGGTATAGATTGGGAGTGGTTTAGCAAACAACAAACTGAATCTATAGATTTCAAAGGTGCATTAAATTTTAAAAGTGCAAATTTTACGTTTATCTTAAAAGCTCTTGAAAAATTTGGCTCGCTGCGCACTGTTTCAAGTCCTCGACTTGTTTTGTTGAATAACCAAACGTCTATGATTAAAGTTGCAGAAAATAGCATTTTCTTTAAAATGGATTTTCAGTCTCAATATCTCGGCATTGTAGAAAACCCTAACCAACCAAACGCTGATCATGAACGCTTTAAAACCATGTCCACCTCGGAAATTAAATCTAAACCTATTGGTTTTATTATGCCAATTCAGGCTTCTATCCAACCTGAAAAAGGTAAAATTTTACTGTTTGTTAGACCCACTGTTTCAAGACATGCGGGTTCTGTGAAAGATCCAGCATTAGAATTCAATGCACGCTCTGCAAAAATCACGCAAGATATTCCGGAATCCAAAGTGCCTGTTGTTGAAGTGCGAGAAATGGATTCCGTTTTGAAACTGGATAATGGAGATACAACTATCCTTGGTGGATTAACCATCATAAAATCTCATGATAAATCTACTGGCATTATGCGACCTGCAAGTTTTGATAAAGCGCGTAGCGCGCTTGGTGCACAAGATTTACAAGAAGAAGTCTATGAGCTTGTGATTTTGATCAAAGCCACAATTATTGAAGATGAAAATAACACAACAACACAAAACCTTGTGGATGAGAGATTACAAAAAGATTTTGTTAGGGATTCGCGTCCTTTTTATAATACACCGTCATCTTGAGCCAAAAGCGAAGGGTCTTCCTAATTCTACCTCGAGCAGATCCTTCTCTCGCTTCGCTCACTCAGGAGCTGATTCATCCCCACGAATTAAATATGCGCAGACGTCATCACGATCCTTGCCTAGCAAGGCGCGGTGATCCAGAAAAACATAGATGGCCACGATTTTCTTTCGAAAATCTCGCCATGACGAGTTTAGAAGCGTCATCACGAGCCTTGCGTAGCAAGGCGTGGTAATCCATGGAGGTGTCCGCCTACGCTCTAAAGAGCTTCGACGAGGCATCCACTTCACACACTTCGACTCGACCAATCTCGTCGTAGCTAAATTTTGCTGAAGGCAAAATTTGCGAAGACGGATGGATGGCCACGATTTTCTTTCGAAAATCTCGCCATGACGGTCGCCGTCCTTATATTTTTCTATCCATTTCTCTAGAAGAAAAGCTTACATGGTTAAGCGTTTAAGACTTTTTTGGATTTTAGAAAATTCGTGGGGGTGCGTCAGCTCAGTGAGAACGATGGATAATTTTCATCCTCTGTAAGATTTTGTTAAGAATTTGCACTCTCTTTGACTATACAAAATAGTAGACAACAATCAATGCTTTTATTTTTTAATACTCTATATGCAAACCACTCAACCGACTCAGACAAACCGCTAACGGCTTGCGTTCCCGGCCAAACGAAACTTGAAGTTGGAGAATTAGCACTTGACATGTTTGAACTTAAAAAGTCTGAAGAAAAATACGCTTCGCCTAAGTTATTAGCAGAAATGGAGCGCAACGCTGCGCAAGCTATCGAATGGAAAGATTTTTACTTTACAGTTGATGAACCAAATCTCAAAAACGAAATGCTTAAAGTATACGGCTGCTTACCATTCGATTGTTTTTGTACGAATTTTTTAAACGCACAACATTTTATTGGGCTGTTGAAAAACATAAACTTCTCAACAACACAAATTGCCATTTTTGTGCGTGAATATATTCAAAAGCGGTCGATCTTTATACGCAGAGGTAAAGAAAACTCAAAATTCGCAAGTGTTGTAGATCTGCTTTCTAGAGCACATGAATCAGAATATTCTGATGCCGCCAACCCTCCAAAAAGATACCCACAAACCTATGTTATGAGCCAATCTCCAGAACACTATATGGGCACAGATAACGATGTAAAAGAAGATATTGAAAGTCTAATACCTCAATTCAAAGACATATTTTCAAAACATCAACATGTTACAGATATACTCTATGCATTCGCAGATAGCTGGGGAACAATTAAGTTGGTGACAATTTATAGAGAGCAGCTAGGATTTGATCCAGTTCCAGCTGAAAAATAAAGGAGGATACCTATGTTTTTATTTTTCTCTCTTCATGCTCAACCTATTCAATATTTCATCGATCGAACAAAGTATGACGATGCAGCGCGAAACGCAACAAACGAAATGTGCCAATTAGTAGAAGAGGCACGCGAGACCTGCCAGCGCAACAAAACTCAATTGCCTCGATTCTTTTTGCGCAACACCAAAGGTCATTCTGTTAGTCGCGAAATACTTTTTACAAGTAGCGGAGGTTTTATATCCGCAATATTTAACGCGCACGCTAAAATTATCGCGTCTTTATATTTTATTGTGTTTTACAATATTTTCCCCCGCTCACGTTCGTACATAGAAGACACAGAGCGTTTTTTAGGAGGGTTAAAACTATCACAGCTATCCGGTATAGTTTCTCCTGTGCAAATGAGCATTATCTATCATCTGCATATGCAAGGCTTAAACCCTTGCTGCGATGCGCATAACATCAAAGATGCATTAATTGAAATGCAAACCCATCCTATGGTTGCAGGAAAATATGCAAGTCTTGCTCAAGATACAGACGGTGCGGAATTTTATGTCATGGACCTATCAGATAAGGCTAATACACCTGAAGGGCTAGCAGCGGATAATGCGCATTTGCAAAAAATGGCCAATATATTTGCAAAAAGGCCCGGCTTAAAAATAATTTTTCAATGCTGCACGCATCCAGAATATGGAAAATACATATGTCATACCGAACGCTCCGCCCTTGAAAAAATGATACCTCTTGTTGCTCTCACCCCTTCACAAGAAAAGCAGCGACATCCGCTCAAAGCTGCAGGAAATGTGTCAGAATTTTCAGATTCTGAATAATGAATAACCTCTAAAATTCTTAACAAAAGTTAATAAATACTTAACTAAATTTGAAATATATCTAAATAAAAAACTAGATTTCTCTCCTATCTCATGGCTACCATTTTATTAGGAAGAAACATTTAAAAAAGCCTCATGCGTATCTTATTGATTGAAGACGATCCAATCGTTTCTAAAAGCATTAAAGCCACTCTTGAAGCAGAGGGAATGATTTGCGATACTTCGACACTTGGCCGCGATGGTCTAGAAATTAGCAAAATTTATGATTACGATCTTATCTTATTGGATTTAAAATTACCTGATATCACAGGACATGAGGTCACAAAAAAGTTAAGAGATGGGCATAAAAAAATACCAATATGTGTGATCTCTGGATTAACAGAAAGCGAAGAAAAAATTAAGAGTCTTGGCATGGGTGCTGATGATTATATCACCAAGCCGTTCAACAGCAGTGAACTTGTTGCGCGTATTCAAGCTATTGTGCGTCGCTCACAAGGCCATGCATCCTCTGTGATTAATGTCGGAAAAATGACAATTAATATGAAAGAAAAGCTTGTTTCCATTGAAGGCAAAGCGGTAAATTTAACACCAAAAGAATACTCTATTTTGGAGCTACTTGCACTAAGAAAAGGCGCAACGCTTACCAAAGAAATGTTCTTGAATCATCTATATGGTGGAATCGATGAACCAGAAGTGAAAATCATCGATGTTTTTATTTGCAAACTACGTCGCAAACTGGCGCGCTTACTTGGCGATGAAAACTGCATCTCCACTGTGTGGGGCCGTGGATATATTTTAAAAGACCCAGATGCACCAGATGACATTATTGTGGATAAAGTTGTAGGATTTTCTCCGACAAATACATCGCAAACGCTGGGGCGATAAAACGAAACTCCGTCATGGCGAACGTAGCGTGACCATCCTCGTGATGACGCTCCCAAAACTCTTTGCTTTTACCCTTCAAACACCACTATAATTAAGCAGATCGTAAATAGGCCAACCCCTTTGCTCCACGTCCAGAACCTTTGTTTTAACTACATCAAATACCCACTGTTTCATAATGTAGAGTTAACACTCAAAAAAGGCTCTATGACGGCAGTTTTTGGACCAAATGGCATTGGCAAAACAACGTTTCTCAAATTAATCACAGGACTTATTAAACCAACTTCTGGAAATGTGATACTCAACACAAATCAAATAGGATTTTTGGCACAACGCAACACCTTAGATATTCACTTCCCCATCACGCTATATGAAATGGTGGAAATGGGGCAAGTTAGCAGCACAGCCTTACCTGTAAAAACTGCGCTTGAGCGTGTAGGCTTATGGAATATGCGGTATAAATATTTAGATGAACTCAGCGGCGGGCAATTTCAGCGCGCATTATTTGCGCGTCTTATCGTGCAAAATCCTGAATTTATTTTATTGGATGAACCCTTCAATGCAGTTGATTGCCAAACACTCAATTATCTGATTGAACAGCTGAAATTATGGCATAAGGAAGGTAAAACAATTTTGGTCGTTTTGCATGATTTCGACCTCATTCAAAAACATTTCAAAGAGTGTATATTCGTTGGGCATGATTTTATTAAAAAACTCACCGTCAAAGATATCTCATTTGAAAAAATGACACAAATGATGTTTTGTGGACAACACTATGCATCTTAACGATCTCATTACGCCTTTTACAGAATTTTTGTTTATGAAAAAAGCTCTCATTGCCTGCATAAGTTTATCCATCACGAGCGGCCCTGTTGGATTATTGCTTTTACTACGAAAAATGAGCTTGATGGGCGAAGCATTATCACATGGAATTTTCCCAGGGATCGCTCTATCATTTTTATTGTTCGGATTTTGGTTGCCAGGTTTTATTGGATTTGCCATTTTGGCTGGCCTAACACTCTCTATGTTAAGTTCATTTATCAAGGAGCGCTCATTACTGGGCGAAGATGCAAGCTTCTCAGGGTTATATTTATTTTCCTTAGCGCTTGGCGTTGTCTTGTTGCATCATTATCACGGAAATTTTAATATTCTGCATTTATTGTTTGGTAATATTTTATCCATCCAAGACGAAACGCTTTTATATATTTCATTCTTAAATGCTGCAATCTTAATGATACTTTATTTTTTCCGACAAGAAGTTTTATATGACTGCTTTGATCCAACATTCATGATCATTACACGCCGTTCACATACCCTCTATCAGCTCATCATTTGGGGCAGCCTTACTGCCCTTCTTGTTTCTGCCTCACTTGCAATTGGAACATTAATGGCAATGGGACTTATCATGCTACCCGCTATTACTTCTAGATTATTATTCAAAAACATATGGATTATGATGATAACCAGCAGCATTATTGGTGTTATTGCCAGCTACCTAGGTCTACTTCTATCGTTTTATTTTGATTTCCCAACAGGGCCACTGATTATTTCAATTTTGGGCGTGGTGTTTTTGGGTGCATTCCTTGTGCGTCGTTTCTAAGACTAACCTAGACAGAACGTCATGGCGAAGCCCCGAAGGGGCTGTGACCATCCAGAAAATGGATCACTGCGATCTGCTTTGCAGATCTCGTGATGACGACCTCTGAGACGCCATGACGATACTCGGTAACTTCTTGTTAACCAACATTTGAGCCCGCTTTTCCTTTCTTGCTATACTGACTCAAGCTGAGCACTTTGAGTCATCATGTCTTCTGTTACAAAGAAAAAAACAAAAACCGTTTACCCTATCTTGCCCCTTAGAGATATTGTAGTTTTTCCACATATGATCGTACCGCTTTTCGTGGGTAGAAAGCGCTCTATCAATGCGATTAACCTTTTAATGCCATTAGAAGATTACCCGCATCGCCTCTTACTCTTAACACAAAAAAACCCAGATATCGAAGAGCCAGAAATTGAAGATTTATATCGCGTGGGAACGCTTGTAAATGTTTTGCAAGTGCTTAAACTACCAGATGGTACAGTAAAAATTCTTGTGGAAGGTGAGCAAAGATTCAAGGTTGATTCCATTGAACTTGCAACAAAAGAAGAGGGGGCATTTTTCAATGGATATGGCGAACCATTGGAGGATATAGAACCAACAAAAAATTTGCTCGAAATTGAAGCGCTCAAAAAAGGTATCACGGAAAGTTTTGATGAATACACCAAACAAAACAAGAAAATCCCAGCTGATATTATTGGCATTGTTTCGCAAATCTCAGACTACAGTAAATTTGCTGACACAGTTGTATCATATTTTAATTTACGCCTAGAAGATAAACAAAGACTTCTAGAAACAACTGATATTCAAACACGTTTGGAGCTTATTTATGGATTTATTGATACCGAACTCGATATTCATAATGTTCAACAAAGAATCAAAGGCCGCATCAAAGGACAAATGGAAAAATCCCAACGGGATTATTATTTAAATGAACAGCTTAAAGCCATTTATCAAGAGCTGCATAATACGGATCAAGGTTTTGATGACGAATTTGAATTTGAGAATAAACTCAAAAAACTGAAACTCCCCAAAGAGGCGCAAAAGAAAGCTGAAGCAGAAATTAAAAAACTACGCACAATGAACGCATCTTCAGCGGAAGCAGCCGTTGTGCGCAATTACTTAGAATGGATTCTTGGTTTACCATGGGGCAAAAATAACAAACTAAAGCATGACATTGAAAATGCGGAGAAAGTACTGAACAAACATCACTATGCTCTTAAAAAAGTCAAAGAGCGTATTATTGAATTTTTGGCTGTTCAAGAACGTGTCAAAAAACCGACGGGAACAATCTTATGTCTCGTAGGCCCTCCCGGCGTAGGCAAAACCTCTTTAGGAAAAGCAATTGCAGAAGCAACAGGTCGTGAGTTTCATAAAATCTCTTTAGGCGGTCTGACAGATGAATCTGAAATTCGTGGACACAGAAGAACATACATTGGATCCATGCCAGGCAAAGTGATTCAAGGATTGAAAAAAGTTGAGTCCAATAATCCACTCATTTTGTTGGATGAGATCGACAAAATTGGTAAAGACTGGCGCGGCGATCCAAGCTCCGCTTTATTAGAAGTTTTAGATCCTGAGCAAAATCAACAATTCAATGACCATTATTTGGAAATTAACTACGATTTATCCAATGTACTGTTCATCACAACTGCGAACACGTTAGACATGCCCGCACCTTTGCTAGATCGTCTGGAGATTATCCGTGTTCCTGGATATACAGAAGAAGAAAAATATGAAATTGCTGAACAATATTTAATTCCAAAACAAATGCAAGCGCATGGCTTGGATAAAAAAGAAATTGCATTTAAAAAAGGTGGCATTCTTGAAATTATAAGATTATATACACGAGAGTCTGGTGTACGTAACCTTGATAGAGAAATTGCAAAAGTTTGCAGAAAAACAGTTGTTGCTATTCGAAAAGGCGAAACCAAAAAAGTCACCGTAGATGAAAAAGTTGTGCGCGAATATTGCGGCATTCCTAAATACTCATTTGGTGTGATGCATGAAAAAGATGAAGTTGGTGTGTGCAATGGATTAGCTTGGACAGAAATGGGTGGTGACTTACTAAAAATTGAAGCCATTACATTCCCTGGATCTGGCAAAAAAACACTCACAGGACACTTAGGCGAAGTCATGCAAGAATCTATTGAAACTGCATTTTCTTTGGCGAAGAAAAATGGCGCAAAATACGGTTTAGATGAAAAATACTTCAATAAACACGATCTGCACGTTCACGTGCCCGAAGGCGCAACTCCTAAAGATGGGCCGTCGGCAGGTGTTGGTATGTATGTCACAATTTTATCAGCATTAACCAACACGCCGATTAAGAAAAATGTTGCGATGACTGGTGAGATTGATCTGGTAAACAACGTATTAGAAATTGGCGGTTTGCGAGAAAAATTACTCGCAGCATTGCGCGCTGGCATGAAAAAAGTATTGATTCCTTATGACAACAAAAAAGATCTGGATGAATTGCCTGAAAACGTGAAAAAAGGTCTGGAAATTGTATTGCTGAAAAAAGCAGATGAAGCTTTTCCACATGTTTTTGGGAAAGAGCTGAAGATTAAAAAGACGGGGAAGAAGTAGGTTTGCGCACGTCATACATGGATCACCACGTCGTTACGCTCCTCATGATGACGACTCCGAGCTCGTCATTGCGAACGCTCGAAGAGTGTGTGGCAATCCACAATGAAAAAACCTCTTGAAACACACGCCACAACCCCCTATAAATAAAAAAACACCAAAACATTAAATAATGTTCCTTACAATGCAACTTCTAGCAAGCGATTCTTTCTGGAACGAAATGCAATCGCAACCACAGCAATGCCTATAAAAAATCAGCAATCAAATAGTTTCGATCCTCAAACCGCTAAAATAAAAATGCAAAAAGCGCTTAGAGAAAAACCAGATCAAACAAACTGTATGGACAAAATCTTGCAAAACCCCTTAACTCTGCTGACCTCACTTACTTGCACAGTAACGTTTAGCGCCATGTACCTAAATGATCAGGAAAACTATCAACTTCTTGGATATGCAACATTATCTTGCACGATCTTCACACTATCAATTTTAGAGTTCTTTAAAATTGACCCTATACACTTCAAGAAAGACTGAGTAATTTTTTCGCATATTCAGCAGATTTTTTATGATCAACCATCGGCTGAACGTACGATCCATAATCCTCTCTCTCATACCATTTATGAATCTCACGCGCACTAAAATCCTTTAACTCTGGCACCCATGCCTTAATATATTCACACTCTGGATCAAACTTTTTTTGCTGCAACCAAGGATTAAAAATCCGAAAATATGGCTGCGCATCACAGCCTGTACTTGCTGCCCATTGCCAACTTCCATTGTTCACACATGGATCATAATCAACCAACTTTTGCGCAAAATATTTCTCACCCCACTGCCAATTAATATGCAAATCTTTTGTGAGAAATGATGCGACAATCATACGCACACGATTGTGCATCCACCCTGTTTTATTCAAGCAGCGCATACCTGCATCCACAATTGGAAACCCAGTTTTACCTTCACACCAACGTTTGAAATCTTCCTTGCTCGTAGACCATTTGATATTCTTATATTTTTCTAGAAAAGCATGCTCAAAAACATGTGGAAAATATAGTCCAATTTGCGTATAAAAATCTCGCCAATACAATTGGCGCATCAATGCCTCATTGCTTTCTACAGCCTCATATACTTCACGGACCGATACACAACCAAATTTTAAATGTGCGGACAAATGGGTCGTTTTATTTAACGCAGGAAAATCCCTTTCTGCGTTATAGTTTTTAAAATCTTCAATATGTTTAAGAATTTTTAATGCTTCTTTGCGCCCACCATTCACAGCAATATCAGAATTATTTTGTGGCAAAATCTTCTCAAATGAAATCTCTTTTGCATCTAGTTTTTTCGCATAGTTTTTATGAGAATTTTTTTGTGTTTTTGCGACAGGATATTTAAGGGCATTTTTATAAAATGGCGTAAAAACTGTATATGCAGATTGATTGCTTTTCAAAAGTGTTTTTGGATCATGTAAAAGTGCATCATGATAAAATTGACAGGCAATATTATGTTTCTTGCAAATATTATGAATTGCACGATCCCGCATTTTTGAAAATGGCGTGTAATCCCAATTCGCAAATACCGCATCAATATTATGCTCGGTTATAAGTTTTTCTACCACAGCACCTGCAATGCCATGAAAGAGATGCAAGACCCCACCTTTTTTCTCAAGTTGTTTTTGCAGATCTTGCAAAGATTCGATCATAAATTGAATCGCATTATTGCTTTTATAGGAGTTCACATTCCCCACTTGCCGCTCATCGAAAATGAAACACGGAATAACGTCTTTGGATTGGTTTAACGCCTCAATCAAACCTGTATTGTCATCAACGCGTAAATCACGACGGAAGATGAATAAGCTTTTTTGGTACATTTCTCACCCCACTATAAGGACAGCCCGCCTTCGCGCTATGCGCTTCGGCGAGGTATCCACTTCGCACGCTCCGACGCAGTCGCGTCGTAGCTACATTTTGCCTTCGGCAAAATCAGCGAAGGTGAATGGCGCATCCAACACGATTCGAACGTGCGACCTTTGCCTCCGGAGGGCAACGCTCTATCCAGCTGAGCTATGGATGCTTGACTTATTATAAGGAATATTTTTTCATACATACAGCCCGTCTACATGCTTCAGAGCGTTCATCAAAAAGAAAAATGTTGCTTTTTCGCATAAATTTCCTAAAAATGACTCAACAACATGGCAAAATGAAAAAGGTATGCTTTCTATATATGCAACACAACTAACGCAAATTGAAATTTACCATAAGCCCGTTCCAGAACACAGCCTCAGCGCAACCGCATTATCTGAAGCCCACACTGTTGCATTGTGCACACACGAAATCACTGAAAAGGAGTTTATAGAATTCGCACAAGCTCTTGAGCACAATACAACAGTGAAACAATTAAAATTAAGATGTCCAATAAGCGCTGACGGTGCAGTTGCACTTCAAAAAGTTTTGCAAACAAATAAACATCTTAAGGACTTAACATTTAGCGATTGCGCAACAGCTACAGAAATACTTCTGGGTATTATGGAACAGAATAATGGAACAGAATAGTGGATTGGAAACATTGACCTTCCTAGGCTGCAAAATTACACCTTCAACGAATAGCTTTAATTTCATACAAGCATTACGTAATAGCACCAATCTAAGAGAGCTAGATCTTCGATATAACGAAATAGATTGTATAACTTTGCAATCAATACTTTCAAATCTGCGATATAACACCTCACTCCAAACACTAAAATTAAAATTAAATAAAGATCATTTTAGGCAAGCGCCTGAAGAAAAATCAGCTAGCGCTCCACTTATATACAAAGATGAGTTTGTAACAAGAGTGCGATTAATCACGATGTTGAGCCAACACACTGCACTAAAACATCTTTCTCTTAGTGGTAGCGTATTAATAAAGCAGGATATTGATTCCTTAAGTGAGCACTTAGAAACAAATACATCTCTCAGAGAGTTAGATCTTTCAAAGTGCGAACTCAAAGATGAAGAAATTATTGTACTCGCTAATGCGCTTGCAAAAACCAAAACACAAAGGTGGATTGACGTATCTGAAAATCGCTTTGGCATCAAAGGACTACATACTTTAAATGCTGCAATGCAAAAAAATCCGAACCTTTCTTTTCAAATTTCAAATGAAATTCATATCACTCTTGAGGACGTAAAAACATTGATGAGACAGAATTGCAAAATCCCTCTCCGATTAAGAATCGATGCGCAAAATATAACTTTGTGCATTTTAGGTAACCATATATCCTTATACCGATACAGCACAGATCCAATAGATGATGAATTCATTAATATGTTAATAGGCAAAATTGAAGCAAATTCAGAGCTTGAAACGCTTGATATCTCTACATTGTTAGATGCTGCCAATCGTGCAAAATTGGTAAATGCATTACGGCACAAACCAAAACTCAAATCCATCCGTATTACATGTTTGTGTGATCCGATATATTCTACTCAATCAATTGATATGCAAACCTTCGCAGAGCTCTTAAAAATCATGCAAGAAAATAAAAGCCTTCAACATCTGCAGTATAAAATGGGACGCTACCTCACAATAGGCACATTAAAACACACAAGAAGAGCTCGTGACTTTGAGGTTATGCTAAGTATTCCTTCAGACCAATTAGAGCGGTTTATGAATTTACTACAATCAAATCCATCCATCAAAAAAGTTCAGTTGGATATATCAAGTCCATCACGGAGTATGAATGTCCCAGCAGTATTGGAAAAACACTTACGAACAAATCGATCTGTGATAGAATTCACAAGCAGGGGCAATTTAACTCCACAAAGCTTACGATATCTTGAAAGAAATCTATGGTTATCAAGTACAGCTGGGTTTCAAATGCTGCTTTACTCCCCTAAAAGCACAATGCAAAAAATAACAACAGGAAAAGGGACGGACCTAGCCGGGGGTTCATTTCCTCCCATATATTTGATTCATGATTTTCTAGGCGCTTCTGATGATCGTGTACTCTTCTGGGATACGGCTATGGACATACCAAATAGAGTGTGCAAAAGACGCTATAATATTTTTCTTCGCTCCGCTCTCATCAGATCAGATATAGAAGAAGATTTAAGCACTATCTCTAACGATGAAACACCTGCCAAAGCTCAATTAAGACGCAGATATGAGGAACAACCCAAAGAAGCGCGGGATGCTTTTTCTTTAAGTCGATGGTTTAGAGCGCAAGAACATAAACTTAACACACCAAGTCAAAAACACTCCTGACGTCTGAACCTCACTTTTTAGTCATTACGAAATATAAAAATAAATACTTTAAAATAAAATAATAATATAAATAAAATATTTATATGATATACTGAAGCATGTGTTTGATATAAGAAACATGAATGCTTCCAAGAAATATTTGGGTGATTAATCTCGCTGGCCTCCTGTGCAATATTTCCACCAGTCTCGTTTTCGGTCTTTCTGCAAGCTTCTTAAGAACAGTTTTAGGTGTTAATCCAGCTGACATTGGATTGTTTCAAGGTATCGTTGATGCCAGCAGCTACGGCACAAAACTTACCGCTGGATTTTTCTCAGATTTCCTTCGCAAGCGCCGCGCACTCATTCTTTTTGGAATTGCCTTAGTTGCTATCAGCAAACCAATGCTTGGGTTCTCCATGTCTCTATCTGTCGTTTTTCTTGCGCGCATCTTAGATCGTGTTGGAAATGGTATTCAATCCACACCTCGAGACGCTCTCATTGCAGACTTATGTGACACACATCTTCATGGACGATGTTACGGCTTGCGGAACGCCCTAACCGTATTAGGCTCAGCCATTGGTTCTATTTTGGGTATAAAACTGATGGTTATGACAGGAGAAAACTTTCATCTGATTTTCAATATCTCAACTATCCCCGCTCTTCTATCGCTTGGTATCGCATACTTTTTTATCCCAGACTCTTTTGCCCTTCAAAAAGACAGTCCGAAAAGATTTCACTGGGGAGAACTAAAAATATTCGGTCGAAAATTCTGGGAGTTTATCCTGGTGATTTTCATCTTTTTTTCTTTTAAATACAATGAAACAATTCTAGCTGTGAAAGCTACAGAATATCTTGGATTGAGTCATGCATACTCTTCTGCAATTTTCTTAATATACAATATTGCTATGTGTGCAGTTGCTTATCCTGTAGGCGCAATGTCAGACAATTCGCCAAAGGAAAAAATACTATTTGGCTGTCTTATTGTCAGCGCTCTAGCGCATTTAACATGCGGACTTGCCGCAACACTGCCCGTAATGTTTATGGGTGTCATTTTATGGGGCGTACAAACAGGTGCTAGCAACGCTGTTATGTTTACTTTAATCGCAAGCTATGCACCTTTCCACCTTCGCGGAACAGCATTTAGCATTTTCTTTCTCACAGGATTTTTTGCCACACTTGCAAGCAGCATGATCTTCCGCTATTTGTGTAATGGATATGGATTGAATGCAACTTTCTATGCTGGTGCCGTTGGTGTGTTCTTTGCAGCTGTTATGTTGTATGGATTTTTTCGGGAGAAATTTAGAGTATCAGCTTAATTGAATTTTCCTTATACGTACTCAATTAATTTTTCTAATATTTGATCCATATTTTTAGCCAATTCCTCACGCGCTTCTTTTATTTGCTTATCCAACTCTTCCCCTGTATATAGCCCGCTTGCATCCCTTACTTTTTGCTCTGCTTCTCTTTCAAGGGACGCTTTAATAATGGGAAGAAAAAGGCCTTTCTGAGATGATAATAGCCTTATCTTTGCCAAATCAGAAAACCGAAACGGCATATTAGTTGGCACCTCTTTAAGGTTTGGCAAACCAGAAAAATCAATTGATTTCAAAACATCTAGCGCTACTGGATCGACTGGATATCGACCCCAATTGCGAAGATATGATCCAGAAAAATCCAAAGATACCACTGAGTTACCTACAAGTCGTAGATGTTTAATGTTCTTCGGCAATACAGACATAAACTGAATACTCTCTCCCCCACGACGAAAATCCTCTGAAAGTTCAAAATATTCTTCAAGAAAAAAGAATCGTTCCCGACCACTTGGATCTATTTCTAAAATTACATCGGGTTTCAAGCGAAAAACTTCGCTCAACTGATCTCTAATCGCCTTAAACAGTCTTTCTGCATGATAACCACGCGGCGTTCTATCCGCAACATTAACTATTTCAACAGAAGAAGTATAAGGGATGTGAAGTTTCAAAACTTTTGACCAATTTGATGGAATAGCGCTAAAGATTGCTATTATATTTTCAGCATATAAATTCTCTTTAAGCGAGCTGCTATTAATCGTAAGACAAAACACTCCTTCCGTGGCTGTAAAAATAGTAGAACCTCGCAACCCTTTTGCTAAATCAAAAGTACTCGGATTATCGCCTAATAGTTTAAATTCAACTCTGTTATGCCTCAAATTTTTAAAATTTTCATGGAAAGGCCAATAATTAGCACCATCCCAGCGTAAATCCTCACGAATATTAAAAGATGCTAGCTGCTTTACTAAAGGTTCAGAACCTAATAAACTTGCAATATCAAGCCACATAGCTTGTAACGAGAATACAATACGCTCTGGCGCATTCTCAAAACGCCCTCTATCATACAAATCATAAATAAGATGCTCCCGAAAACGCTGAGAATTCTTATTATCCGAATGTTTTTCTCCTTCAATAAAAGGTACGAATATATTGTAAAATTCTGCGAATCCTCTGTCTATCTTCCCTCTTCTAGACAAACTATCACTCATAACAGAATCTTCAGGAAATTCCATAGTACACAAACCATTTTCTAACCAGCATCTATCTTGAATGAATCGTTCTAACTTTCTAAAACCTGCGCGTCTAATATTATGCATTCTTACCAGCGTAGTGTTATAATTTTTAAATTTACAATTAACCCAATAATCTTCAGGCTTAGGTTGCGGATCTAATTGATGCCTCAAAACTTCTGACCCAGTAACCTTAGCAATCTGCATCCAAGCATCTCGATTGGACTGTAATTCACTGCCAGAAAGGCGTGCATGAAAGATCCACCATGCTTCAAGCGGATCCCTGGTGTCTTTATCTGAGCGCTCTCTACCAATATAAGATGTTAAGAGCGACACATTTTCTTCAGTCATACCAGTATCTTTAAGATCTAGAACACACTCTTGCACTTCTTCACATTGCGCAAGTCTATCCATGATATATGTTAACCTCTTTGCCTTAATGGCAGACTCCCCAACAGCTTCTGAGATAAATTCTCCAATCTGAAATTTAACAGTTCTAACTTGCTCAGAAGCCGCATACAAAGATATATTATGAGCCATCTTATGACTATTCTCATACATACAAAGCCAAGTTAATAAAGGCAAAACCCATGATACGCATATTGCTAGCACGAGCTTTCCAGCAAAGCTATTGTTAAAAGACATACTTGTTAATCCCACGCTTATTTAGATCCATTATATCATATGTGAACTTGTTTTTCCATGCAAGCCTATCTCAAAACATCGATCGCATGAGCACACAATTCATAAATCTCAAAGTATAAAATGTAACTTTTCTGTTCACCTATCCCTCAATTTCTATTGTCACTTCATAAGCCGGCTCTACTTCTATCTCACCTCGTGACACCCTATCAAACACAATATCTTTACATATTCTTTCAAATAAAACTAACGTTCCTTGATCAACTTCAGGCAATGTGCTCATTTTTTCAAATGGGGTAAGATCTTCTGTGGGCTCTTTGACAATCCGGTAATAAATTTCTTTCAACATTTTATCAAGCAATAGATTTTTTTCTGCTTCAGATACCTTGTCTCTTTGCGTTACAATATCGCCATAAATTTTTTGCGCTAACTCAACATACTTTTGAGCATAGGTATTTGTAATTTTCGGAAACTTAAAATATTTATACGAAGCAATATCATAATACACCTCCACATCAGCACTATATTTATCACTACAACCATAGTGATCTAGCTCTATTTTTGTTGGCGCAAGGCCCCATAATTTCCTTTCTAAATCGCTTAATGAAAGCGATCTTACATTGCCTTCTGTTGAAGTAGCTACCCCCCCTCTATTTGATGTTATTTTCACGTAAAGCGCCGTAAGCAAATCCAATTTTTCCTTTCTTTCTGCTTCATTGAGTTTTGCAAATTCAATCTCAATTTGATCATTCTGAAATTTAGCACTCAATTCACCTTCATCTAAAAAGCGCTTTAGCTCGTTTCTTGTTGGTTTCAGCGCTTCAATTGCTTGCTGAAGAGCTTTTCTGAACTGAGCATATTTGAACTCTGAAACTCGATTATATAAATCCCGAAATAACTTTAAACTACCTTCTTCAAAACTTAGAGCTTTTGTATTAGCAGTGTTAATTTCCTCTTGAGTTGGTTGAAGCGTATCCAATATATATTGCCGCACTGATTCTGGAGTTGCGTCTGGTGTCAACACCTCTCTCTTTAATCTTTGCTCTTCGGTTTTTGCTTTTTTAAAACTCTCAATATCGTCTGCAAAAATTTCTCTTTGACTAGCCCGCATTCTAATTCTTTCTACACCGGAACCGAAAAGAAACCCATAGCCTATATATTCTCCAGATTCTATACCCCTAAAACAGGTTAAATCAATAAACTTTAATTTGGGACAATTCCGACAGAAGTTATGTCCTATACTTCCTACCCTAGGAAGATTGCGCAATCTTAAAGTCTCTAGCTCTGTAAAATCTCTACAAAAATCATCAGGAAATTCCTCCAACTTAGGAAAATCTGAGATATCAAAAAAAACTAGATGTCCTAAATAATCTCTTTTCAAAGGATTAAGTTCTGACGACTCAAATGCTCCATCTAACAATTTTAACTTTCTCACCTCATATGGAACATAAATTGGAAGTGCAGAAAACTTATTAAATTGGTCATTGTTACCATTAACCACCGCCCCAATTAATCTTGGATACTTTACAAATAACTCTTTCGCAAGGCCCAGCCCAATTAATCCAAATACCTCTAAAGCAATTGATACAGAGTCTGGAATATTATCAAAAAGACCCTCATATGATGGAAACCTGTTTTTAAAGGTTTCCAACTCAGTATCATGCAAAATAATCATACCGTTTTCTTCAAGAATGTCGAATTTACTCTCTTTAAAAACCGATTTAAGTTGTTCTATAAAATTTGCATCCTGAACCCACACATTAACCGTGCCGAACTTAGTGGAAGATGGGTCAAAACCATAAGCGCCTAGCTGTTTTGCAAGTGACATTAGACCCAACTTTACAGCTATCTTAATTGCAGCTATTTGACGCGCAGGATTAGTTTTTAAATCCTCTGCAAGAGTATAAGAAAGAGGCTTTTGTAAACTCCCAGAATACCCGCGCTCCCGATAAATGTCCTTAGGACGCTTTGTGAAAAAATCTATCATATAATTTTGAAATACTTGTGCTGTACCTACATCAGCAAATCTTATGACATAATAACCGTCTGCATTTTTCTCACATGAAATATAAAAATCAATCAATCCTCTATCAGAAAGCTGAATAGGCGTAGCGGAAAATTTGCCTAGTTCATTGTTTGCACCCATAATCAAAAAATCAACATCAAACTCTTTACCAAAAAAAGCAAGTAACTTTTCCCATTTATCTTTCTCTTGAATTATTAAAAGACGCTTAAACTCCTCCTCAGAAAACTTAGGGAAGCTCCGCCCTTCTCTGATATAAGGCAAAAGCTGACTTGTAAATAAGGTGCGATAAATTGAGCCCCCCTCCCCGTTCATAATTGGATCGTTGGAAAAATCTATCTTGCATACTTTTCCTGGTTCACAAGCTTTTACTCTTTTGATTAAAGTGCTAAATTCAGACTGGTTAATCTCCTCAACCTGCGCTACGCCTATTTCCTGATCATTAAACATAAAACTCACCATCTGAGAACTATTAGGCATTTCATAAACCATGGGCCCATCATCAGGCGCTGCATACAAAGATGCATTGCGAATTATCTTCTCGTTAGTCTCATGCATACAAAGCCAAGTCAATAAAGGCAAAACCCATGATACGCATATTGCTAGCACGAGCTTTCCAGCAAAGCTATTGTTAAAAGACATAATTGTTAATCCCATGCTTATTTGGATACATTATATCATATGTGAACTTGTTTTTCCATGCAAGCCTATCTCAAAACATCGATCACATGAGCACACAATTCATAAATCTCAAAGTATAAATAAGTAATGCTTAATGTATTATTTTCCACACAACTTTAATTGCGCTATTTTATCTCATGTTTTCGTTCAGAATTTGTTTCGATTTATCTATAAATTTATCCAAAAAACAATCAAAAAATATTTTCTTTTTCTAAAACGCTATATTGACACCCTTATACAGACTGGATTTGAGAACGCTTTCAACTATTGGTTGAAAATAGGTGCCATATTTTGCATCACCCCTGTGCCAAACCCCCAGGGTTTACCACGAAACACTTCTGAAATGATAGTTTTCCACAGAGTTTTCCACAGGTTTTGTGGATAACTTTTTGGGATAGAGGACTTGACATCCGTCTTCGCATCTCGCCATAGCCCTTCGGGCGACGGCGGATAGCTTCGACGAGATTTATCGAGTCGGAGCGTGCGAAGTGGACGCCTCGCCGTAGCTTTAGCGTAGGCGGGCTCGCTTACCTAAAACCTCTTCCTCGCAAACGCCTTACCCGATGCAGTTTTCAAATAAATTTCGAATTTTTCGGCTTTAGACCTATCTACAAATGCAATATAACTAATGATTTTCCATGGTCGAAACTTATTGGTATGGATAGATAGCCCGCTATTATGATCAGTCATTCTACGTTTCAGATCAGTGGTTAGTCCAACATAATGTCTCTTTGAGTGATTAATGCTTTGAATAAAATATACATAATACATACTGTTATTGTTTGTTTTACAGTTTGCATTATAGATGATTAAGAAATCGTTAAGGATGACCCGCCTACGCTCTAAAGAGCTTCGGCGAGGCATCCGTTTCGCACGCTCCGACGCAATCGCGTCGTAGCTACATTTTGCCTTCGGCAAAATCAGCGAAGACGGATGGTCGGGACGAGAGGATTTGAACCTCCGACCCCCTGTACCCAAAACAGGTGCGCTACCAGGCTGCGCTACGTCCCGAACACTTTATTCTGTCACATTTTTTCTTCTTTCACAATCTCCAACCCTGCCTTTGTTTTTTTAAACAGATGATTGGCGAATGTTGTAGCCTTAAATTCAGGATCATGAAGCCGTTCATACAGCCCTTTAATTTTTCTACTTTTGAATGGATAATCATCTTGAAACATCGAATTGATAACGCGTTCAAACAAAACATAATCCAATTCTAACAATTTGTCCACCGATATATCTTGTATTGCACCATCTAAATACTCATCTACCATTTTCAACTTATCGATGGTTTTCAAAATATTCGCATCAGGATCTAATTTGATATAATCTTTCACCAGTGAACGAAAACGAATACGTTCAAATGCTTCATTTTGATTGGATGGATCTTCAATGAAATTCTCATGCTCAATATAATTATGCAATGTCTTTTTTGGAACAGATAAAAATGGTCGCAAAATTGTAATATTATTATAAGTCGTTGCATCGTGCATCACGCCAAGACCTTTTAAACCAGACCCTTTGGCAAGTCGCATAAAAAATGTCTCAATTTGGTCTTCACGATGATGCGCTGTCATAAGATATTTCACGCCATGCTCCCAACACCACTGTGTCATTAAATCATAGCGGGCCGTGCGCGCCTTGTTTTGAATATCTGTATCAATCCCATCATGCTCCCAAGTCAAAATGACATGTGGAACATTTAACTCCATCATCCATCTTTGCACCTGCAGAGCCTCCCCTGCTGACTCTTCTCGCAGGCGATGATCAACCGTTAAGACAACGATATTGGGAAGATCCTTGAGAGCATACACCATGCCCATGCTATCTTTTCCGCCTGATACGGCTAACGCGAGTTTAGGTTTTACAGCCATAGTAAGCTTAATGACTCATATTACTTTATTTATAGGAGTTTTGAGAGGTGAGTGCAAATTACAGCTTTATTCTGGGTTTTTAGCAATCTCTTTCATACCCTCTGCGGTAAACTCAAGAATTACATCCTCAAATTCAATTCTAAAGATCTTATCTTTCATTATAAGCTTCTCTCCAAAAGCTTCAGGATCTATATTGACCTCACTGCATTTAAGATGTGTTTGGTCTAGCGTATTGGATGAAAATATCAGACCGTAAAAAGCATTTTTTTCTACGATCACACCCTTGCCGAGTTTAAAGCCTTTTTCAAAAGTTGATCTGTTAAAATAAAATTCTGTTATTTTTTTAATACTAGAAAAGTCAACGCAATCCTTAAACACAGTACTGCTAAAAGCATATTGTTCTATTTTTACACCATCACTAATCTTCAACTTCTTCTCAAAAACTGTTTCGCTGAAAGCCCGCTCTTTTATTTCTGTAGCATCAGAAAAATCAGCATCACCCTTAAATACAGCGCCCGAAAATCCAGATCCAGGGGCGCATTTAAACACTGCCCTACCCTTAAAAATAGCTTTTTTAAATGCATCTTTTGATATTTTCAGAGTCAAAAACTCTACCGCATCCTGAAAGGTAACGCCTGCAAATGCCCGCTCCTCTATTAAAACATCGTCATTCAATTTTAATGCTTTAAACGTTGAATCCATAAAGGCTCTTCTAGGTATAGTTTGTAAATTTGACCAATCTATTGCACTTTCAAAGGTGGCAAAAAATATAGAAGCGCTCCTGGAAGAATCATCTAATCTTATGACCAATCTATCTTTCAATTTGACATTTCTTTTAAATGTTACATTAACAAATGCACCCTCTGACATTTCATCTAAATTCGAAAAATCAACATCGCAGTCAAATACAACCTCGCTAAATGCACCTGCGTGCATTTTTACATCATTTCCAAGACGCAGCCCATTGTGAAAGGTGGATTGAAAAAATGTATCACGAAAAATAGGGTGAACAGGACTGTTGAAATCGCGTGTAAAGCTATTCCATCCATACAAACATGACAAATCTAAGTGCCCTGTAAAAATTTGATTTTTGAATCCACGACTGATTGATTTTGCATTACCTGTGATCACAAGATCTTGCGTCATGTTAGGAATCGTAAAACCGTCAGAATATAGCGTATTTACCAAAAGTACAAGCTTTATGAGAGGTTGCCACACAAGCAAATCAAGCTTAGATAATTGCTTCTCAATATTATCTTTGTCTTCATTACCACGCACCAAAATATATATTTCTGATGGCAATTCTTGCCCCTTTACTTCATCCTCATGCCACTGAGAAAGCTTGCCAGGCAATTCATCAACAGTTATATACACTTGATTTTTGGATCGATCCAAAATTTTAAGATAATTTTCCGCGACTTGAATTAAAGAGTCTTTACGAACATAAAGCACATCTTGAAAAAATTTAAGCGCCATAATGATTTGCATTTTCAGTATTTTTTCTCTCTCCGAATCAGAAAGCTGGAGAGTTGCGCGCCGTATTCGGTGTATGGTTGTAGAAGACGGATTAAAACTTAGAAAAACATCAGCAAACTTATCAAAATAAGCTGAAGTTTCGCTATATTTTGGGGTTAAAAAAAGATGTAAATCTTCAAAAAATAGATCCGCCTTTCCAAAACATACTTGAATAATAGCCGCTAAATTTTTGTGTTCTAAAGACTCTAAAAAAGGGTCAAAACGGTTGTGATGTTTTCCAAGCGCAAGAGAGCGGCATATCAAATTGTAATATTCTGGCTTAGATGCTAAAAGCGTTCCTACACTTTGAAAAGAAATTTTGCTCCACGTCTTTAACCCTCCAGTAGAAGGAGGATTTATCGGATGAATGAGTCGATCAACTTGCTGCTCAAGTGTTAATTTTCTTGCAAGAGATGTTGGCCAGGGTGTTTTACGCGCCGATGGAGAAGGCCATGCAGGCGCTTCATCACCTGCTGCATAAACAACAGGTATTTGATTGATAGAAAATGCATCAGTTGCACATACACATACCAAGATCCATGAAAAAAAAGGTAAGATCCAAGAAACACATATAGCCAAAAGGAGTTTGGGTGTAGAAGAATTATTGCTAGACATATGGCAGGATTAAGGAAGCTTTGGCTACATTATATCATTTTAGCTCATTAGTCACTATAGATGTGCTATTATTTAAACGCAGCTAAAAATCGCAAGTCATTGTTATACAAAAGCCTTAAATCATTCAGGCCATATTTAATCATCGTAAAGCGCTCAACACCCATACCAAAGGCAAAGCCTTGATATTTTTCTGGATCAATGCCAACATTCTTCAAAACATTTGGATGCACCATGCCGCAACCCAAGATCTCAACCCATTTGCCTTTGAGTTTAATATCAACTTCAAAGGATGGTTCCGTAAATGGAAAGAAGCTCGGCCTAAATCGTATCTCTAAATTTTTATCATCAAATGCATGCTGGAAAAAGTTTTCCAACGTACCCTTGAGGTGTGACATGTTTGTGGTTTCATCAATCACCATGCATTCAAATTGATGAAACATCGGCGCATGCGTTGCATCCACATCGTCCGCGCGATACACACGACCAATGGAAATCAAACGCAATGGTGGTTTGCGTTGTTCCATTGTGCGAATTTGCACATTGGATGTATGTGTACGAAGTAATTTTTCCCCAATATAAAAGGTGTCATGACTTTGTCGCGCTGGGTGATGTTTAGGAATATTCAAAGCATCAAAATTGTAAAAATCTTCCTCAATTTCCGGCCCTGTTTCTAACGTAAATCCTTGTGCCAAAAAATGTTGCTTAATCGTTTCAATAGAATGTGTGAGCGGATGCAATGCGCCTTTTTTTGCCAAGCGTGGCTCAAGTGAAATATCTATACTTTCTGTTTGTAATTTCGTATTTAACTCTTGCTCTTCTAGTTCAGCTTTTTTAGCATTATAGGCTGCCTCAAATTCCTCTTTTAATTTGTTGATCTCTTGTCCTTTTTGCTTTTTCTCTTCCCCATCTAACGCACGCAAATCTTGGTACATTTTCGTAATAGTGCCGCTTTTGCCTAGATGTTGTACTTTTTCATTTTCTAAGTCTTTAAGGGTTTTGACAGATTCGAGCATGTGTTTTTTTTCATATAAGCTTTACCTTATTTATAGGATTATTTCGGGGATGAGTGCAAATGAACAAAAGGTATGATATACTGAAAAAGCAAATTGTAACACAATAAACAATGTCAAATTCCTGCATTAGACAAATTATTTTAAGCATCGCAATTTCTTGGTGTTTGCCGCTGCTCGCTTGGTTTATCACGATGGAAATGAGCGCATCTTCATATTTTCAGTCAACTTTATATGCATCAACTGAACTTCCAAATGCAGCTCCAGAAGTATTCACGCGAAATGATGCACGGAATGCATTAAGACCATTTTTTAGAGACTATTCAGATATGCGAGATGTTAATATGGAATTTGTGGTCGATCAGTGGTTTTTACCTGGCGGAGCAGGCAATTCCACAGAACCTAACTTGCAAAATGTTTTAGATGATTTAGCGCCTTGGCTTGCACAAGCAGCAGGACACCAATATAAAGGACAAAATTTATCAAGCTTTTTAGGATATTACTTTGGCGGCATCGCTAGAGCAAATTATCAGCAAACTAAAGCACGTATATTAGCGCTTCCGCCTGTTTTGTTTATTGATCATATGGCTAACCCTATAGCATTTTCAGATATCCTTCCAGTGCTCATCTCTGAAGATATAGCTATACTCATGTCATTTTTAAGACTTATATCAAGCGAAAGAATTGAGGATTTTGCAGAAATTTTTTATTTAGTTCGATCTTTCCATACTTTTTCAGAATTAGAAGATGCGTTTGCAACGGTCAATGTTATTGCTGCACAAGGAAATTATAAAAGAATTTTTTCACGTCACCCAGATAATAAATTTCGTGTCATGGGTCTAATTAGAGTTACAATAGATAAACTAAAAGAGCAAAGAAACTACCGAGGCAGAGAAAGTCTTTCTCCTTCCAATACCAATGAACTTATTGATAGGTTTTATACGCTTTTAAGATGGATAGATGATGACACATTTTCTGTGAATAATTTTACTAGCTTAAAAGGTACATTTTTACAAATATTACAGCGCATCCCTCATGAAGAATACAACAGGATCTATCAGATTTTTATTCAGTTGAAACATATTTATCAAAATGCACGTACATCTTTTGAAAGACCTATAGAAGATCATGACAAAGCTAGAATATTAGAGCAATTGCTATTAGCAGACACACCAGATAACGAACGCATGGAACTGAGAGAAAAAATGCTTGAAACATTTATGAAGCTACAAGCCGCGCTTCTTGATCCTTATTTCCAGGATCGTATTTATGAGGATGGGCTTTGGTTTTTAAGCAAGAGAATTGCTCAAGACAATACAGATTTAGATACCGCTCTAAGATGGTTCAATCTAATAAAACAAGAACTCTTTGGAGATATACACAACGTATCTTTACATAGAGAGCTTCTAGAGAGTATTCTTTACAACGCAGTGGGGCCCATAACATTATCTCCACCAGAAGATAAGACACGCACCTTAAATGAGAGTGACATAAATAAAGTTCTTACAAAAATACGTCAGAAATTTCCGGTCATTAATGAGCAGAATATAACGGACGTGAGAGTAAACATAGGAGAATTATTTCATAGTTGGCAATTCCTAAGACAGTACAATGAAAGGGAACGAGAAGAGAATTATTAATGCATAAAAAAACTTGTCAAAAACATAAAAAATATACACTTGCACATAAAATATGATATAATGGATCAAACGATTGAATAGATTATGTTATGTCAAATTCTTGTACGGGTCAGATTATTATGAGTATCGCTATATCTTGGTGTTTGCCGCTGTTGGTGTGGCTTTTAACAATGGGAATAAGCGCACCCACATATTCTAAACCAACCCTATATGCATCAACTGACTCAATACCTCATGCCGCTCCGTTTGAGAATAATCCTTATACGTCATATGAGGCTATAAGCATCGCGCGCAGTTTCATTCCATACTTAAGAGACCATACCCAAATAGATAATGATAAACTTCTTGATAAAACAGCAGAAGGCCTGACAAATCAGTGGTTCAATGCAGTTTCAAGAGATGATGTATCTAAAATCAATACGATTCTTAGCGGTTTAAACAAATGGCTTATGACCTCTGACCAAACCCGGTATAATTTTGACCGATTCTCAACTTTTTTAAGCGACTATTTGAGTCTTATAGCTGAAAACTTACCCCATTGGGCTGAGTATCAAGGAGACTATAGAGGAGAAGCTTATGATAAAATAATAAAAAATCAAGCTTACATCTCGCCGCGCATTTTTATCGAAAGAGAGGAGAGTTTAAGTTTACTTAAACTGCCTGAGGATTTTGTTAAAATCGCGGCAGATTTTGAAAGCATTGATGGAATTACACTCATTGCCAATGAATGCTATCGCGCCGCCTCCCTCAATCCTGAATACATGACTAGCACTATAGAACTTATGCAGTCCCCTAGAATCCAAGCCATCCTCGATTCTGCACAACAATCTGAAAAGCCTCGCTGGCGCCGCGACTTGTCTAGACTAATTTGCAAAGCTATTAATCAAACAAAAGTAGGAAACAAGGATCATAAACTAGAATTTAATGGCGAACACCCTGTTGAGAAAAATCTATCCAAAATTTTAAACGCTATAACAACAAACCCTCTCTTTAAAGATAATATACCTTATAACGTTGACCTCGAAGGGGTGCTTTTCTTAGATCCAGATGAAGTGGATGATATTTTTGCGAAATCTGCAGACTTGAATACCTTACTTGCAGAGTATGTGGGCGATCCAGAAATGATTTTATGGAAAAAGAAAGAATTTTTTAACGCTCTTGTTTTTAATAAATATCCCTATAATACACAACAAGAAAGATCAGAAGTGAGAGAAAAGTTTGTTCGCACAATTCAAAAGATTGAGCCAGTTATAAATCCTGATAAAGAAATTAAATATTTGGAAGATGAGTATTTTTACACAAAGCTTCTTTCAGAGAAGGTTGATTTAGATTCTGTAATTGAGCTATTCTCGGCACTCAAAGAAGTATTGTTCCCAAATTGGAATGACGCGCGCTGGACTAAAAACGCGCTCGATTATATAATTACCGGGAAAACCAAAGCCCTTGAGTTTGATACAGAGGCAATGAAAGATATTGCTTTGGAATTAAAGAAAGAATTTTCATCGGTTAATGATGAGAACAAAGAAAAAGTTTTGAGTAGTCTTATGAGCAAAATTTACTCTAGATACGTGTGGCAAACTGAAGACTAAACAGAGGATGGCTTGATTGCTTTCCTTTATGTTTTATTCAAACCCTCTTCGGGTGTTTTACTCTCCCCCGCTTTTATGCAAAAATAGACAATGAAACGAACCGTACAGCAACACTATGTCTAAAGATAAAGATCAGTCTTATAACGAGCTTGAGCAAGCTATTGCCGATGAAGCTAGAATGGCGAAATGGCGCAAATTGTGGAATCAATTTGGCCTGTATTTGATTATTGTTGTGGCAGTAGTTTTGGCAGGTGCAGCATTTGTCTCCTGGCGCAGTAGTGCAGCACAAAAAGATGCGGTGACATATTCTAACCTTTATGAAGAAGCGCGCATGTCTTTGATGCAGGGTGAGGTTGGATTTGCTGTGCAAAAACTCAACACAATTGTTGAAAAAGGTCCAATTAACTATAAAACGATGTCTCAATTTTTGTTAATTGAATATTATCGCTCTATGAACAATGTCACAAAAATTCTAGAAACATATCAAGCTATTATTAACAACAGAAAAACAGACAGTTTTTATCGTGAGTTGGCTCAACTGAATTTGATCCGTTTTAAGATCGATCAAGGCAACACATCTAACAAAGATCTAGAAGGTTTTGCCGGCGAACTTGCAAAGCTAAAGAATGAACATGTGAAAAAAATGGCGATGGAAATTGAAGGGTATATTTATTACCTACAAGGTGACCATGAAAAAGCACGCTCAACATATATTGGATTGGCGCAAACACCTGGTATTGATCATGGTATGCGTGAACGCGCGCAAGCAATGGTGAGGTTGATTCATATGGAAAGACAAAAGGATGCGAAGAAGTAAAAGAAACGTCATGGCGAGGCCCTTTAGGGCCTTGGCCATCCATATGAATCACCACGTCGCTCCGCTCCTCGTGATGACGACTGCGATTCTCTCGCTCACAAGCTGCGCGCAAACCCTCGACACCATAGTGCCACCACACAAAAAAGAAACTTACATTGAAAATGTCATTGTTGATCCTATAGAAGCAAAAAAACCTTTTGTATTTGAAACAAAAAACACTGTGAAATTAAGCGATAGACCGCAACATATTTCAGTTGGGCATAAATCCAAAAACATGGTGTTTGATAAAACCTTCCTATATGTATTTTCCTCCAATGGAATTGAGCGTTTTTCTCTTAAAGACAAAAAATGGATATCACCTATCGAAATAAAAGGTGATTTTAAAGAGCCTGTCTTGATGAACAAGAAAGATAATTTCATGGCAATTGTTGGGCGTGACGGGCGTGTGGTTATTTTGGATCTGCAAACCGAAAAAATTATCTTTGAAAAAGATCTGGGCATGGCTATAAGTTCGAAACCCCTTATTGAAAAAAATCGTATTTACATTCAAACCGCTGGCGATATGATTTTATGTTTTGACTTCAAACAAAATAAGGAGTTGTGGACCTATAAAAACAGATATGCTTCAGGATATCGCATAGGCTCTTCACCAATTTTATACAAAGAATTTTTTATCACAGGCTTTACAAATGGTGACTTTAGTCTAATTAACAAAGACACGGGGCTTCTACATTGGAACGATTCGCTGTATGGGCAAATCAACTTAATGGGAAACAACTTACTGCATGTCACATCACAACCTATTGTTGAGAATGATATTTTATATGCCGTGGGAACGGACAATAATTTATCTGCATACAAGGCGTATGATGGGCAAGTGATATGGAGCAAGAATATTAGTAGCAATAGAGATTTGCTTTTAAATGGTGACTATATTTATATCTTAGATAAATACGGCATGCTTGTATCTGTGAATAAGAAAGATGGTAATATTCGCATGGTGACAAACCTCAATCCGAAACTTGACACACCTATCAACTTTACGAATATGGTGTGTGTAAATGATCGTATTTTTGTTTCCTCACTGCATAAATATTCATCCAAAGGTGCATTTATTGATCCAAAGACTGGTGCTATAGAGCGCGTTGTAGATTTTGGTGAAAAAGTGCATGATATTGGCGTTGCTGGCGAACAATTGTTTGCGTTAACGAAGGGTAATTTGTATGTCCTGTAGATCACGCGCATCGTCACAGACCGTCGTCATGGCGAGCGAAGCGTTGCCATCCATGGATCACCACGAAGCTCAGCTCCTCGTGAGGACGATATACTGTGCACTCCTCATGATGACGACCACCTTCGATACGGAAAAGGGGACAGTCCATGATTAAAATCGCACTCGTAGGACGTGCCAACGTCGGAAAGTCCACACTATTCAACTGCTTTTCTAAAGAGAAATCTGCCATTGTGTATGACCAACCTGGTGTAACGCGCGATCCAAAAAAAGAATTGATTCAATGGGGTGACTATTCATTCTATTTGACAGACACGCCGGGCATAGATCTTTATGAAGATGAACTCTTAAAGCGACAAGTTTTAAAACGCATTGAAGAAGAAGCTGAAGACGCAGATTATTTGTGGCTCATGGTTGATGGGACAGTCGGATTAACAAGCATTGATCGTGATGTCGTAAAATTAATTCGCAAATTTGGCAAGCCTGTCATTGTATTGGTTAATAAGGTTGATCGCAAAGATTTTGATGAGCTAACATTTTATGAGCTAGGGTTTGAGCATGTAGTTGCCGTTTCCGCAGAACATCAAATTGGATTGCACGATATTTTTGCCCCTATGGACGCGCAACGTTTGATGGAGGGCTCTATAGCTGAGCGACGCAGTCAGATTGCTGTGCTAGGTCGTCCAAATGCTGGAAAATCCACGTTTATTAATGCCATTTTAGGTGAAGATCGACAACTCACAGGAGATATGCCTGGATTAACACGCGAGTCCGTGAAATATCCATTTGATTTTCATGGCGAAGCCTATGAATTGATTGATACGGCTGGTATCAAGAAAAAAGCTAAGACCAAAGAAGACTTAGAGAAATTAAGTCTACGCGCAAGCTTTGATACGCTTCAGTTTGCTGAGTGTATTATTTATATGATTGATGGCAAGCAAGTTTCACAATTTGGACTGGATCAGCAGGATTTAGCTATGATTTACAAAATCCTAGAAGAAGGGCGTTGCCTTGTTGTATGTATGAGCAAATGGGACGAAGTTAAAGATCCAAAGATGGTACTCGATACTGTGAAACATACGCTTATGATTAAAGGGTTTTCATATGTTCCTATTGTGCCAATTTCATCGTTTGAACGCTTTGGTGTGAGTAAAATTTTTGATGTTGTAAAAAGAATGCTGCAGTTTTGGAATAAACGCATCAGCACAGGTAAATTAAACTCCTGGTTAAAAGAGAGCGCTTTAGAAGTTGCCCCACCCTCTCATGGCGGCCGCGCTGTAAAATTGAAGTTTGCTACACAAGTCAAAACACGTCCACCGCGCATATGTGTGTTTGTGAACGTTGTTCACGATGGATTGAAAAAATATGAGCGCTATTTGATGAATCGCTTTCATAAAGAGTTTGGATATGAGGGTGTACCTGTAAGAGTGTTTTTTAGAGCAACGAAAAATCCATATGTTGCTGAGCAAACATCATCTTAAACAGAGCAAATTTGATCACTTGGTAAAATGAAACCCAAAAAACAACCGAACAATAGATAACTTTGAGTCAAACTTACAATCACATGTTCTATTTTTCCACGCACCTATGGGATGAATATAATATGATTTAATGCCTCTGACTTCTCCAGCAAAAGAACACCAATCCGTTAGGCGATAACGGGCACCAATACCACCTAAAAATCCGACGTTAAAAACCAAAGAACATATACCTGCTATATTTCCAGCAAAAAGCGTTGCGGGATTAACAACGCCATACACACTCCAACGCTCATTAAAAAATTTACCGAAGCGAAATTGTGTTACACCTAGATCGCCCTCTATACCGCCTTTTAACAGAGTAACTTTCTCTGTACCTTGCACATCTTTAGGATGAAGAGTTGCCCAGTTAAAACCTGTAACTCGGCCAAGGTAGCTGTAATGAATTGAACCATGTGCACTCAAAAAATTCCATTCACAAAAATAAGTAGACCTTGAAAAAAACTGATACCCAGCTTCAAAACCAACACCACCTATGAAACCTTCTTCATCTTTGTATGATTCTTGAACTGCAGTAGACGGATGAATTTTAACAGTTGATCCATCAGCCTTTATAAAACCCTTGCCAAAATTTCCTAAAAGATCAAACGTAAAATTTCCCGCGAATAAAAACATAAATTAACGCTTGGAGAATTGGAACTTCTTACGTGCTTTTGGACGACCAGGTTTTTTACGCTCAACCTCACGTGCGTCACGCGTCAAGAAACCAGCTTGCTTCAATGTTGGGCGAAGCTCTGGGTTGAATAACGAAATGGCTTTGCTAATACCATGCCTCAAGGCACCAGCTTGACCAGATAATCCACCACCTTCAATTGTTGCAAACACATCAAACTCTTGGTTTACACGCTCAAATGGTTGGTGAACCATCATTTGCAAAGTAGGGCGTACAAAATACTTATGCGCTTCTTGACCATTCACGCTCATTTTGCCTGTGCCTTTTTTGATCCAAACACGCGCAATGGAGCTTTTTCTTTTTCCTGTTGCATAACTTCTGCCAAGTTTGTCGAGCTTAGGTGCTGCAATTTCTTGATTATCAGATAAACTCATTATTGATCTCTCCTTATGTTCTTCTCATTCATCATAGCAACATTCAAAACTTCTGGTTTTTGCGCTACATGTGGATGATCTGCACCTGTGTAAACTTTCAGGTTACGCATTAATTGATTTCTCAATGGGCCTTTGGATAGCATTCTTTCAACAGCTTTTTTTACAAGAGTTTCAGGATGATGCCCTTGAAGACGCTCCTTCGCGTTCTCTTCCTTAATTCCGCCAGGATAACCTGTGTGACGATAGAATACTTTATCTTCCATCTTTTTGCCTGTAAGATGCACTTTATCTGCATTAATTACAACAACATTATCACCACAATCCATGTGCGGTGTATAAGATGGTTTGTGCTTACCTTTAAGGCGCATTGCAATCACGCTTGCCATTCTGCCCAACACGAGATTCTCAGCGTCTACAAGCACCCATTTCTTGTCGATTTCTTTCGCTTTCAATGACTTTGTATGCATTATTATAATTTTCATATGCGAGTACTAAGTCAGTATAGAGCATTTTATGTAAAGCATGCAAGAAAATTTAGAGACGTCATTATAGGGTGCAAATCTATCCCGTTATCACGAACGGCAAGTCAACCTCGTCATCACGAGGAGCTTCGCTCCGTGGTGATCCATAATAGATTGCCACACGCTCTAACGAGCGCTCGCAATGACGGAGTCCTACGTTACTCGTCGCGGGCTGAGCTGTGAAATTCTATCCCAAGAGATATTCGCTGACGAATTGTTCTTGAGGACAAAAACGGCTTAAATATAGGCTCTAGCTCTTTAATATCATCTAGTCCTTTTACATCCTTCGCCCATCGTTTCGCTAGGGCATAGGCCGCATAATAACCATCTAGATAACTAATCTGAACATTATATTCTGCTACAAATGATGTTCGAGGAGAAAGTCTATACGATGCTCCAGCACCTAAACCAAAACCTAAACCTATAAATGGAAACGTATATCCAAAACTTTTAAAAATAGCATTCACATCTTGAGTCGTAAAAGGCTCTTTGCGCGCAGCCTCCCAACGAAAACCACCACTTGAAAGAGTAGTTGTTTTCTCGGGAATAGTTCGTTTACTCTTATAAATCCGATAGATTCCATAAAGATCCTTAAGATTTGTTGACATCAATACACATGGGGAGACGCTGCCATAAAATGACCATTTGTCTGAATAAATCTTTCCCACTCTAAAGTTAGTGAAAAACGAAAAACCTTTAGAAAAGTCAAAAAATCCCCAATCTAAAAACCACTTTTGAGATAACATAAAGCGATATCCTAAACCGCAACCAACACTCCAATTAAAAAAATTCGACCATTTACCTAGCTGTTCCAAGGTCTTTTCGGCATTATCCAGCACAGTCATTGCCATTTCTTTTTCCTCTGCATTAGTACTCACGGCTGCAGAAGCGCGCGCTAAGTCTATACCCGTCTTAGACAAAAAATCATCGAGCGTTAAATCAACGTTAAATTTCTTTTTTAACTCTTCTTCAAAATCTTTTTTAAATTTGTTATCTGATGAAAGAGCTGAGGAAGGCCCAAACTTACGCGGCCCTTTGTGAAGCCCACCAAAGTTTCCGTTAACACCAAAATAAAACCCGTTTGCAAATAAAGTGAATAACATAAAATTTCAAATTTCCCTCTTTTTTTTTTCAATGTAACAGAAAACATTATAGATCACCAAGTTGCTATGCTCCTCGTGATCTGATTCATCCCCACGAATTTTCTAAAATCCAAAAAAGTCTTAAACGCTTAACCATGCAAGCTTTTCTTCTAGAGAAATTGATAGAAAAATATAAGGACAACGACCGTCATGGCGAGATTTTCGAAAGAAAATCTTGGCCATCCATCCGTCTTCGCAAATTTTGCCTTCAGCAAAATTTAGCTACGACGAGATTGGTCGAGTCGAAGCGTGTGAAGTGGATGTCTCGCCGAAGCTCTTTAGAGCGTAGGCGGACACCTCCACGGATCACCACGTCGCTGCGCTCCTCGTGATGACGCCTGCGCATCGTGGGGATGAATCAGCTCGTGATGACGGAAATAGTAGATTCTCGTGATGACAGAAGTGGTAGATTTTTCAAATAAAAAGTCCTATACTGCCTATGTAAGGATATAAAAAATAATATTATGGCTAATCATAAAAGTGCGGAAAAAATGATCCGCAAGATCACAAAAAGAACGGCTGTGAATAAGAATAGAAGATCTTTGGTGAAGACGGCTGTGAAAAAAGCTGAGGTTGCATTAGGTATAAGAGTTGGTTCTACAGCTCCAGCTTTGGCGCCAACTGAAGCTAAGCCAGTTTTGGTAGCAGCAGAAAGGCAACTGATGCGCGCAGCACAAAAAGGTGCGATCAACAAAAAAGCAGCATCTCGCAAAGTTTCAAGATTGAACAAGAAGTTAAAAACTCTCGCGTCTTAACACATAACGTCATCACGAGGCACGAAGTTGCTGTGGTGATCCATGGATGGCCACGCCACCTTCGCTGAAGCTGCGGCCGGCTCGCCATGACGACCTTCATTAGAAAGAGGTCCAATATGTCGCAAAATTCTCCCGAAATCGCAATCATCGGCGCAGGCCCTGTTGGATTATTCTCTGTTTATGCCAATGGCATGATGGGGTATCGCTCTTACCTCTTTGATTTCCAAGAAGAACTCGGTGGCCAATGTGTCTTATATAAAGACAAGCCAATTTACGACATCCCCGCCTACCCCAAAATCACAGCAGAAAAATTGGTGCGCAAGCTGAAAAAACAGCACAAACCCTTTCGTCCTGAATATCGCTTAAAAGAGCAGGTTCTGGATATTCAAAAAACTGATGATGGATTCACGTTAACAACGGACAAAGACACAGTCAACGTAAAAGCTGTTGTGATTGCTGGTGGTATCGGGGCATTTGGCCCGCGCAAACCGCCATTGTCCAACATTGAAGAATTTGAAGATAAATCTGTGTTTTATCATGTGTCAGATAAATCTATGTTTAAAGATAAAAATATTGTCATCGCCGGCGGAGGTGATTCTGCCGTCGATTGGGCGTTAGAATTATCTAAAATTGCTGGGCAAGTATATTTAGTACACCGACGCACAAAGTTTCGTTGCCACGATTCTAGTGAGCAAGCGTTAGATAAATTGATTGAATCTGGGAAAGTGATCTTAAAAGCACCTGGGCAAGTGAAAGCATTACATGGAAATGATGGTGTTTTAACGCAAGTGGATGTGCAAAACATTCAAGATGATAGCATTGATGCGATAAAAGCAGATTTCTTTTTGCCTTTTTTTGGATTATCTGCTGATTTGGGGCCTATTTTGAAATGGGATTTGGATTTGAAAAAAGATATGATCCCTGTTGATGTTACAACCATGCGCTCACCTAAAGAGGGTATTTACGCCATTGGCGACATTGCACATTATGACAATAAGCAAAAATTAATTGCGATTGGATTTACAGAAGCATTTACTGCTGCTCACAATATTCGTGCTTATTTGAATCCTGGAAAAGTGTTTCACTTTGAGTATTCTACGACGAAGGGTGTGAAGGAGTTGTAGAAGCTTCGTCATGGCGAGCGAAGCGTGGCCATCCATCCGTCTTCGCTAATTTTGCCAAAGGCAAAATTTAGCTACGACGAGATTGGTCGAGTCGGAGCGTGCGGAGTGGATGTCTCGCCAAAGCTCAAAGAGCGTAGGCGGGCTATCTCTCTATGGATCACCACGTCGCTCCGCTCCTCGTGATGACGGCTCGACATTCGTCATTGCGAGATTTTCGAAAGAAAATCGTGGCCATCCATGTTTTTCTTGATCACCACGCCTTGCTACGCAAGGCTCGTGATGACGGTAAATTTTGTGCTCCTCGTGATGACGGTAAATTTTGCGCTCCTCGTGATGACGATACGCTGTATGCCCTTCGTGATGACGATATCATCGAGCGGCCCACCACGTTCCAAATTCTCCTGTCAAAACCAACTCTGTAATCGCCCATACCAATGCATCCATGCGATCTGCTGCACGGCCAGGTTTGTAGCTAGTGAGTTGTGTTTCTAACGCATTGAAATATTTACGGTGAACCACCCTACCCTGCTCATATAACGCAATCACAGGTTCTGCACGTGTTATTTTGCTGCGCTTTGCTACAACTTCTTTGATGGGAAGTTCAGCACCATTGTGAATGTGAAACAATTCTGTAATCAGCGAACCACCTTGATTGACTTCTACAACCGCAGCATCTGCTTGGTATTTGTGATACGCGTAGCATGCTTTTTGCACCCACTGGCATGGAGTGTAATTTCCGCTGAGATCTTCCAAAACATACACATTACCTGCATGAGATAATCCACATACAATGATGCCTGTTTCACATCCATCTTTGGTGACAGCTGGATCTAAACCAATAACAATACGTTTCAATTCAGGAACTTTTGGATTGTGCTGAAAGTATGATTGTTTAAATAATGAAAACTCATCTTCATGAAATAACTCACCATATAACTCCTGCGCACCCAAACGCGTTTTTGCATAATGCGTTTCCATATTTTGGATAAATCGCGCACTAAGATGTTTCTTGTTTTCAAACGTGGAGCCTGTTGTCACAACTGTGCCACGCAGGCGCTGCAAATCATGCAGAAGTTTTATGGGTTTTGGAGTTGTTGTGATGATGCATTTGGGTTGAGCTGACATGCGAAGTGTTAACTCAACTTGTGTCCATAATTCCTCTGGATATTTGAATTTTGCTAACTCATCAATCCACACTGTATCAAACTGCGGACCTCTCAAGGTTTCATACTGATCGCCACCAAATAGCTGAATTCTAATATCAGATTTTTTCCACGTAATGAGACCTTCAGTTTTGCGATAATGATATGCTTTTGGCATATTCGAACTACTGAGCAAACCGCTCACACCTGCTACCATTACACGATGCGCTTCTTTGATAGTTTGACCAATTAGGGCAATATTTTTAGCCTTACCCTGCTCCATCAATGACACAATACTTTCTGCACCTGTTTTGGTTTTACCAAAACCACGCCCGGCCATAATAAGCCAGACATAAAAATCATTGGGCAACCTTTGCTTATCGCGTGGCTGCCACCTTTGCGCAAATGTCATTTGGTGAATTTATGAGGAAATGTTTGGATTTACGATATCATGAAATGAGATGTTTTTTTATTGCTGAGAAATTTTTGGGCTATAGTCTGACGTCATCACGAGCCTTGTGTAGCAAGGCGTGGTGATCCATCACAGATTGCCACGCGTTCTTACGAACGCTCGCAATGACGGGCTCAGAGCCGTCATCACGAGGAGCTAAGCGACGCGGTGATCCATGGATGACCACACTCCGCTTGCCATGACGAACTCGATAGTTTTTGACAACCCAACCACAAAAAAATCATAATACACTATACAATCTTCAACTTTTTCCTATGCAGCCTATTCGTGGTTTTCGAGACCTTTTGCAAAACGATTTCAAAACATTTTCCGAAATCAAAACAATATGCGAAACGATTGCAAAGCTATATGGATATGAAGGCATTGAACTACCTATCGTAGAATCACTTGATGTGTTTAAGCGCACGTTGGGTGATGTCAGTGATGTGGTGAATAAAGAAATGTTCACACTAACAGATCGTCATGGGGAAATATTAGCCCTTCGACCTGAGGCAACTGCTAGTGTCGTGCGCGCATTAATTTCGAATAAGCTTACACAAGATTTGCCGCAAAAGTTTTTCTATCAAGGGCCGATGTTTCGTTATGAGCGTCCGCAAAAAGGTCGATATCGTCAGTTTTATCAATTTGGCATTGAGGCATTTGGTGAGAAAGATCCATATATTGATGCTGAGATTATTTTGCTGGCACATCGCATTCTTGAAGATTTAGGTGTGAAAGGATTTAAGTTTGAGATCAATACCATTGGTGATGTTGCATCACGAAAAGCTTACAATGATGCGCTGATTAAATATCTTACCCCGCAAAAAAACGAACTGTCTCAAGATAGCCAAGAGAGATTGCTTCGAAATCCTTTGCGTATTTTGGATTCTAAAGATATGCAGGATCAAAAGATTTTGATGAATGCACCAAAGTTCGAGGGTTATTTAAATGAAGAATCTAAGGCGTTTTTTGAATCCGTTTGTGGATATTTGGATGCTTTTGATGTGACGTATCACGTGAACTCCCGTTTGGTGCGTGGATTAGATTATTACACACATACGGTGTTTGAATTTACGCATGAAGATTTGGGTGCACAGTCAGCCTTTTTAGCTGGCGGACGATACGATGGCTTGGTGTCCACCATGGGTGGGCCGGATATTCCTGGCATTGGATTTGCGATGGGGATAGACCGCGTGATGTTTTTAAGTGAAGTGGGTGATGTTAATGCGCCTGTTATTGTGATTCCGTTTTCTGATGATTGCTTAGCATATGCGATGGATGTATGCGAAACGTTACGTGATAACGGTGTGATGTGTGAAGTGTCGTTTAAAGGCAAGTTATCTAAAGATTTGAAATATGCTGAAAAACGTCAGGCTGAGTATGCTTTGTTGATTGGTGAAAATGAAGTTGAAGCGTCTACTGTGACGCTGAAATTTTTGGGGAGTGATGAGGGGAATCAGACAAAAAGTGTGGGTGAAATTCTTGATTTTCTAGCCTTGTAAATTACTGAGACCGCCCAGCATCTCCACCCACAGAACTTGTTGAAACTGCTTCAAGCTGCAGCTGAAGTTGCAAGTGAGGGTCTGCGTTGAAGTGCTCTTGCGACTTTCCATTTCCTGGCGATGGAAGTAAATTATTTTGTTCCAACCTCTCTATCCCTATAAAGAATTCCTCAAAAGCAGCTAAATTTTGGGACGTTCCAAAAGCGTTAACTAACGCTTGAAGAGCGGGCGTATTCTGCGTTGTTCCTGTTAAACGAGCCAAAATAGGAGTCAAACCTTCCCTGGACGCAAAAGCTTGTTTAAAAGCTTCAATCAATTTTTTGGCAACTGTTCTTTTTAAAATGATAGTTTTTTTCGCAACCGCAGCTTTTGCGCCCTTAACTTCCGTTTCGCGATCTTCAATTTCTTTAATAAAAGATAAACTCTCTTCAAGTAACCCAACCCACACATTGGGCAGAACGTATAAAGCAGGCAATTGAGCTATATCATCTTGGGTAAATTTAGTTGCATATGTATCTTTCAGGTAAGTTGAGAGATTTCTTAAACATGTTAATTCTTTGGCAGAAACTGAATCATTTGAGCACACTTCGTTAATAAATTTTTCCACAGCATTCTTTAGCGCTTGGTCGTTAGTTTTTAATTTTGCAGCATCTATTAACTGCGCTTTGGTTTTTCCCTCAGTCAATACAGGGAAAAATTCTTCAATAAAGCGTATAGTCTCATCTTTGTTGCTATTTAAGGAAGGATTAAATATTCTCTCTACATCATTTTGTATAGATAAATCTGTTAGCTTATCTATAATCCCTAATGCGCCAGTCAGTCCATTTTCCCATATTAATCTTGCTATCAAAGTACAAATCACCTTCCGCAATTCCGAATAATCATCAAAAAATCTCGCACCTTCACAATCAAAGCTACCCGCTTTGTTCTGTGGCATAATATCTGTTTGAACAAAATCAACCAGTTTTCCAAACGCAACATCTTGAACGTATCTAAATGCAGAGCTAACCCTATCCTGAAGCATTTGCGGTGTAAAAGTTTGCGCGCCCCATGCAATCCAACTCCCTATAGTGTTGCTTTGCTGCGCGACTTGTTGTGCGTCATTCGCCTCTTTGCGTATTATATTTTCTATGTTTTGAACTATACCACTGCCTCTTTGATCTTCTATTTTAGCTTTTGCTTTCGTTAATTCTTTTGGCAATTGCTCAAGGAACTTCAATGGAATAATTTTGCCTGGATCGAATTGATCTAACGTTTCATCTGATTGAGCGCCTAAAATTCCTCTTTGCTCAGCTGGTAAAGTCTTAATATGCGCTTTTATTAAAGCAAGTGTAATAGCAAGAGAGGCTTGATTGAAATATTCCTGCAGTGCTGCAGTACAGTCCACAACTTTCGAAATATTAGCGGTTTCTTGGAATGAAACTTTTAGATTTCCTGCGTTTAGTTCTGCTTTTACAACTTCTATAACGCCTGCATCTATTAATCCTGCTGCAAGCTCGTGTGGCAATTTTATTAAGTACTTAAAAAACTCAATACTGTTAATTTGCGTTCTTGCAGGCAAATCTGCAAATGTTTGTAAAAATTCTTGCAATCCATTGGTCTTTGATTGATAAAGAGTATTATAAACATTCATAAACAAGGAGTTTGTCGGTTGGGGAGCTGCGTCAGCAAAGCTGGCTGCAACAACAGCCCTATGCATAAGCGGGGAACTGGATTGCATTATAGCATGCTCTCTCAACGCATCGACGGACTCTTTTTTTGCAGCAGGAGAGTGAGGGTATCGATGAAGCATAGATGCAAGTTCAGCATGTATTCTTAAAAATCGATCTGAAGTTAAAAAATTCTCTGACGAGCTCTGAGCTAACGCATGAAAGGCATGCCACTGTGTTGCACGAGCTAGCACATGAGTATGATTATCTTTATACTTTTCAGGCTCCGTTAGATGGTGTTTTAATAACACTCTAAGCCCTTCCGCTCTTAAAAGACTAAAAGCCTCATTTGTTTCAGGGCTTGAATCGCTTTTCTTATACGCCTCACACCATTCAAAATAACGTGCAAATATCAATCTTTGTTGTTCAGGGCGCAAATTTTGCATTAAGTGATTATCCTCAACATTAATGCCGACAGCCTCCTTAATATAGCCCATATCGTCTACGGTCGGAACTTGAGTTGTCGTTGTAGCTCCTAAAAAATATAAAAACATAATAACCTCCTTGGTTGTTTGTTATGACCAGAGTCTGCTTTGTTTATAGGTTTTTTTATTTACTCTGTCAAGTGTGTGGAAGAAATGCAGCGTTATCCTAAGAGACTTTCGCATACAATAAGCACCGTCATGGCGAGCAAAAGCGTAGCCATCCATATGGATCACCACGTCGCTTCGCTCCTCGTGATGACGATATACGCGACAAGTTCACTGAAAAACAAGTGAATTACATTGTAAACTCCACACCGATTAGTGCGCGAAATCCAGAATAACGGTATTTAGTATCATATGCATTTGATTCGGATTTTAACTCTCTTTTTCTGTCTTTTGTAGAAGTGCCATGAAGCTTAACAAACCAGCTTAAACGCTCTTGGATTTGATGCTTAAAGAGCACTCCTCCAAAAAGCCTTTGTCCATAAGATTTATTGGTATCAAAGGTTAAGGATGTATTTGGACTTCCGCTTTCAAACTCTATTTTAGCTATCCTATCCCAGAGCATTTCTCCACCACCAGAAAAACCCAGTGTAATCTTGTTAAATTGCAAACCTGCAATTAATTCCCCTCCAACAAAATACGGCAAATTAAAAAATTCTTTATGCCAAAGAGGGGCTATGGCATACCCGCCAAAAACGTTCAATTGCACCAAAAACTTTTCAAAAAAAGTATGACTTGCCCCCAAATAAGCGGAGGCAAAAAATTTAAATTGCTTATCCTCTTTTTTCAACTCATAGGACGGTTCAAGAGCAGTTGGTGTAGAAGATGGTACTGGTGCTACTACAACCGGCGTAGGAGCCGCCCCTCCTGGGATGGGCGCCATCTTTTTTTTCCCCATGGGAAATGCAGAAGGAGCCTTAGGCACAGCACCTCCAGACGGTGGAGTTGGCACAGATGCAGGTGGTGTACCTGTAGAAGTAGCTGAAGTTTCTTTCTGCTTTTCAAACTCGCTAATCACGCGCAATAGCCTCTCAGCATCGCCTTGCAATCCAATATGAAAGTTTACTGCTTGTAGTAAAAACATAAAGCTCATACTTCCTCCTTATACCCCATTATACTATGCCTTTAATCAAAAGGCAAATTTCCTTGTTTCTAAAGGCTCATATAGCGTTTTTCATGGTAGATTGAAGGAAAAGCATACATAACATTGATTTATGTCTAAAACGGGCTCTAAAACGATTTATTTGACGTTTTTCGAGCTTGTAAATCCCGGATTTTTTTGTCACCCTAAAATAGAATCTCATAAAATTTTGGTGATGAGAGTCCGGACTTTGATTCTAGCCAAATGCAATGAGAGCTACAATAGGGATTGGTGAGAATTTTAATCTTTTTTCATACCCAATCCAATTGAATTTTAGGGATTTTATGTTTTTTCTTTTTGCCCAACATCTCGTATTTGACGATGAAGTCGAGTTATTTTGCAATGAAATTGTCACCACGATGTCCAAAGAAATGGGGATTAAGAACAAAAAAATCCCCGTTTATCTCATGGATACCGAAGATGTGAATGCAGCAGCGGCAGGGCATGGCATCTTGCTAATTCACACAGGGCTCATTGCAGAATGTAAAAATGCAGATGAATTTATAGGTGTGCTTGCGCACGAACTTGGGCATATTCAAAAAGCGCATACGTTTTATTTTTACCAGGCTGGCAAAGCTATGAACATTGCTTTGAGCGCTGGATTTGGTCTTGGTCTTATCTTGGCGCCTCTTACAGGCGGTCTTTCGCTGCTTGTCTTACCAATTATGGGTGCAGGAGGTGCACAAAGCTCTATTTTATCTTACATGCGTGTTCATGAGTTTGAGGCAGATCAAATTGCTGTGCAAACTCTCAAAAAAATGAATTGGCCCACAGATGGACTACGCACATTTTTGCAACGCCTCAAAGAACATGATTATTTAATTGAACTGACTGGACTAACGACGCATCCCTTAAGTAGTGACCGCATCAGAAGAATTGAAGAAATGTCAAGAGGCGCAAAAGGCACCCTCAGTTCTGATATACATAAAAAATTTTCACGCATTCGCGCAAAAGTTATGGGCTACATGCGGAAAAACGAAAAAACTGAAGACTTATATGAAAAAACACAGGCTTTGTATGTGCGCCGTGATTTTGCAAACGCCTTAAAAACAATCGATCAACTGCTAGAAAAAGATAAAAATGATGTTTTTTATAAAGAAATGAAGGCTGACATTTTGTTTTTAAAGGGTGATATTGAAAATGCACACATTATATATAAAGAGATTGCAGAGCAAAATAAAGATCTTAAATATGTACCCATGAAAATTGTGTCCTGCGTCATATTATTAAAGTCTGACCTTGATGCAGGATTGGCAATCTTGGCGCATGCACGCGCTAAAGAACGCGCCTCGCCTTATTTATGGCATTTAACAGGACATATATATAAGTTAAAGGGCGATATCAAGACAATGTGGTTTTGTCGTTGTCAGGCTGCGTTTTTAGCGAAAGATATGACATTTGTGAAAAAGCATATTGATAAGGCAGATACGGATGTTTTTGTTGACTTATATAAAGAGATGAAAGAGCTTATACGTTGAGCTCAGGTCTTACGCGGCCACTTCTATCTGTGAGCGCTTGAAAAATTTTTACTAATTCAGGTCTTTCTTTGGGATCAAAACTTAGCATACGTTTGCAGAGCATTTGAATTTGGAAAGAATAATCTGGAATATATCCCTTTATAAAATCAAAATCCTTTCGTTCTTGGATCGCTTTAGTGATATTTCTTTCCTGAAAAGGAAATTCTCCATACATCATCACAAATAAAATTACACCTAATGAATATACATCACACTTATAATTGTACTCAGCGTCATTACTCAGAACCTCTGGCGCAGCAGTCGCTTTTGTTCCTACCCTTCGAGTAAGTTTTTGCAAATCTTCAGTTTCCGAATTTGTTGAAAGTCCCCAGTCTGCTAAAACAACTCTCTCCAAAATACCACCTTCTGCGAATGTTAAAAATATATTTTCAGGCTTAATATCTCTATGGATAATTCCACGAAGATGTGCAGTAGCTAATATACTAGTCAATTGGGCTATAGCTGTTCTCACCATATTTTCTGGCAATATTCCAGTTTCACGCTCAAATATAAACTCATACAGATCCATAGAATATCTAGGCATTACAAGAAGTGCTTGGAGAGGATCTAGATGCACTCTTAATGTCTGAACATTATAAGGGTGATCCTGCAAAAAAAGCTGGTTTTTAATTTCATTCATAGTATCGCTCGTGCGTTTTAAAGCTTTCACCACATTTCCATCAATTAAATAAAGAGGATATTTACTTAGAACGTTTAATTTTTGCACGCCAGTTTGAATTAAGCGATGGGTTGTATCTTCCTCCATATCTACCGTATCAAACCCTGCATCTGTGCTAAATGTTAGATTTGGATTTGATGCAAGCATGCGTTGACGAAACGCACCAAAACTATGTTTAAAAGCAAAAGAAAGTTTTACCCCTCCAATAAAACAAAATGCTATGAATGGATTGGGGTTATTTACATGCTGAACGTCTATGCAGCCATCTTGGATATGAGTCAAAAAAGCTGTGGCTTTTTGATGATCAAGCTCTAGAGAGTCTAAAACTGTGAGCATTTGAGGCCTTTGAATTTCTTCTCTTTCTTGCAATGCAGCAAACTCTAAATCCAATCTTGCCTGATATTCTGTTGCAAACAATGTCGCTACTCTAGAATCTTCTTGCGTTATAGGCACGTTAGGAATCCTTGACTGCAAAGGCACTTTTACTTGCGTATCAACAACTGTTGTTGCAACTATAAAAAACATTATTTTTTTTATTTTTAAAGTGTGTGGACTTTTTTTATAGGAAATGTTTTTTAAGTTTCAAGGAAAACATTGTCATCCTGAATGAAACAAAGGATCTTTTTGAGTTTATCTGAAGAAGGGCCTTTACTCGCTACGCTCATTCAAGAGGACAGCGCCTAACTAAAGGAGTTGCCGCACCCACATGAAACAGTTGCGTTTGGATTCTTAATCACAAATCGCTCACCCATAAGATCTTGAATAAAATCTATGGTACTGCCATTAATCAAATCTAAAGAGGCTTGGTCGGTAATGACACTCGCATCATTCTTTATATATATAATGTCTTCATCTCGTTTTTCATCCAACTCAAACGTATATTGAAAACCAGCACATCCGCCTCCAAGTACGCGAAGACGCAAAGCTTTTCCCTTGCTAAGTTTTTTAATTTGTGCAGCGGCACTTTCTGTGATGTGGAGCATAGACTTATATGTATGTCTTTTTTTTATAGTACCAGAAAATTACAGAGTTTTTGCAAAATCATCGAGTTGTTGAGCGGTTGGTCTATCCTGTGGATGAAACTGCAACATGCGCGCTGTAAACTCCGCAATTCTTCTTGAGGTTGAACCAACAGCCAAGTTCTGAATTTGTGTACTCATATTGAAAGTTCTTCTTGCTTCCGTTGCCAATCCCATCCAGTCAGATTGTTTCATATCAGTTTTAAACGGAAACCCCAAAAATTGCATCGCATAGAACACAATTCCGAGTGAGTAAATATCAATTGCTGGACCATAAAGCTCTGCAGATAAAATTTCAGGCGGCAAATACGCTGGTGTTCCACATCGTCTTCTAAGATTGTGAAAACCTTCATTTTCGGCATTTGCAAATCCATAATCCGCTAAAAACACATCTTCACCCTTCATAAATATATTGTCTAGTTTTATATCCCTGTGAAGCACTTGGTTTGAATGCAAATAATTCAAAACAGATGCTAACTGTTTTATCCATCGCACCATTGTGGCCTCAGACAGCTGTTTTCGCTGCAACATATAATTATATAAATCAGAATCACATTTTGGCATAACAAGCAAACCTCTTAATCCATCAAAAATAAATTGACCTTTAAGGCTGTGAGAATGCTTCGCCATCTTTAAATGACTTATAATCTCTGGAATCCCCCCTGAAGTAACATAAAACAACTTCTCAATAGTATCCTTAGATGTATTTATATACAACGCTTCTTTTCCATCTCTTCCTTCTCTTAATACTTTATAATCACGGGATTTTAACAGACCATAAACAGAGGAATCAAGTTCAGAAAATAATCCTTCTATATCTTCTGTTGCATTTATATCAGTGCTAAATTTAGCACTAGGATTTACAAATGTTGATATAGAATAAGAAAAGTGAGAAAACAAATCGGCAGATGTAAATAAAAGCACAACTTTACCATCAATAGAACACGAACATGCAAAAGCTGAATGATGATCTTGATGCTCAACTCTAAAAAATGACTGAGCCGTAATTTCTATTTTTTGCTGACATGCCCCCTGCTTAAGCACAATAAAATCTTCTTCAAACTCTATTTTCACTGACTCTCCGTCTAATTGGCGCAAAGGCCCAGAGGTTTTCAGGAATATACCGCCTTTTCCTAAAAAACGCTTTTCACTGTTAAAACGATCATGAAGTGCTTTCTCCTCTTGATCACGCTGATTACTGATAGTTTTGTACCCTTGATGCAATCCAGCCCCTTCTCGTGGTTTAAGCATATCTAATAAATGACAAGCAGAAGTTATAAGATAACCTCTGTATAACGCCATATAGTTAAGCTCTTCCATATACTTAAGTTCTTGACGTGAGTGTTTCTCTAAAATTTCAACGCTCCCCAATACAAACTGATTGTAAAAAGTCCTTATATTCAACGTCTCTTCATCAACAATTTCTTGCATTCGATCTACATGATCCTTCTCAAGCTTCGAAATTTCAGTAGCATAATCAATCGCAGGAGCTCTAAGAGCTAATATACTTTCCGGATCAAAATGCAAATGTTGTTGGTTTTCGCCAACTAAGCTCAAGGCTTTAGATTCACACCTTTTATAATCAGGAGTATTTATTGCTTTCCCTCCCAACGCCGGCCTTCTTGGAGTTGTTGGAACGCTTGAAGCGTGAACAACTTCAGCTGCATACAAAAAATCAAAAAACATTAGTTCATTTTTAGAGTGAGTAGGTTTCTTTTTTAGGAAATGGTTTTTAAGGTTTCAAGAGTAAAAGGAAAAAAAATTTCCTTAAAATTAAGCGCGCTATTCTGTATACGAATTTTGAAGCGCCCCAAACAAATAGAATGTTATATAGAATCTAAAATAGATAACGCGTCAGGTATTTCCATTCTAGTTTCTGGATTCGGATCCAAGAGTTGACCGCACAACCGCCTCAACAATGGATGGTAAGTTCTTCTAGGCATATGATCATATACATTAAAAGTTTCTCTAGCATGTAATGCCGCCCAGGTATTTGGAATATTATCCTTATGCGGAAAATGAAAATGCATAAGAATAAACATTATGACACCAATCGTATAGTTATCCACTTGATAAGTAGTTGGACCATCTCTCAGCATATCAGGAGCTAAATAATATGGCGTACCACATTTTAAGGTCAAGCCTCTCATTCCTTCTTGTGGAGTTGTCGCAAATCCAAAATCTGCCACGACAACATTCTCTTCATCAATGCAATAAACATTCTCTAATTTACCATCTCTATGCACAATTCCTTGTTGATGCAAAAAATTATATCCTTGAAGGATTTGTTTCATGAAGCGGATAACCATTTCTTCACTTACAGCAATGTCTTTTTTAATATACTTTTCCTCAAGAAGTTGTTGGAGATCTTGCGGATACTTTGGCATTACAATTGCGCTTTTCAATCCATCTGTACAAAACTCACCGCTTGCGCAAAAAGAGCCTTGTCTAGCTGCCGCTATTGAATGGGCTGCAATCTCTTTTGCGTTAAATGCATTTGTATTAAACACCTTTATCACACAAGATCTGCCGTCTTTTTCTCCCAAGTACAATGCATCTTTTGAATTTTGCCCCTCATAAGTCGCCTCTCTCAAAACAGACGCTTTTAAGGTTTTAAGAAAAAAATTTATATCAGAAGTAGTATAAAATAAAGATCTTGATTGGCGCGGAGGGATAATGTCTGTACTAAATCCAACAGCTCTGTTTGCGTTGTGCACAGCCATACGAAACTGCGAAAACAAACTCTTAGATGTAAAAAACACCTCCTTCTGACCGATATACAGTGAACACACAAATGCAAAATTGTGATCTGTGTGCTTCACATCAAGAAACACTCTTCCTGTAAGATAGGTGATGAACTTTTGACCTTGTCTAGAGATCACAATACTTCCATTTTGAATATCTAACTTAATTGGAAGAAATCTCAACAATTGGCCTGGAGGAGATACTCTCTCAAATACGCCAGTTTTACCTAAAAACCTTCTTTCATCATCAGCGCGCCGCTTAAACTCTCTCATTGTGTTGTCACGCGCTAGACTTATACCATCAGACGTATATAATCTTTCTCTATCTTCTACTGTTAAAACAGAAGCTGAGTAGATATACAAAAAAGTTCTGAGAAAATTTCGATACACCGCAGCTAAGCTTTCATAAAACATAGAGTTTATAACATCAGCCTCAAATCTCCAATCTTCTAGAAGTTGCCTTTCACTTATAAAAAACCTAGAAAAATTTTGCATCTCGGTCATATACGAGTGAGAAATTATCCCGCGCTCCGTTTCTTGCTCTTCTAAAAGCATCTCAATACGCTCGCTCAAATCAAATTTAGGTGTTCCAAAGTCTAAAGCACAAGCTGCTGGGCAATCATTTTCAGGAGCTGGATCATGAAACAACCTGGTAGGTACTGTCCTGGAGGAAGTATTAGAGCGATAACGAGGCGTAGGAGTATTAATTCTTCGTTCTCCAAAAATCGCTCTTGTTGGTTGGCGCTTTACATCTGGTGTAGCTGTTTGCAAAAAAGCAAAAAACATCGATTCTATTTTAAAAGTGTGAGTAGGTTTTTGTTATAGGAAATGATTTTTAGGGTTTCAAGGGTAAAATTAAAAATTTTTTAAACTTTTTTTTCGCAGACTAAAAAAAACCCTCCGTCATCACGAGGGGCGCAGTCCCGTAGTGATCCATAATGGATAGTCACGCGGCATACGCCGCTCGCTATGACGCCCTTTCCACAAAAAAAGGAGCGTGCATGAAAATCTTCAAGCTCGAAAACTCTGACACTCTTGAATATAGGCACTACCCAGATGGTGAATCTTATATTCGCATCAAAACTCCTGTCAAAGATGAAGTCTGTGTCGTCTGGTGCGCGCTTCATCATCCAGATGCAAAAATCCCTCCTATATTATTCTTAAGTGAAACATTAAGAGATAATGGTGCAAAAAAAGTTATTCTTGTTGCGCCTTATTTATGCTACATGCGACAAGATAAAATATTTAACGAAGGTGAGTCATTTACAGCAAAACACTGCGGGAAACTCTTATCACAATATTTTGATTACATCATTACAGTTGATCCACATCTACACCGTATTAAAAATCTTAAGCAAGTATACAAAATTCCATCTACAGTCTTGCATGCCAAGGAAGCTATACAGACATATATAAAAGATTCTATCAAGGATCCTTTTTTAATTGGGCCAGATGAAGAAAGTGAGCAATGGATAAAAACTGTGGCTGATTTCTTAAACTGCCCCTATGCAATTGCAAAAAAGACACGTTATGGAGATCGCAATGTTGAGATTGAGCCATTTAATATCAATTTACATGGCAAACAAACTGTCGTGATTGATGATATCGCTTCAAGTGGCGCAACGCTTTTAGAGATTTATAAAAAATTACCTGCAGATGCAAAACCAATAGCCATCCTAACTCACGCCGTATTTAGTGAAGAGATATATCAGAAATTGAAAACAGTTTATGCACAGGTGATTACAACAAATACGATTGAACATAAAAGCAATAAGATTGATGTGAATCCTTTAATTATGCAGGAGTTGAAAATTCTCTCGTCATCCTGAGTCATAAACCCGTCATGGCGAGCACAGCGTGGCCATCCATCCGTCTTCGCAAATTTTGCCTTCAGCAAAATTTAGCTACGACGAGATTGGTCGAGTCGAAGCGTGTGAAGTGGATGCCTCGCCGAAGCTCTTTAGAGCGTAGGCGGACACCTCCATGGATCACCACACCTTGCTACGCAAGGCTCGTGATGACGTCTGCGCATATTTAATTCGTGAGGATGAATCAGCCCAGGATAACTATCCCCTTATCAATTCAAAGAAAAATTTTATTGTCCTAAAAAATAAGAATAATATCGATCCACCGATCAAAAAATACCCTAAAATATCTACCGCCAAAGGAAAAACTTCGGATGTAGTCTTTTTCACACTGCTAAGCGTTTTACCTGATACATCATTAGGATCAAGAATCTTTGCAATTTCTGTTGAAATTTCAAGCAATCCAACACCTAGAAGAAAAATGAGCCCAGCAACAATGACGGACAAAACATATTGGATGAATTCATCTAATAAAGAATGTTTGCAGCTCACTTGCTCTCCAGAGTCAGTACCTGCTCCAGCTGTCGATAAATCTACCACGGATCTAAACTAGATTTCATCTCTTACATATATCTTAACATGAAAAAATGGCAGGCGCTATAGGATTCGAACCTATGACCTACTGATTAAGAGTCAGCCGCTCTACCAACTGAGCTAAGCGCCCGAAAGAATCCTTTCGGATAGGTCCATTAAACCAAGTTGAGCGCAATTTTGCAATACCAAAATACATCTCTCAACAAAAACAAGTGGTCTTTTTAGACTCTTGCACTCTTTGGAACGTTTTTGTTAACTCCAGCAACTCCCCTATCTTTTGCTTTGCTGCATCTGTGATAGCGCCTTTTTGACTATCGCGCAACACCCCTTCAAACTCAACAATATCATCCCATTTAATACTCAATTTCTCTAAGAAAGTTTTATATGTTTGCGTATATTTATCTTGCTGAAATCTTAAAAGGTTAAGACGTGCAATCAATATTTTCAGCCTTTTTACACCCTCTGGCGTAAAATGCACAGCTAAAGCATCTATTTGCGATTCAGACACAACAGTAGATCGCAATAAAAAATCTTCAAAAAAAGATGCTTCGATTGGCATATTCAATTCTTCTAACAACTGCTTAATCCCCCTTAAACCATCCCTAAAATCCTTAAGATTTGGCATAAAGTCTAACCTCTCTAAAAGCTCACATACACGAGTTGCACCTTCTTCCTTCCCCTCAACTGCTAAAATCAGAGCTTTTGTTTTTAAATTTTGCACAAAATCCTTATAAAATTTTCTGAAGTCGGCTCGCGCACTAATAGCTTCAGTTGGAAACTCTTCCATCACAACACGTCTTGCTGTCCGGAGCGAATAAAGCATCGATGCAGGAGTTCGTTTAGAGTCTGGCTGCCCCATTGCCAACTCATCCTCTTTGTCTAATGCGTTATCGCTAGGAATACTATTAAATTTTTGAGGTTCACGAATATATGTACTCAAAACTCTCATAAATCCAAACACAGTCTTTTGTCTATTCAAAGACTCTAAAAAAGAAAAATAAATCCACCCCTCAACATTACTTAAAGCCAAATTTCTAGCATTATTCAGATTCTGACAAAATAACGCAAATTCATCTGACAAATTTCCCACTACTGGCAACAAACGAGCTTTTAGCCCTTCTATTCTGCCTCGAGATATCCCAATACTATTCAATAAAATGCGCTGTAAATTCTCATCTCTCAACTTATTTTCATTCAAAAATTTCCATATCTCTATTAATCTCTCTCTAAAAATCGGCCCGCCCGGACTATATCTTAAAATTTCAAATTGTTGCTCTAATTCCAAACGCTTTGATTCATTGCTCAATCTTTTCATCATATCAGCTTTAGCTGCAAAAAAACTGTCGAGATTCGACCCCAGAACACTCTGAGGAGAAAGTCTATTGGAAGGCTGTTCATAGAAAGCTGCTGCTTTTTGTTGTTGAAATGCTTTTTCGCGTTCTGATACTAATAAATACAACAGCTCCTCAACAAAAGTTTTATCTACCTTATCTGCTGCGACTTTACATAACTCCCCTTCCTGATCCAATTCCTTCATATAAGGAACTGTCGCAAACATATCAGGCTTACGAATGTAGGTGCTTAAAACACTCATAAACCCTGATAAGGTCTGTTGTTTATCAAGCATATATAAAAAGTGCGTATAACGATGGTGTGTTAAATCATCACCAACACCCATCCTTTCCACACTCAATGTTTGACACAAATCTTTGAATTTTCGAGACAATGCACTGCAAAGAAAACGATTTGCTAAACTTTCGATGGTTTGGGAAGATACCTCTAAAATCGCGGTTGTAGAAAAAGACAATAGCTCCTCTAAAGGTCTTAAGTTTAGACGACCTACCCCTGCTGACTGAGTCGAAATCCTGTCACGCATGGAGTATAAAATATCCACACCTTCTCTAAAGGAAACTTTTCCTAACTGACTTATTGATGCATCACCGTCACGCAAATATAATTTTAAGTCGCTCGAAATTTCTTGAAATTCATCACAATAAGCCCTGAATTTCTTTCTATCTTCACCGCTGCTAAACATATCTCCAGCAAAAAAAGTGTTAGGCATAGTCACGGTGCTTCTTCGTTGTTTGTTTCTTGCACTTGCAAAAGAGCCGTTCATGGGACTAAGACTTGGACTTAAGGCGGTAGGATCCAGTTTAAAAGGCTCCGGAGACCCTTGTATAGAACTTGTTTGCTGGCGCACTGGAGGAGAAGTCACTACATCCTCATCCTCAGTATCATTATCATTGTCCATCCATACCCCAAAAATAGCGCTCTCTCCTTCTATATACCTAAAATCACCTAAGTCTACAGTATCGGAGGGAGTGCTCTTATAGCTATCAGATGGACTAGCAGCAAATAATATAGAGAACAGCATAAATATAATACCTCTCTGTTCACCTATTTATTTCGCAAAAAACTGTTATAAAAGTTAACAAATGGTTAACATGGATTGCCACGCGTTCTAACGAACGCTCGCAATGACGCACTGCCCATCATCATGAGAAGCGGAGTGATGTGGTGATCTAGGGTATACATCACACCATCTTCACCTTTTTTCAAAAAACCCAGACCCCATCACAACACCATCCACACGATACTGCTGCACTATCTTTATTGTCTCTTCATTAACACCACCATCAACCCATACCTCAAGACATGGATTGACATCTTTTAGTATTGTAATTTTATTTAACATATCCATTAACATATTCTGCCCAGAAAAACCGGCCTTAACTGTCATCAATAAAATAGATTTTATATCTTTTATATAAGGCAAAACATCACTAACATTTGTTTCAACATTTATCGAAACATATTCTGCATGTTTTAGTTTTTCAAAAGGCACGTATAGTTTTCTATGTGGAATGTTTTTATAGACGTTATACATTGCATCAAAACAATCAATCATAAGATGCATATCAATAGGAATATTTGTGTTTTCAGCAATATCTCTAACTAAATCAGGGCCAAAAGCGATATTTGGCACAAAATGCCCATCCATGACATCTATATGCAATGAATCCACATCTTGTGCAGCTTCTATTTTATGTAATACATCTTTGAGATTAATCCACGAGGGAGTTGCAAGAAGTGAAATGCTTTTTTTCATAACTTTGTCCTTTCGTCACCACGAAGAGCTGAGCTGCGTGGTGATCCATATGGATGGCCACGCTACGCTCACCATGACAACATGTCGCCCTTTATTTATCTATGTCTCATATTAAAAGTTAACAAATAGTAAAAATGTATTAATAAACTATTAATAAAGTAAAATAATTTAAATATATAATATTTTTTAAATAACAAGATGTTCTTTAAAAAATATTTTAATTAACATTTTAATTAGAGGGAGGCAGAAAAAAACATTTTTCGCCACAGTCCCGAACATCAGTCACCAAGTTTACGAAAGGATAAAGACCCATGTCAGTTTACATCGGAAATATCGCATACACAGCAACATACGCAGATTTAGAAGCATTATTTGGACAATATGGGGCTGTAGCAAAAGTTACCATCCCTCAAGATCACGAGAGAAATCGCATTAAAGGGTATGCGTTTATAGAATTCGAAGATAGTGCCGATGAAGACAAAGCAATTGAAGCGCTTAATAAAGCGCAACACATGGGTCGCTCCCTAAAAGTGGAAAAAGCGATTGATAAATCTGCGAAGGTGTTTGGATAAGCGGAAGCGCGTCATCACGAGCCTTGCGTAGCAAGGCGTGGTGATCCAGAAAAACATGGATGGCCACACCGCCTTCGCTAAAGCTACGGCGCGCTCGCCATGACGGTCGTTGTCCTTATATTTTTCTATCAATTTCTCTAGAAGAAAAGCTTGCATGGTTAAGCGTTTAAGACTTTTTTGGATTTTAGAAAATTCGTGGGGATGCGTCAGATCACGAGGAGCTCACGGAATATCGTCATCACGAGGAGCGCAGCGACGTGGTGATCCATGGAGAGATAGTCCGCCTATGCTCTTTGAGCTTCGGCGAGACATCCGCTACGCTCGCAATGACGCATTTCCGCGCGGGTTATACGCCAACCAAAATTCCTGGCATGATCTCGTCATACAACGCGAAAACTTCTATAATATCTGCTATTGGTTTTTGCGTCAGTGTAGCGTTTTTGTGACAAAGATCAAGAGCTTTCGTTTCAAAAATGCGTGACATGATACGCTTTGCAAAATTTTCATTTTTCTTCAAAAATTCTACGGCTTGCTCAAAAGGCACGCCATAATTTTGTGCATACTCTATCAATGCTTTACGCATATCCATTTCTGTAACTTGAAGATCCTTCGCATATGCATCTCTCATTTTCATGAAAATTTCATGCGCCTTGATGCGACGCTTTGCTAAACGCTCAAATTCAGCTTCGTTTTCTTTTGGTGTTCTGATGATATCTTCCTGCAGAATGATTCCATTCTCTTTAGCTTTCTTTTGCTCTTCTTCAAAGCTTTTTTTGATATCTTGAATTGCATTTTCTACCAATCGAGCAGACATGCCAAAGTCATATGTATCATCAATGGCATCTAACGTTCTTCTTCTATGAATGATATCTAAATAATCCGTAACGAGTTGTCCGCCAAATTCTTGTGTCAATTGCAACTTCAATTGATCCAAGTCTTTTAGGTCAGGATTTTTTTCTTGAAGTTTTTTCAACAATCCACTCTCATTGAGCTTTCCAAGAGTATAAATTTTCACAACCTTGATAGAAACCTTATGTTTCTTACCAGCTAAGAATTTAGATGGTTGTGTTTTTGGAAAGGTAATCTCAAATGTTTTTTCTTCATTGAGTTTCATGCCCTCAAGCTGCTTTATGAAATCTTTCCCTAAGAAAGACTCATCCCCCATGTATACATCTAACTTTCTGTTGGAAAACGCTTCCATTTTTAATTTGTCATCGTGATATACATCAATATGAATCACAACAAAATGATCTTTCCCAACTGGCTTGTCTTTCACTTCTTTATCGAACTCTACGCGCTCAGTTAGTAGAATGCGATTTAATACTTGATCTTGCAGTTTTTTGCTTTCAACATCAACGTAATAGTTGTTGAGCTTAAGATCTTTCAATTCTTTCAATTTAAAATCAGACACTGTGTCGTAAGTCACATTAAAATCCAAAACATTATCTTTTTCTGGATTGAATCTTACGTCCACATCTTTTTTATCAATTTTATGTTTTTTTGCAATATCATCTAAGCTTTCTTCTAAAAGCTCAACGCGCACTTGACGCTCAAACTTGTGGCCTTGTTGTCTTTTAACGAGTTCTAAAGGGGCTTTTCCTTTTCTGAATCCATCGATAATGATGTTTGCACTTTCTTTTTGTATAACCGCTTCAAACTTCTTATCAAAGTCTGCTTTAGAAATTTGCACATGGAACTCTTTGGATAACTCTTCGTCTCTAACAACACTTAGTTTCATTTTTGTGGCCTTTCTGTTTTTATGGATAGTCCGCCTTCGCGCTTACGCTTCGGCGAGACATCCACTTCGCACACTCCGACTCGATCGATCTCGTCGTAGCTATCCGCCATAGCCCTTTGGGCGACGGCGGAAGCGAAGAAGGATGGTGCGGATAGAGGGACTCGAACCCCCACAGCTCTCGCCACAAGAACCTAAATCTTGCGTGTCTACCAATTTCACCACATCCGCATACGGTCATTATAGTGAATTTTCATTAGAAAGAGAAGATGCAAACACATTCTTATTTGACTTGTTTTAAGATTATTTTTTCCTAAAACCATAATTACCACACACCAAATGGTAAATTATGGTTTTTATCAAAGCAAATTCATGTGATGATTTTTCTCAGGTGACGGTTTTAACAGGCCTATGTGTAAAACTGCGTGAAGAAATAGAAGTGTTTGAGCATGTGTCTGAAGATTTAAAGAGTTGTTTGGATGTGTTACAAAAAGATGGTTTGAAGGAATTAGAAAAGGCATCTCATTTTGTTGAAAGAGCGGCAGCCTGGCAAAATCCCGAAGGGGCTGTGGCGGATTCGTGATGACGATATGCTGGACTCGTCATTGCGAGCATTCTTGAGAATGCGTCGCAATCCACAAACACTGCCATATAACAGTTTACTCTCCCTTGAATATCTTTTAATTCTTCCGTAACATGCGGTAGAACTTTCAAAACCTTGAAATATGTTTTTACTTTTTATCAATGCTTCCAGTTGGAACTGGCTTGTGCCACAATTTGTGTCAAACTGGTTAACCCCTACTCAACAACAGCAACAAGTCGCTATAGGACCTGGAATGACGGGCACAACACCAGTCCAAATTTCTGCTAGCACGGCAGCAAGTGCCCCCACCCAACAGCAAGCGGAAATTAACAAATTAAAAACCTTGCTAGACGCTAAAACACAAGAGGCTGAGACAGCAAGAAAAGAGAATCTCCAACTTGCCGAGCAATTAGGTGCAGCGAGAGCGATAGGAAGCAGCGCAGAAACTCACTTAGCCGCACTGCAAGCTGCAAATCAACAAATTGGCACCTTGAACACAATAAATGATGGAATTCTTAATGCATTAGAAGCTATGGCCGCTGGAAAAGAAAGCGCAGAGATGGTTTCAGGTCGTATTCGCGCATTAAGTCAATCTTTAAGCGCCGAAAAACTTAGCAAACTGGAGTTGCTAGATGACACTTTAAAACAATACAAGGCAAAAGCAAGCGCATTAGAATCTCAAATCGAAAAAGACAAAGCCAATGAAGAAACTTTACGAGAAGAGTTAAGACAGCAAAACTTACAAATTCGTGAAATCGAACAACAAAAAGAGCGTGTATCAACAGAAGCAAAACGCTATGAAATACGCTTACAAAATGTTCAAAAAGCATTAGATCGTCGAACATTTTATCATGAAGTTTTTGAGCCAAAATTAAATAAAGACCTCACAATTCAAGAGCTGGTTCACATGATTCAATCATGGTTTTCAGAACGAATGAAAAGAGAGGGTTCGGATAAAGTGACACAAGACTTTCCAATCGACACAACAACACCGCCTAACGCATTTCTTAAAATGTTAGAAGAACATACAACGAGAGATCGCTTATGCACCAATCTATCACCTAACGTCTTTACTTTTCTCACCAATAGTTTTCAAGTTGTTCAAATGACGCGATTCTTAGATATGGTAGTAGCTAAAGCTATAGGAGACTTTCTTAATCCTTCTCAAACATATGAATTAGAAATCAAAACATTTGATGCGCGATTAAAAGAGGTTCAAGCAGGGACGCAAATTATAGTTCCAGCAACTCACGGTTTTTACCCTTGCGGACATTCAGCAAGTAAGTGGTGATCTTAACTACCACTCTCCGTCAAATTCTCAAAGTTAACAACTCATATCTCAAATTTGCCTTTTGTGACGCTGCCTTTATGCAATCACTGCCAACTTATTGAGCTTGCTTTTGCGTTTAATATATAAAACCCACATAGTGCCTTTTGTTAACTTAATGTAAAGATTTTCTTAACCATTATTATTAGAACGCACCAAAAATAAAATATGATGTTCATGTACTTTTTGTATACTTCAGCTTCAGATCCCTTAAAAAGCAATCTTAGCGAAACGCTTTGGCGCAGCTCAAACAATGTGGAATCGATTAACACTAACGAGGAAATGACTGACCCCTTTGCAGTAACACCTCAAGGGTTGGATATTATAGAGGACATACTAAACAACTCTAAAACCGGTGCTTCAACTAAAAAAACCAAGTCTATTTGCCATCTTCCAAATTCTCAAACTTCGTAATTCTTCCATCAAACCCAAGTTTCACACTTCCTACAGGACCATGACGTTGCTTTGCTACAATCAGCTCAGCTTTCTTGTGCAACTTGGCCATTTTATCTTTCCACTCAATATGCTTTGGGTCATTTTCATCTGCCGTTGGCATTTTGCGCGCTTCATAATATTCTGGACGGTATACAAACATTACAACGTCGGCATCTTGTTCGATGGTTCCAGATTCACGAAGGTCAGCCAATTGCGGGCGCTTATCTTCTCTTTGCTCAACCGCACGAGACAACTGGGATAGCGCTAAAATTGGAACATCCAATTCTTTAGCCAGGTTTTTCAACAACCTTGTAATCTCGGAAATTTCTTGCACACGGCTATCATTGCTTTTTCTTTGGGCTGATAGCAATTGCAAATAGTCGATCACAATCATACCAATACCATGCTGACGCTTTAATCTACGCGCTCTGTTACGCAAAGCCATAATAGATAAACCAGGTGTATCATCAATATACAAAGGTAAGTTTTGTAAATCGAAACTTGTTTTGGTGATGGTTTTGAAATCATGCTCATGAATTTCACCACGACGCATTTTATCAGATGGAATGTGTGCTTCAGCTGATAAAATACGAAGCGCCAATTGTTCGGATGACATTTCCAGTGAGAAGAATGCCACAGGCGCACCCGTCTCCTTGAATCGTTTCGCTGAATTAAATGCAATGTTCGTTGCTAAAGCGGTTTTACCCATGGACGGACGTCCCGCTAAAATCAACAAGTCAGATTTATGAAATCCACCAAGCATATGATCCAAATCTTTAAAACCTGTGCCTACACCCACGATTTTATCTGGGCTTTTAAATGCATGTTCTGTACTTTCTACAGCTGCATTCAAAGCCTGTTTAAAAGAAATAATGCTGTTCGTTTTATGCGTCGCAAGATGGAATAATTTCTGCTCAGATTCTTCAATAATATCTTGAGAAGTTGTGTCTAGTTTAAAATCACGAGAATCGTTGACGATATGCTCACCAATATCAATCAATTCACGTCTTAAATAAAGATCATAAATCGTGCGCGCATAATCTTCCACATTGATGACAGAAATCACATTGTTGGCTAAGGAGAATAAATATTCTTGACACTCTTTATCTCCAAAATAGTTTTGCAATGTCGTTGGATCAGCAATTTTATTGCGATCTGCAAAATGCATAATTGCTGCATAAATTTCCCCGTGAAACGCATCAGCAAAATGCTCTGGTGCTAGAAATTCAATGATACTTTCCAAGCTTTTATTGTTAATCAAAAGCGCAGCTAGTAATGCTTGCTCAGCTTGCAAGTTTTGAGGCGCAACAAATGCATGCTCTTGAGAGCTATGATTCTCTTGTTTCAATTCTTTCACTTGCGCCATTTTTTATAAAAACTTGCTAACAACTTCCATAATAGGCGCAATTTTTGAATAAATCCATCCTTGAATTTTGGTTAAATTTTTTGTATACATAAGTCATATAGCGACGCACCGTCATCCTGAGCGCAGCGAAGGACCTTCCTGAGACAAACTTGGGAAGATCCTTCGTTCAACGCTCACTCAGGATGACGACAGAGAAAGAACCATGTTTTTTTTATTTTCCAAAGCCGCACCTGAAACAACAGGTCCACTCAAAATCAAAGCACCTCATGTCCTGATTATAGATTACCAAAGCCAAGATGTTATTGTAGAACGTGATGCAGATGCAAAAACTTATCCAGCGTCTATGACAAAAATCATGACAGCGCTAGTCATATTTGAGGCATTGAAAAATAAACAAATTACATTGGAAACAATGCTCACCGTTCCAAAAGCCGCATATCGCGCACCAGGAACGTCTATGTTTTTAAAATTAGGACAAAAAGTATCTGTATTTGATTTGCTAAAAGGATTAATTTGCGTATCTGGAAATGATGCTGCGAAAACTTTGGCTATTGCCCTTGCTGGATCAGAAGAAAATTTTGCTGAACTCATGAATGATATGGCAGTGCGTATTGGCGCAGCAAACACGCATTTCACAAACGCCTCGGGCCTGTTTCATAAAGAGCATTACACAACTGCACGAGATTTAATCAAAATAACTCATTATTTAATTACAAATTTCCCAGAATATTATTATTTATTTAAACAAAAAACATTTAATTTTAATGGTGTGCTTCAAACAAGTAAAAATAGCCTGCTAAAAAATGATTGGTTTGACGGCGTAAAGCCAGGATTTGATGACTCTTATGGCACTGTTGTGAGTATGGTAAATCCTGAAACCAAACGACGTATTCTTGTCTTTGCAAATGGATATCATTCTGAGCGCGATCGCGAATGGGATGTTGAACGGATGGCACGTTTTGCAATGTATCAAACAAAAGCTTATTGTTTCTTAGAAGAAGGCGCAACAGCGCATAAAATACCTGTTTTATTTGGTGATAAACGGTCTGTTGATTTGGGAGCAAAAACGCCTGTGTGCGTAACATTGGGCATGAATTCTGAAGAGCCGACGTGCAATATCACAATAGCGAAAAAATATCTTAAAGGACCTGTGGATAAAGGCACGCCTGTAGGAATTGCGACGATTAAAACGTCTAATGGTGAGAAGACTTACACACTTTATACAAAAGAAGATGTGAAAAAAGGGTCGTGGGCACGATATGCTGTGGATTATGTGAAGGCATTGTTTTATTGATGGTGCATAGGTCGTCATCACAAGGAGTGTAACGACGTGGTGATTCATAGATGCGATGCTCCGCTCGCAATGACGATGTGCTAGGCAATTATATGTAGCACAGTGCAACAGCCAACGCATCTGAAGAATCTTGCGTAATCGGCTCTTGAGGCGAAAGTAGCAATTCCACCATTTTCATTATTTGCTCTTTATCTGCATGCCCGCTACCTGTCACAGTTTTTTTGATATAATTCGGACGATATTCAAAAAATGGCATGTTGAAAACAGAGGCTAGCATGATTAAAACACCGCGTGCCATGCCTAGCTTGAGAGTGGATTGTGGGTTGTTGTTCATAAAAATTTCTTCAATGCATAAAATATGCGGTTTATGTTCCTCAATAACAGCACTCATTTGTTGATGCAAACTTGTAAGGCGTATTGGCAAAGGATCTTTGATTTTGGTTTTTAACACACCATGCGCAATCCAACGGGATTGATTATTTTTCTTTTCAATAACCCCAAAGCCTGTTTTTACAAGACCTGGATCTATGCCGAGAACGCGGATGGTTTCTGTTGTCATAAATAAACCTTCGGTTGAACAAACGTCATCACGAGGAGCGCAGCGACGTGGTGATCCATTATGGATGGCCACGCTTCGCTCGCCATGACGGACCCCCTGCACATAAAATCTGGCGCGCCTGAGAAGACTCGAACTCCTGACCCACAGCTTAGAAGGCTGTTGCTCTATCCTGCTGAGCTACAGGCGCTTATAAGTATTTTAGGGTGTTTTGGTTGTCTAGACAAGCCCGAGAGTGATAATATGGTGAAGATATAAATTACGTCATCTTGAGGTTTTTGCACTCCGCCATGGCGAGACCTGGAAGGTCGTGGCTATCCATAATGGATCACCACGTCGCTTCACTTCTCGTGATGACGACTTAGATGACAACGCACAGGATTTCATGGTTCTCGTTCTTGTTTTTTTTCTTTTATTGCTCGCAGCACTTTTGGCATCATGCGAAACATCTTTAAATGTAGCATCAAAATCTAAAATTCATAAACTCGTTAAAGAAGGTAATAAATCTGCAGTTGTTGTAAAAGAATTGCAAGATAACGCTGGGGAAGTTATCAGCGCTATATTGACAAGCGTCTCTATCGCAACAATGCTTATTCCATTTTTAACTGCTATTTGGGCGGTGGCGCATTTTGGTGATTTAGGGCAAGCCATTGTGGGGGTTGTTGTATCCATTGTGTTCCTGATTTATGGAGAAACTGTGCCAAAAATGATTGCATTAAGCAGTCCAGAAACTGTATTGTTAAAATCAGCAAGATTTCTACGATTGTTAACACGCATATGCAAAATCCCCAACATTCTTATGCGTTTTATTGCAGATGCAACCTTGAAAATGCTGCGCGTTAAACATTCTGACTCGCTAGATCCGTATGAAGAAATTCGTACTTATATTGACTTACAAATGCAGCAAATTTCTGAAGAAAAAAGCATGCTTAACAGCATCTTAGATTTATCTAAAGTTGAAGTCCAAGATATTATGACATTTCGTAAAAACGTGCAGATGTTAAATGCTGACGACACACTTGAAAATATTATTAATACAATCAAAACGACACCTTACACCCGTTTACCTATCTGGAAAGAACAGCCTGATAATATTGTTGGTGTTGTGCATGCAAAAGCATTTTTGGAATTCTTTATCAAAAAAGGCAAATCGGCCAAAAATTTCGATGTATTAGAATTAGCAAAAGCTCCATGGTTCGTTCCTGAAACCACAAATCTCTTGGATCAATTGAAAGCGTTTCGCACAAAAAATGCACACTTTGCTGTAATCGTAGATGAGTTTGGTGTATTCCAAGGTATTGTGACATTGGAAGATTTGATTGAGGAAATCGTGGGAGAAATCCACGATGAGTATGATATCAAATTAGGTCATGTTATGGTGCGCAAAGATGGTTCTATTTTACTACCTGGTGATTTCACTATTCGCGATTTAAATCGTCAGTTTAACTTTGAGCTTGAGGACACCGAAGCAACTATTGCTGGTTTGTTGTTGCATGTTGCGCAAAAAATTCCTGAAGTTGGGCGTGTATATGATGTGCAAGGTGTGCGATTTGAAGTTATGAAACGAAATAAGAATTATATTAGCTTAGTGAAGGTGTCTTCGCAGTAGTCGCAGCGCCACCACCGTTATGGCGAGCGAAGCGTGGCCATCCATCGATCACCACGGGACTTCGTCCCTCGTGATGACGAAATTTATACACTCCTCATGATCTAAATGACGGTCGTTGTCCTTATGGATTTTAGAAAATTCGTGGGGATATGGGTCAGCTCGTGATGACGTCAATTTTCACTCTTCGTAATGACGTTCTGAAGTAAGTTGACATACTCTTATAAAATATCGTTCAATGTCTAGGGTTAACTTTTTTGAGTATTAAGCATGTTGCAATGGATCTTTTTATCAAACATACATGGTAGTGACTGGGAATTTATAGAAGAAAATCAACCAAGTGCTGTGGAAATCGCACAGGGGCATGACACTTGTATCAGAAAACATTTAATTCAAATCCATAACTTACAAACAAGTGTGGATGAACACCTGCAAAGAAGACTCTCTAGAAAAGAACATACTTTTGCAAAACGATTAAGACGTATTCATGCAAAAGGCAATACACATCAACTCCCAATATTGGAAAAAGAAGTAAAAAGTTTCGTTAGAGATATGAAGCTGATCAAAAAATTGGATGCATTTTTTGAGAATAAATTTGCACAAGATTTGCAAGGACCATTAAATGGGCTGCAGCATTTCTCAAGGAGTTTAAAAGCTATTTGGTTTGAAGCAGCAACCAATTATAGTGATGGAAAAAAGCCTAAGTTTTTCTTACCAAAGAAAGCTAAGGTCAGAAAAAAAGATTTATCTTTTGCATCGTTGAATGATATCAGGGCAATTATGGCAAGCTTAAAAGATGTCTTGCCTCCAATTATAGGCGCGCTACCTCCTGGAAGTTTCACTGAAAAAAACCAAAGAGATAAGGTTAAATTAGCATTTATAGATTTATGTGATGCATTTTTGGTTTATTATTGTGATCTAAATGAATTTAGCAGATTTGGAACTCTTGATTTATTACAACTGCGCCGCTGGAATATTGAAGAATTGTATAGCATCTTTGATCAACTGCTAATGGATCCAGATGCCTTTACTGTCAGTAGAGAAATTTTCTTTAAGACAAAGCATGTAGATGATGCCTATGGTCAAGAGGAACATGCGGCTGGATACTTAGGACGAACAGCTCAAGAAGAGTATCAAACTAAAACCAAGATCCCTTTCGCTCCTTCACGAGATAAAACCATAGCAAATATAACAGCTAGATGGAAACCTTTAAAGCAAGCTATTGAGCATTATGGAACTGCATACAATATTGATGCTGATCCTGATATGTCTTGGGTTGATGAGTATTTCAATATGCTGAAAGAGCAACATAATATGAGGCTTATTTTTTGTGATGTTACTGAGCTAGATTATGCATTATCTCAAAGAACATTTTTGGCTGTTGAGGAGTATTATCAAAACAAACAGCTCACAAAACCTTTAGATGCAAGTAATTTTGCTGAAATGGTTCATGCGGAAGAGCGAATGCTTTTGGATATTATTTCCGCAGAGAAAAAAGGATACATGAAATTTGCTGGAAAAAAACCACAGCCTGGAACGTTAGATCACGTGTTAACAGAGAATCAATTTAAGTGTCAGCCCGACACAACGAATGGGCATACGCAATATAGTGGAAGAGCTGCTCAACATATTTGGTATCGCAAGGATTTACCTTTCACCGTTAGAGTGAAAACAAATGGTGAGTTTAGTATAGGCATCACAGACTTTGATCCTCAAAATCCCAAGTCGCTATGTGATATGACACAATTTCCTGAACTTATGAAAATTGCCAAAATAGATGGACATCTATACATAATTCCAGCAGGAACCCAAGGACCTTGGAGGAATGAGCTCAATTGGCTTGATGTACAAAATCGCCCTCTAGCCTTGCAAAAGGGAGAGGGGCATTTCGATTGGAAATAATTTTCATCACGAAATACGCGCAGCAACTGCCGTCATCACGAGGAGCGTAGCAACGTGGTGATCCATTAGAGAGTCCGCCTACGCTCTTTGGGCTTCGGCGAGACACACACTCCTACTCGATGATAAATCATCTCGTCGTAGCTAAATTTTGCCTTTGGCAAAATTAGCGAAGACGGATGGATGGCCGCAGCACCTTCGCGGGGCTTCGCCATGACGGCGGCGCGGCGTCTATGCTTGGACTAGAATTGAATCTCCTGATACAGATAATCCACATCTTTCTCAATCTTGTGACGTGTGGACAAGTGTTGCAAGAATGTGGACATAACCGTTTGATGCGCAGTTTGACCAAAGAATTGTGCAGCTTGTTTTGTTTCAAATGCACCGCCTTTGTATAGCTCATCCTTAATAATACGCGCTAACGTTATACCTTTATCTGTATAAATGTAAACCATTTTTCCGTCTGCAGATGTTTGGAATACTCTAAACAACAACTCTGGGTTCAGACCTTCTGTCTTTTGCATTGCGCGGTTGATTGCAACATTACGTCTCACTTTAAATTTACGCTTTGCTACAAATTCATAAAATTCCTGAACCTTGCGTTCGAGTTGATACAAAGTTTCAAGATCTTGTTTAGCTTTTTCTTCTTTCTTTTTGACAGACCACATCTTCTTAGCGGCTTTTTGCAATTCTGCGCCTTTCATTTGTGTCTCTGGATCAATTTCATATACTTGCACAACAAACAGATCGCCTGTTGCTGGATCTTCAAACACATCCGATAAAACATTTAACTCTTGCTCAAACGCAAAATTCAAAACAGGTAAACTATAGGTAAATAACGTTTCTTTCGTCATTTTCTTAAAAGTTTCTTTTCTGTATCCTTGCGCTTCGATATCATCAATATTGATTTCATCATTCTCAATGCGCGCTTTGAGATTTTTTGCAGCTTCAGCAATTTTTGCAAAACGAAGCTGCGCTTCAACCTCTGGCAAGGCTTTTGAAAAAATCAGTGGTTTTTTGTCAGATCCAATAAAGGCTTCTTTATGCTTCTTATAGTATGTTTGAAGTTCGTCTTGTGTAAAATTATATTTCTTGCGACTCAAGTTAATTAAATAGAATGAGCGCTTCTCTTGCGTCATAAACGCTTGTGGATTTTGTTCGATCACTGCTTGCAATTCATCTTCTGCTGGATTTTCAGAAACATTTATACTGGAATAATCAATAGTTATCACATCAATCACACGATCTGAATTAAAACTTTGATGAATAAGCTTCTGATAGCCTTTTGGAAACTGATATGGCAATACCAATTGTTGCTCGACAATCTCACGCCTTACATCTTCAAGCATAACTTTTTTGCGCTCTGGATCCATCTGGTTGAAGTACAGGTTAAAGTTTTGACCATATTGGTTAAGCTTTTTAATAAGCATATCTTCAGAAACAGTAAAACCTTGATGTCTTAACTCCAATATTCTCACCGTGCTTCCAATATATTCATCTAGCACTTGCTCTGGAAAGTGCGCCATTTTGAAATCGTCCATTGTGAGATGAGGTGATTTTTCCTTGATAGACTTAATTTGATGATCTAGCAATTGGAAAAACTTTCTGTTGTTAATGGATTTGCCATCAATCTTTGCAAAATGCTTTTGTGTGGATGAGATGAGTCCATAGCGATCCTGCAAAACAAAACTTGCAATAATCAGAACTGTGAGAACAACAGATCCCCATTTAAGCCATTTACTTTGAACCATAATTTATTGATGTCCGTATTTTACCTATTTACACTGTAATAAAAATTCTCCATTGTAACAATGGTTAGAGGGAAAATACTCGTCATCGTAGCAGAACTTTGGTCACCTATTTATGGATCGCCACGTTGCTACGCTCCTCGTGATGACGATCTAAGCCCGTCATGGCGAGGTCCTGAAGGACCTTGACCATCCATCCATAGTAATGACGGACCTTTACAACAAGGAGTTCTAAAATGATATACGTAGCAAACTGGAAGATGAATGGAGATAAAGGGCTATGTGAATCTTATAAAAGACATCTCATGAACGTTATTGTCTGCCCGCCCTACCCCTTAATCCATCATTTTCAAAACAGTGCACTGACTGTTGGAGCGCAAAACTGTAGCCAATACTACAAAGGTTCTTATACAGGTGAGGTAAGTGCTGAAATGCTCAAAGATTCAGGATGCTCTTATGTTATTGTGGGACATTCTGAACGAAGAGCATTCGAGACAGAAGCTGTTGTATTGGAAAAAGCGCGTCGCGTCATTGAGGCAGGTATGACACCAATTATCTGTAGTGCAGAACTTATGGATATCGACCTTGATCCAAAAAGCTATATGATTGCTTACGAACCTGTGTGGGCTATTGGAACTGGCAAAACACCTAAACCATCTGAAATTTTCTTGATGGTGAATGCATTTAAAATGCGCACTGAATGCGAGACGGTTTTATATGGCGGTTCTGTGAACAGTAAAAATGCCGATAGTTTGCGTGATGCATGCGATGGATTTTTGATTGGGGGAGCGAGTTTGGATGTCATGGAAATGCAGAATATTATAAGATAACCGTTACGCTTTTTTGTCTTTCTCCACTCTCTTAGGAGACTCAGGATACTCTGAATCAGTAAGACTCTCTAAATACCCTAACCAAGTACTTTTTTTATACTCGTAAAGCGGTCGGAGAATCTCTATAAGATCCCAGATTAATTGATTGTCTCGATTCAATTGCACATCATACAACATACATGCATAGAAAAATAAATGACTTTCAGTATAATTTTGAGGCAATGGGTAAATTTTTTTAAGACAATTCAAAACGTTAATTGATACATCGAAAAATAATTTGGTGCTTATTTCTAAAGTAAATCTATTGGATTCAAGATAAGATAAACATTTTACAATATGGTGTAACGCAACATCATTTTTATTTCTTTCATCCATTCCATCCGCAGACAAAAATGAAAAAACATATTTAGATTCAAGTTTCGCTAATATAACTTTCATCCCCTCAGATATATTAGTCAATGCAAGTTTTCTAGGAGTAGATATAGAAGAATTTAATAAAAGCTGGGTTTCTGGAATCTTATCATCAGAAGAAGTATTTACAAAATAAAAAAACATTTTTGTGCCTCCTAGGATATTATAAAAGTTCTTTTAGAGACTTGATACGAATTCGCAGTTCATACACATCAGAGCTTTCTTTATAAAAAACATTAAATCCCTCTAAAACCAACTTCATTGCAGGAATTGCAGTAAATAACAGTAAAGAAAATGGTCCAGTTTTAACAAAATCGACAAAATCTTCATGGATAGATTTGTTTGAACCTGCTTTTAAATATAAATAATCAAGTACACAATATACAAAAGATATGCTCAGCGCCATAGTTAAATAATCTGCCCAAGTTTTACGCTCTGCATAACGCTTTTCATATTTCATCAATAAATCAGATACATCTTTGTCAGATCTTTAAGGAGTTAAAGATTGTTGGCTTATGTAAGTCAAAGCCACTAGAAGATCTTTTCCTATATTTTTATCATCGTATAAAAATACTTCACTAGCCTCTAGAGAAAGTGGGGCTTGAAAGTATAAGCTCCAGGCATCTTGATGGCGGGATTTATTCAGCGCATCAACCAATCTATTAATACTTTTCTGACATCCAGAACTAGTGCCATCTAAGTTTTGAGAAGTAAACACACCTTGATGAAAATTTATACGCCTTGATAAAGTTGCCATATGTTGGACTACTTTATCTTGTGGTGGCTGCTGCGTAGCAAAAAGCATAAACATAAATTTAATTCTCTATTTTGTATTCTGATTACTTGATAGGATATATTCTTAAAAAAGTCAATATAAAAATAACAAAAGGGGTAAATTGCATTTTCACACGAAGATAATAAATAATATGGTGATTCCTCAGAAATAAGCACAATGAAATTTCCTAAAAATCTAAACCATAAAGCTCTGGAAACATATGTAAAGGACCCCTTAGAATTTGAAGCACGTTATATTTATGGATTGAAATCCAAAGAGCCGTTTAAGCGATTTGTGAAACGCATTGCCATAGGGAGGCTAGAGAGCCATGATGATCCAATGGATGGCCACGCTCCGCTCGCCATGACGGAGTCCATAGATTACGATGATGCCATATTTTGGCATTATCAAAAAAGTCGTATTCTTAACTCTCTCAAAGAGATTGCGCCATTATACCAAGCGATTTCTAAACCTTTGGGCGATCATGTTATTACAGAAACGATAGATTATGTCTATGACAAAACGTTGGTTTGCTTCACAACAAAAACACCTCCCAAACAGAAAGATATAAAATCTTTAGAATCTTTACGAATGGTGTTTTGCGCCTACTGTGCAGAAGGTAAATATGATATTGAATCTTATGAATACTGGCATTTAAAAGGGTATAAGGATATTGTGGAAAAAGTGAAATATCCACAGGAGTTGATTTTGGAAACGCTGGAGCATGTGAAAAATCTTTTGAACGAAAGCGCGGCATCATTATAGCGCCGAAGTCACACATTATGGATCACCACACCTTGCTACGCAAGGTTCATGATGATGGAAATCGTCATTGCGAGCGGAGCCATTCATTGGATCACCATGGCGGTCTGCGCCTCGTAATGACATCTAAACTAAGATGCGTGAGCCAAAAAGTATTCAGACCCCTTATCTGTTAAAACACGCCCTCTTGATGTGCGTTTCACAAGGCCTTTTTGGATAAGATATGGCTCAATAATATCTTCGATAGTGTCTTTTTGCTCTGATAACACAGCAGCTAATGTTTCAATTCCTACAGGCCCGCCATTATAAAATTCTTGAATAGACTTGATATATTTTAAATCTTGTAGATCTAAACCTAGTGCATTTACATTAAGTTCTTTCAAAGCATATTGAACCAATTCTTTATTGATAACTTTCACGTTATTCACTGTGGCAAAATCACGAATACGACGAATGAGACGGCCACATATACGTGGCGTTCCGCGTGAACATCTCGCTAACTCATACGCCCCCTCTTCTTCTATTTCAATGTTAAAGATGGAGGATGCGCGTTTAATAATTTTCACCAATTCATCTTCTTCATAAAACTGCAATCTTAAGGGAATTAGAAAGCGCTCTCTCAATGGCTGTGTCAACAAACCTGCACGTGTCGTAGCACCAACCAAAGTGAATTTTGGAAGGTCTAATGTGATAGATTTAGCCGCTGGACCCTCACCAATAATGATATCAATTTTAAAATCTTCCATGGCAGAATATAATAACTCTTCAACGCTGATGTTGAGACGATGAATTTCATCAATAAACAAAACATCATAAGGATTCAAGTTTGTTAAAATTGCTGCAAGATCTCCGCTCTTTGTTAAGGCTGGTCCTGATATTTCTTTGATATTAACGTTGCGCTCTGTTGCAATAATTTTGGCCAAAGTTGTTTTACCCAAACCTGGAGGGCCGTAGAGCAAAACATGGTCTAATGCCTCTTTTTTGAGTTTTGAGGCTTCAATAAACACCTTTAAATTTTTACACACTGGTTTTTGACCTACAAAGTCATCAAAATGACTGGGTCGTATGGTGTCAATAATATCTTCGTCTCGTTGCATAGTAACCTGTTATGAGCCGCCGACCGTCATAGCGAGGTCCGAAGGACCGTGGCTATCCCTTATGGATCACCGCGTCGCTGCGCTCCTCGTGATGACGTTCCTGTGCGCCCTTATGTTTTTTATTTATTATGCCATAAAATGCCTGTACAATTATAATAATCAGATAAATGGATCACCACGTCGTTTCACTCCTCGTTATGACGTGTAAAAGATATGCCCTACATCCTAATCGTTTTCTTTGTCATTAGCATTGCAACTCTCTACTCTGCTGCAGATGGTAGTTTTCACCCATGGGCATTCAAACAAATCCTGCGCTACGGCATAGGCGTGATGGTTATGCTTTTAACATTAAGACTACCTAGACCATTTTTTTATGCATGGTCCTACCCCTTTTATTTCATCTGTTTAATTGCGCTCATTCTCGTAGAACTTATGGGCTTTGTAGGAATGGGCGCCAAACGTTGGTTACATTTTGGCTCACTTTATGTGCAGCCATCTGAGTTTATGCGCATCGCGGTTATTCTTGCATTAGCCCGTTACTTTGGCGACTTCAAACATCAAATTACACAAATGCGCACCCTTGTTGTGCCAGCATTTATGGTGATGATTCCTGTTCTGCTTATTGCAAAACAGCCTGATTTAGGGACAGCTCTGCTGATTATGGGCAGCAGTTTATTTATGGCCTTATCATCCGGCATTCAGTTATGGAAATTTGGCGCAGCATTTTTAACATTGGGCGGATTATCACCAATTCTATGGAAATTTTTACATGAATATCAAAAAAAACGTATCTTGGTATTTTTATTTCCTGAAACAGATATTCAAAATGCTGGATACCATGTGATGCAATCCAAAATTGCTATTGGATCCAGTGGTTTGTTTGGGAAGGGGTTCATGCAAAGCACACAAGCACGTTTACAATTTTTGCCAGAGAAGCAAACAGATTTTATTTTTGCCATGATTGTTGAAGAATGGGGCAGCATTGCGGCTGTTGTATTAATTGTTCTTTATCTTTGGATCATTGTTTGGGGGCTAAACCGTGCGGATCGTCTCAAAAATCGCTTTGAAATGTTTACTGTATGCGGATTGATCTCATCCATTTTCGTTTACGCATTTGTGAATATGGGAATGTGCATGGGAATTTTGCCAATTGTGGGAATTCCTTTGCCTTTTTTATCTTATGGCGGCACATCACTTTTGAGTTTATTTTTATCTTTGGGAATTGTCTATCGTTTTCATCTGCCAAAAGTTAGACGGTTTGTTTAAAAAGAATCTTTTGGATAGATCGTCATGGCTAGCGAAGCATGGCCATCTATTATGGATCACCACGGGACTTCATCCCTCGTGATGACACCCCTGAGGTTGGCATGGCTAGCGAAGCATGGCCATCTATTGGATCGCCACGTCGCTCTGCGCTCCTCGTGATCTGATTCATTCCCACGAATTAAATATGCGCAGACGTCATCACGAGCCTTGCGTAGCAAGGCGTGGTAATCCAGAAAAACATGGATGGCCACGCCGCCTTCGCTAAAGCTAAGGCGCGCTCGCCATGACGGTAGCTGTCCTTATATTGTTCTATCCATTTCTCTAGAAGAAAAGCTTGCATGGTTAAGCGTTTAAGACTTTTTGGATTTTAGAAAATTCGTGGGGATGGGTAAGCTTGTTATAACAGCTCCCCACTAGATTTTTTTAGTAGAAACCGTTAGGGCCGTAATTGCAGCAACCTGATCTATCATAACAGTTGCTTTGAGAACATCCTTGACCTAAGTTGCAACACTCTTCTTCAAAATACTCATCATCATAGCATGTGCTTTTGCATTTAAAGTTTTTCTTTGGTTCTTTTTCTTCAGTGAAGCCACATCCTTCACTGTATCCACAACTTTTTGTTGGTTTACCGCAATAATCTGCTTCATGATGATCATCATGATAAATACCTTCATCACATTTAGGTTTTGAGCAACATGTCTTTGGGCAGTGCACAAGATCGCCGCATTTTGTTACTTTGTAAAGCTTTGGACGCTCATCGTAGAATCCTACTGTATATCTAAACACAACTTCAGTTTTTGACTCTTTGAATTGCAAATCAAACAAACGATATCTACATCCTTTTGAGTTATAAGCATAAAGTGTATAGCACTCTTTTTTGTGATTTTTGAATGTGAGCATTACATCATTGCTCTCATCATTTCTCACGCCACAGCATGACATGTTTACAAATTGCAAACCTTCATCTGAAATGTATTGGCAGAAACATCTATCACCATAACGATCATATACAACCAAACGATAGCAACATGTTTTATCATTTCTAAACAAGAACGCAAGCTCTTTATTGTGATCATTATCTAGATCACAGCACAAGAAATCTACAAAACGCTCACATCGATCTGCAATGATACGGCTGAAAATTGGAACAGTTGTTCCTGTATCTGTCAAAACGTACAAGCGTGTTTGTCCATTTGCCTCTTTCATTGTAACGATTAATTCGTTAAATCCGTTGTTATCGATATCGCAGAATCCAACATTTTGCACACGTCCATCAGGCAACTCCACTGGGCAAATTCTTGTTGTGCCGTCTGCATTCAAAATAAACAACACATTTGACCCGCCGGAAATCTTGTAAGCAAACACAACACCATCATCCACATATTGGAAATATTGTTGCAAAATTGCATCTTGCGCAATTTTTATTTTTTGACCCACTGTTGCTTGGGTTGTTGTTAGATCTAAGAAACTGTAAGCACTAAAATGACACTCGTTTTTCAAAACAAGAATGAGTCTCTTAATATCTGTTGTTTGCTCACAACATACAAGCGCAAAGAACTTATCTCCTTTTAGACCAAGTGTCTTAGGATACGTATGTCCATAAACTTCAGTTACACCTGTTCCATTTTCACTAATATTATAAAGCTCAAGTTTATGAAGTCCTTGAGGTGTTTTTAACACTACAACGAACTCTTTATCACCTGAAGCTCCTGTTGTAATAATTTCTCTCGTGAAATCACAACACTCAATATGCGCAAGAGAATCGCCTGGAGTTCCTAAATTCATCGTTTGAGACAACAATGCTGGAATTCCCATTCCTGCTGGCGTCACAACTAGAACATGTAGGCGCAATTGATTTAGTCTCGCATCTCTCAACACAACGAAAATTGCACGCTTTTCAAATGCGCCTGTATCTGAATTTTTTGCAATATCGCAGCATTCAATTCTCTCAACGATATCACCACAATACCCAACAGACGCTGGACAAATCACGTTTGTTCCATCTGGATCAACGATGAAAATAAAGTTTTGCATATCATCATTTTGGAACACAAAAATTACTTCAGATTGCAAATCCATATCTGCATTACACTCATGCGCAAACAAAGTAAGTCCATTTGTGAATGTTCCACCTACGAGACCGCCTGCGTTATTAAATCCAAATAGTTTAAATTTACCGCTTGCATCTTTTAGTGTTACGAACACTTGATCAACCTCTTCGCAACATGTGACACTCACAAACGCTTCATTTCCAGCACCGAAAGTAACGCCAGAAGCTTGTGTTGTTGCGCCAGTTGTTTCAAAAATATGGAACTTGAATTTTCCATCAGTTCCTCTCATGATCACAACTATTTCAGAATCTGCTGCAGTTGTTACATCACAACACAACAAACTAACAAATTTATCACCTGAGGCACCTAAAACTAAATGATTTCCAGCTCCCGTATTGAGGTCAACTAACCCAACTTGATTCAAAACTGCTGCTGCTGCGCTCTTATAAACTCTATTTTGTCCATTCACTTCAAATACAGCAAAAAACTGGTTATTACAGCAGAATGTTTTTATAAAGCTCGCTGAAAGTGGCAAATCTGTAGGGGCTTCAAATTGCTCTAAATCAATAGGTGTAGCTGAAGGAGCTGCAGGATTTATAGCAGCTGAAACATATTCTTGATCAGTTATATCTCTTGCAATAACCTGCAAGAAACCTATATCAGTTAGGCCTGGCGTTGCTGTTCCGCAACAATTTAAATCAACTAATTCTAATACGTTACCTGGAAAGCCCATTTTTTGTAGCGTCAAAGGCCCTGTGTCTGGAGTATTCATACTGCCTACATTCACTGGACTACCTGTGTGAGTATAGCGATAAATAAGAATTTGACCATTTTCCTTCATTGCAACATAAATCTCTTTAAACCCATCTTCTCCTTGAGTGTCGTCCGGAGAAGCTGGAGTAGCTGGAGGTGTTACTGTATCTAAAATATCGCAACATGTAAGTGCTAAAAACTCATCGCAAGTTCCGCACATAGTTTGCGCACCAAACTTACCACAACGTGGCACAAATGTTTGACTCACTTGCCCCATATGATTAAACTCAATCGCCTCATATTGACCTGCAGGATCAACTAAAAGCAAAAGAACAGTTTGACTGTCACTGCAACAGTAAAACTTATTATTCGCCCCAATGCTGATATTCTTGTTTACCAACTTTCCTGTTTGTGAAACGGGTCCTTTGAGTGTGTAATTCTTAGTTGAATCATCTACTTCAAGTGTAAAACCTTCGTTTTGACAACTATAAATAAACTTTGCCATAATTTTTAATCATTAAGATTCTTTACCTTATTATATCATATTTAAGTAATATTAAAATATATATTTAAGTATTTTTGAAATATTTTTTCCGTCTTCGCTTTCGCCATCGCCCAAAGGGCTATGGCGAAATAGCTACGACGCGACTGCGTCGGAGCGTACGAAACGGAACCTCGCCGTAGCTTGAAGAGCGTAGGCGGGTTAACCTTTTGTACACACTTTCTCCTTCCACAATGAAGCAGAAGCTCTTGATCAAGTGAGGTTTTTTGAAAAACTATATAAAATTCCTAGCGCTTAGTCTTGTGGAAGGCCTGGTGCATTATGATCTGAGAAAAACCTTGCTCACTGTAGTTTTAAGCTTTATATTAACGCATTTCTGCATGCATATGCATGAATATTATTATTTTTATATTCGCGAGAAGAATGAAAAAAAGATGTGCGCATTTTGGAAGCAGATGTCATCGTGACGTCATCACGAGGAGCGCAGCGACGTGGTGATCCATGGAGGTAGCCCGCCTACGCTCTTTGAGCTTCGGCGAGACTTCGAAGTCGCTCAATCCTTCGCAGCGTAATATACAAGCGGCGCAAAAGCTGCAATTGCCGCAATCATCATACCAAAAATCCAAGTATAATCAGGGGGTTGCTGCACATAAATTGTTTGCACCTCAGGCTCTTTCATTTCAGGCAAAGTTGGGGGTTTAGGGCACTCAAATCTCACAATATCAGGTACTTCAAGTGTTATTTTATGCCTCGGACTCAACTCAAGTGTTTTTTGATGGTCATAAATCAAATGTGCAAAATCTTTTTTCTTATCAACTCCAATGCCACCACTGTAACCATTGTAAAAGATATTCTTAAGATAAATCGGTGCGCCGCATTCATTTAATGCATTTGCACTAAAAACATACTGATTTAAAAATTGAGAAAAGTATGCGGCAACATCTTGAGCATACTGAGCAGAATGGCCAATTCTTTCACTAAAAAACAGACTAAAAGGCTTTTTATTATCTGGATTCTCGATATTAAATGCTATCTGATTCTTAAGCATGCGACGCAAATCTGTGATTAAGCTTGCTGAGCTACTGTACAATAATTGTGTTGCGAAAGAATGTTCTGTACGCGGACCAAAGAAAATAGTTTTATCATCTCCAACCAATAAAAATAAACAAAATCCTCTGGGGTAATCCTCAAAAAAATTTCCGAATAAATTTGACATTTCTCACCTCTTGACGGCGTGCGTCATGGCGAGACCTGGAAGTTCGTAGCCATCCATAATGGATCACCACGTCGCTACACTCCTCGTGATGACGATGCGTTATGCAACAAATATCTATTATCTCATTATATCATCAAAAGTGTAATATTAAAACGCTTTAATTCTTCTTTCAAAACACGCATCAAAATCTCATCGTCTTTTTTAATATCCGCTTTGGAAAGTTCTAATTTATGATGTTTAATTTTAAGATTCATGGGTGTATTCCTAAAAATAAATCCTAAAAGCACAAAAATTTTATTATATTCATCACCCTCCAGATTAATTTTGATATGCCTGGATAAATCTTGCGCCTCATGGGCTGGGATAGATGTACTGACAAAAATATGACGGAAACACTTAAACCGCCATGTCATATCATCAACAGCGTCTTTAATATCAGGGTGCGTTTCTGATAAAAAATTTAAAACCGTCAGGGGTGAGGCAAGGTCGTGTAAGATTTTTGAGATAACGGCAGTGTTAGAAGGTGCCACAGACTCGTCATCCTGAGCGAGCGTAGCGCGAGAGGAATCTTCCTGAGACATACTCAAGAAGCTCCTTCGCTACGCTCAGGATGACAGAGCGAGGACTCACGATGACGGAGCGTTTTATGCATGACGTCTGGTTTGAAAACGCCTTAACTTCTCTTTTTTCTCTTGCGCTTCCAAACTCAGTGTTGCAATTGGTCTTGCAATGAGACGATTGATATCAATTGGCTCACCCGTCTCTTCACAGTACCCATAAGATCCATCTTCAATTTTGCTTAACGCTTGATCGATTTTCTCAATCAACAAGCTATCACGTTGCTTAGATGCTAGGGCTAAACTTTGTTCCGTTTCTTTCGCTGCAATATCCGCAATATCCGACTCTAGGGACGCTTCCACAATCTTCTCAGCCTTTTGACGCTCTTGCAATAAAGACTGTTTCCAGCTCACAAGTCTCTTCTTGAAATAACTCTTTTGCTCTTCATTCATAAAATCATCCTCATTTTCTGGGGTGTAATCTTTTTGATTATTGTTCATTACCTTGCAAAATAATTTCCCAACTTCATAAAATTATTAGAACACAAACAAGATCAAATTCTCAATAAAATTTATACAAAATTTTAATAAAAAAACATATATAACTATTGAAATTAACTTTTTATTTATTTTTCTCATTCCATTCTATTGGAAAGAAAATAAAATATGTTATTGGCATGCGAGAAAATCATTTAGAAGCAATTTCCCTTGTTGAAGTTGTGTATAAACTCTACTTAGATGTGCTAAAAACTGAGCTAAGCAAATTAGGAATTTTGGACATCAACAACATGCAAGCCATGATTATGTATCATATTGGTGATCGTAAGTTATCTATAGGCGAAGTCATAGACAAAGGCTGCTTTATTGGCTCAAATGTCTCATATAATGTAAAAAAACTCACATCTGCAGGATATTTAAAACAAGAGCCATCTCAATTTGATCGACGCTCTGTATATTTGACACTTACAAAACAAGGAAAAGAAGTGTATACGAAGCTTCATAAGGCAATTCAGGAGCAAAAGAAGGTGTTGTTGAAATATGGTTTGTCTGATCAAGATTTCGAAAATTTGAAAGAGACCTTGACGAAGCTTGAATATGTTCTTATAAGAATGGTGTAAGAATATATTTTATTGATAATTTAGGAGAAGCATGTTTTTTTTATTCAGTTCTGCTGAGCAAACACAAGCCGTTGCAGCTGTAGTGTTTTCATATTCAATCCAGGAGGGATCTACAGTTGATATACCTCAGGCGTTTCCAAATGGCACAAAAACTTTAGAACTGCGCTCAACGACCGGTCAATGGAATAAGTTAATAATAGATCAATTGGAAAATATTTTAAGTCAGCCAGGCTTGGAGAGCTTAGAAAAAATACGCCTCATTAATGTTAGAAGTCTAACCGAAAATCAGATAAAGGAGCTCTCTGAAAAATTATGGCAACACTCTAAAACAGTGCAAGAAATCGTATGGGGGGATTATTCTTGGAAACGTGACAAACCGCTTTTGATGTCTGCTCAGGAAAAATCCCTACCTATTTCCGGTTAAAAAAGAGGATACGAGTTCGTATGGCTCATGATCATCTGAGAAACAAAACTCTCTGAATCGTCTATTTCAGACACGTAATTTACCAAAAAATTATGAATAACAGGATGTAATCTTTCTTTACCTTCAGGGCTAAATGCTAGCATGCCGATAGAGTCTGCAAATTTTTTTACATCTTCTATAAAAAGATACTCTTCAAACATTTTATCTTTCAATGGTTGGGGTACTGCTGCTAAACTCTGCTCCACAAAATCTTTGCGCCTCATAAGAGCTCTGTATGGTCTAAGAAATCTAATACTCTCATTATGCCTACATAAACGATAAAAATAATCCGTAAATGCTTGGCTATTTCGATATTGATCAAGCTCAAAACCCATGTCTAACTCCTGCACAATTCCAGAAAATTCCTGTCGAAACTCTGCGTCTTCTCCAAGTTTTTTATATAGCACCGCAATAAATTCTGGCCGAAAGATAAATACATCAAAAAGAAGGTCTTGCTTGCAGACTTCATCGTATGAAAAATTCATCGACTGCACATCGATTAAACTAAACACGCCTGTCTCTTTGTCATAAAACACATTATTCGCGTTTAAATCATTATGCGCCCCATGCATAAATTTATGAAATTTTCTCAATCTTCGTCCGAAATCTGCTAAGACATTTGAAGCATCTGCATCATTCCTACGATCTCGCAGAAAGGCTATTATAGAAACTCCTGGCGCACATGGCATAATGACCCACGATCGATTAATATCTCTCCGGGAAACAACTTGTACAGGCATAATTACCCTTAAGGCATTCTGCGCTACAAGAAACGGGTTCATTTCATTTAAATGCTTTAAATTATAAAGCTCTGACTCTGGAGATGATCTCGCAAGCAATATACTTTCGATTGTTACAGAATACGCCTGCCTGGCTTGCTGAGCAGCTACCGCATTTTCTTGCAAAACTTTTATAATATAATCATTCACTCTTCGACTTGGATCCATCACATGAACACCTTTGACTTTCCATAAAGCTTCTGTAAAAGAACCTTGCGCCTCCATTACCTGTGCATTTGGAACTGGATTAGGCAAAAAATATGGCTGAATTAAAATTTCGGGTCCAATTGCTGGATCTTGATCTCCATCACTGTCAACCATCGGAGCTCCATACTCACCCTCGCCTGCTATTGCCATAACTATTTCATCTGACTGCACATCCTCTCCAGAATCATCAGATTCTTTGCGAAAAAAATACCCACCTACAAATGTTATTGTGGGAAAAATCAACGCACTCCCTAAAAAAACCGCCCCATGAATAACGCCATAATTTTTGCTCATATTTTATAAATTTAGGTACGTTTATAGCTTGAGTATATCACACATATCAAACTTCTGCACTATAGAACACAAAATGCAAAAATGTTATAATGAAGAAATTAAAAAACAAATACCCTCATGTCTAAAAATAATTTTGCTGGAAAACTTGTGTTGGCTATATGTGTCTCTTGGGCGCTGCCTTTACTGCTTTGGATAGGTTCCTATAGCACAACATCACAGGTTTCTTCCAATGTTTCGTATGCATCTTTGTATGCTGCGCCAGATGATGAAAACATGCAACTTAAACTTTTTTATAAGGGAAGAGAATTAGGTATTGTAACGCGTCAAACCATAATAAATGCACAAATGGAAGAACTGGCGAAAATAACCGATCCCACAACTTGGTTAGATGATCATCCAGACCCTGATGGAACATATACTGTCAGAATACCAACGCAAAACTCAAACGGCATAACTTTGTCAATTGAGGCAGATCGTCTCATATTTAATGACCTCATGAATTATATAAATGGAAATAATGTTGAATTTAAAAGAGAAGATCAAACATTTTGGAAAAATATAGCAATTTTCTTGGGTGCAAAAAACTTAATAAAAAATATAGAAATGCATGAATTATTTCCAAACTTAAGTACGGAAAAAATTAACCACTTAAAAGCTTCTGCAATCGGGCAAAAACTCACAGAATTACGTGAAATGTCACCAGAGGCACGTGCGTGGCTTGAAGAACTGCTAAATAACAATACACTTGACTTTTCTATGAACTATCCTTATCCATCTCAGTCTGCAGATGATTTGCTTCGCTCTCTGAGCCCTTTCATCACAAACAAGGATGACAATGAAATAAAACGCTTAAGAACAAGAGTCACACCTTTAATTGCTAAACTCATGAGCAAATCTCATGACCGCAGACTATCTTATGCACTTACTCTGTTTGCTTATTTAGAAGAATCTTATTGGGATAAAATTGTTGCTGATGCAGAGAAATTATACGCAATAGACCCGTCAGAAGATCTTGTGATACTCGCTTCTTATCTTAATAACACGCCCTATAAAAACGACCCAGATAAATTTATAAATTTCGTTATTGAAGTAAAAAAAATTATATCGGATGGTATGGACGCACTCATAACAGCACTGTCTCAAGGTGTTGAAATGATGGGTCGCATGACTTCTAACCCAGAAAAAGCAATCATAAACGACCTGAAACTTTTAACCGAATCCCGACCAAACGCAAAAGTAGGAAGCTTGTGGCGTAGTTATCTTGCACTCATCAACGATAGCCAACAAGTGGGTCCCGAAAATTTAAAAGACCAGTGGCTTGAAATAATTTATCAAAAGCTAAAAGATGACCCCAATTTGCCTCTTGACGAGGCATGGATCGGAGTGCGCCTTAACCGAACAGGAAACGGTTATGTGTTGGAGCAACTCTAAAATTATTAAAAGCTATGGCAAGTAACACATATCTAATATCTAACTTTGGTAACGCAGACCTAAATTACCAAGATAGGTTTATGCACAAGACTAACCACCTTTCTTCTGATTTAACACGCTGGATGAAATAGCTGCGCAGTTGGATAGATAGCAGATTGTCCATATTCGATAACTAAAAAAGCCCTTCACACTTCTATCTTTAAGAAGAAATGGAATGATCTGATATAGTAAAAAAGATTCACTCATATTTTGTGTCACATGAAATCCTTCATCCCCTCTCCTGCAGCAAAACCCAAACCAACGCCAACAAAAATATCTTTTAAGGGTGAGCTAAACCTCACCACAGATCCACACTTAGAACTTACATTTGAAATGCGACCAGAATTTGATGCGAAAGGGCGTTTATTATCACTATCTTTCATTCATGAAAATCTCACTCACAAACATACATTTGCGATTGAAGACCCGCTTACAGAAAACAGTCCGTGTGGTGGAGTTTATAGCGATACTTTACCACTATCACACATTGCACAGGCGTATTTTAAAAATGATGACCGTGTCATTGATATCACACAAAATCTTTTGTCGGGCATAGAAAGTGGCGCGATACAATATGGTGATCTTGTATCTTACAGAGGTTACAAAAAAGATGCTGCAAGTAAGTTTGTACAAATTTGTTTCAAAGGGAGAGTATAATGGACTGGATAACGTTAGCCTTAGAAACAGCAAAATTTTTCACCAAACATTTTCCTGGATTGCTACAAACCAAAGATCCGTTAGAACTATCTCGCATCCTAAAAGAGCATCCTGATAAAGCGCTTGAACTTTATAAACACTTGATGACGCTTGAGCAAGAAATGCATAAGATGGTTTTAATTGATAGGCAAAAAGCGCGCCTCACCAATAAATCTTTCTACAGACGATTTCTCTTTTTTAGTTTTGTTTGTTTAGGGTTAGGAGGGTGTTTTTGGTTAATGCAAAAACCAAATCTTTCCAGTGAAATATTGGTTATTATATCTACTTTGGCTGGTATTTTGGGATCGTGCTTAAAAGATATTTATGCATTTGAGTTTGGGGGAGATGCGCCTAAGAGGTCAATTAAACCGCCAGGGTTTTGAAATGCACCGCGGGACATCATGGCCATCCACAAGGGATCACCACGATCTGCTTCGCAGATCTCGTGATGACGACAGATATAACACTCCTCGTGATGACGAAAAATATAGCGCTCCTCGTAATGACACCCCTGCCGCCATAAACTTTTCTTAACCTTTTTCATGCTGTCCTAAAGAAAACAGGTGTTATTTTATATGAAACACAGCCTCAAGCTCAGAATGAAACCTATGCCCCAACCTATCAATAACGAGCTAATTCCTTATAAAAGGCGCGATAAATTACTGGTGAAGTATTATATTGGATTATATGTTGTTTTAAGGGTATGTGTGGAGTTATTGAGTCGGCCGAGTATTGTTTCTTAGCGCTTACATCATCACGAGGAGTGTTATATCTGTCGTCATCACGAGGAGCGCAGCGACGCGGTGATCTATGGAGGTGCCCGCCTTCGCTCTTTGAGCTTCGGCGAGGCATCCATTTCACACGCTCCGACTCAACCAATCTCGTCGTAGCTAAATTTTGCTGAAAGCAAAATTTGCGAAGACGGATGGATAGCCACGCTACGCTCACCATGACGACGCCGCACTATGCAGTCAACACTGACGCACTCTTCGCAGCTTCCAAGTCTACCAAATCCGCAAAATACCCTATAAAATCCCCAACATCCTCAGCTGTGGAGCGAATCTTCCAAGGTGCAAGTGGTAAAATTTGCCCTTGGCTCATTTGCGTTAAAGGCTCAAAAGTTTCACGCCAATTGCTATCCACAATCAATGTGCGATTTTTCAACATAGATTTTGTAAACTTACCTAAGTTAGAAAAATGATTCACTAAACCAGTCTTCAAATCAATATATAACTCTTTAAGATTATCATTCGTATTCAACAGTCTTGTATCAATCGTTCTAGATTTATTTGCATCTTTTAATACATAATTTTCTGCCAAAATATTAGGAATATCCAAGCTAATGCGTCCATTTTTCACTGTAAATACATCTTGATCAAAGGCTTCTAGCTGAACAACGTTATCAAGATTGATACGCTTTACTTCGCCAGTTTGCTCAGGAATATTATGCTCTCTTGCAATATGATCCCAATTTAAAACAATCTTGCCTTTTTCTTTTTTGAATTCGTCATATCCAAAGTCTTCATACGTGATCAACTTATCTGCATTGAAACTTCTAATATTGCCTTGATTGTAAATTAACTTATCGTAATTCGGAACGGTTGCTTGTAGTGATTCTAAGAATTTTTTATGAAAATTCGCCATTTGAATTCTATAAAACATGAGGCTGACAGCAAATGAAACCGCTAGGCTCACGCTTAGAATTGTCATGATATTTTGAGGCAGAGTACTTCTTACGGGCAGTGCTGCAGTTGTCATAGTAAAAGAAAATATATACTTCTATTTTATTTTGACAAATATTTAAGTATTATTCAAATTTACTTTTTTAAATCGTCATCCTGAGCCGAAGGCGAAGGATCTTCTCAAGTCTGTCTCAGGAAGATCCTTCATTCGCTTCGCTCATTCAGGATGACGGTGCACGGAAAGCACGTCATGGCGAGCGAAGGTGGGCTATCTCAATGGATCACCATGTCGCTGCGCTCCTCGTGATGACGACTCTGAGCCCGTCATGGCGAGATTTTCGAAAGAAAATCGTGGCCATCCATGTTTTTCTGGATCACCACGCCTTGCTACGCAAGGCTCGTGATGACGTCTGCGCATATTTTTCGTGGGGATGAATCAGCTCAGGATGATGAAATTCATGCGCTCCTCGTGATGACGGCGCAATTTTCCCCTTCGCTCACACCTACTCCCAGCTCTGCTTATACCGCAACATTGCTCCCAGCTCATTCATCCGATCTCTTTCTTCAAACTCGGATATACTCACCTCAAGTGCCATAGATTTTGTTAGGTTATACCCGAGCAAAACCTTCATATCTTGAATCTCTAAACCTCTCAAGCGTCTTTCAAGCGCAAATTTTAAATCCCCGAACCTCTTCCCAATGCTTATCACTTGAGTACCTGAGTCATCTTCTTCATCTACTTTTTTCAAATCCACATATTCCATCAATATGTCTAACCCTGACTTTGGCGTAAACATTTTAAACTTTGTCAAATAGAAGGTTAATCGAATTGCATCAGTAATAGATAGTTTCTGAGTTGGAGCGCCAAAAAGAATGTAGCTCATTACGTCTTCTGGGGACATAGATGGCGTAGAAAAGAATATTGGCATATCCAAGCTCTGTACCTCACCTTTCACCTGAACATTCAGTGTCTTGCCTTCCATTTCTGTTTCAAACAAAAGATCCAACTTTGGATTTAAGGCATCCTCTTTTTCAAATACCAAAGATCCATGCTTTAAGACCATAGGCGTTCCTAATATCTTAATATCTCCACCTTTACGCGCTTTTAATGCGCCAACAATCTCCAAAATTTCATTGTGCACATGAACAGACACTTTACCTTCCCAGTCCGCCTTCAAATCGAATGCATCCATGCCAACTTTTTCTCGAATCGCCACGTCAATATCACACGCAAAAGGAAATGTTACAGAGGTGCTTTGAGTCTCTACTTTCATTAAATCGAACGATTGTTCATAAGGCGGCTCTCTGATCACTAAAAACCCTTCGTCAATATATATCTGCCCCTTAGCATATAAAGGATTGAGTGTACCCTCCAATTCGCCTGTTAGTTTTAAAGCTAAATCATCGGTTTGTGTTGCATTGTACTGGTCTAAATTCAGACGATAAAACGATTTGCCGGTTTTAATGTTGTAATATCCAGAGCTTTTGCATTGATCTGCGCTGAAAGTATATTTAATTAGCTCATTATCAAAATGAATATCTGTTTTGACGTTATTTAACACAACGCCATAATCGCTATTTTCAAAACGCCCATTTGATACAAATACACTTCCATTTAAGCGCCAATCATCATCTTGCATAATATCCACACGCCCTTCAACATTGCCCAAAATCTCATTGCCTGGAATAGAAATATCCTGAGATTGGGTATGAAAAATCGCATACCCTTTACGTGTATCTAAATTGAAACCGCCTTTCATAAAATCTCGGCACGCCATAGTTGCTTTAATATCCAGCGCCTCTTTATTCACACTAAAATAAATATCCATCATCTTATCCAAATAAAACGACTTGATTCGCTTTAGTTGTACAGCACCACTATAATAGGATTTATCTTTCGTCTGTTTTTTGGAAATATCTGCCTTGGCATGACAATGAACAAACGGTAAGAAGATTTTCCAATCCATATATAATTTTTCAAAATCTTCGTAGTCAAAATTTTTCAATACCAAAACTTTTTTGGCACCCGACACAAGTTCCAAATTGCTCACTATAGGATAAAGTAATGTCTTACGCTTCAAAACGGCCTTTTGACCTTTAAAGTGCGTAAGATATACCTCACTAAAGTTCCATTCAAACGTACTTTCAAAATATTTTGTGCGTGCAAAAATATTGCGAGGCGTAAGATCAATTTCCACGGGGTATTTGTTGAATATCTGCGCTTTTATATTGAAATAAGGAATCGCACTAACACTCAAAAACCCATCAGCCTTAATATTGTGCAGATTTTGAAAATCCTTTAGATGGATCTGAATATTTTTAAAGACTCCATCTTTGTAAAGCGCCGTATTGTTTTCATATCGGATAAACCCAACATTTTGCACCATATCATATCGCAAAAACACATCCGTTTTGGAAAACAGAATCAACTGATCGCCCTTCAACGAAAGTTGTGCTTTTATCGGTGCTTCAGTTTTGTATTGAAAAACCCCATCCCTCTTATACAAATCAATTTTTGCATTAAAATCTGTATGCTTTATAGATAAAACATTCCCAAAAAATTCTGTGTTAACTGCTTGATTCTTATAAAATAATCGATGTTTTTTCATCTCTTTATCAGAGGTGAAAATAAAATCTTGAAAGAAAATATGAAACTGCTTTGCATCGTGATGAATTTTTGAAACATGCATCGAATTCAAAGTCTTGAACTGAATAAAGCCATCTGTTTCCTTCACTTTAAGACGCGCTTCAAAATCATTTTCAGAATTATTGTTATCCCTATACACAAGATGCGCTTTTTTAAAACCAGATTTATTGATCGATTGCAGGGCGAAAAAATGATTCTCATATTGCAGACAATGTAGATCTATGCGACGAAAAAAGGTTAACTTTTTTAATCCGTTATACACAGCATAATAATCTGTATACGCATCTGGGTTTGTTTGACGAATCCACAAATAATCTGCCGCCACGCGCCGCCAATTGAGGTAAAAGTTTCTTCCTGTCAGGAATTGTTTTTTACCTTCATATACAACAAAGTGATCAATTTTAATAAAAAATGGAAATAAACCTGAGACTTGGTTAAAAGAATATGTATACCCCAAAGGAGCTGTTAAAAAATTCGCGCTTTTAATAATGGAATTTTGGATAGGAGGCAACTGAAAAAATAGAAAGACAAGAAATAGTCTTCGAAACATTTTGCCCTCTACTGTACAACTCGTCATCACGAGGCGCACAGCGCCGTGGTGATCCAGTGGATGGCCACGGAGCTCAGCTCCTCACCATGACACACCCTCTCACAAAAACGCTAATTCATCGCTCCTTCAAAGCGGCATCTCGGAAAAGAAAGCTCCACAAGCTGCGTTAGCAAGAAGCATTGTTCATGTAACGATTTTGCCTCAAGAAGGCACTGTTTTTCAATAGATTGAAACGGGCAAAAGTTTAATAGATACTGCATTAACTTTTTGTCAGAATAATTATGTATAACTTCCCAATTTGGCTGCATATTCAATTTCAAGAAATAATGCGCGAGCGCCTTTTTGAGTTTTTCACGACTAAACTCTTGATGCGGCGTTGTTGCATTGGTATAACGCACCTCACCTCGAATGAGAGCATATTCTGTTTTAAATGATAGAATATCAAAACATTTAATACCTTCAACAAATAAACAGATCTTATCTGGCTCTATTTCTTCATAATCCAAAACACGTCCGAGTGTACCTGTGGAATAAAAACCACCCTCTTCTTTTGTTTGCACAACACCAATATATTTAGACGTTTTAAGAGAGGCTGCAATTAACGCCAGAGCAGTAGCGCCCTCAACGGGCAACAACATTTCATTGCCTGGTAGTAAAACCTCATTTTTAAACAACACAAGTGGTAGATGTTTTGGAAACGCGCTCATTGGCTTAAATGAAGTTATGACTTACCCTAATTTATTATAGAAACAACTTTGTGAAGAGTTTCAATATATTAAAGTAAATTTTTATTACTTTTTAAATAAATTCAATTATTATTTGAAATATCTGAGATTTTTCGCATAAAAACAACTCGTCATGGCAAATCTGCCATAGGTAGATGCGGTCATCCATAATGGATCACCACGGCGCTACACGCGCCTCGTGATGACGAAGCCCCCTACCAATTTCCCAAAAAAAGTAAGATACTAGGACAAAGCACATTATATAAAAAATCATGCTGTTCTTTTTCTTCACACTTTTTGCGCAATCTATTGATGATTTTCAACAGCATAGCAATACCTCACAAGAAGAAATTGATCATGATTCTTTCAACATGTTCTTGCAGAAATATACTGTTATCCTCAGGGATGGCCGATCTGTTGTGAAATATAAAGATGCAAAACACACAAAGGCAGCGCGAGACCTTTTAAACGACTATATCAATTATCTCAAGAGCATCCCGATTGCACATTATAATAAGAGAGAACAGTTAGCGTTTTGGATTAATCTTTATAACGCCTTAACTATCCTGCTAGTTTTAGACCACTATCCTGTGAAAAGCATTCAAGATATAAACATTGGCTTTTTGTCTTTTTTTGGACCATGGAAACAAAAACTCATCAAAATTTCAGGGGTGGAATTATCTTTATATGATATTGAAAACAATATTCTCCGCACATTCTGGAAAGATGCACGTATTCATTATGCCTTGAATTGCGCATCTTATAGCTGCCCCAATCTGAGAAATCAGGCCTACAAAGGGAAGGATATAGATCTCATCCTCGACCGCGTGGCAAGTCTTTATATTAACCACAGACGCGGCGTAGCAGTTGATGCAGATAATGGATATCTCAGAGCCTCAAAAATCTACAAATGGTATAGTGGAGATTTTGAACCATCTGTTTTGGAGCATCTTAAAAAATATGCCCGCCCTGATTTGAAAGAAGCACTGGAACATCGCAATTGGATTGATGGATATGATTATGACTGGCGATTAAATGATTTTGAAGAGCCTAGAAAATAACGTCATTGCGAGCATTCGTTAGAATGCGCCGCAATCCATGGATCACCACACCTTGCTACGCAAGGTTCGTGATGACGACTCTGAGTACGTCATGGCGAGACCCTTTAGGGTCGTGGCCATCCATAATGAATCACCACGCAGCTCAGCTCCTCGTGATGACAGCATTATAGAAGCGCCTCGTGATGACGCCTCCTCGGTGTTGAAAAAATTCCTTGAATTTTAACAGAAACTTTCCTACTATGTAAAGTAGGATAATTATTAAAATGGAAAGTCATGGGTAAGAACACAGGACATGTCATGCTTATTAATAACGCAGGCACTATGCCCAAGATATTTCTCATTCAAGAATCCAACAAGCACTGGGGTATTTTCGGTGGCGGACAAGAAGAAACAGACAAGTCCCTCACAATGACAGCCGTGCGCGAATTACATGAAGAGTCATTAGGCTCCTTAAAAGGTGATCCAAAATTGTTCAATTATTTGGACTATTATTCCTTAAAAGGAACGGATCACCCAACCAACCATAAAACGTTCATTTCTGTGAACAGTTCTATCCGCGAAAATGATATTCGTGTGGATAGCCCAGAACATGGACAAGGGTTTGGAGATATTCGCAATGGAAAGTTTTTCCCCTTGTATTTGGTCTTGGATGCGATTTATCGCGGAAGAAAAACATTTACATATCAAGATGAAGAGCACAAATTGCGCTACTTCTTTGCGGAAGGTATTCGTCGTAACAAAAAGTTTTTGTATGAATTGTTTAACAAACATAATATTGATGCGATTGAGACGCGCCACAGGTTGATGAATATTCAGCCGGTTGTTGCGGTGAGGAATTAGCCACACTCCGTCATCCTGAATGAGAGTGCCGAGTAAACGATCTTCTGGAGTATATCTTACGAGGGTCTTTTACTGCGCTTAGGATAACAATGTACATGCATACGCTTGAAATACCTTCAAAAATTTTCTATAACAACGGCACGACAAAAAAATAAGTAAGATATGTATGTTTTCGTTTTGGAATTTATATGCGAGTACTTCATTTGAAAATGCTGACCTCGCTATACAAACATTGCAGTAAGCGGGCGTTACTCAAGGCAAAAGAAAAGCATACATTGTTATAAATCAGTATAATGAAATTAATATAATCTTTGCTTCGCCTCCCAAACCAAAAGAAAATGACCTAAAAGATTTCTTAGCATCCCTCAAAGCTCCTGAACTTATAGGATGTACTATTTTTTCATTAATTTGGATGTATCAAAAATTCCCTGACATAATGCCCGACTTAAAAGAAAATTACCCAAAAGAGTTGCTGTTAATCGTACAAACCACCGCACTTCTAGGGTTTGCTCTTTTTTCATTAATTTGGATATATCAAAAATTCTCTCTTAATAATGAAGACAAACAACGCTATATTGAAAGTCTATTCAATCAGGCACTTCATGAAAATCAAAAAAATTCAGTGGAATCTTTGAAAAAAGTTATAAGATTATCAGTAAAAAACAATACATTCAAAATGAGATCCTATGCAATTTTAATGGAAATTTTTTACAAGAACAGGGAATTTGAAGAATTTGAAAGGTATTTTGAATTATTCTTAAAAGGAGAGGATGGTTCAGAATCAAAATTTGTAGATGAACGCGCCGCTGTTTATTTTTATAAAGCTCAAGTTATGAAATTTTTTAGTAACGACAAAACATCAGAAGAGCGCATACGCGAAGCAATTACGTACTATGAAAAAGCCTTTGGACTCGCAATTGATCGAAATATCAAAATTGCAGCTGAAGCTGCGCTTGGAAACTGTTATATACACTTAGACAAGACCGATGAAGCAAAGCCATACTTAGAGCGAGCATCAGCAAGCGGTTCGTTTATGGCAAGTCAAAATTTAGGATACATCTACTTTGAAAAACAGCTTTTTGCAAAGGCTAAAAAATTTTTCATTAGAGCTTCCAATCAAACATCAGAAAAAAAACACCATTTGGAGCTGTTACAGCATAACATCTTTCTTTTGAACATGCTGATCTCAATAGAAAAAAATAAAATACATGAAGCCGAAATAGACCAAACGAATAAAAAAACAATAGAACATCTTTTTTATGATGTCACGTATGAGGAAGAGCAAGATTTAAAAAAACCAAAGACAACCGTAGACGCTGATCAATCAGATAAAACACCCTCTCCCAAGTGGATCGCCCAAAAAAAAGGTATCCCGAGTTATCAAGAGCAGCTGAAGGCTTATGCGGCAAGGAAAGACCAAAGGCAAAAATGCATAGAATGCATAGAGCGTCAAATACATCAAAACAAAAAAGCTTTGGAATTAACATTACCACCAAAAAACGTTCCTGCGAACGATTATGAAACATTAAAAAAAATCTTCAAACAATCTCGTGAACCAAAAGGGTGGGTAGAATTCAAATCCTATCAGGATCTCTTACAACATCTTGGAGGAGATTTTGATTTTAAAACAGTGCCTCACAAAGCTACTTTACCTCAAAGAGAAAATCCAGATACAATCGTGACTAGATTTTTACATCCAAAACATAGAAAAGAGGGTAATAATGATAGACTTCAAATGACAGGATATGAGCACTGGTTCATAAAGAGTCTTTTTGAAGAAGCTGGGTATTTTGACATCAGCAGTTTCAAGCGACATAAGTGACGAGGTTACGAAGTAGAGTAAACCACCATCAATGAACATTAAATGATCTCCTAAAGCATGCTCTGCCTGTTTTTACGAGATTCCTTCGGCTACGCCTCAGGATGACGGTGCTGTTAATTCAGGATGGCGAAACAATACGATAATGATGCTTCCTCCCAACCGTTAAAATCATATCTTTTTCCCACTTCACAGTTGCGGCAATATCTGTAATTTTCTCGTCATTGATTTTCACGGCACCACTGGAAATACCGTTTTTCGCTAAAGAGCGGCTTGCGTATAATTCATTTTCAACGAGTGTATCAAGCAACTTTTCATGCAGTACTTTCAACACAGGTAATGAGTCCAAGTTGCCTGATTTGTTTTCAAACACTTGCTCTACTGTCTTATGAATTCCTGGCAAAACGTCTGCACCATGCAATAAAGTTGTTACTTCATCTGCAAGTGTTTTCTTTGCTTCATTGATATTGCCTTTCATGATCACAGCAATTTGATCCAACGGTAGTTCTGTAAAAATCTTCAAAAACTTTTCCACATCTTTATCATGTGCATTCCTAAAATATTGCCAAAAATCATATGGTGAGGTTTTGTCTGCATTGAGCCAAATGGCTTTACCTTCACCAGTTTTGCCCATCTTTGTACCAGAGGAGGTGGTGAGCAATGGAATGGTTAAACCATATGCATCTTTGCCTGCAATTTTATGAATGAGTTCAACGCCATTGATGATATTACCCCACTGTTCAGATCCACCAATTTGCAATTTACAATTATGATTTTTAAAGAGGTGATAAAAGTCATATCCCTGTAAAATCATATAGTTAAACTCAAGGAAAGAAATGGGTTTATTGTTATCTAGACGATTCTTCACAAACTCAAATCCAATCATTCTGTTGATCGAAAAATAGCGACCAATTTCTCTTAAGAAATCGATATAATTCAGGCTCTTAATCCAGTCTGCATTGTTCACAATGATCGGATTATCGAGATAAATTCTGTAGGTTTTTTCTAATGACTCTAGATTTTTTTGAATCGTATCTTTGTCTAATAATGGGCGCTCTTTTTCTTTATCTGATGGATCGCCAATTAATGTTGTTGCACCACCTAACAATACAATTGGCTGATGCCCAGCTTTTTCTAATCTGCGCAACATCATAATGCCAATCAAATGCCCTACATGAAGGCTATCTCCTGTAGCGTCAAATCCTTGATATACGGTAACTTTCTCGTTTTCAAACATATGGTCGATGGTTGGCTCATCTGTGGTTTGGTAGACAAACCCACGGTCTTTGAGAGTGGAAAGAAGCTTTGTGTTCATAAATTGGATTTGATAAGTATATATTTTACTTTAACACAATGTGCTAATGATATGTGGAGCTTGCCATTTATCGTTTGCATAAAAAATGATATAATGTAACTGATAAGATTTTTAGGTATATACATGTCTTTCTCAAATCACTTTACTCCTAAACTCATCCTAGCTATCGTTATTTCTTGGGCGCTACCTTTGCTCGCTTGGATTTTGACATGCTTATCACATACCTCCAGCCGATCTTTTTACAAGCCTGGTTTATATGCATTATCTGATGATTATGTGACCCCTGACTCTAGGGAAGAAATATTTAAAAGCCCTGCGGTAGGTAGACACATTATGAACGCATTATCTTTAGAAGATGCCTTAAAAGCAACATCAAATCCGACCATGCGAGAACTTTTTATATATAGCAAACATATGAGTGAAGCTGAAGAATCCTACGTAAACTCTATTATGCACAACAGACCTATTTCCGAAAAAACCAAAAATGTATTAAGCGTTGCAGATACAAAGCGCTCTCAAGGAAATATCGTGCACACTTTAAAGCAGCGATTAGGCGATAAGCCACTATTGCGAAAAACACTTTTACCAAAATGGTTAGAGGAGTATTTTGAAGGCCAGAAACTTTCTTCAAGCATAGACCCAAGAATTAAAGAGTATATGAGGGCCGATTATATCTACCTCCCAAAACCAGAAATCCAACCTATTCCAGAAAAAACAGATACACAAACAGATCAGGAATATCGCGATGTTGCAGAATCTATCGAAAGAAGCAATATAGACGCGCAAAAAACACTTGCTCGAAAGCTTTTAGAAGCGCAGCAAGCTATTATTCAAGAAGCGCAAGAAAAATATACTATTTTTGAATCGCAACTAAAATATGTTGACGAGATAGAACAAAAACTTAACGCTTCTGAAACACAGGAAGATGCGCTTAACTTTATAAAAGAAAAATATAATATTTTACCTACAACACAGTATCTTGTCATATCAGATGATGATTTAATGTATCAACTACGCAAGCTAGAAATTGAATATATATTTAAACAACGTCCAGATTTAACCCTTGTATTATATTTTTACGAGAAAGAGATTGAGCTTGGTCGCAGCGACCTCCCTCCCTCTGTTAAAAAATTGCATGTGATAGGCTCTAATGTCGAGGAAGTGAGATCTTACTTTTTGACTCATTGTCAATTTTTAGAGGAATTTGATGGATCTAGATTGACGAATCTTAAGGAGGTTGGCGGTGAATTTCTGGCTAATTGCCGATCTTTAAAGCGGTTTAATGGCTCTGACTGGTTTAACCTTGAAAGAATTTGGAAGAACTTTCTCTTTGCCTGTCCGTCTTTAGAGTATTTTAATGGATCTGGATGGACCAGCCTTAAAAAGATTGGGGAAAATTATCTATCTAAATGCAACTCTCTTAAGAAGTTTGACTCCTTCGATTGGATAAGTCTTGAAACGATTGATCATTACTTTCTGGCTTATTGCACCGCTTTAGAGTCCTTTGATGGATCTGGATGGATCAATATTAAAAAAATTGGGTCGTATTTTCTATCTCAATCCAAATCCTTAAAACGCTTTCGAAGCTCTGACTGGAGAAATCTTAAAACCATCGGGTGCTGTTTTCTATCTGACTGCACTTCTTTAGAATATTTTGATATCTCTGATTGTAAAAACCTTACGTCTGTTGATAATCGTGGTTTTTTGAAAGGCGTAGCGCCCACAACCCTTCAACAAATTTTACTACCAATAGAACAAAACCATCCGTACCAGCATGGTATTCTTTTTGCGTTAAAAGAAAATGGCTTTGAAGAACAAATTAAATTTCTAGATAAACCTTCTTCCTATCGTTAAATGAATGAATCTGTTGATAAATTACAGCATAAAAGTAAACTTAGAACCTGCAACAAAGTATTTTGAGCGCGTCTTCAAAATTTATTTTATAAATGCTGTTGCGTTCCACTAAAAAATCCCTTAAAAATAGCCTAGATTATTGTCAAAATTAACCATTTGGAAATAATTCAAAACCATATACTAAAGAAAAAATATTGCATCTAAAAAAACCATGGGGACTACACAAATTTCGACCGAAGAGGCGCAATTTCAAGACATCGCAGACTGCTTAGAGCAAGACAAATTCCGAATATTCCCCACGTATAGTCGACCTGGTTTCAAAAAAATTCAAAAAACAGATTACTCTTCCTTTTTTAAGAAAGCTGATGAAGCCTATCTTGAACTCGTTGCACTGCGCGAAAGATTAGATAATCCAATACTAAAAGAACGCGTTCAAAAATTAATTGATAAGATTCTATTTCAAAAAAAGGTGTATGCTGACAAAGTTGTTTACACCGTTCACCGCAATCCTGAACGGCCTTTCAAAAAAGTGTGTCTCATGTTGCATGGCATGCTAGATTCTGCTGAAAATTTTGCTACTCTTGCGCCAGATGTAGATGATGTTTTGTATGTTGTGCCACAAGGATTTAAAGTGTGTTATCCCCTACCAGGCCCATTACCCCTAGCGTGGAATTATCAATGGTTTTCCTTGGGGGCTGGCTCAATTTTCAGGCCTAATCCTATCACGATTAAGGAAGGCCTTGAAGAAAATCGCCCCTTTTTAATGCAATGGCTAGATGATCTCGCGATGCTTGTAGGTGGATATGAAAATGTTATGGTGTGCGGATTTTCACAAGGTGCTGTTGTGGCTCTTGATCTGCTTACACAAAATCGCGCGCTATCTAAAGTGATATCTGTTGCAGGCGGCATGCATCCCCACATTCCTTTGGAATTACCACAAACAGAAAAGAGAGTGTTATTAATTCACTGCCCAAAAGATCGCATTGTGCCATTTTCTTTATCCAAAGATTCTGAAAGACGTCTGATAGATTTAGGTGCAAAAGTACATTTTAGAAAACCCATCAAACATGGGCATTTGGTTTTCACAGATACGTTTGGTCAGGTATGTATGAGACATTTTATTAAAGGGGAGAAATTACCACATTGACATGCAGCGTGCACGCCATCACGAGGGAAAGTCCCGTGGTGATCCACTTCCTGGATTGCCACGCGTTCTAATGAACGCTCGCAATGACGGACTCAGAAACGTCATCACGAGGAGCGCAGCGACGTGGTGATCCATGGCCACACTACGCTCGCCATGACGACACTCCACGCGTGAGATTAAAACCCTTCTTCAGCTGAAACTCGTTTACCTTCATCTTCTCCCATAGAGGCGCCAAAATATTCAAAAATTTCACTGATACCAAAATATTTTGTCACTAAGAACAATACAGCCATTAATCCTGAAACGATGAGCCCCATAACCCACAATAATTTTGTTTCCATATGTATCCTATATAAAATATCATTTTATGTTTTATTATATCTATAAATGAATTTATTTTACAATAAGGTGTGAATATTTTTTAATAAAAAAGGCGCAGGGTATCGTATTGCTGGATTGCCACACGTTCTAACGAACGCTCGCAATGACGGCGGCTCGTCATCACGAACCTTGCGAAGCAAGGTGTGGTGATCCATGATGGATGGCCACGACCCTAAAGGGTCTCGCCATGACGGCGTAAACGTCATCACGAGGAGCGAAGCGATGTGGTGATCCATGAAGATGATGCGCTATTTCATCCAAGTCAATCCAACTGCCACATTGTGGGAGCTAAAGGATTGTGCAGCATAGTAGTGTGTTGTTTTTTCTTTATCATCAGAAAACTCATCACCACCCCATGTGTAGTTATAAAAATACTTCAAGCTCATGCGCGTATTTTTACCCACAGCATAATTGATACCAAAACCAACTGGCACAGAGTTTAAGCTTTTGATATCTTTATGAAGATCATGGTCTGTTGCATACACGTTGCGTGTATGTCTGATTCCAACCAACGCAAATACGCCGATATTCTCTTTCAACATGTATGTTGGCTCAATGGAAAGTTGTCCAAACATTCCAGGCTTAAAGTATGCGCTTTGTTGTTTAAATGTCTTGCCAAATGATCCAACAAAATGGAAATGGATGTTTTCTCTGAATTTCACATTCCATCCAAAATCAGCTTGCACTGAAATACCTGCTGTTGCATATTGATTCACAACACTTTCCATTTCTTCAACATCAGCCCAAAGCCCCGCTTTTCTTCCTTTTTCAAAGAGTGCAATTGTTTGCGCATCAGACGTTGCATAAAAGATTTTTTGCGTTAAAGCGGCGGAAGGTTTTGTGCCTGGCTTTAATTTTTCAAATTCTGCTGCTAAAGCGTCATCCTTTAATACTGCCTTAAGAACATTCGTTCTTAAAGTTTTATCATGTGTTGTAATTTCAGCATCTATCTGCGCTTTCATCATTTGCCCTATGCCATTTATCGCACCAAATGCTCTAAGATCCCTGATCATAGCTACAAGAATTGGGTATTTCGCTCTAGCTGTTGCGTCAATCACAGAGCCCATATCCTGCAATTTATCATCTTCTGGCGCTTCTAATTCTTTTCTCTCAGCTTCTGACAAAGCTTTCTCATGTTTGAAACCAAAAAGTTTCGTGAAATTTGCTCCTGTAACTGTAACTCCAACTGTAAGATTGGCATCTAAAAACAAGAACATGTGTTTAGGTTTAAATTATCTACAGTGTCATTATAACATAGAAATATGTTTTTTTGTAGGAAGTGCGCAGAAACGTCATTACGAACTGATTCATAATAGATTGCCACGCGCTCTAGCGAACGCTCGCAATGACGGGCTCAGAGCCGTCATCACGAGGAGCGTATAACTCTCGTCATCAAGAGGAGCGTATAACTCTCGTCATCACGAGGAGCGCAGCGACGTGGTGATCCAGTGATGGCCACGCTTCGCTCGCCATGACGAATCTACATAACAGTCAAATCCAATATATGCAGCGTCAACTGCAACTGCCCCATCCACTCATTGGAAGAAAGGCGCACAATAATCTCAACAGGTGTGTTTTTCTCCAGCATTTCTAAATCTGTACTCAAGTATTTATATTGAAAATCAAAACACATACCCTTCATTGTCCGACCGTTTTGATCTCGGAAAATACCTTTAAAATGACGCCCTTTCAGAATATCAAATGACTCTAAAATCACATTCTTAATTCTAAAGACCGGCTCAGGATTTTTGTGACCAAATGGCTCAAGCTTCGCCATATCTTGGACCAACTCATGGGAAAAAAACTCAAAAGACTCGAGCTCCACATCAACATCATGCGTCTTTTCTGGAATCTCCAGCTCTTTGGTTTTGTGAATCAAAAACTCATGAAATGGCTCAAGCTGATCAAAAGTAAGCTTGAATCCAAAGGCACAAGCATGCCCACCGCCACCTAGAATAATCTCTTGTTTTGTTGCTTCTGAAATATGATCCAACACAGAAAAATTATCGGGCGAACGCCCAGATCCAATACCTAAAGCATTCTCATTGAACCCAACAATAAGAGCAGGCTTGTGATAAATATCCTTAATACGCCCTGCAACGACACCAATCACACCTGGGTGCCAATGCTGCTGCCCAAGCAGCAACACGTTATTTCGATTTAAATTCTTGCGCTCAATTTCCTCAATGGCTTCATCCAAAATTGTCTGCTGAATATCTTTGCGTTCCGTATTAAGCTTGTTAAGTTCTGTTGCATGTAAAATCGCTTCTGTCTGACAGTTTGTAGATAAAATTTTATATCCAAAATCTGAACGGCCTGTGCGGCCACCAGCATTAATACGAGGTCCGATATGAAACCCAAAATGTTCAGATTTAATTTCCCCCTCGATGCCAGAAATAGATGATAATGCGGTGATTCCATGGTTTTGTTGTAAATTTGCAACCTTCAAACCCTGTTTGACTATTGCGCGATTTAATCCAAGTAACGGCATAATATCACATACAGTCCCAAGCGCCACCAAATCAAGATTCTGCAGCAAAATATTTTTATGGCCTGGGAATTTTTTTACCAAAACCGTGATAAATAAAAATGTTACCCCTGCTGCGCATAGGTTTTTAAATGATACATCAACATCTGCGTGTGCATTCGGATTCACAATAATTGCATGTTCACATAAAGGATCATGAGATACGTGATGATCCAAGACAATGAGATCTAACCCTAGACCTTTAGCATATTCCAGCACCTCTATAGCCTGTGTTCCACAGTCTACAAAAACAACTAGATCAACACCTTTGTCTTTGAAATAATCCATCGCCTGCTTGTTAGGACCATACCCCTCTGTCAAACGATTGGGAATATACACTTCAAACGGCACATCTTTAAAAACACGCATCAAAAGCGCCACACTTGTGCCGCCATCCACATCATAATCACCAAAGATGCCTATTTTTTGTTTATTCTCTAGCGCTTCTATAAAGCGATCTGCCGCTTCTCGCATATTAGGAATTTCCAACGGATCCCGCATGGTATCTTTAAGCTTTGGATCTAAAAATGACTCTATATCTGTGATGTTGCGCTTTTCTAGAATTTGAGACAAAATCGGCGTCATAAGGACTAGGCGCTTTTTTCTTTATGATACGCTTTTTCGGCTTCAACGTCGATCGTCACCATGAGGAGCGAAGCGACCTGGTGATCCATGGATGGCCACGCATTCTTACGAATGCTCGCAATGACGACCCTGAAAATCATTGACTTTTTTACGTTTTTTTGATAAAATATAGATGCAGTGAATAACAAGTATAAACACACCATCTTGAAATTTGTGCCTATCGTCATCACGAGGGACGTAGTCCTGTGGTGATCCAATATGGATGGCCACGCTACGCTCGCCATGACGACAACACACTTATTCAAATGACGTGCAACAATTTCACTGAAACGACATAAGGAGACATACAATGATTAATGCATGCGGTTGCGGCAAAAAGAAGCCAATCATTCAACCAGGATCATAAGATCACCCCATCATGGCGAGTCCGTCAGAGCTTTAGCGAAGACGGCGTGGCCATCCATATTGGATCACCACAGGACTTCGTCCCTCGTGATGACGGGCCTGACAATTCAATTATGCAGAGCGTTTATACTTTGCAACATCAGCCTTATTAAACAAATCAAGTAAAAGCATATGAGACACACTCTTAAGTGTCGGATCTTTTTCAAGAATATCTTTTGCGATAACATTCGCTTCAGACAACAACTCTTGTTGCAAACGTTTTGCACGCGGATCTTCAATAGAAAAATCTGCAAAGTGGTATTTTGGTAAACCAGCTTGACGCGTTCCAAGAAGCTCGCCACCACCTCTTAATTTCAAATCTTCCTCAGCGATATAGAATCCATCACTTGATTCGCGCATAATTTCAAGGCGTCGTTGCGCAACGCCACCAAGCTTGTCGCCATACATTAAAATACATGTCGAAGCATCATCACCACGACCAACACGACCGCGCAATTGGTGCAACTGTGCCAAACCAAATCGCTCCGCATGCTCAATGATCATCAATGTTGCTTTTGGAACGTCTACACCCACTTCAACTACAGTTGTTGTCACAAGAATATCAATATTGCCTCGTGCAAACTGATCCATGATCACTTCTTTATCCAAACTCTTCAACCGACCGTGAATCATCGCTACGCGCTTTTGAAAGATCTGAGACAAATGCTCAAAACGATCTGTAACAGCAGCAATATCTAAATTTTCAGATTCTTCAATCAATGGACATACCCAATAAATCTTCTGATCACGCTCCAAGAATCGTTTCATCCCTTCAACAACATCATCTAATCTATTTACGCTGATCAGTTTTGTTTTGATTTCTTGACGACCCTTTGGTTTTTCGCGGATAAATGAAACGTCCATTTCACCATAACTCGCCATCATCAAAGTTCTTGGAATCGGCGTCGCTGTCATGGTAAGAATATGCGTGTTACGACCTTTTTGGCTCAAAGCTAATCTTTGTTCCACACCGAAACGATGTTGTTCGTCGATTGTTACAAATGCCAAACGTTTGAATTTCACATTATCTCGGATAATGGCATGCGTTCCAATGAGGATGTTGATGCGCCCACTCATCAAACCATCCAGAATATTTTGACGCGCTTTACCTTTTTCACGACTTGTGAGAATCTCCACATTCACACCCAAGGCGCTTACATATTTTTGCAGTGACACATAGTGTTGACGTGCTAAGATTTCAGTTGGCGCCAAAATCGCCGCTTGATATCCTGCTTCAACCGCCTGCAACATTGCCATAATTGCAACCACAGTTTTACCAGAACCAACGTCACCTTGTAGTAAGCGCAACATTGGCGTATTACGCAATAAATCTCTCTCGATTTCGTCATACACACCTAACTGCGCATCTGTTAATTTAAATGGCAAAGCTTTTTTGAAAGAATTCACCAAACGTCGCTTATGTTTTAAAATCGCACCACGAACTTGCACGTGATGACGACGCGTAATTTGCAAACTCAATTGTTGCGCCAAAAATTCATCAAACACCAAACGCATTTTTGCCGGGTGAAAGAAGGACAGTTCTTTTTTAGAAATTGGGTTGTGCAATAAACTTACACTTTGGTGGAAGGATGGAAAACGATATTTTTCTAGAGTTTCTTTTGTGTGCCATTCCGGCAGTCGTGGCAAAAATGGCAACGCCTTGTGTACCGCACCACGCACCATAGTCTGCGTCACGCCTGAAGTTAAAGGATAAACAGCTTCCGTGCCAATCCAATGATTCAAGGTTTCCATACCGCCCACATGATCCGGATGAATCATTTGCCAGATACGCTGGTTGGGATCATAATCAATTTTCCCACTCACAACAATACGCGCGCCTGATGGCGCAATTTTGGTAAGATAGTGTTTAGATGTGTTGAAATACAACAGCTCCAATTTATCATTGCTATCTGTGCATACAACCTTCGCTGGTTTTTTCAACGCATGACTTGGCACATGAAATGACACTTCAACAATAATCGTCACATATGTGCCGGGTGTGCATTCTTTCAGATGGGTCTTTTTTTGACGGTCATTAATGTTGTAAGGCAAATGCCATAAAATATCAATGACACGATCACCCATCAACTTGCGAAATAAGTTTTTTCTTCTAGGGGAAATGTCGGATAAAACACTGATATCATCTAAAACACTGATGGTCTGACGCGATGTAACTGAAGACAATTTTCTGAACTAAACTACCACTTTCGCTTTCAGTATAAAGTGAAAATAAAAAATGGTCTAGCGATAAATAAAAAATAATTTGCGAAAGATTGAGAGGGTTTTAAAAAAAATAGAAACGTGTTAATGTCTCCTTCATCACACTCCGTCATTGCGAGCGCTCATTAGAGCGCGCAGCAATCCATACTGGATCACCACGTCCCTACGCTCCTCGCGATGACGTTATGCACGGAGCAATGTCATTGCGAGCGTTCTTTAGAATGCGTGGCAATCTATTATGCTAGCTCCTCATGATGACAACTTTTTATGATATAATGAATTATAAGACATCCAACATTCCAGATAATGGCGCATCCTTTAAGTAATTATGATTGGGACTGGTTGTGGGTTGCATTCTTTTTTTGTTTAGCAATAAGTGTGCTGGGATGGTGGTATATAACCTACCCTGAAGTGGATGATAAAATTGGCGTGCTCGAGATGGAGATTTACTGATCATCTCCTGAAACTAACGAAGCAGCAGCCGCTCCAGTTTCAACAACACAGGATTCTGGACCATAAAATCCAGCGTCTATGAGGAGGTTTCTCATCAGCTTTTTCTCATACCTATCATTGAAGCGTAATTTTTCAGCTTCACTTTTTCCGTCTTTTCCGTGTTTGGGGTGTAAAGGGCGTGTTATAAATACATCTGGTTTATCTTTGTGACGTATAACGAATGTGTTTTTTTCTCCCTTAAACCAACCCGTTTGTACGCAATTGTCACTTAATACTTTTAGTAAATCACTAAACTGTTGAAATGTTAAATAGCCAATAGCTTCATCAGCATTACCAAATATCAAACGTATAGCATTGTAAGTTTTTTGAGAGACGGTTTTTGGTTTTGAGGGTTTATAACAGTCTGCGATTTTTCTCTTATTTTCTTCTTTCCAACGCTCTTTTTTTGCTCTTATTAATTGCACTTTTTCTTTCCAACTTAATGCTACTTCGACACCCTCGTCATCAGAAACAGCACTCAGATCACTTTGTGCATCATCTTGAACCATGTCATCATAGAGCTCATCTATCGCTTCTTGATCTGCGTCTGAAATATGAGATGCTGCGTCATGATCTGAATCTGAGACATCTTCTTGATCTTGTATAACATCAAATGCCTCAAATCGTTGCAAGTGCGTATGCATATGAGCCATAGGCAAAAGATAATATCGGATGCGAGCTTTTGTTTCAGAAGAACCTTCTTTCGTTAACGCGCTCTCCCATGCACGAAAAGCACAATTGTATCTCCCTGACATGAAGTTAACACGTCCACACTCCTCTAACGTTTCGGCTGTTTGCGGACACTTTCTTAATAATATTTCTCTTGCTTCATCAAATCTTCCATTTTGAGTATACGCTTGCGCCAAATGCAAATTCGCCATTTGTGACAACGCTTTATCAGTTGTATGGCTAGAGTATTCAACACTTTTCTGCGCAGCCTCAGCAGCTTGCACATTCTCACCTTTTAATACATGAACTGAAGATTTGAGCATAAAAATTCTCGCCACAGAATTATAAAAATATATTGCTTTACCTTCTAGCTCATCTAATGCTTGCGCACAATACCTTTCAAACTTTTCAAACTCACGAGTATCTCTTAAATTATTGAGCAAGTTCGCATAAACACAAAACTTCTGAATCACACCCACTTCTTCAGAAGAACTTACTAGTGATAGAGGTGGTACCGAATATTCTTTTAGATAAAGCTCATAATATTTTGCTGCCTTAGCAAAATTACGTCTTGCAATATATTCATTGCCAAGTTTATATAAACATTTTAAGAGAGTCTCTGTATCTTGTGAAGATTTTACAGGTTGAGTCATCAGCTTTCTTACAACCTCTTCACGCAAACTCAATACTTTATCAGGATCAGTGCAACTATCTGCTTGCGCAGCAAGTGCTAAAACGTCCCCTTGCATTTCTGCATACTCTCTAAAAAAATTCGCCCAAAGTGTTGGGGTGCCTTTAACTTGAGACAAACCAAAAATACCTCTTGCAAAATTTGGAGCATCCTGATCATGAAATCCTGAAAAACAAATATACTGACAAAATAACGTATCAAAAACACCTACTGTTGCATGCTCTTGGGTCTTAAATTCAACAAAAGAATCCTTAGACTGCATTTGCGCAAATTGCTGAGCAAGCTGTCTATTTGAAAACATATACTCAAGCCTTTCCCTAGACATGCTCAATATTTTAGGAAATCTAGAAATACAAAAATCTTTTAATTTGCCAATATCTCCTGCATTTTCAAAAAGCCCTTTTACAAAATCCAAAATTGCGTGACTTATATATCCCTCAGGCATTTTATCTGAAGCAAACGCTTTCATCTCATCTGTAGCATCTGGCATATGAAATAGTTCTATCAATCTTGGATCTATACCTACGGTCATGCGACCATTTTTTTTCTCATAAGTTTCCTTTGCCCATTTATACTGACTTTTTACTGCTTCAAATGGGGTTAAGCCTAAAGCTTCTCCTGAGGATAAATATAGTTCTGCCTCACTATGCATTGCGGAAAAATATTTTCTCGCATAACAACCTAATAAACTTTCATAGCGCATCTGCGCTGTTGGCGCTGGACCCTGAGCACCATAGAATTGGAGACAAGCAAAAGAGCAAGAGGAAACACTAGAAGGAACTGTTGATGCCGCAGCCCCGCATAAATTCCAAAACAAAAACATACTTAATCTATTTTATTTGTCGCGTTCTTAATTTATAGGAAAATTCGGGGGATGTTTCAAGTGAAAACGTCATCACGAATCCGCCGTAGCTTTAGCGAAGGCGAGATGTGGTGATCCATTTTTGGATTACCACGCATTCTAACGAATGCTCGCAATGACGGGCTCAGAGCCGTCATCACGAAGGGCAACTATGGATGGCCACGCTTCGCTCACCATGACGACACATACTGTTCAAAATGAAGAATTATTAAGCCACCGCAGAGACTTTGCGAATAAACCTATGAGCTAACTTTTTGATGCCAGAGCGATCAAACTTCACATATACACCAAATGGATCCACGTCCATCACATCACCATCACCATATTGATCACTTGTGACACGCTCACCAATAATAAATTCATCACCACCTTTGGCGCTTGTGATTTCGATTCCATTTGGGTTGTAGTGATGAATGTGCCCTTCAGGCAACTCTTTGATAAAACGAGACAAAATGTTGCTCTGCCAAGACTGGTAGTAACGACGTTGCATCGCGTAAGAAATCCATACCTGCTTCTTACCACGACTAATACCAACGTATGCCAGTCGACGTTCTTCTTCTAGACCTTTTTCTCCAGATTCAGACAAAGCGCGTTGATGTGGAAACAAACCTTCTTCCCAGCCTGGTAAATAGACATACGGGAATTCTAAGCCTTTTGCTGCATGCAATGTCATAATTTGCACACCTTCTTTGGTCATGTTGTTGCTTTCAATCATCACAGCAACGTAATCCAAGAAAGACTCCAGATCTTTAAAATCTTCTGCTACACGCATAAACTCTTTCAGGTTTTCCACACGCCCTTGCGCTTCAGATGTTCTATCACTTTGCCAATGGTGTAAATATCCAGATTGCTCCAAAACGGCTTTTACCAACTCAGAGAATGGCTTGGTTTTTGACATATTCTTCCAGTGCTCAATTTTCATAAAGAAATCTTTCAACGCACGCTTTGCGCTTTGAACGCCTGGCATTTCACAATATCTCATGCACGCTTCTGAAAATGACACATTCTCAGCTTTTGCAATGGCATGTGCTTTTTTGATACTCGTTAAACCAACGCCTCTTTTTGGCGCGTTCAAGATACGCTCAAATGCAATAGAGTCATCTTTTTGATGAATGATACGCAAATACGCAATTGCATCTTTGATTTCCATACGATCATAAAACTTCGTGCTACCCACGATGTAATATGGAATCTTCAACTTCATCAAACGCTCTTCAAACTCACGCGTTTGAAAAGAAGCCCTTACCAAAATCGCCATATCGTTATAGTTTGCGCCAGCATTAGCTATTTTTACCATGTTGTCGCATACCAACTTAGCTTCATCATCTGCATCCCATGCAGCTTGCACGATAATTTTTCTATCATTTGTAATACTAGAGCGAAGATTTTTGCCCATTCGGTTTTTATTGTGGCTCACCAGATGCGATGCCGCTTTTACGATATGCTGTGAAGAACGATAATTTTCTTCCAAACGAATAGTTTTGCAACCCTCAAAATCACGCTCAAATCGCAAAATATTATCGATCTCAGCACCACGCCAACCATAAATGGATTGATCTTCATCTCCAACGCAGAAAACGTTCTTATCACGCCCTGCTAACAACTTTAGCCATATATATTGGGCTGTATTTGTATCTTGATACTCATCCACCATGATGTATTTAAATTGATCCTGAATTTCTTTCAAGGCGTCAGGATAATCTTTGAACAACTTAATGCAATACGTCAGCAAATCCCCAAAATCAAAGGCATTGCTAATCTTTAATCTATTTTGATACGCCGTATAAATACCCACATATCTATCTGAAGGATCAAGATCATTCGCAAGATATCCTTTATCCTTCCACTTGTTAATGCAAGCAATAATCTTCTTTGCATTCTCCTTCTCTTCTGGAAAATCTGCAGAAATAATTTGTTTGATCAACTTTGTTTGATCGTCTTGATCAATAATTGAGAATGAACTGTCAAACCCCAAAACATCCGCATATTTTCTTAAAATACGCGTACAAATAGAGTGAAATGTTCCAATATAACTATTGGTTACAGGCGCGCCTGTTAATCTCGCGAGGCGCTCTTTCATTTCACGTGCAGCCTTGTTCGTAAATGTAACAAGGATAATGTTATCTAATGTTGCATGACCGTTTTTAATTAACGCATCAACACGCTCAATTAAAACTTTAGTTTTTCCGGTTCCTGCGCCCGCTAATACAAGACATGGTCCGTCAACATGCGCAACTGCTGCACTTTGCTGTTCATTCAATGTGGTCATTCGCCCTTATATTCCAAATCCCTTAAATTTCTTGTTAAACTTCGCAACTTGGCCTGCTGTATCAACCAATGTACTTGTTCCTCCAACCCAAGCTGGGTGTTTTTTTGGATCAACTTCAAGTTTCAAAGTGTCACCTGGCTTACCCCAAGTGGATTTTGTTTTGAATGTTGTGCCATCCGTCATCTCAACTGTAATTTCATGATAATCTGGATGCTCTGTCTTTTTTGCCATTGCTCTACTTTCTAGACTTTATATAAACTATTTTTAATAAATAATTGGTTACAAATCAAGTCTTTTTTTTCAACCGAGGGGTGAAAATGCGGGAAATTTTTATTTTTTATACTATTTTTGTAATAAATGTTGGGTAAAAAATCATCGAATACCGTCATGGTGAATAAAGCGTGGCCATCCACATTATGGATCACCACGTCGCTGCGCTCCTCGTGATGACGACTCTCAGACGTATTCAGATAAATCCAACTGACTCAGACACTTCACTTGTATCCATCCTGTGTGTCAACATCGCACTGGATATCCTGCACCAACTGTACACATGGCACATAACCTATAAATTTCTTGATAATTATGGACTCTATTCCAGAATTGTCAAGACAATTACGGAATTGGCTCCAGAATTGTCATGTATCATAAACGAACATAGTAAGCCCCCTCATTCTGAGAGCTTTAGGTCGAAGCATCCTCCTCAGTTAGAGTCAAGGAGATCCTTCGCTGTGCTCAGGATGACGGAGGTCTTTAAAAGTGCTTTTAAAAGTACTAAAATAAGATAGATGAACTAAATCTATACACAAAATGGTAGAAAAAATCTATTCAGAACACACAGCAAGTATTTCAGAACTTAAGAAAAGCCCTATGGATACGGTAAACGCTGGAGAAGGTGAATCTGTAGCAATTTTGAATCGCAATCACCCTGTTTTCTATTGTGTGCCAGCTAAAATGTATGCAAAACTTCTTGAAACTTTGGAAAATGCTGAACTTTTAACGTTGGCAAAGCAAAGATCAAATGATCCGAGTGAAGAAGTTTTGCTCGATGACTTATAAGCTTTATTTCATACAAAAGGCACGGAAAGAATGGAATCAATTGGATACATCTACTCAAGAGCAATTCAAAAAGAAAATTGCAGAACGTTTAAAGCATCCACATATTTTAAAAGACAGACTTGCAACTAAAGAACAGTTTTATAAAATTAAACTACGAAATCTTGGTTATAGACTTGTGTATGAAGTGATTGACCAGCAGTTCGTTGTGAAAGTGATTGTTATTGCAAAACGCGATAAAAGTTATGTTTATAAACTTATGCGCAAAAGGGTAGAAATATGAAACTGCAATCAAATCTGTTATCCTACCAATAAATACCACCACCCACACAAACGCATGGCAAAAGTTGTGACATTTGGATGTAGATTAAATACGTATGAATCGCAGGTGATTAAAGACCTGGTAGATGAAGAAAATGTGATCATTTTTAATACATGTGGCGTGACAAAAAAAGCCTCTAAGCAAGCGCGACAAGCGATAAGAAAAGCACGCAAAGAAAATCCTGATGCCAGGATTGTAGTGACAGGGTGTGATGCGCAGATTGATCCAAGTAAGTATGCAGACATGCAAGAAGTGGATCAGATTATTGGGAATGAGCATAAATTTGATCGTGAAAGCTATCAAAAGACAGATCGCATTTTTGTTTCTGACATTATGAAAGTCAAAGAAATGACACCACATTTGGTAGCATCATTTGATGGCAAAGTGCGGGCATTTATTGAAATTCAAAATGGGTGTAACCACCGCTGTACATTTTGTACAATCCCATATGGTCGTGGTCGATCACGAAGTGCGCCACTGCAAATGATTGTAAACCAAATCAAGTTACTCATGGAAAACGGGTATAAAGAGTTTGTGCTGACAGGTGTGGATATCACACATTATGGGTTTGACTTGCCAGGTCGCCCCCGATTGGGTCAAACCATCAAACGGTTGTTCAATTTATTACCAGATTTGAAACGACTGCGTTTGTCATCTTTGGATCCAAGTGAAATGGATGAAGAACTGTGGAATCTGATTAAAACAGATCCTCGTTTGTTACCGCACTTTCACTTAAGCTTACAAGCTGGTGATGATACGATTCTCAAGCGCATGGCGCGCCGCCATTTAAGATCTCATGTGTTTGAATTCTTAGAGTTTGTGAAACAGCATCGCCCTATGGCGACCATTGGTGCCGATATTATTGTAGGCTTCCCAACCGAAACAGATGAGATGTTTGAGCATTCTGTGGGACTGTATGAACAGCTCGATATGCTGCACGTCTTCCCATTCTCCGCGCATGAAAACACACCCGCATTCAAAATGCCGCAAGTAGATAGTCGTGTAATTAAAGAACGTGCAAAAATTATGCAAGGTGTGCGCCAAGATTGTATGGATCGATTGTTGAAACGATGGGTTGGAAAAACAGATAACGTGTTGATTGAGAGAATCCAAAATGACGTTGCATACGGGAAAACGGATCACTTTATGGCGGTGAAATTTAAAGCAACGGACGGGATGAAGGTGGGAGACGTTTTGATATACCGTCATTGAGAACATTCGTCAGAATGCGTGGCAATCCATGGATCACCACACCTTGTTTCACAAGGTTCGTGATGACGATAAATTACACGCCCCTCGTGATGACGATGAGTTGTGCACGCCGTAATGACAACTCGCATCAAACAGCTATATAAGAGTTCCAGTCACAGACAACGTAACCGCTGAACTAGCCGTGGTAAGCGTTGCAGCCGGATTCACAGGGAAGTACCAACAAATAGAACCTGCGGCATTATTTGTACCATCACTCCAGCTATCAACCATCGCAATCTCTGCTGTTGTAGGAGCTGCACTGCCAGCAGATGTATGACTTGCAATTTCATTCGCCAACAACGTTCCAGCAGTTGCTTTTCCTGTTGAACCATTTAAATCATCAATAACTTTTCCAATCGCTTTAGTAAAAACACATGCTTTGATCACAATAAAATTATCCGCGTCTGTTAAATTGCTCAACGGAATACTTATGGGAGCAGACATGCCATTGATATTACCAAAATAATTCTCAGGGGCAGTAGTTGGACAATCAAGTGTTACCTGCGGTACTGGGCTTGTTTTTGTTACTGTTGTATCACCTTCTGTTGTTGCTGCTGCATGCCAAAATGTTCCTTGATATTGCGTCACACCACCCACCAACTTATGCAACTCAATTGCAATTGCGCTGACACAAAAATCATCTATCGCAGATACAGTAATGCTAAGATCTATCGACATTTTATTCTCAATAAAGACACCTATGTTCTCATTATATAATATGTTTTTTTGCGTTAAATGATTATGGGAGAATTTTGGTGTTTTTTTGTTTGGTGTGCTTGCTTTATAAAGAAACGCCATCCTGAGCGAACACAACAATCGTCATATTGATAGAAAAATATAAGAACAACGACCGTCATGGCGAGCGCGCCGTAGCTTTAGCAAAGAAAGGCGGCGTGGCCATCTATGTTTTTCTGGATCACAACGCCTTGCCACGCAAGGCTCGTGATGACGACTCTGAGTACGTCATGGCGAGATCCTTTAGGGTCGTGGCCATCCATAATGGATCACCACGTCGCTACACTCCTCGTGATGACGTCTGCGCATATTTAATTCGTGGGGATGAATCAGCTCATGATGACATCTGCAAATAACTTCACCAAAATCACACCCAAAATAACAGCACCAATATTAATCAAATAATAGATGAATGCATTTAGTGCAGATTTTCTATTGCCTTTTGCCAAGAAAAATCCAGTTGCCGCAGTTACTGGCACTAGAGACAAAACAATCTGACTGCCTGCAAAGGCAATCGTATCTTCATATAAAAATCCATAACCTGCCACCAATCCAGCAGCAAGCGCCACCAACACTTCTCTACCACCATAATTTTCCCGAGAAGACAGCTCCAGGGTACTTTGCGTTTTATCTTCAGGTAGAAGTTTCACTAAAAGATAAGGAACAAAAAAACTCAAAAAAGTACTGATGACTAGCGCTAATAAACTATCAAACCATAAAGTGAGGTCACCTGTAACGATCGCAAAACCTTGCACAAGCCCAAGGGTTGTTAAAGGTGCAATCAACATCGAGCCAATGATAATAGCAGGAGAATTAATGAGCAATCCTACGGTTGAAGCAATAGATGATGTGAAAACCAAAAACAAAAAACGAGAATTGATGATGCCATTATCAGCTGCATTTTCAATTAAAGCGTTTGGATGGATGGTTTTGCCAAATAGCTCCAATGAGGTAAATGCTTGTCTTATACACTTAAATGATATCATGGATTTATTTGGTATGCACTTCGTAATCGTCATGACGAGAGCTCAACAAACTCTGTCATTCTGAGTGAAGCGAAGAATCTTTTCACAGAAAAGCTCAAGAAGATCCCTCGCTTCGCTCAGGATGACCACCACCCCTTCAACTTCTCAGAACCCAGCGCTATACTAAAAATAAAATAACAAAAAAATGCGTATATTATATCATCAAGCCTTATGTCCATTTTCTCGAAAAATTCGGTTTATGCTAGCGGAAAAAAAGCTTGATTTCACATTAAAACTTGAGCCCTTTTGGGAAAAGCGCGAAGAATTATTTGAACTGAATCATGCTATGGAAATCCCTGTTTTTGTGGATTTGTCAGGGCAAGTTGTGTCAGATAGCCATGCCATTACCGAATACATCAATGAAGTATATGAAAATCCGAATTTGATTGGAACATCTCCTAAGGAACGGGCAGAAGTCAGACGACTCATGTATTGGTTTGATTTAAAGTTTGCACGCGAAGTGTCTATGCCATTTCTGGAAGAGAAACACTTCAACTATTGCAAAAAAATCAACACCGTAAATTCTGCACGTTTACGTAAAGCCTCACAGGCTTTGTTGATGCATTTGGACTATATTGGCTGGCTATGCGAACGGCGCAACTTCTTGGCAGGAGATCATTTCTCAATGGCTGACATTGCTGCCGCTGCACACATTTCTGCCTTAGATTATCTAGGCCTTATACCATTTGACCATAATTACGATATGAAAACCTGGTATATGCGCATCAAATCCCGCCCAACCTTTAAGGAATTCCTTAAAGATAAAGTACCTCAAGTTAAACCGTTTGAACGGTACGCGTTGTTGGATTTTTAGCGTCATCCTCATGGACCGCGTCTTATTATGGATCACCACGCAGCTCAGCTCCTCGTGATGACGAGCCGCCGTCATTGAGAACATTCGTCAGAATGCGTGGCCATCCATAATGGATCACCACGGGACTTCGTCCCTCGTGATGACAACTCTGAGTACGTCATGGCGAGACCCTTTAGGGTCGTGGCCATCCATAATGGATCACCACGGGACTTCGTCCCTCGTGATGACGTAAAGTTTTATACACTTCGTGATGACGCTATTCAAGGCGCCGCACCAAAACCCAACCCTCCTGAGCGAATCAAAACGCCGATCGATCCTTTGACGCGCATACGTGAACTCACGCCTAAAGAAACTTTGTCATCAAGCCCTGTAGGGATTTCAAGACCTTTTTTAAAGGTCCAAGGATTCATCCCAAAAAACGATGAATCCACATCTTCTCTTGCGAATATTTTATAATTTCCGTGCTGCACATCATTGATTCCAAATTGAACAGCTCCGACAATATAAAAGTCTTTTTTCACCTCATATTGCCCTTCAAAACCTACAAATTTATACAAGGGCGTAAATGTCGGATGCACACTTTGTGCCTCATAAGCCAAATACACATCAGCCCATGTTTCGTCTCTGGGAATGGTATATTTTTCATGTCTGGATTGTGTCTTAACTTTCATATCGTGTATTCTTGCCTTTTGAATGCCAAAAATAACGGAAAACACAAACCGATCCATCAATTCATATCCAGCTGCAAACCTTAATTCTCCTATTTCTTGGACATGCGAAGCCCCAAAAAGAGAAAGGCTTAAACCTGCTTGCGCTTTTGTATAAAATTTATTCTTCGTAAATGATATACCAATAACGGGGGAAAGCATCATTTTCTTCGAATTCGGCGCATAAAATATAAAATCATATTGATTATTAAGCGCCTTTAGATTGTAATTTATGTCCATTTCCCCCGCTGAAAAGGCCATAAACCAATCTAATCCTTGTAAACTCATTATTGTAATATATATGTATCTATTGTTACGTTGTTATTTTACCATACTTTACGTAAAAAATCAAGTTTTATATTTTTATTTTACTTGTCAATACTTGACTTTTATGTATTTCTGTTATCTTGAGATCTTTAGATCAAAGGATCTTCCCGAGTGTATCTGAAGAAGATCCTTCTCCTTCATTTCACTCATGGTCAGGATGACGGCGTGTAAGGTTAACCATTTCTTCACTTTTATCTGCTTTTACTGTTGTTGAAGGTAGTGTTATACAACAACATGCAGGATCTTAAAAAACGTGCATATGAACAGGCTCGTCATGAGGAAGCAGAGCTTATTCAAGATTGGAAAAATCATCAAGATCCTAAAGCCTTAGAGAAATTGTTTGAAAATCACAAACGCTTTGTAAACTTTATTGCGCTTGGCTATAGAGGCTATGGCCTGCCCTTGGATGACTTAAAGTCTGAAGGATATATTGGCATGATGCATGCTTTGAAACATTTTGATGTAGAAAAAGGCTTCCGATTTCACACATATGCCTACTGGTGGATCAAGGCGATGATCAATGACTATATTTTGGCCAATATTTCCCTGGTTCGCATGGTGAAAAACGCCGATCAAAAGAAATTGTTCTTCAATTTGGCCAAAATGAAACATAAATACAAAGAATTATCTCCAGAAAATATCACAAAAGTCGCAAAAGAACTTAATGTACCTGAACATGAAGTGATATATATGCATCAACGCATGCAAAAAGACGCATCATTACATGCCAAAATCAAAGCTGATGATGAGTCTGAATGGATCGACTGGTTGGAAGATAAACGTGAGCAACCAGACCAAAAAATGATGAAAAATGATGAGCTTAAACACCGCAGAAAGGCTATTTCAAGTGCTATGGGGTCTTTGAGTCGCAGAGAATATGATATTTTCGTAAAACGTCGCATTCATGAACCGCCTATCAGCTTGAGCGAATTGGCAAAAGAATATGATATTTCTAAGGAACGTGTGCGACAGATTGAGCACGGGGCGTTTGAAAAGATTAAGAAGAATGTGGTGTATGCTTAAAACTATTTTGGCGTAACGATAAGCACAGTCCAATGGTAACCCTAAAGAAATCATAAGATAGTTTAATCTTAATGTGTTGTAGGATGATACCCTATGCATCCGTTTTAGAAAATGTTGTATATTGGAAACTTTTGAAAGACATACCGTCTTCTCAGGTATCGCATCCTGAAAAGCATTTTTTTCTATTTTTGTCTCATCTGAAAATTTAAGGTTTGAAAAATATGGACAACTTTCAAAAATACACTGCTCAAATGCTTGCTCTTCCATCACAACATCATCTTTGAGTGTTAATCCTTTCATGAAGGTTGCCCTCAAAAATACCCATTTTCCTATAATCTTCACATTGGGTAAATTCACATCCTCTTTAAAGATTGCTCCATGAAATGCACCCCCTTCCAACACAACATCACTATATAGTTTTATCCCTTTAGTGAAGGTTGCCCCGCGAAATGCCCATTTTCCTATCCTCTTCACATTGGATAAATCCAACTTCGATCCAAGTGTTTTGTCTTTAAAAGCATCCACACCTATCTCTTTCACATTCCCTGCTAATACAAATGTTGCTTTTGTTTCAGGAAGATCAAACCCTTGCGTTAAAACTTCATCTTTGCAATGTATGACAAATGTTACATCGGGACATTCATTAGACACAGTTTCAATGTTAACTTTGTGATCTTGGAGATCTTGTGGAGTTATGAGGATATGAGAGTTTGGCTTTAAGCCAAACCTATAGTTGATGGGTTTGCCTTCTTGCTCAAAATCAATCTCATCCAATGTTTTATACTCCTGCGCATATGCTTGACAAAACTGCCTTGCTACATCTTCAATATGTGTTTTATGAACATAAAGCACATCATCAGGAAACTTATGTGCAATGATCATTTGCATCTTACGCACCACAGGATTATCTGTTGTTAGAGTGTTGATGTTAATAAAATCCTCTTGTGTAGCAAAAAAAGCTGAGGACGAACCCTCTTTACGAGCCCAGAAGAAGTCTAACTTTTCTAAGAACTTATCATTACCTTTAAAGAATATACTTATCATACGTTCTAAAGCTTGTAGTGAAAGAAACTCTAGAAAGTGATCAAATCTTTGATACTCTCTAGCAAGGGCAAGAGAGGCAAAAACCATATTACGGTGTTTTGCATTAAATAATAGAGACGCTATTCTCTCATCTTCTGGTATGTAGGCTAAAGCCTGACCTAACATCTGAAGCCCTGTTGTGGGTCTAGGATCAAGAGGCTCTACAATCGATCCAATAGCTCGAAACCTTTCTTTAGCCGCAGAGGTATCAGCGGCTGCAGCAGCTGCTGCACCAACGGGAGCATCACATGCTTCTTGTGAACCCTGAGCCACCTGTTCTTGAGCTTGGGAGTGTTGCCCAGAAAGCGGGGCAGGTGAATGCGCATAGATTGCCTTCGCAGGAGATGTTGCATTTAGGTGATAAAAAGCATGTATTTTGATATATAATTTAGGCTTTGGCTTAACTATAGGGAGAAAAAAAGGAAAGAGCAAAATACATTCTGGATACTAGACAGCCACCAATCAAGACAACACCCAATTAACCAAATCTTAACACTCACACCCCTCCTTACAGCAGAATAAGCAACACCCAACACTATGCTGTTTAACTTTTACCTTCAACCCTTCCTTGGTATGGGAGATCAAACCTCTAACACACAAGAATTTGAGCGCGTTTATACAAAAGATAAATTAGCCTCTGGCATCAACCGCGCCTATCGCGTCTTAGGGAAATACAGAAAAACACATATGCAAGAGTTCCATATTTTGGTGATGATTTTATATGATTTGAATATGAGCAATTTTCGCGTAAGAGAGTGGCAAGACATGAGCCCGGTTGATAAGCTCTTGAAGTATGATTTACCTCTCACGTATATGGACCCATCCGACCCGATGATTGAAGAATTTATGCGTATGAGCAAGGAGTATTCCAAAATTCATCTTGTTTTGCTAGATCCTAAATCTACAGATAAAGAGATTGAAAAAGAGTGGAAGGCGTATTGCAAAAGATTCCAAGAGAAAAAAGGTATGATGCACCATATCAGAGCTAACCTCATGAAAGCCTTTAAAATAAATAACCAAGAATTGGATCGTTGGATTATGCATAAAGTTCATGCGTTTGTGTATTTTGAAAAAAGCTTTTGGGCAAAACATAAAAACACACCACGTGTGAAAAATCTCGCACATGCGATGATCGCCCTACATAACGACAATATCGAAGAAGCAACAGATTACTTTGAGTTGTATAAGAGGGATGAATATGAGCGTCTGCCAAAGCGTAAATTTGATAATGAAAATGACAACTGTCGTGGGTGAATTTTAACCGTCGTTATGGATTGCCACACATTCTGACGAATGCTCGCAATGACGGATATTCTAAGTCGTCATCACGAGGGACGAAGCCCCGTGGTGATCCATAGAAGAACAGCCCACCTACGCTCTTTGAGCTTCGGCGAGACATCCGTTTCACACGCTACGACTTGATGATAAATCATCTCGTCGTAGCTAAATTTTGCTGAAGGCAAAATTAGCGAAGACGGATGGATGGCTACGACCCTAAAAGGTCTCGCCATGACGGTCGTTGTCCTTATAGATTTTAGAAAATTTGCGGGGATGGGTCAGATCACGAAGAGCGGAGCAACTTGATGATCCATTCCACACTTAAAATTTGAAAAATTTCACCCCCAACCCTTGAAACAGAAAAACTTAATTCCTATAATAAAAACCTACTCGCAAAAAAATAAAAATATGTTTTTCAAGGTGTTATATGGAGCATCTTATCAAACTTCTCAACCCCGTCAACAAAGCGTTTTGCAAACGATTTCACACACCCGACAAAATAGCATAACTCGTTTTACTGAAGTATTTTCGACTCAAACACCTTTTCAACAAGGAGGTTTAGGGATTAGACGAGAAAGGCAACGCACCACTATGCATAGCGTTAAAGTTGAGCACAACGAAAGGGTTGGGCCTGAAATTTCCGTAAGCATTACAAATGAAGGTTTTGAATTTGAAAACCCCGAAAGCAGAGTTGTTAAATTTAAATTTTCTAAAGAAACCCATTTCTCAGTTGAAGAATTACAACCAAGGGGTTGCAAAGTATCTTTCACATACAACCAAAAATTTTACAGCTTGCACTTTAAAAACACTAGAGATTTTTGCGAATTCCAGCAAGATTTCAGGCAGAAATTACCACACTTAAAGTTCGTTGGTGATCTAGGAAACACCCCTTCGTATTACAAAGAAAATATTGTCGACATTTTAACTAGAGCAAAAGGATTTGGATATAATGCGACAGGAAATTGCGGTTTATACAAAGCACGCTTTCATCACTTTAAGTCCCAAGAACGAGCTAGATCTGTTTCAGCTGGAGAGTACCCCTTGGTTGTGAAAGTGCTACCCTTATCAGGAAACATGTCATCAGAAAGCGCTACAGAACTTAGAAATCACCAAATTGCACAAAACCACCCTTTTGTTGCAAAAAGCGCAGTTGTTACGAATGGCGTTCAAGCGCTTTTGGTGATGCCAAATTATGCATGCAATCTGAGTGATTTTATGGAACAAGAAGAATCTTTTGAGACCTCTTTTATCAAATCCACATTTGCTCGCATGTTATTGAGTTTGATGTACGCACATAAAACAGGCTTTGTTCACAGAGACGTAAAACCAGAAAACATCTTTATCGACAGACATAACAAACCATTTCTAGCAGATTTCGGGCTTTCAACAGATCAGGAAGCTGGTATTAGAGATTTAACACGTGCATGCGGAACGGAAGAAATTATGGCACCAGAAATGGTAAGCCCAGATTTTACCAAATATGATTTTCGATGTGATTTTTATTCTTTAGGTGTTGTTTTGTTTTGGATGCTAACTGAAGGTGAGTATCCATTTGAATGCAACACAACAGATTCAAACAACTTCTTATCAGAAAGAAAGAGTTTTTCCATCGATGATAGGCTAGAACAGCTCAACAAATTTAGAGGTGATTTTGAAGAAAATGAGGGTTTGTTAGATTTATGCGAACAACTTTTATCATATAACCCCGACGACAGACCTGATCCAGTTAGAACTCTCACAAGAGTAACTTATTTAAAGAGCACAACAGAAGAATTGTTTGAGCAAAACCCAGAACTTGCGCAACTACACCCTGAGATTGCTGAACGGTTGAAGTAAAAAAACAATCACCATACATTCTGACGAGCGCTCGCAACAACGACCTAAAACGTCATCACGAGGAGCGAAGCGACGTGGTGATCCATAGAAGAACAGCCCACCTACGCTCTTTGAGCTTCGGCGAGACATCCGTTTCACACGCTACGACTTGATGATAAATCATCTCGTCGTAGCTAAATTTTGCTGAAGGCAAAATTAGCGAAGACGGATGGATGGCCACGACCCTAAAGGGTCTCACCATGACGCGTTACTCCTTCAGCTTCACACCCCGTATCGCAACCCTCTTGATCTTACGAGGTGTTGCATCCAACACCACAAACTCAACACCATCTTCATACTGCACAATCTCACCACGAGAAGGCACACGACCCGCAACTTCACAGATCATACCAGCAATGGTTAAAACATCATCATCGTCATCACCACTTCTGAAGCTTGTGCCAATTGCTTCATTAAGATCGTCTAAGCGTGTATGCCCATCTGCAATAACATCACCACTATCTTCAATCACAATTTGTCCAGGAGGGGTAACAGTTTCTTCGTGTTGAATATCACCAATAATTTCCTCAATCAAATCCGTGAATGTCACTAATCCATCTACGCCACCATATTCATCCACAACAATCGCCATTTTTTGACCATTTTCACGCATACCCATAAGGCAATCTAAAATTGGTAGAGAAGGTGAAACAAAATCAATCGGTTTCATAAAGGTGTTGATATCAAACTTATCCTTACCTTCACGCTCAAACGCCATGATATCTTCCAACACCACATACCCTAGGATGTTATCAATCTCTTCTTTGTAGATGATCAACTGAGACATGTTTTTATTACGCATCAACTCAATAATCTCGGATGTTTTGGATGTATCGGATAGAGCAATAATTTCTGCACGCGCAATTTTAATTGAACTCACCTGCGTATCTTTGAGTTCTAAGACGTTGTGCAATAAAGCGCGTTCATCCTCATCAATCTTTTCATCTTCACCGTTTTTACCCTCTTGAATGAGGTCGATCACGGTAGACTCAATCTCACCACTTGGATCTTTTTTTGTGAATCTTAGCCACAACTTGAGAAAGTTTCTTAAAAAGAAAAAAATTACTTTCGAAAAAATATTATGAAACATAAGGATTTTTAACCCCCAGGCTCTCTAAAATCTGTATCTCTTCTTCTTCCATCTCGATTCTATCTCGCTCCTCTATGTGATCAAACCCCAGCAAATGCAATACACCGTGCACAAACATATGTGTAATGTGATCTGTGAGAGATTTGTTTTGCTCTAATGATTCGCGCTTGATCGTTTCAAACGATAACACGATATCTCCTAAGCAAGTATTTTGCGACAAACCAGCGAAAAATGCAAGAGTTTCGCTGAGAGTCGCGTCATCGCGAGGAGCGCAGCGACGTGGCGACCCATTTTCTGGATCACCACACCCACCTACGGCGGGTTCGTGATGACGGGGCGGAACGGCATCGTGATGACAACCCATATGTAAAAAACCCGAAGGAAATGCTAGTACATTTGTGGGTTTATCTTTGTTGCGAAATTTCTTATTGATGGTTTGCATTTCCTCATCCTCAATGAGGGAGAGGGAAATTTCTGGCTGAGCCATCATCACGAGGCGCGGAGTGCCGTGGTGATCCATGGATGGCCACGCTACGCTCGCCATGACGAGTTTTAAAACACGAGAAAAAAACCCCTCCCATTCATCAACACTTTTCACCTCTTCCCAAAGTGGGCTTCTAATATCTATGTCTATTGTGTCTATTGTCATGTCGCCTCACCCTCCGTCATCACGCGAGGCTCTCGAATATCGTTATCACGAAGGACGAAGGAGTTATCGTCATCACGAATCCACCGCTCCGCCCCCCGTCATCACAAACCTGCTGTAGGCGGATGTGGTGATCCATAATGGATGGCCACGCTACACTCGCCATGACACACCTCATCACACCCATACAATCCTCAACTTACACAACCTCCATAACTCCTGCGCAATCAATCTTTTATCCTCATCACTATCAGGATACTCTATCACAACATCTTTTTTAATCGACACCGTTGTGTTTTCTTTCAAGGTTCCTGCGCGCAACAAACTCACAATATTACGAATAATGCGCGGTCTATAATCTGGATTTTGAAGCGTTAACACAACATCACTTTTTAATCTCACCTTATATTGACCATTAAGAGAAATCAAAGACACCATATCCAACTCCCCACGCATCACACGGTGAGGTCGATCAAACACAACAGGTTCGTAGGGTAAGTGCTTTTGATTATCAAAATAAAACTTTTGCGTTTCAAGGTCCATATTCATTTCAAACCCAAACGGTAAAAAGCCGTTGTAATCCGCGTGCCCAAATTTAGGTGAATAAACAATCAAAAGGTGAGGGTAACGCCTGTGTATCATAAGCGCCATATGCTTTGGCTCATTCATATCACCCAAAAACACAGCTTTTGCACCCTCGAATGTTTTTGCGTCTATAAGGGCTTGAATTAATTTTTCCTGGTTTCCAGACTTTTCATTAGTTTCCTCTAAAAACACAACCTGATTATTACCTTGCAACTGGGTTTTAGATCCAAGCTGATCATGTATACAAGTTAGGTTACCGCCGATCATCGCGCCTTTTAAGGTTTTAAGTTTCTTGGGGTTGTGTAGGGTTTCAAACCCATATATGCGTTTTTTGATCGGATCGAACGAGAATTTTACCTTACGATTAGGTTTATAGCCTGTTTTTTTGTAAATCACCGTATTGGCATGAGGTTGTGGACCGTGAATCGCGAGCTTTTGATGTGTGCGAAACCACATAAGCAAAAACGTTGAGTCGCTAAACCCGACATACGCAGAGTCTTGCGATGGTCGAATACCATGTTTTTCCAACAAATAAAGCGTGCTGGAAGCGCCAAACCCACCTCTGACAGACCAGATATACTTTGGATTTAAAGACAGCGCTGTTTTGAAGTTTTTAAACCGCGTTTCAAATGTGTTGTCCGTTAAGTCACCAATGATTTTGTGTTGACCGATAACCTCTTTGGCAATTTCGGGGTGTTTGGCATCGCCAGATGTTATGAGAAAAACATACCCCAAAGCCATAAAACCTCTTTTTTAATTTTCTTATGCCGCAGAGTCAGTAGCAACACCTTGAGCGATAAACTCTCCACACTCTTGAGCTATTTTTTCAAGTTGAGCTTTCTTTTCAGACAGGTCTTTTGAAACTCTTGTTAGTTCGGAAATCAACTCTTCCAGACCTTCAAGTCGTGACACAACCCCAGTAAGCTCTTGCTCTTTATTGTTTTTGCTTTCTTTAAACTCGTTAGATTTTGCATTGAGCGACCTCAGGGCTTCAGATATTATGGACTTCACAGAATCAAGCTCTTTATGTTCTGTTTGGTCTCTAAGACTTACCAAATCAGGTACAGCACGAGACAAGGCATTCTCTAAAAACTCACCAGCACTTAAAGAAGACTCCAAAGCCTCTTTATCGTTTTCTAAAGCGCGACACTTGCTTTGCAGAGCCTCACACATCTCTTGGGATTCTTTTGTGTCAGTCAAACCAAGCGCTTGTTGAGCTTCCCCTTTTAGCTTTTTTTCTGTTTCGGAAAGTTTGTTACAAACACCTTCAAGAGACCTAAACTCCGCAAGAACGCTCTGCACTTGTTCTTTCTTTGCGTCTAAAGCCTTTTGCTCACCCTCTAAACGAGTTTTGTTTTGTTGAGCTTCCTTTAGCGCAGCGCTTGCTAAAGTCAAAGCCTCACCACAAGCCTTACCATCCAGATCAACATCCCCCTCAGAAAGGTTAGAAATTGCAGTGCAAACCCCTCCAAGACGACCGACTTTACCCTTGAGACTTTCAATCTCTTCGGTTAATTCGCCAGATCTCTTATCAGAATCTTGTTTCTTTTGGTTTAATTTTTCAAGAAAAGCGTTTGACTTTTCTTCGAGAGAGGCTTGTTTAGCTAATTCGCTCCTAAGCTCAGGAAGCTCTTTCGGGTTTTGTTGAGAATAACTCAAAAGTGCTTTAGCAAGGCTAGCTCTGATTTTCTCTAACCTCTCTCCAGGAAAAACATCCTCAGAAAAAAACCATGAAAACCGTGAATTAAAAACCCCATGAAAAGCTTCTTCTGTAGGGTAAGCGCGAAACGCCTCAGGAAGTCCTTTGTATTCATTAAACCCCATTCCTAGAGATTGATACTCTCCATCACTCAAACTAAGCTCTTGATTATTTTTAAGAGTCTCATAAAAAGCGAAAAGCTGTTGACCAGAAACAGAAACCTCTTCACCAGCACTTAAAAAATATGATCCACTAGAAACACCAAGAATTAAAACTGATGCGCACGTTATTGTAGAAAAGCCACTAAGTAGCTTTTGTGAAAATTTATTGTTTTTCATTTGTAAAATCAAAATATCAACTTTAGACAACTATACAAAGATAAAGGGGGGTTTTGTCAACTCGAGGTTTTGCAAAGTCCGCGACACCGCCAGTCCATAAAGTAATACACATAAAGCGCAATGGTGTAGAAAAATGAAGCATACAAAAATGGATATACCCAGGAAATCAAGAAATCCAACTTAAACCAAACACCAAAAATCTGAATGATCAGAATTGCAAAAATGTTGCGAATCAATATCGCAAATGGTGCAAACAAGCGCACATGCGTTCCTAGGTGTTTAAGTTTTTCCATTTTGTGCGTGACAAAGCTAATGAACAACCCATGGCCAAATATTGCAGTCACAAGGTTGATGATCATCGTGCTATAAGCACCAGAAGCGCCAAAATCATATCCTTGACCCATAAAGAAATACTGCAATCCATACCCAACAACAAAATACATCACAAAAAACGCAAGATACATGCGACGATATAAAAACCAGAAGGTTCCAAAAATTAAACTCGTCCAGATAGGTTTGATAGATTCGTTTCTGTGTTTGAAATAATACTCCGCATCCTGGCTTGGTTTGTTTGGATCAAATGACACAAAGGCTGTAAATTCTTTTTTATCCATATATTTGAATAAGAATCATTTTACTCATAGTGAGCAATTTCATAAAAGTTTTCAAGTTTAATAAATATAACTATATAAATATATATTTTGGTTGTTTTTGTTGGCCCTGGGGAAAGTGTGGAAAAGTGTAATTTTTGAATTATAAAGTGTGACCTAAAGGTGCTACCTATCTTGTTTTAAACAATGTTTCAAAGTATGTTTTTTAGGTGTGAAAAACTAATTGAAAACTAGGTGGGTTTTTAACCTTATCCACAGAGGGGGTGGTTTTTCATTTTTTATACATATGAATTCACAGGTTTTTAACAGGGGGGTAGCGTCATCACGAGGAGCGCAGCGACGTGTTGATCCATAATAGATGGCCACACTTCGCTCGCCATGACGAGACTTCGGAGTGGCTCATCTAACAAAAATATGCTAAAACTAATCAGGATCGCATAGCTCAGCGGTAGAGCACTACCTTGACATGGTAGGGGTCACAGGTTCAAATCCTGTTGTGATCACCATTAGTGGTTTGAGGTGTCATCACGAGGAGCGCAGCGACGTGGTGATCCATGGATAGCCACAACCCTTTCAGGGTTTCGCTATGACAACCCCTCGCTTTATCATCGGCACATACCCAATCTCTTCATCCTTTAAAACCATATACTGAATCTCACCATCCACCAATTTAGCTTCAATAGGATTTTTTAACTCTGCATGCACCATTTTTTGATACGAAATATTGTTCTTCATCCATTTTATCTGTGCATCAGAAAAACCTAGTTTCTGAGCGATTTCATTAGGAGAGAGTTCAGGATCCTGCTCAAATTTGTAAAACTTTTCACTAATGTGCCAAAACTCAGATATTCTAAACTTCTTAATTAAACTCAAAACAAAAATCTGCAGCGCCTCATCATGATCACCCATTAAAACAGGTTGATAAATAATCATGGTATCTTTCTCAACAGATGGGTTTTTGTGAAACTTAAAACACGATTTGCACAGAGGTGACATATAATATGTGATGACTTGTTTAGGGTGTTTGGTTTCGCCTTCAATCAAAATATATTTGGCCAATAAAAAAAGAATGGTTTTTTATATAAGCTGTTTTCTTATTTTAAAGTCAAAACAAGAGGGTAAATCAATCATCTTTGGGATTTTCTACTTCTAAAACTCCATCCAAAACCTCATCCGTCCAGCCTGTTGCATCCAACATCTCTAGCAGCGCATGTCGCCATCCTGTTTTCCATGATTCGCTCGGGTGAGGTTTGTGAGTTGAGAATGTTTGTTGCATTTTTTCTGTTAGTTCATCAATCTCCTCTCTAAAGCGATACAACATTGGGTGTTTAGGATTTAGCGTTGGTATTTTAAACAAATGACCTTTTGTTGTTTTAGAAACTGATGCGTCTGAAAAGACCTTTTTTAAAACGCTGAGAGCTTTGTCGTATTTGTAGTTTTGTTCTTTTAACTTTAGTCTAAGGTCTTTAATATGTGTCGCGGCATTTTTTTTATGTGTTTGGGTGATATTTGGTTTTGAAACAATAGAGTTACAGTTTGTTGGATTAAAGTGTGTGGTTTTTGGTGTCTCGTTGTTATCATCATTGAGTTCTTGATTAGGGGTTGAAAAAGTTTTTTGTTCTGTATTGGTTGTTGAGTGAGTTGCGGTGTTTTGTTCTGGCTTAGAGCTCTGTTGTTTAACTTGTTTTGTTTTGGTGTTTTTATTTTTTTCAATAGATGCTATAGATTGTGATGCCACAGATTCTATTGCCTTTTTCTGTAATGCAAAGAGCGCTAATATTTGAATACTAAGAATTTTTCCAAGTTTACTTAAAAATGACTGAGCGGTTAGAGAACTATCTTGCCTCATAACATCAAATATGCTGTACTCCCCTTCAAAGAATTCGTTTTCTTCAGTTGTGCGTGTGTATAGAAAATTTCGCATAACCTTGCTGTTTTCAGTTGTACCTATGCCAGGATATCGTGCGAATTCCTCTTTTGTAATTTTTGGAAGCAAAACGCTTAAGCTTGTTTTTAGTTCAAGTTTTAAAAATTCAGGATGACTTTTAAGGCCTGAATACCTTTTCACACCTATGTTTCGCAAAAGACTTGAAAAAACGTTACCACATGATACACTTAACACCTCTATCATTTCATGAAATATACTAGCATCAAATAAAAATATATCTTCTGTTATGCATTTAAGGAGTGTGCTTGTATCCATAGTTGATTTTTGTTGGGAAGATGCTTTTTTTGAGAAAAAATCTAAACTTGATTTTTGGTGCTCTACTACAAGAAATTTTGTGTACAAATCTAAAAATATAGCTGTCAAATCTTCATGTGTTTGTGAGTATTGATAGTTCGTGATGAGACGTTTTAATAATTTAAGACTTTCGATGTTATGAGATAAAATTTTTACCCCTGTGCGTTGAAAGTCTTCTATTATGGTGTTTTTTTCTTTTGTGTGCGTATCATCTTTTTCTGGGGGTTTGGACAACATTTTTTCAACAAAAACTTTCCAGTTTGGATTTTCTAGTGTGGTTTTAAACTGTTGTTGCTGCAATATTTTTGCTTCAACAATTTCTCCAATTGTTTCGGTGGTTTGATTGAGCTCTAAAGCTCTAGGGTCTTGCATAATTGGCTGTTCAACAATATGCAGTGTTGTAGCAATTAAAAACATTTTTTAATAATATATTGATACCTGTGGGTATATCCTAAACTATATAGCATATTGAAGCAAAGATTTTTTAAAAGACATGGTGCCCGGAGGCGGACTCGAACCACCGACACAAGGATTTTCAGTCCTTTGCTCTACCAACTGAGCTATCCGGGCCCCATACTGAATATTAAATGGTTTTGTTGAGTATGTCTATCCGTCCGTCTTCACTAATTTTGCCAAAGGCAAAATTTAGCTTTGACACGACTGTGTCGAAGTGTGTGAGGTGGACACCTCGACGAAGCGCGTAGCGCGAAGGCGGGCCATCTAAAATTTAGCCCAAATGTTCAAAAACCATAGACACTAACCAAAACCCCAGCTAATTTGTTGCATAATTCACCCAAATTTTTACCTATGTTCTTTAAGAAAAAATCTCATATCTCTCTTTTTGCCGCACAAAAAGCGCAGTTATACCCTGAGAAAAACTATACCGCACTATCCAAAAATGGCTATGAAAAAAACATCATCGTGTATCGCTGTATCAGCTTAATTGCCAAAAGTGCAGCCAGCATTCCTTTAATTTTATACAATAAGACACATGAAATTCATGACAACCACCCTTTGTTAGATCTGATAAGAGAGCCAGTTTTGCATATGAATTATCATAGCTTTATGGAGAAAGTGATTTCACATTATCTGTTGTTTGGGAATGTATATTTGCATTTCCAAGATGGACAGTTTAGATTTCTCAAGCCTGAAACTGTTTCGATTGTAACGAATCAATTTGGTGAAATTACACATTATAAAACTGAAGATCAAAAGATGCATTGTGTAGAGGATGTGTTGCATCTCAAAACATTTCACCCACGGCAAGAGCATTATGGTTTGAGTCCTGTTGAAGCTGCGATTCAGGCGATCGAATATTACAATTCCATTGTGATGCATAATATAAGTCTCATAAAAAACGGCGGACGACCAACGGGAGCATTGATGTTGGAAAATGAATATATGACAAGCATTCAAAGAGAGGAGTTACGTCGCAATGTTAATGCTTATTATACGGGTGAAATTAATGCGGGGCGCATTTTAGTGTTAGAAGGAAAATTCAAATGGATCGAGATGGGGTTGTCACCTAAAGATATGGATTTCTTATCTGCGAAAAATGGGGCAGCATGCGAAATTGCCACAAGTTTTGGTGTGTCACCGATTTTGGTGGGGCTAATTGATAAGGCAAGTTACAACAATTACAAAGAGGCGCGGATGCAGCTGTGGGAAGATACTGTAATTCCCTTGTTAACCAAGATAATTTCGATGCTCAACACATTTTTGCACAGGTGTTACGATAGTGATTTACACTTTGAATTTAATACAGATCATATATCTGCACTGACATCACAGCATGATGAAAAATGGAGTAAATTAAATGCATGTAAGTTTTTGACGGATGATGAGAAGCGGGAGGCTGTGGGGTATTCTCCAAAAGATGTGTCGTAATAGCAGGGCACCGTCATTGCGAGCTCGCCGTAGCTTTAGCGAAGGCGGCGTGGCAATCCATGGATCACCACGTCACTTCGCTCCTCGTGATGACGACCTAATTCTTGCAATTCTGCATTCTGAATGCAGAATTTTCATCAGTCTATATTGCAAAATTACAAACCTGTTAGTTAAAATAAAAAAAAGTCTTGTATATTCATATGTTTAAGCGCGATATTGCCGATCATATTAAAAAACTTGCGAGGCAGTTTCCGGTTATCACGATAACAGGACCTCGGCAATCAGGCAAAACAACGTTAGCAAAAACTTTATTTCCTGATAAACTTTATGTGAATCTTGAAGAGTTGGGTCCGAGGCAATTAGCAAAAAGCGATCCAAAAGAATTTTTATCTTTTTATAAAGACGGTGCAATTATTGATGAAGCGCAATATGTGCCAGAATTATTCTCATATATACAAGTGCGTGTAGATCAAAAAGATACGCCAGGAGAGTTTATTTTAACAGGGTCGCAGAATTTTCTGATGATGGAGAATATCACGCAGTCTTTAGCTGGGCGCGTTGGTGTTGTTGAGCTGTTGCCATTGAGTTATCATGAAATTCAAACTGAAATTTCTATAGCTAGTCCTTATGAGCTGCTTGTTAAAGGATTTTACCCACGGATCTATAATGCCAATATTGAATCGTCGCTTTTTTACAAATCCTACATTCAAACGTATGTAGAAAGAGATGTGAGGCAAATTAAGAATATAGAAAATTTGGATACATTTCAGAAATTTATGAAGCTATGTGCTATGAGAGTAGGACAGTTGTTGAATGTATCTGCTTTAGCTTTAGAGTGTGGCGTTTCTCAAAACACAGCAAAAAATTGGCTCTCGCTTTTGAAAACAAGTTATATTGCGTTTACGCTTATGCCGCATTTCAAAAATTTTAACAAGCGTTTAGTTAAACAGCCTAAGTTATATTTTTATGATACAGGGCTTGCGGGTGCATTGCTTGATGTAGAGGAGATAACACCAGAACACAATCTCAAAGGGCGATTGTTTGAGAATTTTGTTGTGACAGAACTGATCAAGACGAGATGGAATCAGTTAAAAACTCATAATCTTTACTTTTGGCGCGATAGTGCGGGGCATGAAGTCGATGTGGTTTTTGAAGCAGGGGATGAATTGGTGCCGATAGAAATAAAAGCGAGCCAAACATTTCGTCAGGAGTTTTTCAAAGAGTTGAATTATTTTAAAACGCTATCTCAAGGATCGAGAAGTCACTTGGTGTATGCGGGAGAAGAGGATTTACCAAAGGGCGTTGTATCTTGGAGGAATGTTCAGTCCATTTTGATGTAAGAGAAGTGTCATTGCGAGCTGATTCATCCCCACGAATTAAATATGCGCAGACGTCATCACGAGCCTTGCGTAGCAAGGCGTGGTGATCTAGAAAAACATGGATGGCTACGCCGCCTTCGCTAAAGCTACGGCGCGCTCGCCATGACGGTCGCCGTCCTTATATTTTTCTATCAATTTTTCTAGAATAAAAGCTTGCATGGTTAAGCGTTTAAGACTTTTTGGATTTTAGAAAATTCGTGGGGATGAATCAGATCACCACGTCGCTTCGCTCCTCGTGATGACAGTAGGTTGTCCGCTAGTGATAAGGTGGTCCGTGTGACAATCACACCATCTTAATCGTAACCGTGCCCTCACTTGATTTCCCTTGTCCATTTGTCACTTTATACGTGATATATCCAACCAGATAAATGGAAAACAACGATTGTGGAGGTGGGGTGTAAAGCAAGCATGTGCCTTTCACGCACGCCTCACCTGTAATATCCAAGCCAACCAATTCATATGTAAAGTCACTCTTATGGTTGGAAACAATTTTAGATAAATCAATCGAAAGCTTACATTCTGTTTGCACGCAAATATCTTTCGTGCGGGGAAAATCCAAGATTTCCATTAGTTGGCAATAAAGGGGTGATAACCATTCTCTTTGGATACCTAAACACATAAAATCCTCATGAAAATCCTTAAAGGATTTAATGATGCGTTTGCCTTCACTTTCTAAAACTTTCACGGCATATCCGTAAATGCCACCAAATTTTTTCAAGGATAATCCGTCTAATAATAACGGCTTGATGCAATTGCATGGTGAGGTAAGGTTAAGGTGTGATGTGACAAACCCAATTATAATACCTACGATTTTTGCAGGCTGCGCTTCAAAGAACTTAAGCAATTTCTTGCAATCCAGTTCATTCACCACAATCTTTTGATCATCAAATACTAGAATATATGCCTCACAAGAAAAAGTATCGAAAGGATTATCAGGATTTGTGCTTTGGATTTTGAGTGTATGAATGCCTTGTGTCAGTGTTAAACTTGAAATATCAACAATAAATAACTCGCCGCTTTGCAGATGAATGGGCGTAGACACATTATCAACTAGTGCTTCAACAGAGTCGCTGCCTTTAATTAAACCAGAAATGATATTGCCGGTTAAAACCTGATTATCAAGGAGGCAGCCTTTGGTTGTGAACTCGAGAGAAAGTGCAAAAGACATTAGCTGATTTTTAACGCCAGGTCATACTTTAATGTACCATAAATGATGAGTATAACGAAGTATAGCGTTTGTAAATTGACTTAAGTGCACAAGTCACATGATTCTGTTCTAGTCCACGTACATATTAGACTGAAAAAACATCTTGTAAATTTAGCTTTGCATCTATTGCGAAAGATTAATCTTTGTTAGGAAGAGATGAAGTGAGTTGAGAGTTTTTTCAATAACGCAGAGATTCAAAAATCCAACCTCAACATCTCTTGATTCACAAGGTAACAACACCCTCCCTCCTTGCTCTTTCCTTTTTTTCTCCCTATAGTTAAGCCAAAGCCTAAATTATATATCAAAATACATGCTGATTTATCATCTAAATGCAACACCTCCTACAAAGGCAACCTATGCGCATTCACCTACCGTGCTTTCTGGGCAACACTCCCAAGGTCAAGAACAAGTGGATTTGGGTCTACAAGAAGGATGTGAGGCTCTCGTTGGTGCAGCTGCTGCAGCGGCTTCATCTGCGTTAGATGCTTTAACAGTTTCGTTTGAAGGCTTTTTACAACCGCATGACGATAGGATGACACAGGGATTACGTCTATTGGAAAATGTTTTACCTTTTATAAGGTCTCCACAAAGTGAGGCAACAGCACCTTCTGCTATGGCCATGCTATTTTCTAAAGCAGAGTACTGTAAATTGGTCTATTGGTCTTTATTCTATGCAAAAAGGCATAAAAGATTTGATAAGTTTTTAGAAGGCCTGACATTAAAAGAATTAACAGTCTTGCTCCAGACTTTCACTCAACACTCAACAGATGGAATGAAAAGAGAGTTTAAAGATAGTCTTGTGAGAGACCTTCCCTTCTTCTGGGCTCGTAAAGAGGGTTCATCCTCAGCTTTTTTTGCTACACAAGATAATTTTATTGATATCAATACCCTAACAAAAGATGATCCCGTGGTGCGCAAGATGCAAATGATCTTAGCTCATAAGTTTCCTGGTGATGCGTTGTATGTTCATAGGGAGCATCTTGAAGAAGTGGCGCAAAAGTTTTGTCAAAAATATACAGATGACTATAAAACACTTGGTGAGATTGACTGGACTAAAAATGATCCAAACCAACATGATAGAGTATTTGGTTTAAAACCAAACTCTTATATCCTTGTAACTCCACAAGCTCTCCAAGATCACAAAGTTGAAATTGAAACTGTGTCTAAAGAATGTCCCGATGTAACATTTACTATACACTGTAAAAATAAAGTTTTAATGCAAGGATTTGACCTTCCTGCAACAGACTCAACATTTGTATTAACAGGGAATGTGAAGGAGATAGGTATACTTGCTTTCGAAAATAAAACACTTGGGTCTAAGTTAGATTTATCGAATGTGAAGACGATAGAAAAAGGGGTATTTTTAGGAGCGACCTTCAAGAAAGGGTTAAAACTAGCAGATGGTGTTGTGATAGAAGAACGCGTATTTGAACGAGCAACATTTGAAGAGGATGTGGATTTATCGAATGTGAAGACGATAAAAAGATTGTCATTTCAATACGCACAATTCAAGAAAGGATTAAAATTCGCAAAAGGCACAACGATAGATGAATATGCTTTTCTAAATGCGACGTTTCCGGATAATCATCTTGATCAAACACATCTTAAATTCACTGATGTTACAATACATCATAAAGCGTTTGGTGATTTACCAGAAGGTAAAGTTATTAAACTTGTGTTTAAAGACGCAATTCTCAAGTTTACAAAAGATGGAATGAGGCAAATCACAACTTTAACACCAGCCCCTTTAGAGGAAAATGCTAATTTCTCAAATAAAACATTTGAGGTGGTCTTAGACTTATCAACATGGAGAAATTCCAAAATAAGGCAAGGCACTTTTACGGGATCTACTTTTCACAAACTTTTGATACTTCCTTTTGGTGTTGTTATAGAGCAAGGGGCGTTTCATGGGGCTCGCTTTTCAGATGATCAAGACTCGGTTTCTCAGGCGCTTGGATCTAGCGGTAGCAGTTTTGTACAGCGTGTGTTTAGGAGCATTAAATTCGCAAAAAATACAAAGGTAGAGCAAGGCGCTTTCGAAGGTGTAAAATACTTCCCAGATATAGTAGAACAAACGCACTTAAATGTTTCTGATGTTACAATACATCATAAAGCGTTTGGTGATTTACCAGAAGGTAAAGTCATTAAACTTGTGTTTAAAGACGCAATTCTCGAGTTTACAAAAGATGGAATGAAGCGAATTACAAAAGATTAATCTTTGTTAGGAAGGGATGAAGTGAGTTGAGAGTTTTCTCAATAGCGCAGAGATTCAAAAATCCAACTTCAACATTTCTTGATTCATCATAAATTTTACCTCTGCCTTGATATAAACAATTCCTTTGTGTCGCTGTCATTGGATATATGATAATCCACCACCACCTGGCGGATTATCCATCACAGCATGGTGCATTTTCGCAAATATCATGCCACATATTTCTAAAATTCCCACAGTTTTAATTGCAACATTTTCGCTTTTGATGTTAAATAAAATATCATGCAAAAAACCAAAATAAATGACAGCACAAAAGATCGCGACCGTGTCGCAAACGTTTGAAAATAAAAGCAATGACCTGATTTTTGATATCATAGAAAAAGAGCGTCAGCGTCAACAAAATCACATTGAATTGATTGCGTCTGAAAACTACGTTTCAGAAAATGTTATGAGAGCAGCTGGCTCAATTCTCACCAACAAATATGCAGAGGGATATCCAGGACGTAGATATTACGGTGGTTGTGAATTTGTAGATGAGATTGAAACTTTAGCGATTGAGCGTTTGAAAAAACTTTTCAACGTAAAATATGTCAATGTGCAACCACACTCTGGCTCTAATGCTAACGTAGGTGCATTTTTTGCTTTGATTAATCCAGGTGACACAATTATGGGCTTGAAGTTAGACAGTGGTGGGCACTTAACACATGGTCATAAAATGAACATCGCAGGATCTTGGTTTAATGCGGTCAGTTATGGTGTAGACCCTGATACACATTTGATTGATTATGATGATGTGTTGAAATCTGCACAACAACACAAACCAAAAATTATCATTGCAGGTGGTTCAGCATATCCACGCAATATCGATTTTGCAAAATTCAGAGAAATTGCAGATAAAGTTGGTGCATATTTTATGGCTGATATTGCACACATTGCTGGATTAATTGCTACAGGTGCACACTCTTCCCCTGTTCCGTATGCGGATGTTATTACATCAACAACACATAAAACATTGCGTGGTACGCGTGGTGGAATTGTGATGAGCAACAATGAAGAGATCATGAAAAAAGTGAATCGTGCAATTTTCCCTGGTATGCAAGGCGGGCCATTGATGCATATTATTGCGGCAAAAGCTGTTGGTTTTGGAGAAAACTTGCAACCTGAATTTAAAACATACATTAATCAAGTTGTAGCAAATACCAAAGCATTTGGTGAACGCTTGCAGCATCATGGATTTGATTTGATCACAGGTGGAACAGATACACACTTGTTGTTGTTGGATCTTCGCAGCAAAGGTATTACAGGACATGATGCATCTGATTTGTTAGAGCGTATGAACATTGCTTGCAACAAAAACACCATCCCGAATGATCCAAATCCACCTATGGTGACATCTGGTATTCGTGTTGGAACGCCTGCAATGACAACACTTGGCTTTAAAGAGCGTGAGTTTGAAATATTGGCAGATTTGATGCATGAAGCGATTGATTTGAAGAAAGATATTCGTGAGGGTGTGAAGAGTTTATTGGCTTAATCGTCATCACGAACCTGCATCTAAATTTCGTCATCACGAGGGACGTGCAACTTATCGTCATCACGAATCCGCCGTAGCTTTAGCGAAGGCGAGATGTGGTGATCCATATGGATGGCCACGACCCTAAAGGGTCTCGCCATGACGAGGTTCTGTGCATAACGTCATCATGAGGCGCGTATAATTTACCGTCATCACGAGGGACGAAGTCCCGTGGTGATCCATCATGGATTGCCACACTCTCTTCGAGAGCTCGCAATGACGGAAGTGCGTCATCACGAGGTTTGCGAAGCAAACCGTGGTGATCCATCAAAATCCACATATAGACATATACAAATCCACCCAATTCGGATTCATGCTTTCAATAAGCTGAATCTTTTTCTTTCTAGATCCTTTCTTAATTTGCTTTTCTCTTAAAATTGCAAACTCCATTTCATGATGTAACTCATAAAATACAAGAAACTTACACGCATATTTCTGTGTAAATCCAGAGCATAATTTATTTCTATGTTCATATATCCTTTTAACTAAGTTTGATGTAACACCTGTATATAAAGTTCCATATTTTTTACTTGCTACAATATAAACGCAAGGATATTTTTCATATGACATGTTTTATTTCATGGTTACATGGAGAGGGTTAATAATTGATTAATGGATCACCACGGGACTTCGTCCCTCGTGATGACGGCCTGTGGAACAACGTCATTGCGAGCTCTCGAAGAGAGTGTGGCAATCCATGATGGATCACCACGGGACTTCGTCCCTCGTGATGACGTAATATATTACGCTCCTCGTGATGACGATAAATTACACGTCCCTCGTGATGACGGTAAATTATACACCCCCTCGTGATGACGGCATAAACTATGCAGGCGTATACCCCGGCGTAACAGCCTCAACAGACTTAACCTCAGGCACATAGTGTTGGAGTAATCGTTCGATCCCACCTTTAAGCGTCACAAAAGCGCTTGGGCAGCCAGAGCAAGCGCCCAACATGCGCACATACACAACACCATCTCTGAATGACTCTAACGAAATATCCCCGCCATCTTGCTGAACAAATGGGCGTACACGCGTATTGATAACTTCTTTGATTTGTTTTTCCACGCCCAAATCTTTGTCTGTTGGTTCTTTGATTTTAGTCTCTGACACAATAAAGAATGGTTTTTTGTCTTTGATATAGCGCTCGATAATTTCCAACGTTTGACGCTTCAAATCATCCCACTCATATTGGGGTGTCTTTGTCACTGTAATGAAATCTCTACCCAAAAACACACCTTGAATACCTTGGATTGCTAAAACCTCTTTAGCAAAAGGAGAGGTTAAGCATGCATCACCCATGATAAAAAATGTGCGACTTGGTTCCATACCTAGAGGGTAAATGCTTGCAGATTCTGGCATAAATTTTATGCTGAGTGGGTTGGGGGTCTCGCAAACATTGATTTTCATGGTGTTAGTTTATTTTTTTGTCACTATTATCATGCCAGAGTCTAGGAGGGTTGTACAGAATTGTCATGGCGAGGAGCTGAGATCCGTGGCTATCCCTCCGTCTTCGCATCTCGTCATAGCCCTTTGGGCGACGGCGGATAGTTACGACGAGATTGGTCGAGTCGGAGCGTGCGGAGTGGATGTCTTGCCGAAACTCAAAGAGCGTAGGCGGGCTACCTCCATGGATCACCACGGGACTATGTCCCTCGTGATGACGATAAGTTGCACGTCCCTCGTGATGACGTAATGTATTATGTCCCTCGTGATGACGGTCTGCAAAACACCGTCATGGCGAGACCCTTTTAGGGTCGTGGCCTCTATATGGATCAACACGGGACTTCGCTCCTCGTGATGACGATAAATTATACATGCCTCGTGATGACGATATTCTCTACCTCCACCTTGCTTTTCCCCCATAAACTTGCTACAAAATAAGAGAGTGTCTCCATCGTCTAGCCTGGCCTAGGACACCACCCTTTCAAGGTGAAAACACGGGTTCGAATCCCGTTGGAGATGCCATCTTATTTGGCGAAGTAGCTCAGTTGGTTAGAGCAACGGAATCATAATCCGTGTGTCGGGGGTTCGAGTCCCTCCTTCGCTACCAACTATTTTGATCATATTTTCTCTGATTATCTTATGCTAGCTATGCGAGAAACCTTATATCATAAACAGATTTTCTTTAGGGGCAGCATACTTTATGCTGTTTGTATATTTTAATTAATCGTGCAAAAATCCCATATCATTACTCCAATACAGTCTATGAATGTTTGTTCAATGGATCTTTTGCCAAGAAATTATTGATACAATAAACCCTAAAGAAATGGTGATTAAAAAAACAAACGCTTTTCGATTATGAAATTCTTGAAATTAAAACTGATGAAAATGATCTAAATAATGGAAGTTACATTATCATCAAAAAAGGTAACCGTGTCGTTACAACAATCAAAAACAGCTGGCATGTTCACATAGATTTCTTAGGCTATATAAAATTTGTAGGCGACACAACTGAACGCCCCTATTTATGTTTAACACTTTACTCAGGGGGAAATGGACCGAGCAATGGCTACATTATTTATGAGCTTACACCAGAATTAAAAAGAGTATTTCATGTGCAAGATTGCTTAGAGGACGCTGAAATAATACATAAAAATGAGGGTGCGTTAGTTGAAACAAGAGAACGCTTATACTCAAAATCTGGGTTTATCTGTGAAGCGGCCTGTCCACGTATATCTGCCTTTTATAAAAAATCAGCAGACAGTAGCTTTAAACCTGCTTTTGAATATCTTAATCTTTTTGATAACCCTCTAAAAAGCTGGGGAATTATAAAAATTATAAATAAAGAAAATATTTTAGATTATGCATCAAAGACAAAAATCGATTTCAAACAAAACGCACAAGGTGGATCGCAGCTGGAAGTGCTTGCTATGCCTACAGTTCAAGAAAATCTACGCATCACTATTAATTTAATTATTAATGGCGAAATAGATTTGGCAGAAAAGTTTGTTGAAGCCTCTTGGGGAGGGGATGAAAAAACAAAGGATTATTTTAAAACTGTAGTTATGGAATATATAGAATCTTATAGTTTATGGAAAGATCTCAAAGCAAAAGGATATAAAGAGCCTTGGATAAACTGAACGCAACTTCTCCGTATTGAAGCAATTCCATTTTCATTATATAATGTAGGTATAAGATCTGCCTCATTAAACATGTCATTCCGGGATGGAGATATTTCGTCATGGCGAGCGGAGCGTAGCCATCCATCCGTCTTCGCAATTTTGCCTTTGGCAAAATTTAGCTTCGACGAGATTTATCAAGTCGAAGCGTGCGGAGCGAATGTCTCGCCGAAGCTCAAAGAGCGTAGGTGGACCCTTATGTGGATCACCGCGTCGCTATGCGCCTCGTGATGACGTAACACCTTGCCTCATGATGATGACACCACAAAATGAAGGAGGCAGCGCTCTTGTTCTTATCTCTTTTTGCATTTTCCAGCACTCAATCTTATCCAGCAACGTCTGAACTTACACTTGATGATGGTGTTGTGATTGAGAAGATCTCTCAAAATGGCTCTAATAATCTTAACGTGCACATTAAAGATATTGTCATTCTTACATTGGAAGGCAACTACGCCAACACGTATCTTTCAAATCTTGATGCTGCGTTAAGTCGCAACGGTCTTACGAGAAAAGACCTAACAGAAAAAGTGCAAGAATTTAAGCGTAGTGAAATGTGTCAACTCGTTTACCATGATCCAACAGTGTCACCAACAAAAACTAACACTGTTAAAACAAAAGTTGGTTTCCCATATTTTGTGGATTATAGTGCAGAAGAATTGCAAGTTACGCAGGGACCGCGCGTGCCTTTCTCTATTCAATCATCTTCCAACATATCTTATGACGACAGAACACACTATCGCATTTATCTACCAGAAGGGCGCATCAAAGGTGTGGTGTTTGATATTTATGGTGGCGGATTGGACCGTTTTTATTATCCTATTTATGTTGCATCATCTGATGTTCCCGCCTCTAAAGAATATAATACTATCACATTGTACAAACGGTTTTTCCGTGGCTTTCTTAAGCGCGGCATTGCTGTTGTAACACTGAGACTTGCTGATTGTCGCGTGCAAATTCGAGATCCGTTTAATACGTATTATTCTGATGATCCTTTTGTGGTTCAAAAAGGCAATCGTTTAGCGTTAAAACATCAGGCATTTTATATTGGTGAAATGAGCTTAATCAAACGTGAAATCAAGAATTTTCTCAATTATTTTCCTGATATCTGTCCACAAGCTAAGGGCGTGCCTAAGATTTTTATCGGCATGAGTTTTGGGGGATTGGTTGGACAATTTATCGTGCAAGACAAAACCAGTGAAAATTGGTTTGATCATTATATCTTTTTGCACACACCAACTTATGAATTCAAGGGCATTGTAGGTGATACAATTTACGATATTTTGGAACAACAAAGTTACTTAGAGCACAAAGTATTTTTTATTTTTGGCGCTCTTGATAATCGTATCCAAGGTGGACATGATACATCCTTTATGCAGCGTGTACGCAATAAGAATTTGGTGAAAGTTCAATATTTGCAAGGTGTTGGACATCATTTGCCTTATGATCCACGTAGTTTGATTGATGATATTGTGAGATTTTGTGGGTTGGGGTAATGCATGCAGGAAGGCAGTGTACGCATAAAAGTTCGCTGGCGTTTCGCGTATTGAATCGTAAGTGTTTGGATTTTTAAACACATCTCATCATATGTCATCTCACCATTAAGATATGCCACAATTTCTTTCACGCCAATCACTTTTGTAATAGGAAGTTCTAGGAGATTTGGGTAACGTTTTAATAAATCTGCAACTTCATCAATCGCACCACTTTCGAGCATTTGATGTGTGCGGGCGCGGATGCGTTGGTTTAACTCTTCTTTATTCATGTTGATAACTGTTATTGCGGGTGCCACAGCTCCGTCATTGCGAGCATTCGCAAGAACGCGTGGCAATCTATTATGGATCACCACGTCGCTTCGCGCCTCGTGATGACGTAATATATTACGCTCCTCGTGATGACGCGCTTCCGTCATAGCGAGCGAAGCGTGGTCATCCATTGGATCACCACGGGACTTCGTCCCTCGTGATGACGTTGTACCGTGAGCCTCTCGTGATGACGTTGTATCGTGCACTCCTTGTGATGCAAAAGCGCCGCTTCGCCAATCTCTTATCGACTTCCCCGTTGCCAATTTCACAGCCAGCGCGCGCATTAATTTATGTGTGTTGTTACGATGTACATGATTCAAAATTTCCGGATCATGTTTGAGGATTTCTTGATACACTGCGTCTTTATCTAATCCACGTACATAATCCTCTATGTTTTTAGGTATATCTGGTATTTCTGAAAGCCCCCCTTGGAGAAAGGTCTTGATGTAGAAGGCTGTACCGCCTGTGAGTATGTAGTCGTCATGGCGAGCGCGCCGTAGCTTTAACGAAGGCGGTGTGGCCATCCATTCTGAATCACCACGGGATTGCGTCCCTCGTGATGACGTTAGATCGTGCGCTCCTCGTGATGACAACTCTGCATTTAGTATCTCATTCACTAAATTCAACCATCGTGCTACATTCATTTTTTCATATGGCTCCAAAATACCAAACAAATAATGTGGCACACCCTCCGTTTCAAGTGGACGGGCAGTTAGCGTTGGCAAATCCTTATACAGCTGCAATGCATCCGCATTAATAATACACGCGCCTAGCTCCTTAGCCTTTTTCAAAGCCAGATCTGTCTTTCCGGATGCAGTTGGGCCTGTGATAATCAAGAGCTTATTTTTTCTGTTTGTGTGCATTCATAAGATTGTCTAACGTTTCATTTGCTTTTTGAATTTTTTTTCGCAGTTTGTCTAATTGCGCTGTCTTAGTGATATCATAGTCTGCACTCATCCTTTGACCATTTTGTTTCTTTTTCGATTCTTTAGACTCTCTTTTTTGTAATTCTTCACTTAAATCGGCTTCTTGCCTTTGCAGCTCCCAAGATAATTTGATTAGAGCGAAAGACTGTTTTTCAAATCTAGTTTGCGCTTCTTGTTGCGTTGGCCAAATAAAATAAAAATACAAATTGTATCGGATAAAATTTTATAGTCTCATTCTAGCACATTTAAGGGTGCGCAGTATCACACCAAACTACTCAAGGATGTTCCTGAACCAGAAGCTTCCTTCTTTGCCAAAGGGCTTTTCCACATGTTCCGTATCCCCAGATATTTTTGAATAGCAGCGCCAATCCCCAAAGATGCAGCAAAGGCTACAAACCAAGATAGTGTTGTATACTTTGAAGCTTTCTGTAAGGCGAGGTCAAGGATTTTGCCAATGTATTTAATCAACATACTGATAAATACAATCAAAATGATGGGGCATATTTTCCAAAATACAAATTGATAACACTTTGACATTACAATGCTCTTAAAACAATTGGTAACAAGAGTGGCGCAAACACCATGAAGAAGATGCTTGCAAGAATCCCATTTGTTGTAGGTACTTTCCACATATTGCGTACACATCCATAGTTTTGAATCATATATCCCACAGCTACTTGCACAACAAACCGCACCAAAAACTGCGCCCACTTAGGAATGAAAGTGCGTGTTTCAGGGAGATATTTTAAAATGACATGTGTGAAAATTCCACCAATCACAACAAGCACAATTGCAGGAAACACACCTGCAACAAGCGCATTACATGGATCTTGACCTTCTAGAGCTGGACAACATGCACAACCTTGCTCTGTCATGATATTACGTGCTTAGCTTTCTAAGTTCATTCTACCATAAAATTTTGAATGGGTCATCATTTATAGATCACCACGTCGCTGCGCTCCTCGTGATGACGCGCTTCCGTCATGGCGAGCGAAGCGTGGCCATCCATTGGATCGCCACACCTTGTTTCACAAGGTTCGTGATGGCGAGACTTTTTTATCCCTTGCGAGGGTAGGTCAAAAGTAGCATCCTAACCCAACCTATAGTAGCATTCAGTAGATAGGTATCATTCATCCCTTCTATGCTCAAAGAGTTTTCCGCACTGTTAAATCAAATCAAAAAATCTTTGTTTTATATCATTCTTCCTGATGTGTTTTATTCCACAGCCATTTTGTTGCTCATTTCATTTAGTGCGATTTATGCATACTCTTCTTATTCAACAATTTTACTCTCCATTGGGTTAGCGTTTTTCATCGTCTTAATTACAACGCTTTCTAAGTTGATGGTGTATTCAAGTTACTCTTTCGAGCGTGAGTTGAACCTCATCGATATTATCAACAAATCCCTAGGCAAGGAAATATGCGTCGCATTAAGTGCATTACTTCTTGTGTCTGAAGTTTTGAGTATCGTTTTGGGGTTTCGGATTTTTAAAATTCTGTTATCAGATTTGTTGAATCAATATTATTTAAAATTGTTTTTTCCAGTTGTAATTATCGGATTAAATGTGTGTGCCATTATTTTCAATAAATATAAAAACACGATTCATTTTTTTACACTGGGGCTGTTTATTGTCAGCATTGCTATGATTGCTAAAGCGCATTACCCAACATCTGATGCGTATGAATCTTTTACTGTTTTGGCGCATCAAAAGTTTTCGTTTTGGACAACGTTTGCTTTGTTTTTCCCTGTTGTGACAAACTTCACAATTGAATTTTCTAAGAGTGCATTTGAAAGCATGGCTATTTTTAAAAAAACGATTTATCGCAAGGTTTTAGAAACAGTTATTTCTTTGGCACTTGTTGGATTTTTATGCATCCTTTTTTTGAATTTCTATTCGGCCTATGTTCCGAAAGCTTTTGCTGTGAGTCATTCTTTAGCAATTGTTAAAAATACACCCTATCCTATTTTTATTTTTATGTATCTGTTTTCTGTTATTACGATTAATCAATATACCAGCTTAAAGAATGCGACGAGAATTATTGTGGATGTGATTTCATTAAACTCTGGGCGTTTATGGGTTGCAAGTTTTGCCCAATCTTACAAAAAACTCATTATTCCTTTGTTGATTGTTTTTCTGACACTGTTTGTGACATATTCTATTGATTATTTCTTACCTATTTTTGCCACAGTTTATCTCATCAATTTTGGGTGCATCAATTTAATTGCTTTGATCAATCTTACGATTAATAAACCTATTTGGCGCCCTGTTTTCCGTATTCCAGCGTTGTTGCCATTAATGTGTAGCATCTTTTGTTTTATTGGGATTTTCTTGATTAATGCGGGGTTAGGATTTTCGATTATCCTGATTATGTTGGGATTATATTTTGTGATGAGTCAGATTAGCTATAAAAAAGACTCGCATGATTTACGCTCGAATTTTAAATTTTATTTGATGAAGCAATTGATGAATCAATTGTCTGAATCTGAAACAAATCAAAGCTCATGGGTGCCACAATTTTTGATTATTAATGAAAGTCTTCAAGATGATAAAAATATGATTTACTTTATTGATACATTGGCAAAATCCGGAGGCTTATGTTCACTTCTAACCGTTGCGCCAGAGACATGGCAAAACAAAGAAAAACTTTTATATCTTAAATCCTCCATGAAGAGTTTTATCAAAAAACATGAGCTCAATTGTTTGGCAGAAATTGTGACACCTGAAGAAGATGAGGATTTGTTATCGTATATACAAGCTTATGGCATAGGGCCAATAAAACCGAACACGGTGGTGAGATTAATTGAAGGTGATAAGCTGAGCAAACTGGACTATAAAATCGTACAAGTTTGCCAAAAACGTCAGAAGAATGTTTTGTTTTATAAAGAACCTGCAGCGTCAGAGTTTTCTCTGGATGATCCAGATTTAAACATCAGCTTATGGTGGGATTCTAAAGCGCGTGATAGTATCGATTTGAGTTTGAATTTCTTATCAACCATTCAAAACACGTGTCAGGATTTTAATCGTAAAGTGAAGTTTTATCATTTCAGCGAATCCAAAGAAAGTGCTGAAGCGGTTGAAACATATCTTGAGAATTTTATACGTGTGAATCGTATTAAAGCAGATATTGAAGTGGTCGTTGTAAAGCGTATGTCAGATGCGCCACAGTTTTTGCAAAATTCTGATTTGGTGTTTGTGCCATTACGTGCTGCAAAAACAGACGAGTCAGATGCAGATTATCAAAAGTATCTTTTGGGTGCTGTCAAATCAACAGCAGAGTTGAAGCGGTGTATCTATGTGATTGCGTTGGATGATGTGAATCATTATGAGAATTATGAGGCACAACACACACCATCATCCTGAGAATTATATTCTATTATCCTGCGAATTTATACCCCGTCATCCTGAGCCGAAGGCGAAGGATCGTATCTCACCTGTCTCAAGAAGCTCCTTCATTCGCTTTGCTCATTCAGGATGACGACGGGTTTTGTAACCTGCTTCACCCCATCTTTTGTAAATTCAAGTATCACATCCTCAAACTCAATTGTGATTTTCGTCTTTGGTGTACCAAAAGCTTTAGGATCTATCGTAACATCAGTTGATTTAAGATGCTTTTGATTTAGATAATCATCTGGAAAGATGGCGTCTTTAAAAGCCTCTGCTTGTATCGTAAGACTCGTGCCAAATTTTAACCCCTTCTCGAAGTTTGGCTGGAAAAATACCCTTTCTCCTATCGTCTTCACATTCGATAAATTCACATCTTCTTTAAATGTTGTTTGCACAAATGCGTATTTTTTCAACACAACATCATCTGCCAGTTTTAATCCTTTCTTGAAGACTGATCTCACAAACACCTCGCTTCCTATCGTCTTGACATTCGATAAGTCCACATCCTCTTTAAATGTTGTTTGCCCAAATACCGACACTTCCAACACAACATCATCTGCCAGTTTTAATCCTTTCTTGAGGACTGATCTCATAAACGCCCCCCTTCTTATCCTCTTCACATTCGATAAATCTACGTCTTCTTCAAATGTTGTTTCCGCAAATACGTCCTCTTCCAACACAACATCATCTGCCAGTTTTAATCCTTTCTTGAGGACTGATCCCATAAACGCCCCCCTTCCTATCCTCTTCACATATGATAAATCCACCTTAGACCCAAGTGTTTTGTCTTTAAAAGCGTGTTCACCTATCTCTTTCACATTTCCTGCGAATATGAATGTTAAATCTGACTCAGGAAGATGAGATCCTTGCGTTAAAACTTCATCTTGAATGTGAACAAGAATGTTAATATCTTCACAGGTTCTCAGAAGTTCTTCAAGCTTCTTAATGTTTTCTGCTGTTAACTCTGTGGGTTGCACAATAAGATACCTTACACCTTCTAGACCAAACCTATTGACACCTGCTGCTTGGTTTTCGTCTTGGTTCCACTCAATCTCAGAAAAAGCTTTATATTCTTTATGTGACTTACAAAATCCTTTTGCATAGTCTTCTAACACATTTTGTTCTGTATAAGCTTGTTCCTTGATATACAGTTCATACTCTGAGAATTTTGTAGATAAGATCACTTGCATTCTTTGTACATAAGGACTTTGAGACTTTACTTTAGACATAGGCACAAGATGTGTTTGATCTTTATGTTGTTGTAGAATAGAATCAAAGCTTCCGCCTTTATGAACCCATGCATAAGGAAGGTTTAAGTATTGAGATAGTGTTTGATCTTTTTGACCTGCAAGTATGGAGAGAATTTTATGCATATCTTGTAATGCATCTATGTGGTTGCGTGTACCTTCTTTGACCAAGTTAAAATCAAACGTATTATCAATCAAATGATACAGTCCGTTTTGATGAAAAAGAACAGCTAATGGATAAGATGTTACACCCCTGCTCATACTCATAGCGCGCCAGAGGATTGTATCAGTTGAGCCTACATTCTTTAGAGGAGGAATAGCTGAAGCGTGCACAGTTTGATCTACTATGGCAGGTTGTGTAGTTAGAGAGGTTGGTACACTAGAGGCATAGAGGTGATAGAAAAGCATAGGATTCATTGTATGTTTTGTGTCTGAGAATATTATAGGTTGAGGATGTGGGGGGAGGCAAGGAAATGGGGTTGTATTTATAAATTATGAGGTGCAAGTGCGTTCTTGAGGATATCGTCATCACGAGGGACGAAGTCCCGTGGTGATCAATCCTCGTCGTAGCTAAATTTTGCTTCTAGCAAAATTGCGAAGACGGATGGATGGCTACGCATTCTAACGAACGCTCGCCATGACGGGCGTGCTTGAACCCACCATACCCTTTCTCCTAAAATAAGGCAAACCTGCGCACATCACACGCCTGTGATCATAAGAATCATCCTTTTCTTCCTCATCATCATGTTGGATATCACTGTCAGCATTTATGTGCCAAAAATGGCGAAGAATTTGCTAGAAGCTTCGGTGCAAAATGCCATCATTTGGGGTGTGGTTTGGTATAGTGCGTTGATGTTGATTCATCAAAGCATCAAGTATTTTTTAGATCTTACATCATTTCCTATCATTAATACGATGATTCAAAAAACCCAATTCTACCTATGCAAAAAATGGCACTCGGGTCAGTCCTCCATTAAAGAAGGTGAGTTGCTTTCATTTATCCGACGCATCGGCTTAGGGTTTCGCATGTTTTATCGCCATGGTGTGTTGAATTTTCTCCCTGCTTTATATCGTTTGATTATCACAGGCGTGGTGTTTTATGAGTTAGATTTTTTGGATGGCACGACATATATGTTGTGTTTGATTATGATCACCCTACCCTTTTTCTGGTTAACTGTGTACCTCAAAACACGTGAGGACGGGTGGCAAACAACAGATAGAACAGGTGTTATGATCCATGAGTTTTTGCATCAAAAAAACTGGAATTCATTGTATCAAGAAAAGCTTGAGGATTATCTCAATGATCAACTGAAAAGAGAAAACAAAAAGTGGCAAGTGAGCAACGTTGCTAAGAACATTTTCTTCTTAAAAAAAGAGTTATGTATTGCAGTTGTGATTGTTCTTGTTTTCACAAATGCGTTGTTGATGAAAGATTTTAAAGCAAGTGATTTTGTATTTATCCAAACGCATTTCACCAACATGATGGTCTCATTCTCTTTGTTTTTTACAGCCCTTATTTATATCTCGGAATTCTTTATTGATTTCAAAAAGATTATTCAGTTTTTAAGACTGAAAGATGAAACACCTTATATTTTATTTGGCGATGATATTGTGGTGCGCAAACTGACTTTTGGATACTATGGAGCTGAAACACCTGTGTTTGATGATTTTGATTTGTTGATCAAAGAAGGGGAGAAGGTTTTATTAAAAGGCCCAAATGGTGCAGGAAAATCTACTTTAATTAAAATACTTTCTGGAGAGCTTGTGCCCAGCATTGGAATTTTGCAACGACCAGATAAATTTATTGTGATTGAGCAAGAGCCTATTTTGTTGAGTGAAACATTGCGCTTTCATTTAACCTTTGCGCTTGAGTCTGCGCCATCTGATGCAACATTAAAGAATACCTTGAAAAAAGTTTATTTGAATATGTCGTTGGATAAAATGCTGAGCAAAGAATTATCTGTTGGGGAAAAAATCAAAGTACTTATTGCGCGGGCGTTATTAGAAAAACCGGATGCGATTGTTTTAGATGAATCTTTGCGCTCTTTACCCAAAGATCAGGCTGCAGATATTCTGCAATTGTTGTTTGATAAAGTGAAAACTGTGATTGTGATTTCTCATGATATTGAGGAGAAAGATTTTGACCGGGTGATTGATTTGGGTCGTTGACCCGTCATCATGAGGAGCTTTATCATTGCGTCATCACGAGGAGCGTAGCGACGTGGTGATCCATATGGATGGCCACGACCCTAAAGGGTCTCGCCATGACGCCCTCAGAGTTGTCATCACGAACCTTGCGCAGCAAGGTGTGGTGATTCACCATAGATTGCCACGCATTCTGACGAATGCTCGCAATGACGGCGGCTCGTTATCAAGAGGAGCGCATAAATCTCGTCATCACGAGGAGCGTAGCGACGTGGTGACCCATATGGATGGCCACGTTCCGCTGGTCATGACGGTACTCTGCGATTTCAAATTTTATGATATACTATAACTAGCGATAAATACTCAAAAAATTATGCTACGCTCCTCTACCGGTAAACTTATTCTAGCAGCAGCCGTTTCCTGTGCGTTGCCATTATTGGTGTTGGGAGCCTCTTATGCAACTGATGTCCCAGAAGTAGAATCGTGCAAATCGCTTGTTATAAAAGATATAAATGGTAAACTGTATTATTTTGATGATATGTCATTTGACACATGGACAGTTTTGGATTTGAAGAATCACATAAAAACATATTATCCAGACTTGAATATGTTTGTTTTGACGCGACAAGATAAAATCTTGGAAAACGGTCAATCTTTAAGGGATATTCCCATAGAGGAAATTCGCATTACACCTTCCATGATGATTCATATGAATTATTTTAGGAAGTTATGGGTGCCTCAAGCGAAATTTGAGAATGCTTTGACTGTAGAGGTGCCTATGCATTGGACCTTTGCGAAATTTAAAGACTATATAGCTGCTGAAAGATTTGGTCGCATCTCTTCAAATAATTTGATTACATATTATGCTAATAGTTCAAGTGTATGTGAAGATTGTGCTGTGTTGGCGGATTTATGCGAGGGAGATTCACGAATGGTGGAGTTGTCGATGGAGGTGGTGGTTTAGTCGTCGTGATAGTATCATATGATACTATCGTAGACACTCCGTCATACGAGGACGAAGTCCCTTACTGCCTTTTAATGACGTTGCTCTGTGCATAACGTCATCACGAACCTTGCGACGCAAGGTGTGGTGATCCATCATCTAGAATGTCTTGAAAAACTTTTATGTCTTTACTATAAATAAGCTAGTAACAGAATAGGATTTTATAACATGTTATTTTTGAATATACTTTGTGCAACTGATCTTGAGATCCAGATGCAAGCTCTAGAAACGGCGCAGTTGGAGTGTGAGATGCAAATTCAAACAAACAATAATGCAATTGAAGAGAACAATAGACAAAATTCAGATTTGAATGAGAAATTGGAACAATGTAATAGGGATTTAGAACAGTTGAAACAATCAAGAGCTGCGGAAATTTCACGTATTTATGAAGATCCAGAAGTTAAACAGAGAGAAAAGGAAAGATTTGAAGCTGAAGAAGCGCGCATTGCTCGTAATGTAAAGCGCGCCTTTGAAGGCAGTTCTGAGCGTGAAAAGTATCCTTCCGAAGTTGTTGAGGAAACTTCTGAGGCCTTGAGAGCAATCGAACAACAAATTAAAAACCTTTGTGAAGAAAAAAAGCAATATGAAGAGAAGCGGAGAGATTTGTTCAATGCTTTAGAGGTTTTAGCTGGAAAAGATAAAGCTCTAGGTGAAAATTTAATCGAGATTACAAAAAAGAAAAACCGTATTGAGAGTCAGTTGTTTGATCAACAAAGGCTGCAGCCTCTTAGGGATATATTGCATGCTAGAGAAATGCAAGCTCTTCTCAGTGTTGCAGGAATTCTTGCGTGCATTATCTTGTCAGACCAATATCTCGGAACAAATATCGTCGAAACGTTTTCTTACTATTTTCGCTCAGCAAATGATAAGCTTCAGCCTTGATTGCGTTTCCACCATTTATCCACAATCACAGTCACACAAGAATCGGACCATAAGTTGATGCTCGTTTCCAGCATATCCAACACACCATAAAACGGCAAGATTACACCCATTAATTCAACAGGCACGTTGAAACTAGAGAGCAACGCGTTGGTTAAAAAGAAGCACCCCATAGGCACACCTGCATTGCCAATTGCTACAATTGTGGCAATCAAAATCCACAGAATTTTTTGCGTTAATGTGAACACAACACCATGTGATGTTGCAACGAATAAGAATGTCACCAAAATAAATGCCGCACATGCATTCATGTTAATAGTTGTGCACAAAGGAAATGTGATACGACTTACTTCAGGACTAACACCCAAATTCTCTTCTGAATTTTGAATAGCAGTTGGGATAGCGGCAGCACCAGATTTTGTGAAAAAGGCCAATGATAATGTTGGGAACATGCCCTTAAAGGTATCCAAAACCGGAATACGATGCAGCACTAAAATAAGTGGCAAAATTAATGCGCCATGAATTAGGTTAGCCGCTGTAATTACACCAAGATATTTTGCTAGCGCGCCCACTTCAAAGGTTTTACCTAGATCTTTCATAAACAACATAATGAAAGCAACAACGGCAAAAGGCAGAAGTTTCAAAATCCATTTTGTGATTTGCATGATCATAGCAAATCCCAGATTCAATGCGTTGCTGATGGATTGCTTTTGTGCTTTAGGTAAAGCCAAAGAAGCTAATCCAATAAACGCAGAAATAATTAAAACACCAATCACATTGAAATCCAAAAATGGTTTTACGATATTGTCTGGGAAAATTTTAACGAACTCAGCAGAATATGTAGAGTAATTTGAAACGGCATTTGCAACTTGCGGAACTTCTGAAGGTTCAACAGGTTGTGCTAGTTCAAATAATCCAAGACCTAAGGTTGCAGACAATACAGTTGTGAGAATCGTGTAAAACAATATGTGGCGTGTCATGAGCCAGGCGTTTGGATTTTTATCCAAATTAGCAATGGTTGAAGCAATGGATAAACTAATGATCGGCAAGCTAACGAATTTCAGAAGTCGCATAAAAACGGTGCTGACAAACCCAGCAAATCCAAAAGCAACCTCTGGTCCATACATGCCTAAAATGACGCCGATGATGATGGAGATGATCATGGAATATTTTTGAAACATCGGGAAAAATAAATCACTCTTTAGTTCATGGTATCATACTCTCATGTTGCCACGAAGGCTGTTGTCATGAAGAGCGCGTTATCAAGAGGAGCGCAACCTTCCGTCATCACGAGGAGCGCAACCTTCCGTCATCACGAGCCTTGCGCAACAAGGTGTGGTGATCCATCATAGATTGCCACGCATTCTAACGAATGCTCGCAATGACGGCGGCGCGTTATCAAGAGGAGCGTAACCTTCCGTCATCACGAGGAGCGCAGCGACGTGGTGATCTATAATAGATTGCCATGCCGCCTACGCTAAAGCTACGGCCTGCTCGCCATGACGCGTTTATTTTTTCCGAATAAGCTTCTTTATAAATTGAATCACCACAGGCAAAAATGATAACACCCCAAGCGCTGCCAACCCAATGATCAAGTCATTATTAATCGTCAAAGTTTCAAATGATTCTTCTAATGCATTTCCAATAAATGCAAACACAAATGTTCCTGGAATCGCACCGAGGAATGTTGCAACTGCAAATGTGCGAAATGGAATTTTAAGAAATGCTGATACAAGCGTAAGCACGAAAAATGGAATTGCAGGGGTAAGTCTTAAGGATAATAAATAAAAAAATGCATTTTCCTGAAATCCTTTGCGCAATTTCTCAATAAAGGCTTTGGATTGTGTGTCTGGCACAGCTGATCGCGTGCTTAAAAATAGAATGCATGATCCAATTGTGGCAGAAATTAAGGCTAGAAGAGTGGCTATATACGGTCCATATAAAAATCCTGCCATGATTGTGAGAAATATGGTGGGGATAGATATGCTTACAATAGCTGTGTCTATCAACAGGAAAATGAGCATTGAGAGCAGGTAGTTGTGTTTTATGAAATCTTGGATTTGGTGTTGGTATTGTTTAAAGGTTGCGATGGTTAAATACTGCGACCACCCCATTGTCCAAAAGGTTATGACGAATGTGGCGATGAAAATGATGGGGAGGTATTTTCTGAGGCTTTTCATGAGAGGCTGGGTTTTATGTGATGTAGCTTAGTTTAGCTTAGAGGGTTTTAGGGTGTGAGGGAAGGTTTACAAGTTATCTTCTTGTTTTCCGTAGAGAGATTCTGGTGTTGGATAGATGCGATAAAGATAATTTCCTTGTTGCCAACCATTTTTTATGCATAATTGATGTGCTTTTTCTTCTCGTTGATCAAGCGGGTATGACATAAGTTCTTCTGAAGTATTTATAGCTTCGCTATTTTGCTGGAGTGTGGAATTTGGAAATAAATAGCGATAGCAAAGCGGATTCTTTTTAGCCCCGTAAAAATCTACACACAACATTCTAATAAAATCGTTGTTGATTTTAAGAGATTTATTCTGGTCAATGTGCAGAGGGTGTTCAGGAAAATATGGCCATAAGTGTTCTTCTTGGAACACTTGAGGGCTTTCTATGTATTTGTGCATAGTATAGGAAAGTATAGAGTCGTTGCACCCATAACGATATTCTCCTGTTGTTTGAACGTATAGATTCATTTCATGATTATAATGTTCAAGGAATGTCCTATGCGCAACCCAAAATCCTCCTGTTATGCATGGTTTTTCTGCAATTTTATCCATATACCCTTCTGGGAAAAGCCCCTCCCAACATAGCCGCAACCTTTCAGGAGTTATTCGTATAAACGATCCAGCGATCGATTGTTTTTCACATAAAGTAATTTGTTGATCTAATAGTAATTCTGATTGGATCCATTGATCACAATCCAGCCAAATGTAATATTGATACTCTGGAAAATGTTTGTGTAAGCAGTGTACAACTGTCATGTTCTTAAAGGCATTGAGATTATCATGCCACGCATTCTTATTAATGATATTAGGATCAATGTCCCAACCGGGATCTTTAACTTCACATTCGAAGCGCTCATGTAAATAGTTGCTATCTTCCTGACTAAGACCACAATCAAGAACTTTAATAGGTATATGGCTATACGATTGTGTTGCTTTAATGGATTCAATGAGTTGTATGGCTAAATCGAAGTAAGGTTCATTAGAGCTTGTGCCCATAACAAAACACAAGCTATCCATTGTTTCTTGCTTCGGAATATAGTTTGGGTCACGTGGTAAATATAAGGGTTGTCTTGGTTGCACCCTACTCTTCTCTGGATCCCTATGAAACTCAGGCCGTGAATACCACTCTAAGCGATGATCCACATAATCCCAATCAGGAAATAGTGTTTTTGCATAAAGCATAAGCTCTTTATCTTTTTCAAAGCGCCATTCATGTTGATATTGGTATGACAGTCTTAAGACATCCTCTTTTTTAATAAGTAACGGTTTGTCGAGTGCGCCATACAAACTTTCAGGTGTGGGGTATATGCGATAGTGATAACTTCCTTTTTTCCAGCCATGCTTTAAGCACATTTGATGAAGTATCTCTTCTTGTTCTAATGGGGTTTCATTTTTTATTGAATCCATAAATTGAACTATTTTTTCTTGATCGGAGGGATTTTGAGAAAATGGAACACAATAAGGTAAGTGTTTTAAGTCGTCATGTAGGGATATTGAATGTATGTATTCGTTGTTTATTTTTAGGTATTGATTTTCGTCAAGATCAGCGTGCACACCATATCGGTATAATCCAATCGCATGAAAAGTGCGATTGTCTGAGATGATTGGGTCTCTTATATACTTATATAATGTGTAAATCATAAGCGCATCATCAGTTCCATGTTGAAAAGGCACTGATTGTGTTAATGCGTGCATTTCATGTGTCATATTTTCCAAGAAATTTTTATGCATAACCATTAAGCCCCCTGTCATGCCTGGTTTATTCACAATGAGGTTCAGGTGCGCCTCTGTTAAACAAAAATCAAAAGCATGTATAGGGGTAAAGTCTTCTATTTTTCTTGTTCCGGCGCAGCCTTTTTCTTCGCATATACTTAGTAGTCGATCCAAACTCAGCTCGGTCTGAAACCAGATATCACAATCCATCCAAATGTAATATTCGTATCCTGGAAAGTGTTTATGGCAGCAAATTCTAGAAATGGAGCCTTTGAAAGCATTCGGGTTGTCGTGCCATGCATTTTTATCAATCAAATGCTCTTCCAAATCCCAGCCCGGATCTTTAATTTCACAGTTAAAATTTTCATACAAATATTGAGCATCTTCTTGTGCAAGGCCGCAATCAAAGATTTTAATAGGGATATTATTATAATTTTTTGTGGCTTTGATAGACTCTATAAGCTGCACAGCTAAAGCAAAATATGGTGGGTTAGAGCTTGTGGCAGTTACAAAACAAGACCTTTCAATTGTTTCTTGTTTGGGAATATAATTCGGATTCCGTGGTAAGTCTAATATTTTTCTTGGCTGTGTTTTGCTTTTTTCTGCCTTTCTGTGAAACTCTGGTCTTGAATGCCACTCTAAGCGTTGATCAACATAAATCCAATCAGGAAATAGTGTTTTTGCATAAAGCATAAGCTCTTTATCTTTTTCAAAGCACCATTCATGTTGATATTGGTAAGAGAGTTTCAGTATATCGCTTTTTGTTTTAAGCCAGCTATGTAATGGGCCGTGCATTTTTTCAGGAGCTAAATATGTTCTATAAAAGTAACTGTCTTGTGACCAATAGTTTGTTTCGCATAATTTACTTTTCTCGTTTTCTGCTTCATGTGTAGGTTTTGTGTATAGTTTTTTTGACAGCTGTATAGTATTTTCCACCTCCTGATAAGGCTGTTCAGAAAATAACATGCGCCTTGGAAAATGTTTCATATCTAAATATAAATTAATTATTCCAATGGGGTTTTTGTCAGGTGTATACAACACATTATTTGCGCTGATCATGTGTACGTGTGGAAAATGCAAGTCTAGCTCGTTTATAACTTCAAAATTTTCTATATGTTTATGCGCGATATAGTTTATAATAGGCCAGGTAGAATCAATAACGAATTTACTTACCTCTTTTTCATGATCTCGATAATGTTGTAAAAATTCTTTATTTATACAGTAACAAGAGCTAAACATTTCAGATTTTTCTGATAAGTGTTTTTCAAAATCCTCTATCGAAAAGGCATTTTGGACTATAGGAATATCATAAAATCCTGCAAAAAATCTCTCATTAAACCCTTTAAACAAAGACAACCCCTGCTTCTCACAAACACACACAAGCCTATCCAAAGCCCTGTCATTTTGAACCCACAAATCAGACTCAATCCAAAGATAATACTCATATCCAGGGAAATGCACGTCATAGTATCCTCTGGAAGTTTCAAGTTTTAGTACATTGCTTAAATCTAATTTCTCATTATTTTTAAAATACGTAGTTCCAAAATCAATTTTTGATACATCCACATCCCATCCTGGATCTTTGACCTCTGCATTAAACCGTTGTTCTAAGTAGGCAATATCTTCTTCGGTTAAGCCAAAATCTACAACTTTGATGGGTATATTGTTGTAGTGTTGAGTGGCTTTGATAGATTCTAAAAGTTCTACCGTAAGGTTAAAGTATAAAGGAGCAGAGTTTGTCCCCGTCACAAAGCACAAGCTCTCCATCGTCTCCTGCTTCGGAATATAATCAGGATCACGTGGCAAATGTAATGGCTGTCTCGGTTGCACTCTACTCTTCTCAGGATCTCTATGAAACTCAGGCCGTGAATGCCACTCCAAACGAATATCCACATAATCCCAATCTGGGAATAATTTCTTTGCTTGCAGCATAAGCTCTTTGTCTTTTTCAAAACGCCATTCACGTTGGAATTGGTAAGATTGTTTCAAAATATCTAACTTCGAATCCAACCATTGATCCATCTCCCCATACAACACAACAGGATCCACATACGTGCGATAACTCAAACTCCCCTGCTTCCAACCATGTTTTTCACACAGTGAAGCGATTTTCAATTCAGAAAACTCAGCATTTTGCATGCCAAAAAGTTGCACACCTCTTTGCATAGCATCCAAATTTTCTTTCACGTCATCTGAATTTGCAAACAATCCACGATAGGCTGAAGTATTCAAATGCACAATACCTAAAATATGACCATCTAAATCGCACAGATTACCAACATCATCTAGCTTCACCTCTTGTGCAGCAAAATTAAACTGCCCTTCTGAAATAACCCCAGCAACCTCTTTATAAAAAACATAGTTAAATACCGCAAGATCAAACCCTGTTTTATACGCACCCGCTTCTTCAAGCATGTTGCGAAACAATCCGCGATGTTTATGCGCTATGTCAGCTCTTATGCAGTAAATATCATTTGCAAGGACATCCTTGCCTTTCATAAATTGTACGTCTTCCACCGCAATAGAAGGCGCTGCATAATGCTTAGCAGTCCAAACATTGCTGCCATTTTTTCCCGCAGCTAATCCTTGTTTTTCGCACAAATAGACAAGTTTATCTAAAGCACGTTCGTTTTGAATCCATACAGTATGATCCAACCAAAAATAGTAATGATATCCTGGAAAATATTTATGCATATAAGGTTGCACATGTTCTTGCGTTGCATCTTTAACTTTTTTGACTTCACACCCAAAATGTTCATGCAAATAATTTGCATCAATTTGTGTAAGACCGCAGTCAAGGATTTTTACAGGAACGTCTTTGTACCAACGTGTAGTTTTAAGAGACTCAAGTAACTGCACAACAGATTCAAAGCTCGACCTTTTAGAGCTGCCAGTTGTCACAAAACATAAACTCTTCAACGTTTCTTCTGCAGGCGTTTCTTCAGGAAGTCTTAGCAAGTGCAATGGTTGTCGTGGTTGTGTTTTGCTTTTAGCTAAATCTCTATCAAACTGAGGTCTTGCATGCCACTCTAATCTCAAATCAGCATAGTTCCAATCTGGAAATAATGCTTTGGCTTCCAGCATCAGGGCTTTGTCTTTTGCAAAACGCCATTCACGTTGATATTGATAAGACAGCTTTATTACATCTTCCTTTGTTCTGATTGTCATAACCATTCCTCCATTTTTCCATATACTAATTCAGGGTCTAAATATGTTCGATAGAAATATGTTCCATGTGTCCAACCATGCTTTGCACGATGCTGATCCAATGTTTCATGATCGAGTCTTTGTTGTGATAGGTGAAGCGCTTGGATGTTATCTTGCGCAGATGTATTTGAAGATAAGATATAATATCCATAACCTTTGGTGTGTCCACCAAGAGATAAAACGCCCAATACATGTTGACGTTCAATATCTTGGTAAATGTTTTTCGCTTCATCAAAAAACCCGCCCTTAAAAGCTAGGTCAATATAATGAATGTTGTCATCATCAAAAAACTTTCCGTTCTCCACTTCTTTAAAAAATGTGTAATTGAATATCGCAGTATCAATGCCCCAAATGATTGTTGGCATAACAGAAACAGTATGGTCTGTATATTCAGCCATGCGTTGCGCCATGGTATCCGAGATGCAGAATATAGATGGGTTCAATGTAGTTTTGACGCCTTTCTCAACTTTCATGAAATCCAAATAATCTTTGGGGATTGAGCGAAAATACCCAACATTAAAAGGATCATTGCGCATAAACTGCGGAAATTGCGTTTCTTTTACACCTGCGATACCCTGCTCTTCACATAAACAAACCAGCTTATCCATAGCACGTTCATCTTGAATCCAATTGTCTGTATCTGACCAAAAATAATATTTGTATCCAGGAAAATGTTTTTGGATATAGGGTCTTGAAATAGCACCTTTCCATCCATTTATAGGACCTTGTTTTTCTTTAGACAATTTTTCTGGATCCATATCCCATCCTGGATCTTTTACCTCAGCATTGAAGCGTTGTCTTAAATAATCTGCATCCTCTTGCGTAAGGCCGCAATCGAGAATTTTGATAGGAACATCTTTATACCAACGCGTCGCTTTAAGTGACTCTAAGAGCTGCACAGATAAATCAAAATACGGTTGATCAGATCCAGAAGCGGTCACAAAACATAGACTATCCATTGTTTCCTGTTTTGGAATATAATTTGGATCACGTGGTAAGTGCAAAGGTTGTCTTGGTTGCGTCTTGCTTTTTGCCGGATCTCTATCAAACTCAGGTCGTGCATGCCACGCTAATCTCAAATCAGCATAATTCCAATCTGGGAAAAGTTCTTTCGCTTCCAATATAAGCGCTTTATCTTTTTCAAAACGCCATTCACGTTGATATTGGTAAGACAATTGCAAAATATTTTCTTTTGTTTTGACTGTCATAACCATGCCTCCATTTTCCCGCAGAGTAGCTCAGGATCAAGATAGGTGCGATAGAAGTAACTCCCCTGTTTCCATCCATGTGTTTTGCATATAATATGAGCTTCTGTTTCCTTGAATATTGCATCCTTGCTTGCAGCAATTTGTTTTGCTTTTTGAATAGCCATGATATTATCTGTGCCAATATCAGAATTCGCAAATAACAAGCGACGCGGAAGTAATTTAAGGGTTGCTGCTAAGCAGATAATCCCTAAAAGATTGCCCTCAAGGTCATATAAATTTTGCGCATCATCTACTTTTGCGCCTTTACTGAAGATATTGAGGTAATGCCAATGAAGTTCTTGCAGAACGATACCAGATGTTTCTTTGTAAAAAAGATAGTTTAGTGATGCAAGATCAAAGCCAAATTGATAACGCCCTCTTCGTGCAAGCATCTCTTCACATAAGGGTGGGTATTTTTCTGCAATATCAATTCTTATGCAGTAAATACTATTGGTAAGAATGTCTTTATGTTTTAAAAAATTAGCCTCGTGTTTTGTGATGCAGGGATTGGCAAAGAATGTTTCGTCGCCCCAGAAACAATCATGATCTTTTGTGATAGATAAGCCGTTTTTTTCAGCAATACAGATCATTTTATCTAGAGTGAGATCATCTTGAATCCAGGTGTCAGCGTCTAGCCAAAAATAATAGTCATATCCAGGAAAATGTTTATGGATATAAGGTCTGGAGACTAAGCCTTTGAATGCATTAATATCTCCCCATTTCTTTTTATTTATGATGAGAAAAGGGTTGATATCCCAGTCTGGATCTTTAATTTCACATCCAAAGCGTTTTATCAGATACTCTTTATCATCAGCAGTTAAGCCGCAGTCGAGCAGCTTAATTGGAGCGTCAGCATACCAGCGTGTGGTTTTAAGAGACTCAAGTAACTGAACAACCAAATCGAAATACGGAGCATTTGAGCTTGCGCCTGTCACAAAGCACAAACTCTCCATTGTTTCCTGCTTTGGAATATAATTTGGATCACGTGGTAAGTGTAAAGGTTTTCTAGGTTGCACCTTACTCTTCTCTGGATCTCTATGAAACTCAGGTCGTGCATGCCATTCTAGCCTTTGGTCAACATAATCCCAGTCAGAAAATTCTTTCTTTGCCTTAAGCATAAGTTCATGGTCTCTGCGGAACAGCCACTTACGCTGGTAGTCATAAGATAAAGAAAGAATCTGTTGCCTCGGGTCGTTTGACATAACACAACTTTCAATCGTTTATGTCACCCTGAGTGAGCTTCTGCGCATCGCTATCCCTGGACGATGGCATGAAGCTGGCCCAGGATGACGAAGAGCATCCATTTTAAGTTCATTATATCATGAATTTGGAAAAACGTCGAGACAGTGTCGTCACCACGAGCCTTACGTAACAAGGCGTGGTGATACGTTATGGATGGCCACGACCCTAAAGGGCCTCGCCGTGACGGTGTTTTGCAGATCGTCATCACGAGGGACGTAGTCCCGTGGTGATCCATTGAGATAGCCCGCCTACGCTCTTTGAGCTTCGGCGAGGCATCCACTTCACACGCTCCGACTTGATGATAAATCATCTCGTCGTAGCTATCCGCCGTCGCCCGAAGGGCTATGGCGAGATGCGAAGACGGATGAATGTCCACGCTTCGCTCGTCATGACGAAGTTAATCAGTGGTGCCTAGGGCCGGAGTCGAACCGGCACGCCCATAAAGAGCGACAGATTTTAAGTCTGTTGCGTCTACCAATTCCGCCACCCAGGCACCTTAAGCTTAGGGTGCAGAAAATTCAGAGAAAAGTCAATGTATGAGCATATAATCGTATATTGAAATTACACTTGAAATAATTTAATATCTGTCCAAGAGTTAAGCGTTTCGTAGCTGAAATGATGATTTACGCGATAACTGTATTTCTTATTTTATCTTTTTTATTTACCATCCGTTTTGAAAAAGAGATGAAAAGCTTGAGAACATTCGCATTTATATCAACAAACTCTTATGTATTGACTGCTACAATTATAGCATCTCATATAGGAAGTGGCGCAATTATTGGTGGGATTGAGAGTGGCGCGTCATATGGGATTTTTGCTTTACTTGGACTTTTAGGGTTTCCTATACAGTTGATATTGATCGCATTTTTTATTGCGCCAAAAAAAAGAGAAAATATTGTAACAATAGGAGATTTTTTTGAACCGCATTATGGCGAGTGGATGAAAATCCTTACAGGATTCATTGTAATTATTTTTAATTTAGGTCTTATTATAACACTCATATACTCTATGAATACCACCCTATTTTTTTTTATCGGTACATCAACAGCTTATATTATGAGCGCTCTCACGCTCATTCTTGCAATCCACTGCTGTTTTAGAGGAATGATATTAAACGTGTGTATGAGCATTCTGCAATGTACACTGATGTTTCTAGCGCTCTTAATGGGATGGGGTTTCAGTGTTTACTATCATGGAAGCTTTGGGCAATTTTTAACACATATTCCTATGCAGTCTTGGACAATCTCAAACTCTCAATCTTATGTAGAAATATTTTCCATATTTATAGGGTTGATGTTAGGTAATGCCCTTATGCCCTCTGTATTTCAAGGGCTGCATATGGCAGAAACCAAAGCTCAAGCTAAGATGAGCTTTCTTCTCTCCGGCTTTTGTATTGCTGTATTTGCAGCATTCTTGGTGTTATGTGGTATGGGAATAATGACATTTGATATAAATTCAGCCAGCGCTTTTGAAAATCTTTTCTTAAAAGCGCCACCTTTTTTAAAAATTTTTATTGCAATTGGATTGTTGATAGCTATTTTATCATCAATTGTAAATTTGCTTAACATTTCCATTGTTGCCTTGATAAATGATGTTCTCACACCCTTTCGTTGTCGCGCAAAAAATTTAAAGATTATAATATACACAAGCGCACTTTTCTTTGGCGGATTATCTTTTATCATTGCATTTTTCATTCTCTCAAGCTCTAGATTGAAAATGTTATTTTTTATATATAAACTCTGGGGGCCATTATTTTTAACACCTATTTTAGGTATTTTTTATAAAAAAACTATTCCTGGATGGGCATTTTTTATAATAATGCTGTTAACAGTTTTTGTTATGGCGCTTTGGGTGATTTTAGGGTTAGACAAACAGACGCATATTCATGAGCTAATCGTTGGATTAGGAGCCAATTTTATTTTGTATACCATAACCAGATTTATTTTTTGTCAGAAAACAAACTGTTCGCATCAATAGGATCATTGAATAGCGGCACATCAGCACAGAAACAAAACTTCTTACCTTCTGGTGAGTTATAAATAGCGAATTGTTTGCCTTGATAAATCTCTTGTCTTGGAGAAATATGCACACCTTGAGCATCATCAAAAGATGCAAAAGATGGACGCATATGCTTTTCTGCTTGCCTTAAAAGCGGCTTATCATTTTCTGGAACTTCTATATACAATGCTTCTAAACTGGTTGCTTGAGGTAGTGTATCAAAAATAGGCGCTCCGTTTTCTCTGCCCATGGTTGCGATACGTCTTACTTCTGGCCCATAAATTTTAGTCATAAAAAAGAATGCGATACCCAAGATCTCTGCATAATTTTCTTGAGTTGGATTTATGCAAAAATTTAACCGTCCTATTGCGGGCATATGTGCGCTTATCCAAAAATACGCAATATTTTTTTGATGCTCCTCAAGTGTAATAGGGGTTTCAAAACGTGAGTTTTCATAATATTGCTCAAATTGGTTTAATGATTGCGTTATACTCCTGAAATCTTTTGGGGTATTAGATTTTGGAAGATGCATTTCCATAAAAGCGCGAGAATCTTTTTTTGGCACAAAAGTTCGAAAAGTAAGATCTTCATGCGTGCAAAAAAATCTTTGACGGCCTGACACAATTGAAAAGTAATTTGAGTGATGCAGAGAGTAGCTGTTTGAACCTGTTGGACATCGTGCCACTTTAGAAGGTAGAAATAAACCTGTGCAAGCGTCAATATGAACGATAAAATATGACAATAACATTGATTTGTATTTCTGCCAGAGTCAAGGATAGTCTAAATAAAACGTTCGTTTAAAGCAACACCTTTATGTGGCAATAACAAAAGTATCATCTATCACAATTCATTTTATTTTTTTATATTTTCCTTCTGGCTCTGCTGCAGGTATTTCTTTAATAAAACAAAAGCGCTCACCGCCTTTACCACTATCTTTTGCCCTTAACAATGCTCTCAATTTTCCTGCCCCGTCTATCTCTGCAGGTTGGGCACCATCTGATGAAGGGGTAAAATCTGGCTGAAAGTCTAACTGATCTAATATCCGTAACATAGGAGCATTCTCCGGATCAGTTGTTGCAACAACCCTTCTTAATATGGTCTTCCCAGGACAATCATGAAAAATGGGCCCAAGCCTCTGTTGTGCACTTAATTCACCTATGCGTCTTATTTCTGGTAAAATATCCCCAATTACGGTACTTGCTATTTTGAGGCCATATCCTTGGCTTTGAAATTCATCGGAAACAAATAATATAGCATTTTGTGTATTGGGCGCTCCTGTATGAGGTGCATTCATCCAAAAAAACCCAACAACAACCCCTTGCTTGTTTCTAAACACATAAGGTCCTTGTCCACTTCCAATATTCACCATATATTGAAACTCATTTAGTAGTCCAACCATGACATTTAATTGACCAAGGTGTGTGTTTCCTCCGTAAGAGCGTTTTACTTTTTCTGTTAAGCCGATTCTTAAAAATGCTTCCGAATCACTATCATTCTGAGGATTAAAAGTCTCGCACTCCAAAGTTTCAAATGCCTGATAAAATCTTTTTTGAGTATTATAGAAAGGAGAACCCAGTAAGCCCACATTGGCAGTAGTACGCATACCAGGAAAATAAAAAAAAGACTTAGCGCAAGGTTGTTTTAAAAGAGTTGAAGCCATTAAGAATGCAAAAAACATTGCAGATTCCTTTCAATTTCAACTATCAGAACATAGCAATTTTTCAGCGTATAATCAAGTGCTTAAGCGGTATGACAATAAAATTCATTGAAAAAATTACCATTCTAAGGTATAATAGGGGTAACATTACGACATTGCAGTTTTGGTCATGCAAAGACTTTTTTGGAGCAACACAGGAACTGACACAATCGCATCCGCTGCATTTGATGAAAATGGCATTGCGACGAACGCAACACTTTTCAATCCAACTGCAATTCCTGAGATTGCTTTTCCTTTAGGCGCAGCTGTATATAGCAAAGGCAAAAGATTATTCTGGATCAATGGACTATTGAGCGCAATCTATACTGCAACATTTGATGATAATGGCGTTATAAACAGTTCACCAAAATTATTTGTTAATGTTGTTCTTGGGGCGCAAGATCTTGTGATCTCAGGTCAAAGGCTATTTTGGAGCAACGTTAACAATTTAGTAGGCATTCAAACAGCGGCATTTAATGCAAGTGGAGATATTGTTGGCGCACCTTCTGCTTTTGGTGCTACAAATGTTGATGGACTTGCAGCGTTAGCTATAGCGTCTTCTACAAATCGTATTTTTTGGGCCAATACATTTGGTGGAACAGTGTATTCTGCGTTATTTAATCCTGATGGAACCATGAGTGGTGGTGAAACGCAACTTGGGTTTGTAGACGTTACTACCCCTTTTGGTTTGGCAGTATTAGGGGAGAGATTGTTTTGGAGTAATGAATTTACCGGTACCATATACTCTGGTTTGTTTGATGCAACTGGTGTTGCTACAGGAGCGGAACAACAGTTAAACATTATGACTGCACCTATTGATGTTAAGGATGTGGTTGTGAGTGGCAACAGACTGTTTTGGGCTGACGGTATAGGTGGAGCGATTTACTCAGCTGAGTTTGATGTTTTAACAGGGGTGTTTGTATCTGAGCAAAAATTTGACACAGGTATGCCCTTTATTACACTTCCTACATTTTTAACAATTTACACTCCAATGGACAACTCAGATGCAACAACGCGAGAAAGTGATTTAGATATCGGAATAATGCAAACAATGAAAATGAAAATAAATGACAGAATGGCCCGAGCAGCTGGTGCTGAAGCAGGGTTTATGACAGAGCAAGCTATGGCAATTGCTGAAGAGAAAGTGCAAGAAGCAATTGATAGCGCAGTAGATGATCTCGCAGGTCGTGTTACTGCTGCTCAATTGAAGAGAGGTTGTAATGGGGAGTTTGTTACAACAACAAAAGTTGGCATTAGTACTGATTTTCAAGTCAATTTCAGTTCTATAAATATTAATACAGGTATAACTTTTGAAGGTGAAATAGCTGTTGTGAAAATAGATGTAAATTCTGAAGCAAGAAGGTTTTCTAATGTGCAGTCAAAGCTTAATTCTGATAATGCTGTTACCGTTGAAAAAGGAGAGTTTTCTGCAGCTTCTCCTACACAGGTACGTAAATCAATTCCACCTAAAATTTCTCCTGATCAGCTTTTTGGTGTGAACCAAAACGCCACATTAAAAGAAGAAGCAAAACAACAAAAAAAACAAGCAGATAAAAATAGGCGAGAGAAGGATAGAAACGCAGACCCTCAAAACCCCCTTCATTCTCAAAATGTTACACAAAGTGATGTTTTAGATAAGGCAAGCGTTGATACAAATCTTGAAAATGGACAAAATCCTGGAGCTGCAGATAATTCGCTTGGAATATCAAACAAACTTTCAGGTCCTAGAATTAGCAGAGATCTTGCAGGAGGGCGGCAAACATCGTCTAACACAGAGGGTTCTTTTGAATGTGGTGGAGCTTTGGTATAAGCATTCCATTTTCCTCAAAAACATTGCTATAATGAATCAACCAAAAAAATAAAAATAATAATGGGATTGAGAATACAATATAAGCACGTCATCACGAGTCCGCCGCAGCGTTAGCGCAGGCGACGTGGTGATCCATGGGTAGCCACGCTATGCTCGCCATGACGAGTGCTTTTTATGTTTTTAATCCCTGAGCAATGAAGGGATTCGTACATGAAGAACATTTTCAAGAAAGGGTTTTTAAACAGAAGGTCTGAAGGTAAATCTGACAGCAAAAAAGAAACAACGACAGAGCAAAAAATTCACAAACCAAGACCTCAACAACAAAGAGATCAGAAAAAAAGCGATTATGCAGCGCGTTCTAAGGGGCCTGGACAATATCAAAACAATAGAGGTCGTCCAGATCAAAGGCAAAAAAGCTCCCTTCCAGGTCAAAGACGTGACGGACAAATTGCTAATTATGGTCGCAGCGGTGGTGGTAACAGACGTCGTCGTGATGAACCAAAAGAAATGATCAAGTTCGACGATTACACAAAAATTCCTACGCCAAAAGAAAACGATTTCTTTTTCTTGCCAATTGGTGGATCTGGTGAAATCGGTATGAACGTAAACCTTTATGGTCATAACAATCAATGGATTATGGTGGATCTGGGTATTACCTTTGCGGATGAGCCTTATGGATTTGATCTTGTAACAGCAAATTTGGATATTATCAAAAGCACATCCATTGGTCGTTTGTTAAAAGGTGTGATCATCACACACGCGCACGAAGACCACATTGGTGGTGTGCATGAAATTTGGCCTTACTTTAAGTTTCACGTTTATGTGACAAAATTCTCTAAGGCAATTTTAGAGCGCAAGTTGGAAAATAAACCTTATGCGGAAGAATTGATGAAATATTATGTGCACGAAATTCCAGCACATGGCCGTGTAACTGTAGGAGATTTCGAGATCCAATATTTGGATATCACCCACTCTATTCCTGAGTCTAATGCGCTTACCATCAAAACAAAATCTGGAACAGTGTTCCACACGGGTGATTGGAAGTTAGATATGCACCCAGGTATTGGTGAGCCTGTTAACGCAGATCGCTATAAGAACCTTGCGAAACAAAATATCCTAGCGATGGTATGCGACTCTACTAATGCAATGTCAAAAGGTCGCTCCGGCTCAGAAGAAGTGGTAGCAAAAAACTTTGATAAACTCTTTGCCGCAAGAAAGCGTGGGCGTATTGCTGTTACATGCTTTGCTTCCAATATTGGTCGCGTAAAAATCATCGCAGATTTGGCAAAAAAGCATGGCAGAAAAGTTTGTCTATTAGGTCGCTCACTTCACAAAATGTCAGAGGCGGCAGATCAATGTCAGTTCCCATTGCATGTGGATCAATTTATTTCTGATGTTGACGCATCAAGATTAAAACCTGAGAAAGTACTATACATATGCACAGGTTCGCAAGGTGATCTTAATGCAGCGCTTGCACGTATCGCACGTGGTGTGCATCGTGTATTGCGACTTGGAAAAGGTGATATCGTTTATTTCTCATCCAAAACTATTCCAGGAAATGAGCGTCGCATTAACTTGTTGCAAAATAACCTCACACGTTTGGGGGTAGATATCGTAACAGATCGAGATATTGATATTCACGTATCCGGTCACCCCAATCAAGATGAGTTGAAAGACATGTACAACTGGGTAAAACCATCCTATGTGATTCCAGTGCATGGAGAATTCCGTCACCTTTATGAGCATGCAAAATTTGCGAAAAGCTGTGGGTTTGATGCGCTCGCGCCTGAAAATGGAACGCTGATTGATTTGAAAAAGCGTGAAATTTTAAAGCGTTACAGCATTGGTCGTATTGTGTTGGATGGAAATCGTTTCATCAACTATGAATCCTCTATCGTGAAAGAGCGTCGTTTGATGGGAACTGATGGCGCTGTGTTTGTCTCTATCAAAGGCACGAACTTTGTTTTTGTGAGCAGTCATGGATTGTTAGAAGAAAATTTTGAAGAATACAATAAGCGTATCCGCGACAGTGTGCGTAAAATTGTGATAGACAATGAAACTGCACAAAATAAAACACTTAAAGAAGCGCGTATTATCGACCGCGTGAAACAACTATCCATGAATCTTTTGAGCAAGTCGCCTGAAGTTAAGGTGCACTTTTTGTAATCCTTGCGCCGTCATCCTGAGCGAGCGTAGCGAGAGAAGGATCTTCTTGAATACGTCTCAGGAAAAGATTCTTCGCTACGCTCAGAATGACGAGTTCTCAAGCATAAATCTGTGCCCGGTAGTGTAATATCTTAAATTATTCCGAATGAACTTTTTCTTCTTGTGCAGGTTCTGATGCACGTAACCAAGGCCAACAACATAGACTATCTACTAACGCACGACTTTGTTGATAAACCCAATCCCAACCTTCCGGCTTGTAATCATAAGATATGCCATAAGTTTTTGTGAAATACTCGACCATAGCGTCTAAACTCTCAAATGTACGTTTGGTTCCCATAGGTTTTGTGTCAACGCGTTTCTCTGAAATTTGCTCTTTGTATGTTGCAAGAGCGGTTTTTACAGCCTCATTGCCTCTAAAGTACCAGGTAGGAGTCGTGTCTATGTAATTCCGTAGCCAGAATGCGCTTTGATGACAGCCTTGATTGCTGCGTTTAGCTAGCGCACGCATTACCATGAGTTGTAAATGCATGCCTTTGTTTTTATGGCCTGAGGATATGTCCCATTTTTCTAGTTGCGCATCGATTTCTTTAGGGCGCATGCCAAACAGGCTCATTATTGCTTGTATGGAATCACTTATATCTGAATAATTCTCAAGTTTTGAGGCTGTTTCTTTTAAGTTTCTGAGGTTTCGAATTGTATTTTGTTGTTGTGTGGCGTAATGTTGCCCGCTTTGCACAATAGTAATTTCAGGAATAGTTATAGTAGAGTCCGAAGCTTGATTGGTTGTTGAGCTAAAAAGTAAAAACATTATAATTTCTATTGATTTGCTTGTTAAGATTTTAAAATAGAAAGTGTACTTTCTGCAAGCGCATCCCTCGAAAGTTCGTTGTCTGTTTTCTTTTTGTAATCATCGTAATGCTTTTTTCTTTTTAAACGAGCATTTTCACCGTTAATGCCGAACATCACAGTAAAAAACACAAACACGCCTGACGCAGCCCATTCAATTGCAGGATAGACCTTAGCAGGATTTCCTGTTGTAACAATTTGCGTGACATTTGTTAACATCTGGCCGGATTTAACGAAGGAATCAAACATCAACGTTAAAAGACCTGCAGTTATTGTTATGCAAACAAAATAATTGCCGACCATTTTCCACCATTCCAAAGCAATCAAATCTTTTGCTATAGGGTTTTCCTTTAATTTATGCCATTCTTTATCGCGAGCCTCTAGCCTTTTCATGGGTTCGTTTGAGAATTTTTTGTAAATGAGATAATCACAAATATCTTGTAGAATATTTAAATTTAAAGTCCAGATATGTTTATCAAAAAGACTTAGGTTGAATAAGCTGTCCATTGCAGAGTCTGCGCTAACAGCGCGATCAATTTTAAATGTACGAGAAAATTCTGTCTCTAATTCACTTTTATATTTAGAAGCTTCGATAGCGCCTTTTATGCCTTCAATAGTTTTTCTTGTGAAGTCATCTCTATTCGCTAAGTTGTCGACATTAGGATCCGTGACTAATCCTGCTAAATCAGATAAATGCTGCATAGAATGCCACCCATCATTCGTTTGAGACTCCTGCATTTCAGTGCCAGCAGGTGAGCTGTTGGTCAATGGGGTAGGTGGAGTGCTGCAAAATAATAAAAACATCATTTTTTCATTTAAGTTTCTTTGTATATTTCAGTTATAGGTTTTATGTTTTACAAAACAAGAGCGAATAAAGAACTTGGGATATAAAAAACTCTATGCATTTTATGGGCTAAAATGTTTGACCCTACCCTCTCTTGATGTTCAAATCTGAGTATACATTAACCAAGTGTCACTCAGGAGGAAAATCACATGACCATCGATGTTATAGAAGATAGCCCATATCTAGCCGTATCGGTTCAAGAAATGAAACAGTTTTTGAATTTGCAAGATGATATGTTTAACGAAAGTATTATCAATTACATCAAGCTTGCCACACGTTTTGTGGAGCGCACACTTGGCAAAAGCTTTCTTCTAAAAACCTATAAATATGTATGGAAGCAGCCTTCAGAGGCGAGTATTTATCAAGCTGTAAAAATGCCTATGACGCCAGTAAAAACAGTTGATAAGTTGACTGATCTAACCATGAACAATCGTATTCGCAGATATACCATAGAGATGGAAAGGTATATTTGCATCAATGATCTTTATTATCATGTTGAGTTTATTTATAAAGCAGGCATGGCAGAAAAACCAGAAGATTTAGATACAGAATATCGCAATTTAATTTGCATGGTGGCGCAAGCGTTTTTTGAAGATAAAGATATCGCAAATCATCCAAGCATGGAGCTTTTGAAATGTTACAAAGAAAATTTAAGCATATAAAATTACGTGATTTACGCGAACATATCAAAATTACTATGTGCGGAGAGCCTGACTCACAGGGGCTTGAGAGCCTTGCATATGCTGAGACTATGCTGGATGCCAGTGAGAGCAAATCTGCTACAAAGGCAAGAGTGATTTTTATTTTTCCTAAAAATTTTTACATTCACAGTAGACCTAATTCGACCATTTGTCTAACTTGGAACTGTAAGAGATATATTACATTTCAGGTCTTCAAATTAACGCCACATCTTCTGATTTGTCAGGCGTTTGAAGATATTGCCTCAGTATCATCGTGAACAGGGAAACGCAATCACGGAGAGTGTTATAGCGGTCGTCATGACGATGCCCTACGTTCAGTCCAGTCCAACGTTCAGAATCAGCATACATAATTCTATATACATACAAAGGGGACAATCATGGTCGATTATGGTCTATTAACAACAATCAGAGATGTGCTTGCAAACGATGAGGGAATTGAGAAAGCGGGGTTGGCTAGCTCTATTCATTTCACATTACCTGTGAAAACCAAGTTTCCCCTTATCTTGTTAGACATCGATGAAATTTGGGAAGATAGTGAGGCGGGATTTAATGAAGCGCAAGCTCGCATCAACTTCCGCATCACCATCATGAGCCATATGTCGACCATCCGTGAATCTCTTGAAATTGGCAGTTATGTTGAAAAAGCGATCAATGGTACATCCATGAAACTCTCCAACACACACCTAGCAAATCTGCGCAAAACGGGTAACGTGATTGACCTTCCTTTGATTCAAAATCCAAGAAGTGTGCAACAGTTTTATCAAGCTGTTGTGTGGCAAAAAGTTTGGGATAATTATGGTTGATTCGCGCAAGTCCTTCATCACGAGGAACGCACAACTTACCGTCATCACGAGATACATCTAAATTTCGTCATCACGAACCTTGCGAAGCAAGGTGTGGTGATCCACATGGATGGCCACGCCGCCTTCGCTAAAGCTACGGCGCGCTCGCCATGACGGCGTAAAACGTCATTACGAGGGACGAAGTCCCGTGGTGATCCATAACGGATTGCCACGCATTCTGACGAACGCTCGCAATGACGGCGTTCCACAGATCGTCATCACGAGGAGCGGAGCGACGTGGTGATCCATATAGATTGCCACGCATTCTAAAGACTGCTCGCAATGACGATTCGGAGTCGCAAGGTATGGTGATCCATTGATGGTCACGCTCCGCTCGCTATGACGAGTCCCTACATTATTGATACAGCGCAGGCTTCCAAAGCTCTTCTTCCATCTTAGTGACAAAACGAGACAAGACAAACATCAAATCCGACAAGCGGTTCAGGTAAATGACAACATCATCATTAATAGAGTGCTTGCGTTTTAAACAAACGCATGAACGTTCAGCGCGACGACATACAGCGCGGGCGATATGGATTTGACTCACCAAAATACTTCCGCGTGGCATAACAAAAGAATTTAGCGCAGGTAATTCTTCATTATAAAAGTCAATCAATTGATCTAAAAAAATATGTTGCATTTTTTTAATGCGAATTTCTAGTACTTGGTCTATTGGTGTAGCTAAATCTGCTCCAATATCGAACAAGTCATTTTGAATGCGACATAATGCCTCTTTAATTTTTTCATCATCTGTGTATGAGAAAATCATACCGATGTGAGAGTTCAACTCATCCACGTCACCAATGGCATTGAAGTAGTCGTCGCATTTGTCGAGGCGTATTCCTGTGGCTAAACTCGTTTTTCCTTTGTCTCCGGTTTTCGTGTAAATCTTAGTGAGTTTAACCACTTTTCTGAAAGCTTTTATATGGGATATCTATTTATAATCTTTAGACTGGGTTGTTGTCAATCATTCTTATCGGATTGTACGTGATATCATGGCTGTACGAGTTCACAAATTCGGTTCTAAAATCCGAGAAAGTTTTCTTTCTAAGTTAACTTAGAACATTTCCTCACCTAAAACCATAAAAACAAGCACTCATAGTCTATGATACCAACATCTCTTTAGGTGTTTTAAGATGAATGCCTTGATGCATTCTATGCTCATTATAGTACAAGGTATAACCCAAGATATGCTCTTTAAATTCTTGCAACGTCTCGAAGGTCTCATCTTGTAGCAATTCATCTTCTAATGTTTTCCAGAATCGTTCTATCTTACCATTAGTCTGTGGTCTACAAGGTTTTGTATATCTATGTTTAATATCATAGAACTTAAGCATACGTTCAAATGGATGTTGTATATTGTTTTTACTGCTAAACTCAGCTCCATTGTCACTAAGAATCTCTTTAAACGTTATATCGTATCTTTGTTTGAGTTTAAGTAAACAATCTAGACTTGAGAACATAACATCTATAGATTTAACAGAATCTACCACTTCTAACCAACATACACGTGAATAACTATCAAGAAGCCCTACGATGTAGAGCTTCTTGTTACCCACATCTTTAACGGTTCCTTTTGTGACATGATGAACATCTATGTGCCCCATCTCTCCTGCATACATCTTAATAATTCTCCTTTTTGCTTCTTTAAGTCTTGGGTTTAGCTTATTGATACCAAGGTGTCTTGTTATTCTATAAATAGAACTGGGAGATATTGCAACACTGTGATCTTTATATACAAAAGAACTGATCTCAAACTTATTGTGTCCTGTTTTTCTATAAAGCTTAATGGTATCTAAGACTTCAGGCATATAGGCAATGGTAGATTTATACTTACGCCCTACCTTTTTAGGGATAAGTTTATCTATATCTCTTCCTGCATTGATATAGCGCCTATAGCTTAAGAAAGTTTTGATAACAGATCTGGTGTTTCTCATAAAACGCTTTAGCTGTGTTGAGCTCTGGATGCTCTTTTCTTTTGATTTGTTCATATTCATCTATATAACTTAGCATATGGTGAATATATCTCTTTTCTATAGTGGTATTTTGACCGCGACTCTTACCATCTTTCTTCATTTAAGGTCTCCTAAATTCTGTTGTGTTAGTTTACAGAATTTAGAACCGAATTAATGAACTTTTATAATGGCGAGCGGACCTTGCTACGCAAGGTTCGTGATGACGTAAAATTTTTCGCTCCTCGTGATGACGAAATTCCCAGTGATCATCATAGAACAGAACTTAAAAAGGCGCTATACTATAGGTAAGTAGGAGGTAACTTATGACTAACCGAGAGTTTGCAAAACTAATTTATCAGTACATAAGACCATATCGTTTTCATTACATGGCAATTCTTATTGCTATGACTTATGTCGGAAGTTATATTTCACTTGAGCCATATTTGCTCAAAATGATTATTGATAAAGTGACCCATCATCAAGGGCCTAACTTGTTTTTTTCTGTGGTTCCTTATATCGCATATTTTGCTTTGGGTGGAATTATATATTCGCTTTCATGGCAAGTGAAACATGTGGTTGAACGATCCGTGATTCCATATGTAGAAACAAATATCGCCATGCATTTGTTTAAATATTTGCAAAAGCAATCACACCGATATTTCCAAGAAAAAATGCCCGGAACGTTATCCACAAAAATTGCTGATTTGCAGTTAGGTGTTGAGCGTATTTTAGCGATCTTGATGCACTTTTTCCGCATGACTGTAGGTGTGTGTGTGACAATATTTTTTATGGCAAAAGTTCACCTCTATTTTGCGATGGTTGTAGTGGTATGGATTATCATGTTTTTGTTTGTCACCTCTATCATTGCATCACGTTTAGAGGTGCAAGTTTTGAATCGCGCATATTCTCGAAGCGCAACGTTTGGTCGTATTGTTGATAGTTTGGCTAATATCATGACAATTCGTTTGTTTGGTAAACAAGATTATGAAATTCAAAAGCAATATGAAAGTTTTGATGTATATGTGAATCAAGATCGCAATCTACGTTATCAACAAATCTTAATGTGGGTGTTTCTTGGTGGGTTTGCATTAATTTTACAAATTACCATGTTGTTGCTTCTTGTGTATGGTGCGCAAAACGGTTGGGTTGTGATGAGTGACTTTGCGTTTGTGATGTTAACGTCTATCTCATTGATTGAAAAAATGTTTTTCATCATGGAATTAATTTCCGAATTTTCCACCCGTTGGGGAACAGCGAAACAAGGCGCATCTTTGATGAGTGATCCGTTAGAAATTGAAGATAAATATGCGGATCAAGATTTCTGCGTAAGACGCGGTGCGATTGAATTTCAAAATGTGAATTTTAGTTACAATAAAAAACCTGTTTTAAAGAACTTATCCATCAAGTTTTTTGGGGGAGAAAAAGTTGGCTTGGTTGGATTTTCTGGCGGTGGAAAAACAACATTCATCAACCTAATTTCTCGTTTGTTTGATCCAGATTCTGGAAGTGTTTTGATTGATGGAAATGACATTACAAAAGTGTCGCAAAAATCTCTACGCAGTGCTATTGCATATATTCCACAAGATCCTGTTTTATTTAATCGCAGCATTTTATCGAACTTGCGGTATGGAAAATTGAATGCCACGAAAGAGGAAATTCAAGAAGCGTGCAAGATGGCACACTGTCATGAATTTATCGAAAGGTTGCCTGAGAAATACGAAACAATTGTGGGTGAACGTGGTGCGAAATTGTCTGGCGGACAAAGGCAGCGTATTGCGATTGCGCGTGCGTATTTGAAAGATGCCCCTATCCTACTGATGGATGAAGCAACATCGGCATTAGACTCTGCAACAGAAAAATTGATTCAAGAATCGATGGAAAGTTTGATGGAAGAAAAAACAGTAATTGTCATTGCGCATCGTTTATCTACACTATTATCTATGGATCGTATCGTTGTATTTGATCAAGGTCAGATTGTGGAAGAGGGAACGCATAATACATTAATGAAGAAAAAAGGCCTATATGAAAAATTGTGGAAGGCTCAACAAAAAGGTTTTATTGGTGATACGAAGAAAATGAAGGGGAAGAAGAAGTAATTTAATTCTGTCATTACGAGTAGACCACGGAATATCGTCATCACGAGGAGCGAAGCGACGTGGTGATCCATGGAGATAGCCCGCCTACGCTCTTTGAGCTTCGGCGAGACATCTGCTTCACATGCTCCGACTCAATGATAAATCATCTCGTCGTAGCTAAATTTTACCTTCGGTAAAATTAGCGAAGACGGATGGATAGCCACGCTTCGCTGGCCATGACGGGACTCTTGCTTTAAACAAATTTTTTTCTTATAAATATGGGACATAGTATATTAATTCATATAAATGCTTTTCAAGTTTCTTCGTCTGATTCAAGAGACTGAAGAAATTATGTCTCCTGAAGAGAAAAAGATAGTGAAAGAGAAACTGGAGAACTCCTTGCGATCTGTTGATGTAAAGGAAAAAGTTGCTGCAATTGAGGCGTTGATACTACATTTCTTTGAAGAAGAGGGCGTATTGTCCAAGTTGGAGCATACGCTTAAACAACTTAATAGCACTCAGTATGATGCTTGCAAAGTAAAGTACGGTTTTGCTTTGGCAGAGCATGGATTTTTTTCAAAAGGGATAAAGTATTTTGATGCGTTGCCAGCTATTGTGAAGGAAAAATTCCGAAGTGTAGATTTCTATCTATCAGAAGCTTATAAAAATAGAAAAAGTAAAAACAGAAAGCATATCGCAGAAATGCGCTATAAATTATTAAAGAATACAATTGCGCAAGATGAAAGCAAAAAATGCGTTAGCGTAATTCCAGCAAAAGTTTTAAAATGTTGGGCTGCATTTGAAATGTATAAGCTACTCCAAGAAAATCCATTTTTAGAAGAAGATCCTATAGCTTATTTGATGGGTATCGATAAAGAGATTGCTGAGCCTAGATTTGCGAAGTTATTCAGCATCATTAATTTTCAAAAAGCTTTAGTTTATCTCAACAAAACTGATGGTTTAGTTGATGAAAATATAGCAAAAGCAAGAGAATACTTGGAGCGATCGATTGCATTGAAGCCTTCAAATGATGCGAAATTTTTATTACATTTTTTAATGTTTGTAAATTCCAAGTCAACTGATTCAGAAGAAGATCTAGCAGAGGAAGAATTGAAAAGTTCTATGCAGAAATTAGACGAGGGATTGGAGCGTATTGAGGCAGTTGAAGGAACTGAAGATCAGCAAGAGCCAGAAGATACATCTGATAAAGATGCAAGCGATAGTGAAGAAGAGATAGCTGAAGATGTTGCAGCAGATCATACTCAAGAAAAAGAGCAAGCTATGAAAATTGCGGCATTAAAAGAAACGATACAAGATCTAAAACTTCGACGTACATGTAAAAAAAGAGAGCTAGATCGGGTTATAAGAGAGGCGTTGAAACTTTTAGGCGGGAAGTTAGATAAATCTACGGGAAGTTCTCACTGGTCTTTAGCATTGGGCGATGGTGTTATAACGTATGTCGAAAGACATGGAAGAGCTTTAGAAAAAACATCCCATAGAGATGAGCTTGAAAAAATACAAGCGCTTTTCGATCTAGGCGATGAATCTTAAATTGACCCCCTCCCCTCATACTGCTAAACTCTTATGTAGTAATGACCAACTTAACAAGGGTTTATGTATTTTATCCTCCTATTTTTAGCCCTTGTTTCATGTGATCAATTTAATCCTCTTGCGCTTTCCAAAATATGGTTGGAAAAAATCTCCTGGATGGCAGAAAAAAACGCCAACAATAGCGTGCCAATCAAAGTTCATGTTGTGTATTTTTACGATGAATCTTATATGAATAAAATTAGTAACAAAACGAGCACACAATATTTTGAAGAATATAATGATCTCAAAAAAGAATTCCCGAGCAAAGTTGAGGTGATTGAATTTGATGTTGTGCCAGGAAGTGCCCAAGATACGGTGGTTGTAACACCCAAAAAAGCTGGCGCAAAGGGTGGCGTTATTTTTGCGCGTTACAACACGGTCAATGTCAATCAAAAATATATGTTAGGTCAAGAATTTGAAATTCGCATGGTCTTTAAAAAAGATTATGTAGAGTTGATCAGAGATGGACAATCAGGATAATAACCGTGGAAAACGTATTTCAAAAAGCTAGTGCAGATATCAAAGCAAAAGTTGGAGAGCAGCAATTTGGGTCTTGGGTCAAAGATCTTGTATTTAAAGAGCAGGCTGGCAACAGAGTATTTATCGCTGCAAAAGACTCTTTCACCAAAGATTGGGTTGAAACTTATTATTCGCACTTTATTTTAGAAGCGCTTAAAAAGATAGATCCAAGCATTGAGATTGTGACATTTGTTGAAGATGCAATACTAACGCAACCGCAAAAAAAAGAAACGGTTGCAGCTCTTGAAAAAGCCGATGATGGTATTGATCAAGTTAAAAGTTTTGAAAACTTTGTGGTAGGCAAACCGAATGAATTTGCTTATGCAGCGGCATTGCGTGTGGCTGAGAGTAAGAAGATGGTTTACAATCCCTTGTTTCTTTATGGAGGCGTTGGGCTTGGTAAAACCCACTTGATGCATGCGATTGCTTTAAAAATCAAAGAGCTACATCCAAAGAAAACGGTTTTGTACATTTCCGCTGAAAAGTTTATGTACAAATTTATCAAGGCGCTGCGTTTTAAAAACATGGTGGCCTTCAAAGAAGAGTTTCGCAATATTGATGTATTGATGATTGATGATGTGCAATTTTTCAGCACAAAAACGACAACACAAGAAGAGTTTTTCCATACTTTTAATGCGCTCATTGATGCAAAAAAACAAATCATTTTATCAGCAGACAAACCTCCTACTGAGTTGGTCAACATCGAAGATCGCTTAAAGTCTCGTATGAGCTGGGGATTGGTTGCGGATATTCATCCAACTACATATGAATTGCGTTTAGGTATTTTGCAATCCAAAGCTGAATTAATGCATCTCAATATTAGTGATGAAGTTTTAGAGTTCATGGCGGCCAATTTATCGGATTGCAATGTGCGTGAAATGGAAGGTGCCTTAAATCGTGTTGCAGCTCACGCAGATTTGATGGGCCGTTCCTTAGATGTTGCTTCTATCAAGACAATCTTAAAAGGTGTCATCAAAGATACTGATCGTCAAATGACCATCGATGAAATCAAAAAACGTGTATGCGAATATTTTGGCGTGAAGGTCAAAGAACTAGACTCTGCCAAACGTGTGAAAAGTATTACGCGCGCTCGACAAGTTGCAATGTTCTTAGCTAAAGAGCTTACTGATAAATCCTTCCCTAACATTGGCGCAGAATTTGGCGGCAAAGATCATACAACCGTTTTATATTCTGTGAATAAAGTGAAGACATATCTAGAGACAGATGAGAGTTATAAATCTGATGTGGATACACTAAGAGCATCTTTGAATTTGCGTCGATAACTCGCAAAGTTCGTCATCACCAACTGACGCATCCCCACGAATTAAACATGTGCAGATGTCATCACGAGCCTTGCGTAGCAAGGCGTGGTGATCCATGGATGGTAATTCTATGCTATATTCTCTGGACTGTTTTGTCTTGTTGTAAACATTTCTGCCTTGTATGATTGAGCGTTTCTATAGCTTGGCTAAGGTTAAATTCTGTTAAAGGCTCAATAAAGTTTCCAAAACTTTCTAGACTTAATAGGGCTAAGGTTGTTTGTGTGTTGGTTGATGCAGTTTGTATGCCATAAATATCAATAAGCTGGGTTGCTAAAGTTAGCACCCTGATAAGGTAGATTGCTCCCTCATCTTCTATTTTATTGAAGTTAAAATTAAGCGTTTTCAAACTTTTGTTCGTGATAAGAGCGTCTGCTAAATATATTAAACCATCAGATTTTATGGAGTTTTCTTCTAATATCAGTTCTTCTAGGGTTTGGGTTCTTGCGAGCCAACAGGCTAACGCTTTTGCACCTTTAGGCCCAAATCTATTACGACTAAGATCGAGTCTTGTAATTTGTATACTTTCACTGCTGCAAAGCGCATCGGCTAAAGTTTTAACTTCTGCATCGCCAAGTTGCATTGCGCTAAGATTCAGCTCTCTTTGGGAAAGTGTATGATTTTCTATTGCGTAAATCACATGATCAAATGTATTTGCTTGCAGTGATATAAAGGGAAAAATTGAAAGTTATGTTGGTTCGCTAGCCTTCACTATAGCAAAAAATGCTAGACGGAGCAATGTGGTTTAATACTGGTATTTGCAGACAAAATGTAGGAGCGTCATCCTGAGTGTAGCGCAGGATCTTCTTGAGTTTTTCACAGTAAGAGCCTTCACTCGTTTTGCTCATTCAGGATGACGGGAGCTATATTAACGCTTGTTACGATCCCCTAAAAGATGTAACAACATATAAAATAAGTTGATGAAATCCAAATATAAAATCAAAGCACCAAAAATAGCCATTTTGCTACGAGAATCTTCATCTGTCATATAATACATATTCTTAATGCGTTGTGTGTCATAAGCTGTTAAACCGACAAAAATCAAAGATCCTATCATAGATAAAGCATATGCTAATCCAGGAGATTGCATGAACCAGTTGATAATGGAAGAAATTACCAATCCAAATAACCCCATCATTAAGAAGGAGCCCATATTGGTTAGGTCTGTTTTTGTGACATAACCATAAATGCTCATGACACCAAATAAAACAGATGTTGTGAGAAATGCATTGGCAATGCTAGGCATAGAATACACAATAAAAATCAAAGATGACGAAATACCAATGGATGTAGCATAAGCATAAAACAGCCCCATCGCCGCACCTTTAGATAGCATATGAATACGTGCGCTTAAGAACATTACAAACAAAATTGGCGCAAACAATACAATATAACGCAGTGGCGTGCTGAAGATTGTATACATCAATTGCGGAGATGTACTGATAAAGTATGCTACAAAAGCTGTGAGAAATAATCCAAAGCTCATGTGCGCAAATACAGCGTTGATATAAGATGTCAAACCATCTACTTGACGGCCTGAGACAATAGTTTTTCTACGAGTAATAGCCATGAAACCCTTACTGATACGTGATACTAGTGTAGATTAGCAGAGTTTTTTGAAGGATGGCAATGTCATAATCGTCATCACGAGCTAATTCATCCCCACGAATTAAATATGCGCAGACGTCATCACGAGCCTTGCATAGCAAGGCGTGGTGATCTATGGAGGTAGTTCGCGATCTGACCTATCCCCACGAATTTTCTAAAATCCAAAAAAAGTCTCGAACGCTTAACTATACAAGCTTTTCTTCTGGAGAAATAGACAGAAAAATATAAGGACAGTTGCCGTCATGGCGAGATTTTCGAAAGAAAATCGTGGCCATCCATCCGTCTTCGCAATTTTGCCAAAGGTAAAATTTAGCTACGACGAGATTGATTGAGTCGGAGTGTTTGAAACGGATGTTTCGCCTCTATGGATCACCACGCCTTGCTATGCAAGGCTCGTGATGACATCTGCGCATATTTAATTCGTGAGGATGGGCCAGTTCGCGATGATGACTGCTGTTGCGAAAAAGCATGAAAATTGGAAGCCACTCTCCCAAATTTCAAAGAAAAATTGACATTTGAGGTAAAAAAATATGAAAATTGGAAGTAAGCCTTCCAAATTTCAAATAAATGAATCGTGATATTTTCTTTCGAGGAATTCAAAAAGCTTTTGAAGTTCATCCTATTGTTGGTCTGTTAGGCCCAAGACAGTGTGGAAAAACAACGCTGGCTAGGCAATATATTTCTCATTTTCCAGACAGTAATTATTTTGATCTCGAAGATCCAGAAGATCTTTCTAAACTTGAGCACCCAAAGCGCGCTTTAGAAAATTTAGAAGGATTAATTGTAATTGATGAGGTGCAAAAAAGGCCGAAATTATTCGAATTGCTACGCGTTCTTGTTGATCGACCCAATAATAAAGCCAAATTTCTTATACTTGGAAGCGCGTCTCGTGATTTATTGATGCAATCTTCTGAAACTTTAGCTGGGCGAATTGAATACATAGAGCTTCCACCATTCTCGCTATTTGAAGTGGATGATATGAGAAAATTATGGCTCAGAGGAGGTTACCCAAAAGCTTATTTGGCTGATACAAATGAACAAGCTACACAATGGATCAAAGCTTATGAAAAGACTTTTTTAGAAAGAGATATTCCAAGCTTTGGTTTTCAGATTGCGCCAAGCAAGATGCGCCGTTTTTGGATGATGTTAGCACACTATCATGGGCAGATTATGAATGCATCTGAAATAGGGAATTCTTTAGATATTTCACATAAGACTGTAAAGCATTATGTTGATATTTTATCAGATACTTTAATGATACGTGTTTTGCAGCCATGGCATGAGAACATCAAAAAACGCCAAGTCAAAATGCCAAAAATCTATTTCAGAGACAGCGGTGTATTTCATTATCTTCTAGGTATTAAAGATATCTATACACACCCTAAAATGGGCGCATCTTGGGAAGGGTTTGCGTTGGAGCAAATCATACGTATCTATCAACTCAAAGGCGAGGATCATTTTTATTTCTGGGCTGTACATTCAGGTGCGGAGCTAGATCTTCTGATTATACATGAAGGGCGAAGAATTGGGTTTGAGTTTAAAATGGCAGACGCACCTCGGTTAACACACTCTATGAAGGTTGCACGTGATCTCTTAAAGTTGGATCAGTTGTATGTTGTGTATCCTGGTGAGAAATCTTATTTTTTGGATGAGGGGATTGATGTGGTTCCACTTTTAGAGTGGACAACACTGTAACCTGGTCATCATGGATTGCCACGCATTCTTATGAATGCTCGCAATGACGAAACTCCGCAGAGGCCGTCATCACGAGGAGCGCAATATTACCGTCATCACGAGGAGCGCAATATTTCCGTCATCACGAGGAGCGAAGCGACGTGGTGATCCATATGGGGGATGGCCACAGCCCCTTCAGGGCTTCGCCATGACGGCGTTATGCTTCTTAACTATATTTCTCCACAAGTGCTTCAAGTTCAAACTCTTTACATAAGTACAAACTCACAGGATTGTGCGGCTCCAAGTTTGCATAATTCCAGTAGGATTTGTCGCGAATGGATTGAACCATTTTCAAAGTTGAGCTTAATAATTTTACAATCTTAGAATCTGGGATTTTTGGATAATTTTTTATAATCCAAAGAATTGCATTTGTTCTGTCGCTTCTGCGTGCAACAGGCACATACTTTTTTGCGCCTTTCTTTTTCACAAGCGGTGTGGCTTTAGCTAAAGATAGGGAGCGATTTGTGTTTTTTTCACCCTCTTCAATATCGTGTGCGGTTAATTGCCCTGAGGCGATAGGATCAAATGGCGCGATAGATGTATGCTCATCATCAGCTAAATTTTGTACTTCCAAAACATGCAATCCACAAAAATCTGCAATTTGTTTAAATGATAGCGCTGTATTTCGAATCAACCACAATGCTGTTCCCTTTGGCATTAGAGGTGATGCGCTAGATGCATTTGCCATATCTAGTTCTGGTGTGTTAAATCTCGATATCTCATTATTATCATTAATGCGAGGAAAGATAAAGCGCCCCAGATGAAACTATAGAAATAAACATAGGAATTTCCATACACATCCGCGATATATCCACCAAAAGCATCAGCGCTAAATAAGCAAATTGCATTAATGAGGTAATATACACCAAACGCTGTTCCTCTTACATCAGGGTCAACCACATCTGCTGTTAGGGCTGTGAACGTATTGGTTGTGATACCCATTTGCATACCCCAGAAAATGACACCCAAAAAGAAGCCTTTTAAGCAGGTCGCATAAAAGAAGAAAAAGTCAGACACAAGCATAGAAAAAATACCAACCAAAAGCATTTTTCTTCTACCAAACTTATCAGATAAAACACCGATTGGGTAAGAAAATAACGCCCAGCTGATGTTAAATACTATCATAATGTATGGAACATTTTCGTATGCCATATTGAAGTTGCGGATGGCATAAGTTCCCATAAAAGCTTCATTACAACGACCTAGCATGAAAATTGCATTCACAATCATAAGCAAAATAAAGCTTGTTCCCATTTCTTTAAGTTTTGACAAACGGAATCGTCGTTTACCGTTTGTTTTTGGTTGACTGAATGGTATTTCTTTAACCTTAAAAGCAATGATCAATAAAATGATAAATGCCGGCACAACAGCAAATTGGAACACATCTCTAAATCCAAATCCTGCACGTTTCATGAGTAACGAAGCAATAACAGCGCCAACAACGCTGCCCAATTGTCCTAAACTTCTCACAAATCCAAGACTTTGTGCGCGTGTTTCTTTGGAGGATGCGGCAGAAATCAAGGAATCTCTAGGAATCGAGTATACACCGTTTCCAATTCTATCAATCGATCGACCCATCAGGATATAAAAAAAGCTGGAGGAAAATGCGATCATAGAACGTCCAAGGAAAATAATACCACAACCTAAGAAAATCAAAGCTTGGCGCTTTCTCAATATATCACTGATAAATCCAGAGCCGAATTTGAGTAATTGAGATAGACATTCAAAGACCCCTTCAAGAATACCAATGTTTGTTTGAGAGTATCCAAGAGACATGAGGTATGCTGGGAATAAACTGAACACCATCAAGAATGATGCATTCATTAAGAACATCGCAACGCTCATATAAAGAACAGTCGGTTTATGATTCGCTTGGTGTTCTGGGGAAGTTTTAGACTTCGTAGTCTGGCTCTCGAGCATCAATAAAATGGAATGCTGTCATCTGAGTTATAATAGAAAAATTTTGAGGTTGTTGCAAGCAGGTAAGCATGGCCATCATCACAAGGAGCGAAATAGCAGGACGTCATCACGAGTCTTGCCAAGCAAGGCGTGGTGATCCATTATGGATAGCCACGCTACGCTCGCCATGACGAGTTTTTATCACGAAATTGGCAACAAACCCATCCCTTAAAACCTGAAATTTCAATTTTTTCATATGATGCGACTATTTGTCCATGATGTTTAAATTCGGTCGACAAGATTAATTTCCCCAAACATTTCACCAGCGCTTCCTTGACTAAGGTTGAAATGTGGGCCACCTTGAATAAATAGTTTACCTGTTGCTGTTCGTTCTAATATGAAAATTTACCATTTTTTAATACTTTTATTAACCTTATTATGAAGGAGAGATAGAAAATTATCAGAGGTGTTATGTTTTTATTTTTAGGCGCGTCAGAAAGTCCTGCGAATGCTGTAATTTTACCAAAGGGGTATGTGAAAGCTTTAAGAAAAGGGGGCAATTTTCAAAAGGCGATTTTGCCGAATTTACATGTCGTTGAGGAAAGTAAATCTCAATCTCAATCATCATTGAATTTTGAAAAGGTCACACAATCCAGCTCTCTCAACTTAAAGCGAGAATCAACAGGAATTTATCAAGCGAGTGATTCTGCGGACTCTAAAGAGGCCCTTCAATCATTCATTCTTTCTGAATGTGATGCTGCCCGTGTTGATTCTAAAGGACCACAGAGGTCTTTGCAATCTGGTAGTTCTTTTAATGTGAGGCGAGAGCAAGCTGGAATTGAGGATAGTGATTCTACGAATTCTAAAGATGCACTGCAAGTGCGGAAACCTCATCCAGTTCAACTCTGCAATATTGAATTAGAGTATATTAAGTATTACAAAGCTCTTGAAAAGGAGTTGACTCAAGCGCGCAACTTAAAGGAGTTAGCTGATTTACAGCGAAAAACTCAAGAGAGCATGGATACCTTTGAGGATAGCATGGGGTATACAAAGGGCAACGTTTTGAAGCTATTTTTGGAGTTATCAGGCAAGATTGATGCAAAAATACGCAAATTAGGAGTTAAAAGGTAATTGAGGTTATGCTATAGCCTTGATTTATTTCTTTTATTCTCCTACCAGACGGCTAGAGACAACTGTCCTGAGGAGCAAAAATTCTTTAGATGAAGCCCTTGCAGGTCTTATAGAAGTTAGTCAAAGTGGTGATGCGGAATCTGCAAATGAGGCGCGTAACGGTATTTTAGGGTTAGCAAGATCTGTAGGCACTAAGAGATTTGATACGGCTCTACAAAACTATCAAGCTTTTATACGCTCTAAAAAAACAACAGAAGAAACGAAGATCCCTGATCTATCTGTATCTGATGAACCTAATTGCGATGATTGAGCAACCTAAATCGGGTCCTTTGTGTAATGAGAGAAACAAACGCATCCTTTGAAGTTTTCTGCTTTTATAGGATGGTACGAAGTGTTGATTTGTCCATGATGTTTGAATTCAGTCGACAAGATTGATTTCCCTAAACATTTCACCAGCGCTTCCTTTTGTGTCCATAAGTCGTAAAATTTTTCCAGAGAGTCGCCAACAAATTCTTGCTCTTCTTTGGTGAAATGCCGCTGCATTAATTTCTGAAATTTGGGTCGTGGTCGTATATACTCAATATCCACACCAACTGATCCATTTAAAGAAACAGCCAAAACAATTTTGTTATGACTATGACTAAGGTTGAAATGTGGGCCGCCTTGAATAAATGGTTTACCTGTTTTTGTTCGTTCTAATATGAAATTTTCTAGATTAAAATGCTCTTTTAATATCTGACGTAAAAATTGCTCAGATTCACCTTTTTGATTTTGATAATTCTCGTGAAACAAAAACACGTCATCCTGAGGTATAGCCGAATGATCTTCTTGAAATAGTTCCCGCTTAAATGTCAAAATATTTTTCGCGTATTGATCATACGTACATACTACAGCACTAACCCGGCATAAAGGAAATATTCTTAAACTGTTTCAACAAATCAGCGCTAGCACCTAAACATTCTTGCCTCATATGTACATTTATTTCTTTATTATGCCATTCGCTTGCTGCGAGGCAGACTAATAGCTCTATTATATCAGCTTCCTTAAGTTTTCCAGAGATAGATATTCTTTTTAAGTTGGGCAGTATAGCGCTTCTAAGTTTTCCAATTGTATCAGCCATAAATCCAATTTCTGGCCCTAATATCAAGTGTGTTACATTTGTTTTCTTCGCATGTGATAAACAACTGCTGCAATATTGAGTGATAGCTGGTTCATCAAATGTAATACAAGCTTTTTTTGGTGATTCAGAAGGACAGGTATGTGAAAGTTCTGCATAAAGTAACATAAAATTTAAAAACACAGAAGCGTCCTAAATAAATGACTTCCAAGTTGAAATGGTAAAAAAAGAATTAAGATTTTCTTAACGAACGGTTAAGTTTTGACCCTCGGAGCCGTCATGGCGAGCGTAGCGTGGACTCAGCCTGTCATTGCGAGCATTCGTTAGAATGCCTGGCGATCTATTATGGATCACCACGTCGCTGCGCTCCTCGTGATGACGATCTGTGGAACGCCGTCATGGCGAGCGAAGCGTGGCCATCCATGTTTTCTGGATCACCACGCCTTGCTTCGCAAGGCTCGTGATGACATCTGCGCATATTTAATTCGTGGGGATGAATTAGTTTGTGATGACATGACTCTGCCTTATTCTCTATGATGACGGTTATTCAATAGGCGACCTAAGAACTGCTGTGATCATCAACGCGAAGCTTGTTCTCTTCGGTGTCTTCAAGCTCTGCATTATAAAAGTCTGCAGGCGCTGCTTCATATCCAGCTAAATCAGTCACGTACATTTCTAAGTCACCTAATTCTTCGGACTCTTCTTTTGACATAAATGGAATGTCATGAATGGCATATAATAACCTTTGTCTTAAGTCATTGATATCCAAATATCCTGAACCAATTTCTTGCAAGGCTGCAACATCATCTTTGTCATGACGCTCACCAACAGTCATAGCAATTTCTCTAGCGCGTTTTCCGCAAAGTAGCACAAGCTCAAATCTGTCTTGTACAACGCGCAGACAATCATCAACGGTAATTTGTGTCATAAATCTGTTCAAAATAATGATCTTCTCAATCAGTTTACATGATTGGCAGAGAAAAGGCTATACCGTTATCACGAGGAGCGCGCGCTCTGCCGTCATCACGAGGAGCGCAGCGACGTAGTGATCCATTGAGATAGCCCGCCTACGCTCTTTGAGCTTCGGCGAGGCATCCACTTCACACGCTCCGACTTGATGATAAATCATCTCGTCGTAGCTATCCGCCGTCGCCCGAAGGGCTATGGCGAGATGCGAAGACGGATGGATTGCGACGCATTCTGACGAACGCTCACAATGACGATAGTATTAATAATCCTTGAGCTTGACGTATAAACTTCCTATAATTAAGTGAGGATGGGTGGCCGAGTGGTTGAAGGCACCGGTCTTGAAAACCGGCAAAGGGAAACCTTTCGTGAGTTCGAATCTCACTCCATCCGCCATCCGTCTTCGCAATTTTGTCGAAGACAAAATTTAGCTACGACGCGACTGCGTTGTAGCGTGCGAAGTGGATGCCTCGCCGAAGCTCGTAAGAGCGAAGGCGGGCCCTCAAAAACAATAAAGGTTTATTATGAGCAACATCACTATTCACACAAAAGACGATTTTAAAGGTATGCGCAAAGCAGGTAAGCTTGCATCGCAAGTTCTTGATTATATTGAGCCCTATGTGAAAGAAGGTGTAACAACGCTTGAATTAAATGATTTATGTCATAATTTTATTATTGAACATAAGGCGATTCCTGCGCCTTTAAATTATAAAGGATTTCCAAAATCTATCTGTACATCTTTGAATCATGTGATTTGTCATGGAATTCCTGGAGATCGTAAATTGCAAAAAGGTGACATTTTGAATATCGATGTTACGGTGATTTTAGATGGATGGTATGGTGATACAAGTCGTATGTATACAGTTGGAAAGCCGTCACTTTTAGCAAAGCGCTTAATGGATACAACCTATGAATGTCTCATGCGTGCCATTGATATGGTTAAGCCAGGTGTGCATTTGGGTGATATTGGGCATGCCATCCAGACACTTGCAGAGTCTAAAAATTTCTCCGTTGTACGCGATTTTTGTGGCCATGGTATTGGTCAAGTTTTTCATGCCCCACCCTCCGTTTTGCATTTTGGTCGCCCTGGAGAAGGTGAGATGTTGGAAGAGGGTATGTTTTTCACGATCGAGCCTATGATTAACGCAGGTAAATACCATGCCAAAGTTCTGGCTGATGGGTGGACAGCGGTTACTCGGGATTCATCTTTGTCTGCTCAGTATGAACACACGATGGGCGTGACGAAGGATGGGGTTGAGGTGTTTACGGTTTCGTAATAACAGATGTTTCGTCAAGGTACCCCCCTCTTTCAAGTAAGTTTTTCGCCATCCAGTTATCATAACCAGCTAATTGAAGACTCTGGTTTTGACTCCCAGCAGTTTTGCCGTGCTTTCTGTGTAAAAATCCTTCTTCAAAAACTCCAGGGTTAGTCCTATTTTCTAAAACGAACACATATTGAGTGCCAGAAGCGGTATTTTTCTGAACGTATCCTGAGCGTGTTTTATCTTTACTTAATGCTTTTAAAAGTTTACCAAAATGCTCAATTGGTGTGTGAGAAATGTGTGCTTCAGGGCCTTTAGCTTTCCCCCATATTCTCATAGCTAAATTGTAATCATCTTCTGTTAGAGTTATTGGCGCAGGTTGGACTGTGGGTATAAGATTGCTTTTCTGTTCAGCTCGAGCTGCAGCTTTGATTGCTGCTTTGTTTTTTCGTAACTCCTCAACCATTTCTTTCCAGCTTTTTCTCTTTTCTTGCAGTGCTTCTTCTAAAAATTCTTGGTTTTCATTTTCTGAGACAGCTTGATCCTCTTTTGGTTTTGCTTGAGAGTGTATTTTTTCTGTAGCTGCTGCACTTGTTGCTTCAGATGTGGAAAGTTTTGTGTTTTGTAAAATAGTTTGTTGAACGGATGAATAATAGGTGCGTTCGATAAGATCTTGGTCTACAACTTGCAATACGCCTTCTTCTAAAAGATCAATATAAAATAAAAATCTTTTAGAGTAATTTTCTACTCCTGAAGTTTTCATGTGTTGCTTTAGAGCAAGTTCAAAAAACTCCTTCGCTTGTTTAAAGTTATCTTGAAAGAAGTGATAAGAACCTTTCTTGCAATACATACGAGCCATTTCTTGATTTATTTGAGTGTTAACAAATTGAAAATTTTCTCCTAGCGTTACAATGTTGATTTCTTTAGCAAGAGTTTGCAGTATTTTCTCAGCTTGCATAAATTTTTCTGATTGTGTGTATGCTACTGCTAATTGCAATCTTGCTTCCGCTTTTAATCGCGCATCGGTTGTTTTTTGAGATATTTCAACGCTTTTAGTGGCGGCATCAATAGCTGCTTCATGCTCCTCTTTTAAAATATGGACAGAGCTTTTCGACATATAAATATTTGCCCATCTTGCGGGATATTTTTCTTTGTGAGGTTCTTGCAAAGCCATATTCATATATCGATTGAAATCCGCAAACTCTCCAGTTTGTCTTAATAAAACAAGTAGGTTTGCATATGCACCCATTTTTACTTCGCTATTTTCTCGATCTACAGGATTTAATTCTAAATAGACCTTAATTACATCCCTTGCTTTGTGAAAGTCTTGTTTATCATGATAAAGAAAACTGAGTTTAATTAAACTGTAATCAAAAAATTGTTTAGACTGAGAACGGTTTTGTGGGTTTGAGATAATTTTTTGATATAATTTTAGACTTTTTACTGTGTCTGAAGTTTCATATTTCTCAGCTTGAGAGTAAAGAGTTTTAACATCCCATTTTATTAGGCCGCATTCTATAGCAAAATTCTCTAGCTGTTCAGGCGACTCTAGAACTTCTGTGTTTACAAAGGCTTTCATTTCAGCTGTTGCATCAGAACGACAATAAAGTTCCGCGAGTCTTTTATCTATATTTTCTCTTTTAAACTTTCTTCCTCGTATCGCTTCATATCTATCCTTAGCTGCTTGATATTGAAATGCTGCAGCTTCTAGAGGAGTCTTTCCCAAAGCTTCTCCAGAGCATAAAAACATATCTTGAGCTGAGCTGCTAATAGTATTTTGGCATGCAGTCGCAGAGCTTCTCAAAATGCTCAAATAAAGCGCTTCAGTTGGAGCGGCGCAATCATAAGTTCCGTAAATTTCATGGTGCGGAATTGGTTCTGGAGCGCTTCCACATAAACTCAAAAACAAAAACATATTCTAATTTATCTCCATGTGCGTAGTTCTATATTTATAAAGAAATTTTTCTTCTATTTCAAGAGTTTTAACAAATTGTTACGTTGAGGAAATATTTTGAGTTTTTGTTTTATTGCATTTGTAGAGAGTCTAAAACCTATCATCCTAAGAAAAAAGCTGTCATCCTGGGTCTTTGGCTACGCTAAATCCCGGGATCCAAGCAGCGCTGTATGGATCCCGGATTCTTGCCTTTGGCTCGCTCCGGGATGACGAGGGTGGCATGATCAAAGACGAGCTCATTCATTTTGCTTATTCTATGAATCAACTCATAGCCCTCAAAATTCCTTTAATCGAAGCATTAAAATGCTGCGCCACGAACATGAAATCCTTAAGACGCACGATTACAAACATTATAAGTGAATTAGAAAATGGGACACTTTTATCTGATGCATTAAAAAATTACCCTAAGATATTTGATCCACTTTTTATTAGATACATAGCGCTTTCTGAGCAAACAGGTGCAAATTATTTTCATCAGATTTACATTTATCTGCAAACCAAACAAGCTTTCCAAAAGCGCCTCCAACGTGCGCTGATTTATCCAGCATTTATCTTGGGATTCCTGTTTGTGCTGTTATACACATTGAGTCAGTTTTTGTTGCCAGAGCTCATGATATTTTTGACAGAGCAAAATAAACCAATCCCTACCCTAACCTATGTTTTGGTTATGTTCACAAAATATGCGCCTTATGGTTTAGGTTTCATGTTATTGGGTTTATATGGATGCATAAAATCGGATTATTTGATTTTGAAAATTCCGTTTTTTGGACGATGGATTCAGAAATATTATGTGAGCTTATATTTCAAAATCACCGCGTTATTCCTGCAAGAAAAAATTCCTCTGACAGATGCTTTGACATATGCAAATTCTGTGATTGTGAACCGCACCTTACATGATAAATTTGCAGTAGCTTTACAAGGATTAGATCAAGGGCAACATTTTTATGATGTGATTCCGTATGAAAAAGATTTCATTCGCATGGCGGAGGAATATGGATTTTTAGAAGAAGGGTTAGAGAAGTTATCTGTGATTAAGGAGAAGGAGGTGAATGATACCATTGACCTTTTCATCAAGATTCTTGAACCTGCGTTAATTGTGATTTTGGGTGGTGTGATTTTTATGATTGTTATGGCGATATGGGGGCCGTTGTATGAGGTAAGCTGAGTTGTCATCACGAGGAGCTTCTGTAATGCTGTCATCACGAGAAGTGTAGCGACTCGGTGATCCATGTGGATTGCCACGCATTCTAACGAATGCTCGCAATGACGGTGAGTTGTCATCACGAGGAGCTGAGCTGCGTGGTGATCCATAAATGATTTGAAATATGAAACAAACCTTCCTATAATTTTGTAGAAGTTTCATATTATCAAAATCTTATGTTTTTATTGTTTATCGCTGCAACTGACCCTAAACCTCAAACAGCTGAAACAAAATATGTGACTTTTGAGCAGGTGTTTTCTGCAGATATGGTAACACCTTCATATTTTGCCGCAGCTTTTACATTTAGTGCTTTAGCAACTGATTTCAAAATCTTCAGTCTATTAGCTTTTACATCGAAATATAATACCCCCGTCTATTGTTTGACCAATGCTGCAACTATTGCCGCTGTTAAATGTTATTTTCGTCCGTCAAGTTATTGGAAGTGGGCCGCCTATTTTACTGGATTTAAAACACTTGCCTATTTTGGGTCTTTGTTTTTGCATTCATCAGGCGCTCGAGCTTTAGAGGTGCATGCTGCAGAGATTCCCAGAACTTTTGAAGTTTCGAATGCTTTCAGGGCGGTTTTACAAGATAATGTTAAGGAAAATCTCAATCCTTCTTCGTCCGTCCATAACTCTAAACTTTCTACAAGCCCTTCAAAGCCTCTTGTATGTCCTATACAGGGGTCATCCGATCATGCTCCTGACACAACAGAGGTTTTCGGATTTTCTTGCATGATTGATACTTTTACATGGTTTCACGAAAAAATGTTCGAATGGCTTATAGGTGAAACACTAACTCAAAAAATTAGCCGATGTGCAGAAAAAGGAATTGCTGTGGTTATAGCTGGAAATGATGGAGATAATATGCAGACTATTGCGGATGGCAATTCATCAAAAAAGACACAATTTTCGCCTAAAGTATATCGTGATATATTAAGTATTGCGCAACACAACCCTAGAGTTATGATTGTAGGGGGATATTGGGACGGTACGCCTAGCGAATGGGATGCTATAGCAAATAATCTAACGTCTGAACAAATAGAGCGCTCAAATGTTCTTTTCATAAGAGCGCCTATAGCATATCTGATAAACGGCCAATGGGTTGCTGGAACATCTAATGGGCAGTCCTATGTTTCTAATATATTGCTTACATTAAAGCAACAATATTCTGGCCATCAACCAGAAGCATATAATTTGGCGCTCTTTAAATGGGCAAAAGCTAAAAACAACTATAAAGTTCCTATGCCGGATGGTCTGACGGATGCATTTTATGACGTAGTCGCTCAAAACTTACCGAGAAAAATTGATCAAGGTCTTAATTCTTAATAAACCCTTACCCCACACAAAATATTTCACATTTTTTTCACCTCATCTCAAATTCCACAACAAACCTTGAGATAATCGAGCAAATGCATCATTTTTTGCTACATAATTGATTCTTGAACATAAGAATTGCCTGATCACAGATGAGCTGGATATTTCTTATATCTATAAAAAAGTCTACTTACCCTTCACAGAAAAAGGACAGCGCTTTAAACACATGATGATGAATGTGTTTGACATCAAAAACCTGCCAAAAACCACTCAACCTGTGTTTGCGTATAGTCATATCATTTATTTTCACGCCTATAAGAAGCTACAAAAAGGATGGAATATTGTGATTTATGGCACAAAAGCGCTCATCACCAAAGGGTATAGGATTTTTAAAGATATCAAACACTTTAAACATCTTAGCGAATTATATGATTACCTTCATCGATTTGGGTTTGATGAGCAAGAATCACACAATGTGATCTATAACAAGAAAAGTCACATTGAGAACATTAAGCACGCTGTGTTTCAGAACGCTTTTATCTCTCAGTTTAATCTGAATGCAAAATTTCCACTTTTAGATATTGCGCATACTGCAGCTCTTGTTTTTATTGGTTTTGCTACACTTTTTACACAGACGTCCCAAAATCTGTGTTGTAAGCACAACTTCTTTGAGATGGTTAATTATTTAGAACAACAACCCAGTAATAGTGTCAAAAAAATTACCAATAAACCAAGGGTGTTAAATGTAAATTTTTATGTCGATACGCCCGACGAAATTATGAAAGGAGTTCCGCATTATGTTAACACTACGAAAAATTAATATGACTTGTATGTTCTTGTTTGTGGGATATCTTGGTGCGAATTATTTTCGCAAACCACCTACCCTAGAGGCTTTGATGAAACCTTATCCGCATATTCAGCTAGTGGATAATACATTGACGGCGTGTGATGATCGAGAGATTTATGAGTGCTTGGAGAAGATATATCCGTATTTGCAAGAGTTTGAGATTTACAAGCATAAGGGGTTGGTCAAGGCGAAAGTGCAATTAAAATAACCGTCTTTACGAGGAGCGCAAAATTTACTGTCATCACGAGGAGCTGAGCTGCGTGGTGATCCAGATGGATGGCCACGCTTCGCTCGCCATGACGAGCAACGTGAAGGCGAAAGTGCAATTGAAGTGAGGGTGAAAGTTGTGTCAATCTAAATCAGCAACATCGTCATCACGAGGAGCGGAGCGACGTGGTGATCCAGATGGATGGCCACGCTTCGCTCGCTATGACAACACACCATGCTTACCCTATTCGCCCTTTGTGTTAAAGATCACAATGAAACCATTTATGCAGACTATGCAGCAACCACCCCATGTCATCCAAAAGTTGTCAAAAAAATGGAGCCATACTGGGGTCTGCCTTATGGAAATGCAAATTCCAAACATGCCTTTGGATTGAAAGCAAAACACGCGATTCAAAAAGCTAAAACCAGAATTGCACGCTTGATAAAGGCTGACCCAGAGGAAATTGTGTTCACGAGTGGAGCAACAGAAGCAAATCATATTGCGATAAGGCAATTGAACAAAAAAACACACATTATCACGAGTGTGATTGAGCATAAATCTGTTTTATATGCATGCAAAAATCTCGACATTAGAATAACATATGTTCCTGTGAAAAAAGATGGGCGCATTTGTTTAGACACATTAGAAAAATCCATTACAGCAGATACAGGCTTGGTATCAATTATGTGGGTGAATAACGAAACCGGTATTATTCAGCCAATCCAGGAAATTGCAGCCATATGTCGGAAGCATAACATTCCCTTTCATACTGATGCATCTCAAGCGGTCGGTAAGGTTGATATAGATGCGCATATGGTAGACGCTATGAGTTTCACAGCACACAAAATCTATGGCCCTCAAGGCGTTGGTGCGCTGTATGTGAGAAAAGGATTACATATTGAAAGGTCTGGTACACCCCCAACAGCGTTATGTATAGGGTTCGGTGCGGCATGTAAACTCATGATGCAAACACCCTATCCTACCGAATATTATGAGCGGTTTTATAAAGCGCTACAGAATTATGGTGTTATATTGAATGGTGATAATAAATATCGTGTTCCAGATGTTTTTAATGTGCGATTTCAAGGAAAAATACCAGCGGAGTTTATAAAAAATGTCGCTATGTCTCAAGGCTCTGCATGCCTTAAAGAGCCCTCTTATGTATTGAGAGAAATGGGGTTAACCGAAGATGAAATTGCACATTCATTTCGGATTTCGTTGAGTCGGTTTGTGACAGAAGATGAGGTGGATGCTCTGACTTCCGTCATCACGAGCTGACGTATCCCCACGAATTAAATATGCGCAGACGTCATCACGAGCCTTGCATAGCAAGGCGTGGTGATCCATGGAGGTGTCCGCCTACGCTCTAAAGAGCTTCGGCGAGACATCCACTTCACACGCTTCGCTCGGCCATGACGAAGCTCTGCTTACTGCCTCGCTACAATCGTCTTAAACTCCTTAATAAAGCAACGCACATCATTCGCATATGTTTCAATATCATTTTCAATCTTATTGTATGCAATGGCTGCAGGAATGCTAGCTGCAAGGCTTACAGCTGTAGCAAACAATGCTTCCGCAATGCCAGGTGCTACAACTGCAAGATTGGTATTTTTCTGCTGCGCAATGGCTTGAAAGCTATTCATAATACCTAAAACGGTTCCAAATAATCCTACAATTACACCGTTTGTTCCAAGATTAGATAAGAAGCTTAGACCGCGTGAAACATCGTTTACAGAGCGATCTAAATGCGCTGTCATGATGGTTTCAATGCGATCTATTTGAGATGTCGTATTTGAAGCATTGGCACCCCATTCTTCCATGCCAACAATGAAGATACTATAAACAGGGTCATTTTTTCTGTTTTGCAACATAGCATAAATATCATCTAAAGAATCTCCTGACCAAAACAGTCGTTCAAATCGTTGAAATTTTGCGCGCATGCGAGTGAGAATAAAAAACTTGGCAAAAATAATAGTCCAGGACCATACAGATGCGGCTACAAGACTGATTAATATAAATTTTATGCTGATAGGTGCATGTGCGAAAATATTGAAATAATTCATGTGATATGAGGCGCGATTTATTTAATTTAGGGTAGAACGTTTGTGTAGTAGATGTAAACAGCTCTTTAATACCCTTTACTTATTGGTCTTTATGCGCTTCAGAGCCATCTTCAGCTGTTGGGGAGCGGGTTTCTGTTGGGTGTGTGTCAGGCGCATGTCTTGAAGGAATAATTCCATTCATTTTTATATATTTCATGGTTGCTTCAGCAAAGATTTCATGTGCGAAATCTTCTTTTTCGAGCATTTGTTCCGTGATTCCTCTTTCGGATACAATCGCATCAAAAAACGGTTGTACGTTTTGAGGAGTTGCAGTGTAAGAGGAGCTTGCAGTTAAAAATAATAACATTTTCTAAAGTTTAAAGTGAATGTATTTGTTTATAGGAAATAAAAAATAGGTTTCAAGGGTAAAGTGAAAAAAATCGTCATTGAATACCTTCATGGTGCATCCATAATAGATCACCACGCGTTCCAAGGAACGCTCGTGATGACGCACTTCCGTCATGGCGAGACCCTTTAGGGTCGTGACCATCCATAATGGATCACTACGTCGCTTCGCTCCTCGTGATGACGTTATGCACAGAGCGCCGTCATTGCGAGCTCTCGCAGAGAGTGTGGCAATCCATAATGGATCACCATGTGTTCTAAAGAACACTCGTGGTGACGATATTCATCATTTAACAATTTTGCAAACTGCTTGAGGGGCATGCCATAGGAATTACATTAATAGAGTCATTAGTATTGCCAGATAATTGCTGTAATTTATTGTCAATAGCCTTTTTGTATTGCACAATGCCTGTCCATAACACATGATCAAATACATAAAGTGGTAATTCAAAAATTACCGTATCTCCGTCTTTTAAATCAAAATGCTGCAAGGGTGCAGCAGGATTTTCTAACAACGCACATAGATTATCCATGTTAAAATCACCAATAAGCTCAATACCCAAGATATCGATTTGCATATCAGGCGCTTGCGACAAAACCGCTTGCTTTAATAGTGCGAGCCCATGCTCTTGTTTGATTAAAAAGAAAGACATTTATACGTTATTATATATCTTCTATATTAAGTATATAACGAAATTTATTTTAAATAAAGGTTTTTTTGGGAAATAATAAGCGAGAAATTGCGCTCATTATTTTTTAAGAGTATGGAAATGCTGTAAACGGCATTGCTTGAATATTAGAAATTCTGTTAAGCAAGCTTAGTCCAGTCCAAAACGCATGATCTCTTGAATATGCAGGACATTCAGCGATTAAAACGACTTTGCCATCAGTTATTTGATGAAAAACAGTTTCCGCTTCTTCTACTGCTAATCCAACTTCTCCTGCAGTTATTATAGGGGGCACAATAATGTTTGGCACTTGATTGATTACAGCATTGACAGTGGCTGTAAAGCCAGCATTTTGAGCGACTTGTGCGCCTATTACAAGCGCAGCTTCTAGAATTGTACTATCTGCAGGCAAAGCGCTCATCCCTCTCTGAAATGTTAACACCTCTATAGCTTTTTCTGCAGCCGCAGCTTCTTTGTCTTCTACAAATGTAGTAATATCTTTGAGCCCGAAAGTCAAATTAATTCCTTCGTTAGAGTGGGTTCTAAAGATATTGGCTATTTCTTTGATAGATTTTCCTGCAGTTTTAAACGGAAGGTTTGTATTGCTATTAAAGAAAATATGCAAGCTTTTCAAATTTGATGACTGCATAGTTGAAAGTTGTATAGTATGTGTTATTGTTGCCTCTAATGGCATATAAAAATACTCTGCCATGTTATGTTTCCTTTTTTTATTTTTGAGAGCTAATGATATAGCTCTCAGGTTTCATTATATCATAAAAAATGGATTTTGTCTATATTTTATGCGCAAAAAGACTTGGAACAAAACCTTTAAGGTTGTGGTAGGATGAGCGCATATAGTACTAAAAATTCTTCAGGAACGATAGTGATAAACTGTGGTCTATTTTAAAAGATGCCTTTAATTATTGTTTAGGTCTAGTGAGAGGGTCTATATCTGAACAAATTGTTTTATTTCTACCATTTGTTTAGAAGAGTCTATTTTTATATCCTGCAAATCCTGTAGGGGTTGCGAAATTACTAAATTCAGTGTGAAGTTTATATAAACCTGTTAGTTAGAGGATACTTAAGTGAGATTTTTTCAAAGTATCTCAGATATCATGAAGCGCAAAAAGCGCTCATGATCGCATACTTAAGAGTATGGGAATGCTGAAAATGGAAGTAAATCAATTCCATTTGTATTAAATGGCACATTAGAGAATTTTAATGCTGAACTCATAAGTGCAATGCCGCTCCAAACCGCTTGGTCTCTGGAGAATGTTGGCACTTGCGCAACAATTACAGGTTGTGTTGCTGCAATAACAACTTTTGCTTGTGCGATTCCGGCCGCTATTTCGACTAGATCAGTTGCGCCAGCTAATAATGCCACTGCTTCTGCTGCCACATCATCTCCACCTGCTAACAAAGTTTCAATAATTGCGATTGCTGCTGCCGCTCCTGCACCGCCCGTAGGCATAGTTGCGGCAATAGTTCCACCCAATAAAAGATTTGTCTCTACAGACAAAACTGCATCTAAAAATATATCATCTGTTGTTTTTGTATCAACATTTAGAGAATTTGCATTGCTTGTTCTAAAGGTGTTTGCAATAGCGTTAACAGTGTTTGAAAACGTCACGAATGGTACGTTTAGCGGACCTGTGAATACTTGCACGCCTGTTGTTGCTAAGCTTTGGCCTTGTGAAAGGGCGATAGCTGAACCTGTTGTTAATTCCAAAGGTGTGTAAAAATAAACATTTACCATATTATTATGTCTCCTTATATGTAATTACGGGAGCTACAATAGCGTAGCTCTTAGCCCCCATTATACCAGAAAATCAGCGTTTTTTCAAGTTTTTATATAAAAACAAAGCGTATTCGTTATAAATTTATTCTAAATTTTGTATTTAAGCGATAAGATGAAAATATTAAACTTATATCTTTACACCAATGAAAGCTTTGTTATGTCCGTGTGGAACTGTTTCTTTTCAAGATGTTTTGGATTTTCTTGCAGCGGCGCCGCAATGCATTGATATGTGTCCTGTCACTGTTTGCACCACGGTTGCTGAGTTAAAATGCTTGGATAAAATCAAACCCTGTATTTTGCATGCCATACAAGGGTCTAATATCCAAATTATGGGGCTTTACACCTGTGAAGATGAAGATTGCTTAAAAGTGATTGAAATGAAATATGGGTTTTTTCTGGATCTGTGTAATGCAGAAAAAGTTCGGGTTTTAAGGCCATGTCCACCACATCCTGTGTGTGAAGATTCTTGCGAATCAGAATGTGACCCATTTTCATTGACGCCTGAGGAATGGGAATGTGAGAATTTAGGCACATGGAAAGATGGTTATAATGGGTTTATTTCAGATTCAGCTGAAGGTGGTTGGGATTTAAGGTTTGATGAACATCCACGTGTGTCTTTACGTGACAAAGGACATATAGATGGCCACGCTTCGCTCGCCATGACGAGTTCTAAACTGTCATCACGAGGCGTGCAATATGAATCGTCATCACGAGGAGCGCCATATGGATCGTCATCACGAGGAGCGAAGCGACGTGGTGATCCAGCTATGGAGGATAATGCTTCAATCACCATAACGAAATCCAAGAAATTTGAATCGGATGGATGGACTGACATAGAACAGAATTATGAAGCTGATGAAGGCGAAGTATATGAAAACAAATGGGAGGCTTGTTTTGATGAGCATCCTTGTGCTGCGTCTTCACATGATGAAGGATGTATGGATGGCCACGCTACGCTCGCCATGACGAGTTCTAAACCGTCATCACGAGGCGTGTACGATAAGCCGTCATCACGAGGCGCACAATATGAATCGTCATCACGAGGAGCGAAGCGACGTGGTGATCCAGCTATGGATGGTCACGCTACGCTCGCCATGACGGATTCTAAGTGTGCTGATCAGGGCGAATGGCAAGATGTCTGTGAAGATTACGCTGACGACTGCGCATATGTGGAGGATAAACCTTGCGAAGTTTCGTGTGAAACGCTATGCAAGCCGGATCCTTGTGTAAATGAAAAAAAGACATCTGTATGGGTGCAAGCAACATCATATTCATGCAAAGACCCTTGTGGATGGTCGAAGGAAAGTGCGTGGGATCCTGAGTTTATGTAGGTAAAGGAGGCGCGTCGTCATTGCGAGCGCTCGTTAGAATGCGTGGCCATCCATGGATCACCACATCTCGCCTTCGCTAAAGCTGCGGCGGATTCGTGATGACGATATCACTCTGATATCATCAACCCCTTCGCAGGATGATATTGCTCCACAAGGTTTTTCAGGTCTTGCGGTAGTACATGCAGGTAAATTTCAGAGGTGGAGAGATTTTTGTGACCCAATAATTCCTTAATCAAGGTTAAATCCGCCCCACTTTGCAGCATATGGGTAGCAAATGCATGGCGTAGGATGTGGGGAGAGACTTTTTCCGGGTCAATGTTTACGCTTAAAGCGATTTCTTTAAGGAGTTGGCCCATGCGTTGACGCGTAATGTGACCTGAGGCTCCGAAGGATGGGAACATCCAAGTATTGCGGATACCGCCGCCGTCATCACGAGGAGCGGAGCGACGTGGTGATCCATTATGGATGGCCACAGCCCCTTTGGGGCTTCGCCATGACGGCGTCATATCTACTAGATACTCCTTCAATTGTTTATGTGATGTTTCTCCCAAAGGCACAATTCGTTCACGACCCCCCTTCCCTTTTATGAGCAAAATCGGATGATCATCATAATAAGAAAAATTCGATGTTTTTAAACTGATCAATTCACTGATGCGCAAACCGGTTGCATACAAAATTTCAAGCATCGTAGAAAGCCTAAAATCCTTATCTGCTGCGGCTTTTAGCAATATTTCCACCTCTTCTTTTGTCAGTGTTTTTGGAAATGGGGGTTTGATTTTTGGGCTCGAAATATTATCCATAGGATTCTTTTGAATCAGTTTTTGACGCATCAAAAACATATAAAATTGTTTCAACGCAGATATTTTGCGTGCGATAGAGCGAGAGTTTATGGTGAGGGCGTTGAGGTATTGGCGGATTTGGTCTTCTGTGAGTGTTAGCAGAACGTCATCACGAGGGACGAAGTCCTGTGGTGATCCATTATGGATGGCCACAGCCCCTTTGGGGCTTCGCCATGACGATAAGAAGTGTTTTAAATCCCTCTCATATGCTTCTACTGTATTTTTAGATAAGCCCTTTTCAGAGCGCATCATGATGAGGAATTTTTTGATGTGTGAGGTCATTGTATCACTCCGTCATTACGAGGCACGAAGTGCTGTGGTGATCCATGGATAGCCACGTCGCTCCGCTCCTCGCTATGACGATTTGCTGAGTTTTGTCATCACGAGGCGCATGAAATGCGCCGTGGTGATCCATGGATAGTTGCGTTGCTATGACAACATTAGCCAGATAATACATCTTCATAGTTCTCAGGCATAGCTCTTTGCGCCACCCCAGATTGAATCGCAGCATCTGCAATGCGAGGTGTAACGAAGGTTAACAATCTCTCATCTAGCGCTTTTGGAATGAAATAATCCTTGCCATAGGATAGCTCTGTCAAGTTATATTTCTCTAATGTTCCACGTGGAACTTCAAGCTTGGCTAAATCAGACAATGCGTTCACACAAGCAATTTTCATAGCATCTGTAATCTTTCTTGCGCCAACATCAAGAGTGCCTCTAAACAAATATGGGAAGCAAAGAACATTATTGATCTGATTTGGGTAATCCCCTCTTCCGGTCGCCATCAAAATATCTGGACGCACGTCCCAAACGATTTCTGGTTTTATTTCAGGATCTGGATTTGTCATGGCAAAAATGATTGCATTTCTAGACATTGTTTGAACCATTTCTCTTGAAAGAATATCTTTTACAGAGATTCCTAAAAATACATCACACCCTTTCATAGCATCTTCTAAAGAAATATCGGAGGTGTGTTCGGCAAAATCTTGTTTATAAGTATTTAAATCTCCCCTACCCTTATGTAAAAGACCTTGAGAATCAAACATATAGATTTGAGATTTTTTGACGCCAAACTTTAAGAGGAAATTTGCAATCGCAATACCGGCTGAGCCTGCACCTACCATAACAATTTTTACCTCGTGGAATTTTTTGTTTTGTAATTCCAATGCACTCTTTAAACCTGCTAATGTAACCACCGCTGTTCCATGTTGATCATCATGAAAAACAGGCATATTAAGTTGATTTATTAGTCGTTTCTCAACTTCAAAACACTCAGGTGCTTTTATGTCTTCTAAATTTATAGCGCCAAAAGATGGGGAAATTGCAGCAATAATTTCAACCAATTTATCTACATTTTGACAATCTACTTCGATATCAAAAGAATCTAGGCCACTAAATCTTTTAAGAAGAACAGATTTTCCTTCCATTACAGGCTTGGATGCTAATGCGCCAATGTTTCCTAATCCTAAAACAGCTGTGCCATTGCTGATGACGGCAACCAAATGACCTTTGTTGGTATATTTGTAAGCGTTTTCAGGGTCTCGCGCAATTTCTAAACATGGTGCTGCAACACCTGGGGTGTAGGCGAGGCTTAAATCATCATTCAAAGCTACAGGCTTGGTTGTTGCTGTGCCGATTTTTCCTGCTGGATGTTGCGCGTGGTAATTGAGGGCTTTCGTTTTTAGGTCCATGGTGTTTTCCTTAGTCTGTCATGGCGAGGTGTGTAGCAGTCATCTATTCCGGATTACCACGATCTGCTGCGCAGATCTCGTGATGACGGACTGTTGTCATTGCGAGCGTTCATCAGAACGCGTGGCAATCCATATCCTATCATTAGGTTGCTACACTCCTTGTGACGACGTATATTTTCCCCATTTTAGCGTAAATCTAAGAAAAAAAGATAGCGAAGTTTCGCAATAAAACTAACAAGGATTGGAGGTTCTTGTTCTTTTCTGCCTGTGGGTAGTTAAGAGTTAGCGTTTCTTGTATTGATACGGTCGTTTTGTTGTTTGCGGAGCAACTTAAATCTATTGTTATCAAATTCTGATTCAGGCTGTATTGTTTGTGTTGAATTATCTAAAATGACGCTGAAAGAATTATCTACCTCAGGGCTGCCAGAAAATAGTTTAACAGGTGTTCCGGATCCATCTATATTTCCTGTGTAAATGCTATTGCTATCCTCATTTGTCCAATAAAGCGCATTATCTTTGTGAAATAATCCTGAAGGTCTATCAAGTGCGGATGTTCCAGCGAACAAAATTGTGGGCGTTCCAGACCCATCCGCATTGCCCTTATAAATTGCATTACCTTTAGAATCTGTCCAATATAGCGTGTTTTCATGCAGCGCTAGACCTGTTGGTGTTCCGATATCTAACCCATCAAAAAGTTTTGTGATTTGAGATCCATTAACATTACTTCTATAAATGGCGTTGCTGTCTCGGTTCGTCCAGTAGATAAACATCACTTTACCTTTCTCATGCTATTTTACTTCTTTATCTGGGCGTGCTTCTTTTGGCTCTTCCGCTTGGGCGGAGTCGTCTAAGATTAAATTCAAAGGTTGAGTTACCTCAGGGTTGCCAGAAAGTATTTTCACAGGAGCTCCCGATCCATCCATATTGCCTTTGTAAATACTATCATTACCTTCATTTGTCCAATATAGCGCATTGTCTTTTAAGAATAGTCCTAGGGGTTTATTAAGTCCAGGCGTTCCAGAAAACAAAATCGTGGGTGTTCCGGATCCATCCGCATTGCCTTTATAAATTGCATTACCTTTAGAGTCTGTCCAATATAGCGTGTCTTCATGTAGTGCTAGACCTGTTGGTGCTCCGATAGTTAATCCTTCAAAAAGCCTTTCTGCTGCAGATCCATCGGCGTTACCTCTATAGATAGTCTTCCTGTTGGGGTTAGTCCAATATATAAGCATTTATTCTCCTAACTTTTTAAATGACACAAGTATTTCTATATCATTTTTCTCGAATGTTTCACGGTGATGTCCTAGATCTACATTGATACAATCTTCTTCTTTTGCATGACATTGATCACATTTGTAGAAAATATTTTCAAATTCTACATTTTTAGCAAATGTTTCGCCATTCGTGAAACGTTGCTCAATATCCAAAATACCCTTTAAGTAAAATAAAACATGCTCGATATTATCGCTTTTGTAATCACAAGGTGCATGAATTTTGATTTTTTCGGTATAACAAAGGTCAAAGGCTTTATCCTCGAAATTATCGAGTCGTTCTTGAATTTGTTTTGAGATGGAAGAGCCTCTTACAACGCCCATTTTACCTCACATCTATATTTATCGTTTCTTTTTCAGGATCAATTTTTGTTTCAATTGTGACACTTACTTCAACCGAAACTTCTTCACTCATAATATGAATAAAAAATTACTTCTTATACTCTATGATATAACAATTGAAAATATTTGCAAATAAAAATATAATAATAATATGAATATATAAAAATATTTGTATGCAAGATATTAAAGCTAAATGTCATCATGACGAGGAGCGCAGCGGCGTGGTCATCCATAATGGATCACCACGGGACTGTGTCCCTCGTGATGACGCTATCGCGCTATTAAAAATCCCCTACCTTCTTTGGTGCACGCTCGCGGATTTATCTTGTCAGCTCAAAGGGCAATTTAAGCAACATCATTTCCACGTTTTTAGTCACTCTCCCTGCACAAAAGTATTTTGCGATGCGCTTATAAATGATCAAACTTATCTTAATGTTGAGGTAGAGCTTGATGAAGTATATATGAGTAAGGATTATGTGAATGATGAGCTTAAAAAGAATCTAGAACAGCAAATATCCATGTGTTTTGATAAAAAAGTTACGTTTCAGTTTTGTATTTATCGGTTTTGAAGGAGTCTGAGTATGGAAATATGGTCGTCATGGCGAGCGTAGCGTGGCCATCCATGGATCACCACGCCTTGTTGCGCAAGGTTCGTGATGGCGTGCGAGTTGTGATGCTCTCAGATGACAGGGTAGGAGGTGTGCTATGACAACAATATGCGTAAAATCTAACAACAAAACTATGTTGTGGAATGCATTTAATGACATGGTGTCAAAATACGCTTCTGACTATACTCTGGATACGAGAGATTGCTCCACGATTATTGCGTATTATCGCGACTTAGCTAGTGCAAGTCAGGTGGTTTTAAAAGCGCTAAATGGCAAGAATATTATCTTTATGGATTATCCACATACAAAATCAGATAGGCGTAGATTAACGCGTTTGTCTGATATGTATAATTTTCATGAAGATCATTCACACAGCAATTCTACAGCCTGGGTTTGGATCGTGTTTGGATTGAGTTTTTTGTTTTTGATGGCATTTTTGTTGCTGTGATCCATGGGTTGCCACGCGTTTTGGCAAACGCTCGCAATGACGAAACTCGGTCATTCGTCATCACGAGGAGCGCAGCGACGTGGTGATCCATGGAGGCGCCCGCCTACGCTCTAAAGAGCTTCGGCGAGACATCCACTTCACACGCTTCGACTCGATCAATCTCGTCGTAGCTAAATTTTGCTGAAGGCAAAATTTGCGAAGACGGATGGATAGCCACGCTCCACTCGCCATGACCATGAAAATCTGGTATAAATAAATAACCTTTTACACACCCACTCTATTGTTTTTCTTATTTTCCGGCGTTGATCATCATACCTATACTAACAAAGATAAAAAACCTATCTTAACCGCCAGCACATCTGTGAAAGATGGTGATATTGAGATCAAAATGGGCGGTGTGATGACGGCGGAAGGTAGCATTGTGGGGCAATCAAAGAAATTTGATCATAAACCAGATGGCTTAAGCAGTAATGTATCTGAGGCAAAGATCTTTTTTGAGGGCGCTTATAAAGATGAAAGTGGCACGAAAATTGGGTATGTGATGAGATTTAACCATGAGCAAGCTAAGGTCAATGAAACAAAAATCCATAACCTTGTAGACCGTATGTATTTCAAAATTGAAAACAGTAATTGGGGAACAGTGCATGTAGGGCAAAATAAGGATGTATGTTTTATGATTGGCAAGTTGGCGCAAAAAAATATGCCAACGGTGTGGTTGCGTGCGCCTGTATATGAGGGGCATATGGAAACATATGGGATTTATAAAGGCTCTGCATTTTTGAATGATAACAGTATTTCTTTTAAGTTGAATTATCTATCTCCTGAGATTAATGGATGGCAGTTTGCAGCGAGTTATGCGCCTTTTGATAATGTGCATGGCGATCAACCTAGAAATGCCGCTCAGGGCACGAATTTTACAACACTTTTGGCGCTATATAAGGGTAAGGTTGATGATGTTAAGTTTGCGATTACGGGATCTTGTTTGTTGAAGGGTGATGAATATATCAACAAAAAACATGCAGGAAGCAGCGCTGCGTATTTATTGAGTGGGTCTTTGGGTGTAAGTAAATGGTCTGCAGCATTTGAATTTTTTGGTGATGTAAAGCATGAAGAAAAGGCGTTTAATCTATCTGTGAAATGTGAGATTAATGAGAAAAACCAATTAGGATTAGGGTTTCATAACGTCTGGGGCGCTAAGAATCGCCGAGTTATTGGTACGTTGGGGCATAATTATCAGATCAATGAAAATTTAGCTTGGAGCACGCAAGTTGATCTTGCTTTGCATCAAAAAGGCGAGGGCGTTGATAAGAAAAATGAGGCGTTTTTGATTGTAACAGGGTTGCGCGCTGAGTTCTAATAAGTTCGCATTGTGCGTCATGGCGAGCGTAGCGTGGTCATCCATAATGGATCGCCACGTCGCTACACTCCTCGTGATGACGGTCTTCAAAACACCGTCATGGCGAGACCCTTTAGGGTCGTGGCCATCTATAATGGATCACCACAGCGCTAAAATGCCTCGTGATGACGTCTGTGTTCAATTTTAACAGCTTTTTAACTTTTTTCCCCGCAAACTAACCCTGTGAGAGATATGTTTTAGATGCAATGCAACATATTGTGATTAACGGTTTTGGTCGAATAGGGCGTTCAATTTTGCGCGTTTTACTGTATCAAAACAAAGATCATGCATATAAAATCACCGTCAATGATCCTACCCCTAAGGAGAAGTTGATATATCTCTTTAAGTACGATTCCGTTCACGGCGTATCTCAAACACCATTGGATAACGTGAATTTCACGCATCATAAAATTCCAGCTTATGATGAGAATGTGGATATCGTTCTTGAATGCTCTGGGCAATTTTTGTCCTTTGATAAAGCGTACTCTCACATCAATGCTGGTGCTAAGAAGGTTTTGATTTCAACAAATCTCAAGGATGCAGAAGAAACGATTATTTATGGTGTGAATCATCATAAATTGAGGCAAGAACATAAAATTATCTCCAATGGCTCTTGCACAACAAACTGTACAGCGCCTTTATTACACATTTTTCATCAAGAATTTAGCGTGAAAGCTTGTCATTTTACAACTGTTCACTCTTATACAGTGACGCAGAATTTGGTGGACGGGAATCATCACAAAGACCTTAGGCGGGGTAGGGCGGCCGCTCTGTCTATCGTGCCTTCAACGACAGGTGCGTCTAAGGCTTTGGCGCGATTGTTTCCTGATATTTCTATCACAGGTGCGGCTTATCGTGTGCCAACACCAAATGTGTCGGTTGTGGATATGATTTTTGAAACACAAAAACCCGTTTCACAAGATCATATTCATGAGGTTATGCAAACGGCAGCTGCAATGCGTCATGACGGTCAACAGAGTATTTTACGCTATAACACAGAAGAAATTGTATCTATAGACTGCAATAGCACACCATACAGCGCAATCTTTGATGCAACGCAAACGCAGGTTATCCACCCACACTTAGTCAAAATCTCGGCGTTTTATGACAATGAATGGGGGTTTGCTTCGCGCATGGTTGATGTGATGGAGTGTTGGCTTAATGAGTCATCCTGAGCGTAGCGAAGGATCCGCTGTCTTTAGCTTAAGAGAATGATTGATATGCAATGTTTCAAAAAATGTTTCACGTGAAACATTTTATGTTTTGATTTAAGCTTTAAAGAAAGTGTCATTCTGATCAAGCGAAGCGATAGAAGGATCTTTCCGAGTTTGTTTCAGGAAGGTCCTTCGTCTTTGGCTCAGGATGACGAAGTGTTTATACTCAGGATGATGAAGAAAATTTGAAACATTCTTTAAAGTATCTTATAAAGTAATTAACAACGAAATAAAGTGTGGCACCGTCATGGCGAGCGCAGCGTGGCCATCCATAATGGATCACCACGTCGCTGCACTCCTCGTGATGACGAGCCCTGCCATAACAAAGGAAACATGTTCAAATTCGAATACAAAAACTACAACGGTGCCAGACTTGGCAAATTAACCACTCCACACGGTGTTATTGAAACACCTGCATTTATTTTTTGCGCAACCAAAGCATCCATTAAAGGTGTGCCAACACATATGATGAAAGATTTAGGAACGCAGGTGATTTTATCTAACACATACCATTTGATGCTTAAGCCAGGTTCGGAATATATCGAAAATATGGGCGGATTGCAAAAGTTTACTGGGTGGCGTGGTCCAATGTTAACCGATTCAGGCGGATTTCAAATTTTTAGCTTAGGTCATGGTGGTTTTGAAAATGAAATCAAAAGAGCAGGGCACAAGACAAAAAACGATGGTTTTAAGATGACTGAAGAAGGCGCAACGTTCAAGTCTTATTATGATGGATCAAAGTTTGTTTTAACGCCCGAGAGATCGATTCAAATTCAAAGAGAGCTAGGAGCGGATCTCATTGTTGTCTTAGATGAGTGTATGCCATATAACGATGATAAGCTTAAAACCTATGAATCAATGGAGTTAAGTCATCGTTGGGCAAAGCGTAGTTTAGATGAGTTTGCAAAACATGATGATGGCAAGCAGAAGCTTTATGGCATTATTCATGGCGGTGTTTTTAAAGATTTGCGCGCACAAAGCGCGGCATTTGCTAATGAGCAACCATATTTTGGTTATGCGATAGGAGGTACACTTGGTAAATCTAAAGAGCAAATGTATGAAATTGTTGAAGCTTCTACGAAAGATTTAAATAAAGATAAACCTGTGCATTTGTTAGGTATCGGTGGTGTGAGAGATATTTTCACCAATATTCATTTTGGCATTGATACATTTGACTGTGTGCATCCAACCCGTATTGCACGACATGGTGGCGCATTGGCGAAAAAAGTGCCTAAAGAGTTTATCAATTTGCGTAATACAAAATATAAGAAAGATCAAACGCCAATTGAAGAAGATTGTAAGTGTCCGACCTGTCAAAATTATACCAAGGGATATTTACATCACCTGTTGATGACAAAAGAGCCAACGGTGATTTCATTATTAACCATACATAATGTGTATTTTATGAATAAAATGATGGCGGATATTCGTGAAGGTATTAGGGTGGGGAATTTGAAGGCGGTGGAGGAGAGGTATATTTGAGAATTTGAGTATCATTCTTTTTTGTATAGTCTGATTTCAGGACTATAATCAAGCAGTTCAAATGTTGTCGGTCTAGAAGTTGTGCCAAATGTATAAAACTCTTTAACTTTTGGGTGGTTGCTTAATGTATTGTGTAGTGCCACAAGCTCATCTAAGAACGTAACGGATGATTTTGTAATGTTACAAAAAGCGTCAGCCTCGCTGCCTGTTGCGGTTTTGTATGTTGTTTTTCTCATAAGCGTCTCTGTTAATAGTTTATTGAGAAATATAAAGCTCTCTAGAGGTCCTGCAGTCTCGTCATCTCTTTCCTTCATTTTTGCTCCGACTTTTAATACATTAATGAACCAAGGGGGTATTATTGAGGGGGAATTTAATTGCTCTAAGCTTTTGAGTAACTTTTTATGTATTTCTACTTCCTCAATTTTTTGACTGTCTTTATGTGTTATTGGAAGGAGATCTGGATTAGGATGATCTTCTAGAGGTTTATCTGCAAGTGAAAACAAATATAACAACATATGGTGCGCTCCAAATATTAACATTTCTTTAAGATAACTTAGTTAAATGTGAAGAAATCGTTAAATTTCTGCAATATATGTTGATAAAATGACGAAAGTGTTTGAGTAGGAATGGTGATTAAAACGCAGGAAATTCCTCTTCATATGGTGTGTGGCATAATACTTGCAGGCGTTCAAAGATCGTTTGTGCATCTTCACCTTTTGGTTGTGGGAAGTTTTGTCCAAGCTCTTTTGCAATTTCTTTAAAGCGTGAATCATACGTCTTTTTTGTTGAGCTAGATGATAGATTGTATAAGTCATACAAAGCTTCTGAAACTTTTACATAATAAATCCAATACGTAAGATCGAGTTGCTTAAAGAATCTCTTCATAATTGCTTCTGCCCTATCTTTAATAGAAAAGAAATCGGCAGTTTTTCCTATCATATCAGTAAAGATTACGAAATATGACTCAAAATATGGCTCATCATCGGCGTTGAGAGATTTCATGCCTTGCTCTTTTAAGAGAGTGATGAATTTTTTAATTGTTGTAATACGTTTCTTTGGATCCATTAAGAGGATAGTTTTTATATTATTTTCAGTTAATGGTGTGTTTAAATAGTTTGCAAGAAGATACACACTTTCCAAAACATTTAAATAATCTTCTGGCGTTTGTGTTGTATATAACATATGTGTTCTCAGAAGTGCTGGAATATCTTTATCATCAAATTTCTTTTTCGTTGTAAAGAGAGTGAGGAATTGGAAAAAGTATTGCACAACCTGATTTTTCGATGTTTTTGCAATGTTAACGCGTTCTGGAAGTGTTTTATTGAGCTCTATCATTAGTATTGTGAATGGTATAATTACTTGTGTGTGATCTATATTCTCTTGTTTTAAGATCAACTTAGCTCTTTGGATCATATCGGTGTAATCTCCACGCAAAATTGTCATAAAATCTTCAATCATATCAAGCGTCAGAGTTGTTTCGTCAAGCTCTAGAAGATCTAATGTGCTTGAGAGTTTTTTCAGGTATTCTGGATTTAAAAGATCATAATCTGTCATGCCTGTTAAAACAAACATAGGTGGAAGAGCGAATATACCATCTTGATAAAATCTATTGTTGTGTATATGTAAGAGTAAGTTTGTTAAGGTTTCTATATTTATAGCTGGCGTTTCATGATCCTCGAACCATTTTTCTATTCTGCCTAATTCCCTAGTATTCCAATTGTTTCCAATTTTCTCCATATAGGTATATATTTTTAACGAATCTTTCTCTGTGGACCATTCTTTATAGAAATCCATAAGCTCTGCTTTGGATGTATCACCTTCCCATGTTGACATCTCAGAACTGTCCTGCTCGGAATTGTCATCTACCACTAGCGATGCATTTGGAAGGTCTTCTAGAGAAGCAAAAGATTTAGGTTTTGCGTAGGATCTAGATTTTAGCCCTGCAAATGTCATAACAACTGATGGGACAAGCCAGGCCATTACAACGCCTAACACAAGTTTTTTTGTATAGGATTGGGTCATTTGAATATCTTTTTACTATGATTACCTATAGTATAACATATTTTGAGATTTTTTCGAGGGTGTGCGTTATTCTGAGCGAACCTAGCCAGGGGTTGTCGTCATTGTGAGTAGGCTTTGTTGCATAGATCCCGGATTCAAAGCCTTCTCGTGATGACATTTATATACTTGAATAGAAGGTCTTGTTTTGCTTAAATGAAACGTAGGTAACATATAGCATTATATGTGTTTTTAAGCTTTGTAGGGTATGTTTTTCACACTGCATTTCGTCTTTTGTTGAGGCGAGAAAAGTTTTATACAAGAACTTTTTTCTATCAAATATATCTTGTGGGTATTCAAGCAATTCCCGTCGTTGCTCTGTTAAATTTTTTGGTTGGCATGGTGACAATCAATCAAGGTATCACGACTTTGTCTGATTATGGTTTATCTGACAGAGCCCCCGATGCTTTGATTCCGTCTTATATCCGCTATTTTGGTGGCATGATCACATATTTGGTGATTTCAGGGCGTTCTGGCAGCGCCTTTGCAGCAGAAATTGGTGCCATGAAATTATCACTAGAAGTTGATGCGCTAGAATCTATGAAAATTAATCCCACAAGTGCCATTATTATCCCGCGTATTTTAGCCTTGATTTGTTTCATGCCAATTTTGGTGATTGTAGCGATTTTCTTTGGTATTTTAGGTGGCGGTCTGATGACAAAGCTGCAAATTGACTTCTCTTTTATTAAATATCTGCAAAGTGTTTATGATTTGCTAAATTTTAGAGTGCTGAGCGCAACTTTGTTGAAATCGCTTGTATTTGGCACAATTATTGGGTTTATTGGATGTTTCCGTGGGATGTGTGTGCATACGCATTTTAAGATTCTGGGAAATATGACGACAAAAGCGGTTGTGCAATGCATTTTTTGGACCATTGTGTTTGATGGGATGATGTCGATTTACATCACATTTTTGGGGATTTGAACTCTGCCAGCCTAAATAATATGATCCGTTATCACGAGCTGACCCATCCCCACGAATTTTCTAAAATCCAAAAAAGTCCTAAACGCTTAACCATGTAAGCTTTTCTTCTGGAGAAATTGATAGAGAAATATAAGGATAACGACCGTGCCTTGCTTCGCAAGGCTCGTGATGACGTCTGCGCATATTTAATTCGTGGGGATGAATCAGATCCTGAGCCGAAGGTGAAGGATCTTCTTCAGTTTGACTCAGGAAGATCCTTCGCTGCGTTAGGATGACGATGAGTTATGACAAATTTGCAATCAGACTGAAAATCTGTCAGGATATTTTTAGTAAAAAATGAAAATAACACATATTGTTTGAACGAAAATTAATTCTCTCTCTAAAAGATTTGCTCAAAAAATTTCCGATTGTTGCGCTTTTAGGCCCCAGACAGTCGGGCAAAACAACACTTTCAAAGCAAATTTGCGCTGACAAGCCTTATGTGAATTTTGAGGATTTGGAAAAGCGCGCGTATGCCACTGAAGATCCAAAACAGTTTTTATCTAATTATCCAAATGGCGCGATATTTGATGAAATACAGCACGTACCATCTTTATTTTCTTATATTCAGCTTATGGTAGATGAGTTAGATAAAAATGGAATTTTTCTTTTAACAGGCTCTCAAAATTTTATTTTGAATGAAAAAATATCACAAACACTTGCTGGAAGAGTTGCAATACAGACTTTGTTGCCTTTAAGTTATGAAGAATTAGATTATCCAGAAGATATTTATGAGCTTATTTTAAGAGGGGGATATCCAAGAGTTCATAGATTTGATCTTGCGGCAAACGAATTTTATCCAAGTTATATCTCAACCTATATTGAGAGAGATGTGCGTCAAATTAAAAATATTCAAGATCTTGCAAAATTCAGTAAATTGTTAAAATTATGCGCAAGTCATGTTGGGCAAGTAAAAAATGCATTGTATTTCGCAACTGATTTAGGTATTTCTCAAAATACTGTATCTGATTGGATTAGTATATTAAATTTAAGCTTTGTAACATTTTATCTACAACCGTACTTCAGAAATTTCAAAAAACGTATTATCAAAAACCCAAAAATTTATTTTTATGATACTGGATTAGCGTGTTATTTGTTAGAAATAGAAACAGTTCAGCAATTAAAAACACATCCGTTAAAAGGCGCGTTATTCGAAAACTTTATCATTGTTGAAACAATGAAAAATTTCTTAAATCGCAATATACAAAAAACTCTTTATTATTTTAAAGATCAAAGCGGACGTGAGATTGATTTGGTTTTTGAAAAAGGTAATAGCATTCATGCTTTAGAAATTAAAACGTCGGAAACTGTACATCCTGGATTTTGGGCAAATCTTAAATATTTTGAAGGTCTGAGTGATAATATTGTGCCGTATGTTGTGTATGGAGGAAAGGAGAGTTATAAGCGTCAGAACGTGGAAGTATGTGGGGTGAAAAATTGGTTGACTCATAGTTTTTTCGCTAGGTCATCCTGAGTTTCCCACAAAGAAAGCTTTGATATACAGGCAATGACGAAAGTTGCACGGAGCTTCATGGCAAGGAGCACAGCGACGTGGCCATCTAGAAAATGGATCCCCACGATCTGCTTTGCAGATCTCGTGATGACGATCTCTTGCAGCTTTCAGTGTTTTCGTCATTAGAAGTCGAAAGCGAAGGGACTGCTATTTTGTTATAAAAGATCCTTTACTGCGTTCAGGATGACGTTTTTTGTTAATCCCATCTCCACATACACATCTGTATAAGGTGCAGAATGCCCAAAATCTTCTATGCCAAAAAACATATCACCAGGGCGCAAGAATTTCTCCCATGATTGGCGGCACCCAGCTTCTATGATGATACGTTTTTTACCTTCTAAAGCCTTGAAATCATGAAATTTCTCTACACATGGAATACTCACAACGCGTACACTGTGCTTAAGTTCCAATTCTGTAGCCACTTCAAGTGCTAAATGCACTTCTGACCCTGTCGCTAAAAACACAAAATCCAGCTCACCCTCAGGAAAAGCTGGGAATTTGTGAATTACAGGCAGTGCTTGTCGCGTGAGCGCAATAACTGAAGGTTTATCTATATCCTCAAAGGCTTGTTGCAAGCAAACTTGTGTTTCATTTGCATCGCAGGGGCGGTATACATTGAGATGTGGCATTGCGCGTAAACTTGCTAGGTGTTCCACAGGTTGGTGTGTAGGACCATCTTCGCCTACGCCGATGGAGTCATGGGTATAAATAAAGACTGTTGGCACACGCATCAGGGCAGCCATGCGAATAGCGGGGCGCATATAATCGCTAAAAACAAAAAATGTTGTGCCAAATGCCCGATAGGTTTTAGATAAAACAATGCCATTGAGTGCAGCTCCCATGCCATGCTCACGCACACCAAATGCACGATAAGTTTTAGCTTTGTTGGCGCGTGTTGATCCGCCTAAATCACATGATCCCCCAATAACATCATATTCTTTGATGAGCGCTCCAAATGCATCACGTGTCGACATCATTTCTTGTGTGAACTGGACCTCCTTGTTTTGATATACAGATCGATAGTTTCTATCATATTCAGGTTTTAGCAAAAACGCATCCTTATATTGTGCGCCAATATCGCGCCACTGTTTTAAAATTTCTTCAGGTATTTCAAAGGGTGTGTAAGGCCAGTTAAATCGTTCACGCATATGATCAATCAATTTTTGCCCTACAGGGTCAGAGTGCATAGCATATTTACCCTCAGTTTCTTTAACGCCATATCCAATAATGGTTTTGCAGGCAATAAATTGTGGCACATTTCCTTTGCGAGCTTTTGTTAAGGCGTGATCAATTGCTTCAGGATCATGCCCATCAATGGATTGAAAGTTGAATTCATAATATGCCATTAATTTATCTATTCCACGACCTATAAATGTTCGGCCATCTATGGTGGATTGATTATCATCATACAAGAAGATCAATTTAGATAAATTATGCTCTTTAGCTAACGCAAAAGCTTCATGAGCAATGCCTTCCATCAAGTCACCATCACTCACCATCACATATATGTGTCGATCTAATCCTTCATGTTGATCAGATAACGCCATACCAACAGCATGCCCGATACCCTGACCCAATGGGCCTGTTGTGACTTCAATGCCTTTAAGTAATCCATATTCTGGATGGCCTGAACAAGGAGAGTGAAGTTGGCGGAAGTTTTTGATATCTTCAATAGTGATATCTTCATATCCTGTTAAATAGAGTAGGGTATATTGCAGCATGCAACCATGGCCGCATGATAAGATAAGTTTATCGCGATGCTTCCACAATGGCTCTTTGGCATAAAATTTCAGGTGGTTTTTAAACAGAACTGTTGCGACATCTGCCATGCCAAGGGGCATGCCTGTGTGACCACTTTGCGCTTTTTCTACAGCGTCAACGGTTAAAAACCTTATGGCATTGGCAAGTGTTTTTGTACACATATGCGAATGTGCAGTTATTTTTAGATGGTAGGCATGGGAGAGGTTGAAGAAAGGTTAAATTTTTTTTGCGCTATGTTATAATGAATTCAAAAGGCTCCTCAAAATATTTTATGTCTAATAACACTTCTTTTGCAGTAAAGCTTATTCTTGCCATATCGATCTCTTGGATCCTGCCTATTTTAGTTTGGATGTTGACATGTGTGTCTCACACATTCTCTTATACACCTCTGCTATATGCCTCAAATGATACGTCCGTTAAGCCGGAATATCTCTTTGATAGACCTGCTTTAGGTAAAAATATCATGGATACACTCTCCTTGGAAGATGCATTAAAAGCGATACGTTTAAAAGATCAACCTGGGAAATTAGATCCAGGCATGTTGGAACTCTTTAGATTCAGTGAACATATGCATAAAGCGGCACGTGAGTTTGCTGACTATATTGTAACAGATAGAAAAGCACCAAAAAAACTCACAGATATTATTGCGTTAGGACCAAGAGATCCAAAACATAGAGAGCAGGATATACAAAAATGGATTCTCGAAAATATAGAATCACAATTAAAAGACAAACCTTTGATTCGCAAACGACCTTTACCAAAATGGTCAGAACCATTTTTTGAACGTGTTACACCCCCTTCAGATCTTGATCCAAGAGTCAGACAACATATGAAGGCACACTATCTTCTCAAGCCTACTATTCCAGCGAACGCAACATCAGAACAAATAGCGAAGATAAATGCTGATTTTGTTGCAAGAGTGTTTCGCGTCAAAGAAGAGATGCGGCAAAAATATGTGATATACAAAGACCAAACCACACAAGTGACACCACAAACACGGTACTTGATTGTAACGCATCAAGAGCTGAGAAACGCCAAACAACACCTTGATACGGTATTTACGCAAAGGCCTGATTTATGGCTTGTATTGGATTTTGATCAGGAAACAGAAGTTAAGTTGTCCGGAGACGACTTGCCTGCGTCTGTCAAAAAGCTGTCCGTGATGGGAGAGAATGTAAAGGTAGTTAAAGAGCAATTTTTAGAAGGATCTAAACTAATTGATTTTGATATGTCTAAATGGATTAATTTAGAAATTATTAAGCCTCGCTTTCTTTCCAATTCTTCATCTCTTGAAGCTATTTATTTGTTTGGATTAAAAAAATTACGGATTGTTGAAGATTTATTTCTTAATAAATGTATAGCTTTAAAAAGTATAGACGGTTTGGTAGATTGGATAAATTTAAAAAAAATTGGACGGTATTTTTTACTAGATTGTAGAGCAGTACCTTTTCTTGATGTCTCCAGATGGGACAGTTTGGAAGAAATCGAAGAAGGTTTTGGGTATGGATGTAAGAAATTAAGTTTTGTTAATATGTCTGGATGTGTCAAGTTAAAGACGATCGGACCAAACTTCCTACGTGATTGTGAGTTGTTAGAGCGTTTTAATATGTCAGGATGCATAAAGCTTGAGGAAATTGGCGAATCCTTTCTAAATGGCTGCGAAGCTTTGGTTTATTTCAAAAGATTGGATAGAGCGGAAATGCCAATAATAATAGGGCGTTATTCTTTTAGAAATGTTAGTTTTTTACTGTTTAATGATGGAGATGAATGGGTAAAATTTAAGCTTGTCGATCAAACTGCAGAGGAGTTTGGGAAATCCGATTTAGGTAAGGAAGTGAAGATCATCCATGGTTTAAACAATGTTAACAAAGGATCAATGATTTATAAAACACTTTTAGAAAATCCCAACAATGGCGCTTTTTTTATACATACTATTTAAATCTGCGGCCTCAAAATTGCATACTTCGGCCAGTCTTTCTTATGCTCTTCCCAGCTTGCTTTTCTAATCATAAACCCATTGCCTTGGTCTGGCAGATCTTGTCTATGGTAATTCATGAGATAAAGGCTGTCACCTTCTTTGCCAAGAACGAACCATATATGCCCTGGTCTTAATAAGAAATCACCAGGTTTAAAATCATCCACAGGCTTAAATACGCGCTCTAAAATAGGAATCATATACCTGTAATCTGCAAAATTTTGATCTGTTTCAAGGGTTTTATCTAGCCATTTCCACAAGATCAATGTTGTAAAGCCATTTTCTGGCAGTTCTGGGAAGTATTTAATAATAAGTGTGCCGCAATCTTCTGGCCCCCAGCGGTAGCGCGCAGCTTGTTCACGTTGTCCTGATAGGATATATCCATTATGTGGCAACATAAAAGCATTTTTCTTAGAAAACACAGATCCAGAAAAATCAAATTCTTGCGTATCGAATGTGTACAAAACAGGTGTATGCTCAAATTCACTGATATCTTGTTTAGCTGCAATTTTTTGGAACAATAAGACGAGTTTTAGCGCTAATGCGTCATGTGTAACCATCATATCTTCTGAAAATATGCCGGACCCCAGGCGCAAACCATCCAATTTTATTTTATTCAAACGATCAAAGTTTTGTTGTGCATATTCTAAAAACTCAGCAACGCGACGCATTTTGGTGTTAATAGAAAAACGCCTTGCTGAAGTACGTTTTCCAAAAAAATCCCATATGTTGTCTGTCCATCGCGGTTGATTACGATCTGTAATACTGTTGATTGCAACAATCTCTTCCTCAATCAATTGTTTTGCTTCACATTCATAGCCTTTTGGGGTGGATTTTTTTAAGGCTTTGAGAGATCTTAAGTTTTCTTTGCTCCATCTTTTATGGAATTTTAAAACTTCACCTAACACAGGGTGATCTTGGTTTTGACGGATGATATCTTGTAGATTGCAAAATAAGAACTGGAAGAACACAAGTTTAGTTTTTGAATTTTATAAGGTAGTGTAGACGAGTAAAGTAAATAAAGCTACTTGTTAGTCCGTCATCACGAGGCGCGAAGCGACGCTGTGATCCATTATAGATAGTCACGATTTTCTTGTGAAAATCTCGTCATGACGTATGTACTGATCTTTATTTTCATAACGAAAATCTGCTACTATGTCGATGTAGAGGCCCGTCGGGTATGCCTCATACATATATAAGCAAGAGAAAAGGAGATGAAAATGCCCAAGATTAAGACCAAAAGCAGCGCAAAAAAGCGATTCTTTATCACGGCGAACGGCAAGATCAAGATAGGTCATGCATTTAAGCGACATGGTATGCGTAAAAGATCCAATAGGTTTCTGCGCAATTCTAAAGGAACTGCAATTCTAGATAAGGCAGATACAAAGAATGTTCACAAGTTTTATTTACCTAATGGAGTATCATAATGGCACGCGTTAAAAGAGGTGTGACGACACACGCACGTCACAGAAAAGTTATTAAAATGGCCAAGGGGTTTGTTGGCCGTTCAAAAAGTTGTTTTCGTGTTGCATTAAGACGCGTTGAAAAGTCGCTTCAATATGCATATAGAGATCGTAGAACGAAAAAAAGAGACTTCAGAGCGCTTTGGATTCAAAGAATCAATGCAGCTGTAAGGGCAGAGGGTATGAATTATTCTCAATTTATCTATGGCGCGAAAAAGGCGGGTATTGAAGTAGATCGTAAAATTATGGCGAATATCGCAATGAATGAGCCAGAAGTTTTTAAGGATATTATTCAAAAAGCAAAAGAGATTAACGAAGCGCCTGCGAAAAAAGAAGCAAAAAAAGCTGAAACGGCGTCAGCTTCGTGAAGCAAAACAGTTTATTTGCTGAAGAAGAGAAACTTTCTACAGCTTTCTTATCTCCTGCATCATCTGAGCAGAAATTTCCTGATATTACATTAAGTAATCTATTATCAGATCAATTTATTAATGAAAATGGTATGTTTGGTTTAAGAATGCTATTGAAGCGAGCGCGTAAGCGTGGGCAGATAGATCAGTATAAACGCGTCTTGAATGCTGAGATTGAGATGAAAAAGGGCGAAAATACTCTGAAGAATAATCTGCGGCATGCTATGTTATGGGATTTGATGGCTAAGAAGCTGTAAGAGTCCGCGTCATGGTGAGCGAAGCGTGGTCATCCATCCGTCTTCGCTAATTTTACCAAAGGTAAAATTTAGCTACGACGAGATGATTTATTATCGAGTTGGAGCGTGCGAAGCAGATGTCTCGCCGAAGCTCAAAGAGCGTAGGCGGGCTCCTTAATGGATCACCGCGCCTTGCTGCGCAAGACTCGTGATGACATCTCAATATTGTGTAATTTGCAAATTATCTATAATTTCTTTTAAATTTAGCATTTTTATGTTAAAATATAGGTATAAAAACATTACAACGTAAAATAATGATTACAATGAGCTCAAAAGTTTTAGCCATGATGGGTATGATTGTTTTGATATTGGGAGCAACATCCCTTTTATTAACAATTCTTCTTATTTCAGACGATGAAATTGATTATACATTCAAAGATTTTGCAATCGTAGAGACAGAAGATGCTGCTCGCTATCCTCTAACAGCAAAGTCTGGAAAGACGGAAGTTACAGTTGAGGGTCAATTAAAAGGCAGTGATGCATTCGGTTTTAATATTGGCCTATTAGTGATAAGCAGCATTATGGTTATCGCAGGTGGATTTTTAACGGTTTGCGCGTATCGTAAAAAATATCATAAACAGTCAATGTAAAGTTTACTCATTTTTTGAGTAGATTTCCCCTTTTTTCATTCTTGCATTATTTTTTTTGTATATATCTCGATATAAATATTTAAATTATTTTTCAAATATAATTGAATTATATAATAATTATGATATGATTTAAATATAAAAATAATACATTAAGGAACAGAAATGCAAATTAGTCAAAACGTTTTAGGATGGACAGTTCTTGTGCTTGGAACAGCATCTACTGTTTTTGGAATTATCATCCTTTCACATAGCTCATTAGATTTTGAATTCGAAAAATTTAGAGTTAAAGAAACGGAATCTAATCTTGTGACTGTAACACCTACAGGTGTTGATTCCGGAGAGCAGAGAGTAACTGTTGAAGGTCATTTAAGAAGCGATGATGTGTTTATTTTGAACATTGTTGGATTAATTGTGGGTGCTGTAATAGCAATTGCTGGTGCTTATTTGATATGGGGTAACGTAGCTTGCACAAAGTCTGAAGCTGCTTAACTAGATTACATTTTTTAGCAAAGAAGCATAGTGTACAAAAGTCTTCAGATCGACAATCTAATCTTTAAAAGCTTGGATTGTCGGTCTTTTTTTTGTTTTATACAAGTATAAATTCATAAATATATTTAAAATTACTTTAAATATAGTTGTATTTTATCGCAGTTGTGTTATAATATAGTTGTACAAATAAATAATTAATTATAGGAGATTAATCAATGACAAACGACAAAGATGTAGAAATTTCTAAAGGTATCTTTTTTGGTGTTGTAGGATTTTTAGCACTTACAACTCTTTATGGTTTCATTTCAGGTATCTGGAACTTAGTAAACCGTAGCGATGAAAAAACACACTATGAGTTCCAAAATGCAATCATCAAAGCAGACGATGTAGATGGATCCGCACCAACGACTATTCTTACTGGTGTTCGTGAAAACTTCCACGTACAAGGTGAACTTCATGGTGACAAAGGTGGTGACCACCACGTAGCTGCGGCTCTTGGTCACGTGATCATCGCTGGTCTTTCACTTGTATTGCTAGTATTTGCAATTTACTCATACCGCAAAGAAAACAAAGCTATGGATAAGGCATAAGTTAGCTAAAGGAAGAGATTATTCTTTCTTTGCTGACTCAGCTTCATTCTTAATGGAGTGATATGAAGACGTCAACGTAGCAACAAGAATCGTCATGGCGAGCGGAGCGTGGCCATCTATGGATCACCAGGTCGCTTTACTCCTTATGATGATGAACTACCTACAGTTCACGATGACGACGTCTATTTTCACTGTGTTTAGAATGAAAATACGTGCTAACATAACTTAAAATTATTACAATTAAAAAAATTGAAAAAGCACATCAGAAATTTTGCCATCATTGCGCATATTGATCATGGCAAATCGACATTAGCTGATCGTTTGATTGAATATTGCGGCACAATGAAAAGTCATGAAATGAAATCGCAGCTTTTAGACGCGATGGATATTGAGCGTGAGCGTGGCATTACCATTAAGGCGCAAACCGTGAGATTGCCCTATAAAGCGGACGATGGTCAAGAATATATTTTGAATCTGATGGATACGCCAGGACACGTGGATTTTGCTTATGAAGTGAGCCGGTGTTTATCTGCCTGTGAAGGCTCGCTTCTGGTAGTGGATGCAAGTCAAGGTGTGGAAGCGCAGACTTTGGCTAACGTATATCAAGCTATTGATAGCAATCATGAAATTATCCCTGTGTTAAATAAAGTTGACCTACCTGCTGCAGATGTTGAGCGTGTTAAAAAACAAATTGAAGAGGTTATTGGGTTAGAGACTTCTCATGCTGTTGAAACTTCAGCTAAAACAGGTATCGGGATTAAGAACGTTTTAGAAGCGATTGTGAAATATTTGCCTGGTCCGGAAAAGCGTCATCACGAGACCTGCGAAACAGGTCGTGGTGATCCAAACTGGATGGCCGCAGCTCCTTCGGAGCTTCGCCATGACGAGTGTCCTTTAAAGGCTCTTCTAGTAGATAGTTGGTATGATCAATATCTAGGTGTGATTATTTTGGTGCGTATATTTGAAGGTGTGCTGAAAAAAGGCGCGCGCATTAGAATGATGGGCACAAGTCGTGTTTATGATATAGATCAACTCGGTATTTTTACACCTAAAAAAGTGTATCAAGATACATTAGAACCCGGAGAAATTGGATTTTTTACAGCCAGTATTAAAGAAGTTGCAGATTGCAAAATTGGTGACACAATCACAGAAGAAAAACGTCAAACAAAAGAAATATTACCAGGTTTTAAACCCTCCGTACCTGTTGTATTTTGTGGGCTTTTTCCTGAAGATGCATCAGATTTTGAGCAGTTGCGTGAAAGTTTGAAAAAGTTGCATTTGAATGATGCAAGTTTTCACTTTGAGCCTGAATCTTCAGCAGCGCTTGGATATGGGTTTCGTTGTGGATTTTTAGGGTTATTGCATTTAGAGATTGTGCAAGAGCGATTAGAGCGAGACTTTGATTTGGATCTTATTGCAACGGCACCAAGTGTTGTATATCACATATATCTGCGAAATGGTGATATGGTAAAAATGCACAATCCTGCTGATATGCCAGATATTATGAAAATTGATCACATTGAAGAGCCATGGATTCGCGCAACGATTATGGTTCCAGAGGAATATCTCGGATCGATCTTGAATTTATGTACAGATAGGCGAGGCGAGCAGGTAGATTTGACCTTCTCGGGTAAATTGGCTATGGCTGTGTATAATTTGCCGCTTAATGAAATTATTTTTGATTTCTATGATCGCCTGAAATCTATTTCTAAAGGCTACGCATCATTTGATTATGAAATGCTGGAATATCGCGAAGGTGATTTGGTGCGTGTTAATATTTTGGTTAATGATGAAGTTGTGGATGCTTTATCTCTTATGGTTCATAAGACAAGGGCTGAGCAACGTGGACGCGCATTGTGCGAGCGATTGAAAGACTTAATCCCTAGGCAGTTATTTAAGATTGCAATTCAGGCGGCAATTGGTGGAAAAATTATCGCAAGAGAAACAGTGGGCGCTATCAGAAAAGATGTGACAGCAAAATGCTATGGCGGTGATATTACCCGTAAGAAAAAGCTTTTAGAAAAACAAAAGAAGGGTAAAAAGAAGATGCGTCAATATGGTAATGTGGAGATTCCACAAAAAGTGTTTATTGAGGCATTGAAGATGGATCAAAAATAAAAGCCGCGCAAGCCCGTCATCATGACGGTATTCATGGGCTATTTTTTCTAATATTTTGACTTCATTCTCCAAACCCCTCATGATAAAACAAAAGAGGTCTTACTCATGAAATATGGGTGGAAATCAAACGAAATCGAAATACTGAAAAAGTGTTTCCTTAAAGAAAAATCTTTAAAAGAAATGGGGCGGTTGTTAGGTAGGTCTGCGACTGCTGTTAATAAGGCATTGACGAGATTTAAAATACGGGAGTATAAAATTAACAAGGAGTCGAAGCTTTAAGGGTCGGTCGTCATGGCGAGCGAAGCGGTGGCCATCCATAATCGTCGCTAAGCTCCTCGGGATGACGACCTAAACCTCCCCTTCTTCACGATTCCTAAACATATGCGTAAATGTTGCTGTTAATGGGTATGCTAGCACCATGCCAATCAAGCCGAAATAAAAATGCCCCACAACTAATGCCAAAATTAAAATGAGGGGCGAAATGCCTAAATGCTTACCAATAATATAAGGTGCAATGATTTGACTCTCTAAAATATTCAAGCTAATTAAAACAGAGCAGACTTTGATAAACATATTCACACTATAGAAATCCGCTAACATAAATAGGATGATCATAACAAATCCAAGCACTGCACCAATATAAGGAATAAAGACCAAGGCTCCCATTAAAGCTCCTAGAATAACAGGATGCTTCAATCCTATAAGGTAAAGCGCAATTATGTAAGAAAGGCCTAACGCAATACATACAATGGTTTGTCCGTGAATATAGCGAGAGAGCATTTTTTCTCCATTTATTAAAAGCTCTTGTGTTTTTGTGCGTGCTTTCTTAGGAAATAATGAGAGAAAAAAGTTTCCTAGATAAGGAAAATCAACCGTCATGTAGTATGTCAAAATGGGTGTTGCAGCAAAATAATAAATGATGTTTTTAAAACTGAAAATATTACTGAATTCATTTAAAGAGAAAAGCAGCATGTTTTTTAAGACGAATAGAAGATGGGATTTTATATCCGCTTTAATACTTTCGAGCTGTGTTTTGTGGGAGAGTTTAGAAATCCATAGATCTACAGTTTGAATAAATTGATCCAAGAGTGCAGGGCTTTTTTGGATGATCGAGATAATTTTTTGGCTGAGAAGTGGTATGACAAAAACCATCATGACCATTAGGGTGCACACAAATAACGATATCAGGATAAACGTTGATACTTGTCGTTTAATGTAATATTTTTCCAGAAAAGTTACAGGTTTGTTAAAAAGGTAAGATAAAAAGAAAATGACAAACAGAGGTTTCAGCATTTCGCTTAGTCCGATTAAAACAAATAAGGAAACGATTAAAACCGCAAAGTAGTATTTATATTTTGTGACAAAACTGAGGTCTAACATAGGGAGAAAAATTCTTATGCTCAGGGTATGTTAACATATTACAAATTGTTCCGCACGGGGGTGTGCCATGGCGAGCGCCACATCGCTACGCTTCTCGTGATGACGATTTGAAGGCTCTCGCCATGAAGATGGAATTATTGCATACTGTATGTGTCACATTTCATACTCATAAACATGTTCGTTATTACCCCACTTATTTTTATTCTTGTGCTTTATATTGTTTATTTATGGCATGAAAAAACAAAACTCGTTATAGAAAATGCAAAACTCAAAGAGCGAAATGTGTTCATAAATGAAGAGCTGAAGAATTTCTCAAATCAAGCATTGTTAGATTCTCAAAAGCATTTTTTAACTATGGCAGAAAATAGCTTTAAGCATTTTTATGAAAAAAATAAAGCACATATGGAGAGTAAAGAAAAAGACATGGTGCATATGATTGAGCCAATTTCAAAAACCCTGTCGAATTTGCAAAATCAGCTACAAACTTTGGAGAAAGATCGTATTCAAACATCAGAAAAGTTATTAACGCAATTGTCAGACATTCAAGGGGTGCAAAAATCACTCCATGAAGAAACGGCTCATATGCGCAAGACGTTTAGTAACTCATCTGCAAAAGGGCAGTGGGGTGAGATTCAGTTAAAGCGTATTGTTGAATTAACAGGGATGTTGGAATACTGTGATTTTATTGAGCAAAGCACAGCGCATGCAGGTATTCGCCCTGATATGATTGTAAGATTGCCAGATAATAAATGCATTATTATTGATGCTAAGGCGCCTATGAAGGCCTATATGGAAGCGCTAGAAATAACGAGTGTAAGTGAGCGCAGCATGAAAGTAAAAGAGCATGCAAAAAATGTGCGCCTGCATATTAAAAACTTGTCACAAAAGAATTATTGGCAGCACCCGACGGATCAAACTTTATCTCCAGAATTTGTGGTGTTGTTTTTGCCTAGTGATGCATTTTTAGCGCATGCGATTGAAGGTGATCATGCATTGCTGGAGTATGGAATTCGTGAAAAAGTTGTAATTGCCACGCCAACAACATTAATTGCTTTATTAAAGACGGTTTTCTTTGCATGGCAAAATTATCGTATCTCAGATCATGCAAAATCTGTGTGTGAAATCGGGAAGCAATTGTTTATTAAGCATCAAGAATTTCATAAGAATTTCATAAAAATTGGCAAGACATTAGAAACGGCTGTGGATCATTATCAAAAGACTGAAGATCATTTTAATAAGAATATTTTGCCACAGGAGAAGAAGTTAAAGCTGATTATGGGATAAACTGCTTATCGTCATCATGAGGAGCGAAGCGACGTGGTGATCTATAATGGATTGCCATGCGTTCTGATGAACGCTTGCAATGACGGGTACTGAGCCGTCATCACGAATCTTGCGAAGCAAGGTGTGGTGATCCATGGATATTATCCGTGATGGTATTATGTATTCGTTTCTTCAAATCGCACGTTTCTCTTAAAATATACATATACGCATGGCACAAAGAACAATGTCAAAATCGTACCGACAATTAGGCCGCCAATAATCACAGCACCTAACTCATTATTTGCTTTTTGCGTTGGGCCTGACAGTAACAATAATGGAACTGTTCCCAACACCATCGCAGATGTTGTCATAAGGATTGGGCGTAGACGCAATTTACATGCTGCAACAATCGCATTTACAGCGCGTAGTTTTTCTTCTGCCATCAAATGGTTAGCAAAGTCGACCATCATAATACCATGCTTAGTGATCAAACCAATCAGTGTGATAAATCCGATGTTACCCCACAGAGTGATCTTGGGTTCGCTAAAGAACAGCAATACGCCTAAGATACCACCAGCGAGTGATAGTGGCACCGATAGGATGATAATGAACGGATCACGCCATGATTCAAACTGCGCAGCAAGAACTAGGTAAATGAAGCAAAGTGCAAGCAAAAAGATAAACACAATCCAATAGCTTTCATCTAAGAACTTTTTCGTTTCTCCAATAAATTCAAGATATACATCGTCCGGCAATACCTTTGCGCTAACATCTTGGATTTTTTCAATACATTCTTTTAAGCCAACACCTGGTTTGAGTTTATATGCAACATCAACCATACGTGCTTTTCTGTAGTGTAAAATATTTGGGTATCCCATTTTAGATTCGATATTAATCAATTCTCCTAAAGGAATTCTCAAAGCATCTGCACGATCTTGGAGTTTAACTTGAATTTTTAGATAATCATCTATCGTTTTTCTAAACTGATCATCAATCTCCACCATTACGTCATAGGCGCGGTTGTTCTTTCTAAACGTTGTAGATTTTTCACCTTTCATTAAACCTTTAATGATGTTGCCAACAGACTTAGGATCAAGTTTTAATGCATCTGTTTTATCTGCATCAATTGTTACAATGAACTCTTCTTGCGCTTGTTTTTGAGATGTCAAAATACCACCACTAGCTTTGAATAATCCAGTTCCGTTTAACATCGCATGCATTGCCATAGCATAACCATACAATTGCCCTACGTCTTTGTTTCCACGAATTGCGAATTGCACCATATCAGAAGAGTCTTCTGCGCTAATGCGAGCATTAATTCCGGGAATTGTTGCATACATTTTTTCCAAATCTTTGATAAGCTGATCTGTAGTTTTTGTCTTTTTGTCTTTTAATGTCAGGTCAATTTTATAACGGTTGATGTTTTCAACTTTTGCGTCACGCTTCTCGATATCTGGAAATTCTGCGAGTTTATCGTCTAGCATTTTTACATACTTATCTGTGAATTCTAGGGTTGCAATTTGAGGCGCTTCACCTACGATTTGAATAGTGTTTTTATCTTCCGATGGTTGGAAGTTTTTTGGAATGTAAACATATAGCCAAAAACACCCTAACGTGAAAAGAATCGCAATAAACATAAAGCGTTTTTTGATGCTTAAAACATTTTCTAAGGTTTTTTGATAAGACCGTTCTAGTTGATCAAGTCTGTCATCCACTCTGATGTATTTTTTCAGTAGATCAATAATACGCTCTTCACCGCGTGTGAATTGCTGGTCTTTTAACATACGCGCACACATCATAGGAGAGAGTGTAAGCGCGACGAACCCTGAGATCAAAACAGAAATTGCAAGTGTAATAGCAAACTCCATCATCAATGTTCCGGTTGTTCCTTGAGCAAGGGCAGTTGGGAAATAAACAGCCGCAAGCGTTATTGTCATTGCGACAACAGAAAACCCAATTTCATTGATACCAACTCGCGCTGCTTCAAATGGCTTCATGCCTTTTTCAAGATAGCGATAAATGTTTTCTAACACCACGATGGCGTCGTCAACCACAAGTCCAACAGCCAATACCATAGCTGAGAGTGAGAACATATTGATTGTGAAGCCAAGCAGGTAAATCACAAAGAAGGTTCCAACCAGTGAAACAGGTATTGTGACAAGCGGAATGAGAGCGGCTCTAAATGAGGATAAGAAGAGCAAAATCACAAGAGTCACAAATATGATTGCTTCCACAATTGTGCGATAAACTTGTTTCACAGAAATGTCGATAAATTTTGTTCCATCAAAAGAAACATCAATTTCCATATCGCTAGATAATTTTTTGCGAATTTCCGGTAATTTAGTTTTTATAGCATATGTAATATCCATCGGATTTGCAAGAGACTGTTTTAAAACGCTGATGCTGATAACGCGTTGCCCATTAAACCGAGAGCGGGTTTGACGATCTTCTGGCATCATTTCCACATGACCTAAGTCACGGATTTTAATGATGCGCCCTTCTTTTTCTAGAACAGTAATATTTTCAAATTGAACAGGTTTTTCTAAGTTCGATGAAACGGTAACTGTATATTCACGCTCCTGAGTTTTTAACTGACCAGCAGATAATTCAAAGTTGTGATTTTGAATTGCATTGATCACTTCTCGAACAGAAACATTGTTAACCGCAAGTTTTGTTGGATCCAGATATACAAACATTTTGTATAGGCCGGCGCCTGATGTGATAACCTGCGCAACACCTTTAATAGCTTCCAATTCTTTTTCGATTTCGCTTTTTGCAAATTCCAAAAGTGGGCCTAAATTATCTTCTTTTGTTGGGTTTTTATATCGAAGTGCGAGCGAAATAATATAGTTAACATTGCCACCCATTCGTTTAACGCTTGGGTTTGGCATTTCTTTTGGCAAATCTTGTTGCAATCTAAACAATTGGTCGCGAATTTCATCAACCGCGCGATCGATAGATTTTGTTTTGTTGAATACAATGGTGATTTTGCTTTCACCTAGAGAGCTATTAGATTGAATAAAATCAATTCCATCAATGCTGGCTACGCCATCTTCAATTAATCGTGTAACGGAGTTTTCAACAACACTACCGCTGGCCCCTGCAAGGTTACTTTCAATTGTAACAATAGGGTGCTCAAGAGTTGGGTATTGTTGAACACCTAAACGTGAAAATCCAACGATACCAAGCACGAAAATGACAAATGTCATCACCCATGACAAGACTGGGCGCTTAATACAGATTTCTGAAATTCTCATGACTGCTCTCCTGTTTTATCGTTTGTGACATTCGTCGTGGCAGGGTCCGAAGGGCTGTGGCCATCCACATTATTTTGTTTTGCATGGATCACCGCGTCGCTGGGTTCCTCGTGATGACGTTTTACGTCATTATCCCTGGGCGAAGTTGGAGACTTCGAACCCGAGATCCATAAAGAATCTTTTAAGCGGACAAACGCTTTTTGGATTCCAGCTAACCAATCTTCGATTGATTTCCGGAATGATGACTTGTGAGAATCGTCATGACGAGGCTTCATAGAAGCTGTGGCCATCTTTTCAGTATTTTTTGATGGATCACCACACTGTCCTTCGGACAGCTCGTGATGACGTTGCGCGCTGTCATCCTGAGACTTTTTTTCTCCGTCATCTTGAGGTTCTTTTTCTCCATCATCCTGAGGCTCTTTTTCTCCGTCATCCTGAGCCGTAGGTGAAGGATCTTTCGGCGCCATTTCTTTTGCTTCATCCATAAGCGGATTTGTCTCAGGATTTGCAATCACAACAGGATATCCAAAACGCATTGTATTGGTTCCAACTTCTGCAACATAGACATCACCTTTTCTTAGGCCTTTTTTTACAACCCAGAATACCTGATTCCCTTCGCTGAAGTTAAAGTCCTTATCGATGACATATCTGACAGTTTTTCCATTTTTGATTCCCACCATAATATCTCTTGCGCGACTTAATCCTAAACACGCTGACTCAGGAACAACAATAGCATTTTCAATGGTATCTATAATTAGATCAACGTAACCTAGTGAACCTGACTTCAAAAGTTCATTTTCGTTTTTTAGTTGTACTTTTAACAAAATAGTTTGCGTTTTATCATCTACTTTTGAATCAATACTTACAATCGTTCCTTCAAAGATTTTATTTGGGAAGGATTCAAACGAAGCTTGTATACCTTGACCTAAGCCAACACGATTCAAATATTTGATTGGCACATGTGTATAAAGGAAAACACTTTTATCATTTACGATAGATACAATTGGCTTATCTCCTGGAGGTAAGCTACCTACATTCACTTTTTGCAAGATACCAATTTTACCAGAAAATGGTGCTTTGATTTTCATATTATCTAAACGGTATTGTGCAGCCTTAAGTTCTGCTTCAGCCATTTCGTACTCAGCCTTGATTTTATCAAATTCAATTTGTGGAATGGCCTTTTGTTCAAAAACTTTTTTCATTCTTTCAAATACAGCTTTTTTAGCTTCAAAATGGCCCTTAGATTTCTTTAATCCTCCACGTGCTTCAGCGCTATCAAACTCAATTAATGTTGTGTCTTCTTCAACCCATTCACCTTCTTTAAAGTGTATTTTCTGAATTCTATAGTTTTGAATATGAGATTTAAGTTCAACAAAATTTTCAGAACGAATGAGGCCGATAGCGCTCAATTTTCTTTGCACTGTGCGTGTTTTCACAGATTGCGCATATACGTTAATCGGAACTTTTTCTTGCTGTGTGGAAGAGCGCTCTAAAATATATCGTGCTAGCAATTTTACTTTTTCTGTAAGAAATATGTTCTTCATAGAATAGGATTGTGCTTTTTCTATAGCATGGCCTTCGGTTAAAGCCACACCATCCAGTTTTGTAATCATTACACCCGCGCCATCAATAAAATCTGCGTTTGTATTTAATACAATGATGTCATCTTCTGAGAGGCCGGATAGAATAACTGTGTCATTATCTATATCTGGACCCTTAACAACCAATTTATTGACAATTTTATTTTTTTCTACCGTTGGTGTGTAATGGTTTTCAGCCTTTTTAACAACAGAGGTTTTTGGCACTTTAAATCCAATTTCTTCATTGTCTGTGATGATTTGAACGGTGCCGAGCATTCCAGACTTTAAGACATTGTTTTTGTTGTTGATATTTGCGCGAACAAGAATATCACCTTCATACGCCCTGGAATCAATTGCAATAACTGTGCCTTCAAACTCATCATCAAACGCTTCAACTTTGAATAATGTTTTTTGCCCTAGCTTAAGATCATTAAGGTAGCGCAAGGGGACTTTAAAACTAATATTTACAGTTTTGCGATCGTTAGAAATAGATAGGAGCGTTTTGTCAGGACTCGCAATAGAGCCGACAGTGATGCCGTCAAGAACACCAGCTACACCAGAAATGGGCGCTCTAATCAGTGTGTTTTTTAGGGCGGCTTCAGCCTCCTCTAATTGACCTTTTGCTTTAAGGTATTCGCCTTCTTTTTCCTGCATATCGTTTTTTGATGCTGCATTTTTTTCAAACAAATACCGTGTTCTTTTGAAGTCAGCTTGTGCAAATAATGATTTTGCTTTCGCTTCTTCGTATTTGCTTTTTGTTTCTGTATCGTCAAATTGAATTAAGGGTTGGTCTTTTTCAACAAATTCACCTTCGGTATATAAAATTTCTTGAATACGCATATTTTGTTTTTGTGTTTTAATATCCACAAAATTATCGGATCTTACTAAAGCTATAGAGTCGATTCTTTGGCGAATCTTGCTCTTTTTCAGTGTGATGGCTTCAACAGGTTTTTCTCTACCACCTTCTTCCTGAACAGCTTCAGTTTGGGCACCTATGATCAGTTTGGCAAAATAAAGCACAGGTGGAGCAAAAACGCGCATCATAATAGTGAGGCATATTATTCCAGCGATGATACCTAGACTCAAAGCTTTAATTTTTTTTCTATGACGTTTCAAAAAATCCATACAATATACCTGTGTTGTTTTTGTTTGTATGTTAGCATATCCCCAGGGGGATAGATATACTGCTGCTCGTTGCCGTCATGGCGAGCGAAGCTTGGCCATCCATTGGATCACCATGTCGCTCCGCTCCTCGTGATGACGATAAGTGCATTATCCATTGACAGTATCTGGAATATTTCATTAACAAAATGCAAACAAAATTATTAACCTGGTATGACAAAAATAAGCGCGCATTTCCCTGGCGCTCAGACAAGCCAAATCCATATCATGTTTGGTTGAGTGAAATTATGTTGCAGCAAACCACAACTGTTACTGTTGTACCTTATTTTTTGCGATTTGTTGATAAATACCCAACACTTCAGGCATTAAAAAAAGCTTCTTTGGAAGATGTATATTTTTTGTGGCAGGGGTTAGGGTATTATTCGCGTGCAAGGAATTTATACAAAACTGCGCAGCTTGTGGATGAATTTCCAAAGAAAAGAGAGGATTTGGTCAAGTTGCCTGGCATTGGCCCTTATACCTCTGCCGCTATTGCAGCCATTGCCTTTGATGAAAAAGTTGTGCCTGTGGATGGAAATGTGCGACGTGTTTTATCTCGGTTTTATGGACTTGAGGAAGTGTGTGGACCTGCTTTAGATAAAGTGATCGAAGATAAGGTGAAATGCGAGCGCAGACCAGGAGATTTTTGTCAGGCCTTGATGGATTTGTCACGTCAGATTTGTTTGCCGAAAAACCCAAAGTGTGAAGCATGCCCATTAAAAAACTTGTGCAAAAAACAAATTCATTTACCGAATAAAGCACCAAAATTGGTGAAAAAGGTGATGTATACAAAAGCATTTATTGTGGAAAGAGATGGAAAAATTTTCCTCGTCAAAAACCAAAATACAGGGTTGTTAAAAAACCTGTGGAGTGTGCCAATGTTAGTATTTTCTGACACGCCTTATATGGAACAAGAAGGTTTTATTAAACAGATCAAACATGTGTTTACGCATATTGAATTGTATGTGGATGTTTATAAAAGCAATACTGTGGATGAAACGACAGGGAAGTGGGTGAAGGATATTTTGGAGGTTCCTACCTCAACGCTTTTGAAGAAGGTTATTGGAATAGCTTAGGCCGCTCATTTAACCAACATCCTTTTTTAAATTTTCTACGGGATTCATCTCTAAAAATTATTTGTTTTGCATCTGTTTCTTTTAAATCTCCAAAAGCTTTTTCATCTACATCAGGATTGCTTCCGCACATCGAAAGGTTCAATGTATGTAATTTTTCATTTAAGAACGCCCCTTCTTCTATATAGTGAATCTCACCTATTAGAAATACGTGCTTCATGCAGTCTGGAAGCGCTAGTGTAAATACTTGTTTAGTTGTGCAATACACTATAAATTTTTTGTCAGGGTCTGTTTGGAGGATGTCTGCAATCTGCTCCTGGGTTTTTTTAGCATGTATATCACTATCTTTAATAATGATATATTTTTTTTCTCTCCTCTCCTCTCCTCTAAGGTTCCGATATTTTTAAAAAAGTCATCAATTTGTTCTTGGGTTTTGCGTGAGAGTTTTGAGTAATTTTGTTGTGCATACTGTTCGCAGGGGTTTAAGTGTTGTGTGTCACGCCAAACGCATTGCAAATTTTTTTTGAAATCATCAAAAGCGAGGATCGAGTTATCTGTGCTAGCACAAATGCAAAAGTAAAACATTTTTTGCGCATTGTTTCTTTATAACACCAGTATTCACAAAAGATTTTTCTAGAACAAGTAATTTTTTTCTGTGAAGTAAATATAAAGGAAGATGACGGTGTGTCTTTTTTTATGCCAAAATGACACGTAACAAAAAAATAGACTGAATGCATGCTTTCTCCTGCAATGATACCTTTCATAGGTTTTTTTACAAGTCTGCTATGGATGCCAAAAAAGTATGAAAATCATAACTGCATTTTTTGGGGAATATTGGGGTTGTTATGTTTGCCTAACGCACATTCATTAACAGAAATGCTGTGGGGCACTTACACACCATTCATCACGTTGTTAACCAGTTTATATATTGTAGCAAATCATTTGAAGCTTAAAATTGAAGCGAATGATACATCTTTAACACTAACACTATTTTTGTTATTTGGCGGCTTGTTGGCGAATATTTTGGGCACAACAGGTGCATCTGTTTTATTGATTTATCCGCTCATAAATCTAATCAAATACAGAAAACAAAAAGCACATATCATTTTGTTTTTTATTTTTATTGTATGCAACTGTGGTGGTTGTTTAACACCACTGGGTGATCCTCCTTTGTTAGTTGGTTATTTAAAAGGTGTGAAGTTTTTCTGGCCGCTGCAGAATTTGTGGAAAGCGTATGCGTTTATGATGGTTGCTTTGTTGGGATTGTTCTTCTGTATAGACGCTTTCGTGTCGTCATCACGAGGCGCGCAGCGCCGTGGTGATCCGGTGGCTATTAAGCTCACAGGCTTGCCATATCTCGGCGCTTTAGCTCTTACAGTAGGACTCAGCTTTACAGAATTTCACTTAGCGCAATTAGCGCTATGCGCATTTCTCATTTACCTAAGCAAAAAAGATCTTAACTGGCATCCTATTGAAGAGGTGGCAAAAATATTTCTTGTAATTTTTATTGTGTTAATTCCATTTGAGCAAAGTTTTAAAATTACTACACAACCAACCTTATTTCAAACCTTTTGGATGTGTGGATTGTTATCTTCTATATTAGACAACACCCCAACATATCTTTTGTTTTTCAACCTTTTTTCTGGCAATCCCACAACTCTCATGACAACTTTATCCCCATTCTTAAAAGCTATATCTATGAGCGCTGTGTGCATGGGTGCGCTCACATATATTGGTAATGCACCTAACTTGATGATTCGCGCAATTGCAACAGATTTAGGAATAGAGATGCCTTCATTTTTGGGGTATACGAGATATGCATTTTTGGTGTTGGGACCGGTGTTTTTGGTGCTGTCAATTTGGTTCTTGTAAGCTGTTTGCGTTGCGAGCTCTCGAAGAGATCGTGGCAATCCATATAGATCGCCACGCGTTCTGACGAGCGCTCGTGATGACGCGCAAATTCTCTTAACTCCTTATTTACTAAACTACCCCAAATATAGTAATATACAATCAGGTGCGGGCGTAGCTCAGTGGTAGAGCGCAACCTTGCCAAGGTTGAAGTCGAGGGTTCGACTCCCTTCGCCCGCTCCAATAAAACGGAGAGTGTATGCTCAGAGTTTTAATCGGATTTATTTCCCTCGTTATTTCATTATCATTTTTAACGTCATTTGTAACGATTCGTTTTGATATCTCAGATATACCATCTTATTGGTTAGGTATTGTGAGTGGTTTTTACAATATTGGTTTAACATTAGGATCATTCAAGTCATCTAAACTCATCAAACGCCTTGGATTTGTGAAATCCTATATGGGATTTGCGTCGCTTATTGGTATGAGCGCCTTAGGGCTAGGCTTTGAGTTTGAGCCGTTGTTATGGATGATTTTCAGATTTTTTATTGGATATTCTTTGGGTGCATTATTCTCAATCATTGAGAGTTTTGTGATGATGCAAGATGCAAAAAGCAAGAGTGGTAGTTTTGCCACTTATGCTATGTGTTTATATACCGGATATGGTCTTTCTCCTTATTTATTTAAAGTTATTGAAGATGATATTACGTCAACTTTTCCACTGATGTTAATTGGTGTAATGTGTTTTATTTCTATGATGATTATCAGCCTGTCAGATATCGATAAGCTAACAGGAAAAACAAATGGTGCGCGACTTATGTTCAAAGATATTTTGCAAAATGCGCCTCTTAGCCTGTTTTATTGTTTTGGTGCGGGGTTTATGAATACTGTTGTTTATGTATTTTTCCCCAAGGTTTTATTTTATCAACCATTGATTCATTTCACGCATCTTATGGCGGTGAGTATTTTGGGCGGTGCGTTATTTCAATACCCTTTGAGGCATTTATCACGGCACTTTGAGAAACGCACAATTTTATTTGGTATTAATATTTTCATTGCATGCTTAATTCCTTTATGCGTTCTTTTTTTCAAAACTCTTTGGTTAATGTTATTTTTGGTTATGCTGGGTGCATGTTTGTTGGCAATTTATCCAACGGTTGTCACATATACGTGTAGTCGTTTTGAAAAAGCAGAATGTTTTAATATTATGCAAACTTTATTGCTGACATATGGTATTGGAAGCGTCATTGCACCTTTTATAGTAACAGGCGTTTTTATGAATTTATTTATGAATAATATAGCGGTGTTTGGTGCGATATTTGTGATGAATGCGTTGTTGCTGGTGTTTAGGCTTTTGAAGCGTGTTACGGAATGATTGTCATCACGAGGCGCGCAGCGCCGTGGTGATCCATATGGATGGCCACGCTTCGCTCGCCATGACGAGACTACAGGATATGTCGTAAAATCCCATTCAACTTCAAAAACCCATCTTCTGTAGCGCTCAAAAATCCATCTTTTAATTGAAGTAATCCTAAATTAATGAGCTGTTGTAATTTTTGCGTGATTTCAAAATCTACAGCAATGCCTTTTTTTAACCGCAATCCCATCATCAATTTTTCCATCACTACATCCTCAATTTTTGTGCGCTGCTCTTTTAATGTTTCTAGCCAAATAGCAGGGGATTTGATTTGCTCTATGCCCCATTTTTCTCCATCAATCGTAAGGCGGCTATGTGCGCCAGGGCCTATGCCAAGATAATCGCCATAGTTCCAATAAGTTAAGTTATGTTGCGACTCATAACCTGGTTTTGCATAGTTAGAAACTTCATATTGTTGCAGGCCGTGTTCCGCAGCTTTTTCAGCTGTTAAGAGATATTGCTCTGTTGAAATTTCATCATTTGGTAGATGAAAATATCCTTTTTTATGCTGCTGATAAAATGGTGTATTTTCTTCAATAGTTAGCTGATATAAGGATAAATGTTTTGTGCCATATGAGAGCGCTTGCTCCAATTCTTTTGACCACTCATCCACAGTTTGACCAGGACGCGAATAGATCAAATCAAACGAAACGCTCTCAAAAATAGACACACCTGTTTCTAAACCTTTCAAGGCATCCGCAGCGGAATGTGTGCGACCAAGAAATTTGAGGTCTTTATCATTTAACGCCTGAATGCCAATAGAAATTCGATTCACACCTGCATCTTTAAAGTTCTTAAATTTCTGCATTTCTATGCTTGTTGGATTTGCTTCTAATGTGATTTCAACATCAGAATTTGGTGCAAGTTTATCAATAAGCTCCCTCACCACAAATGGCTCCATTAAAGAAGGAGTGCCACCACCAAAAAATATGCTCTTGATAGGTCTTTTTAATGAGTCGCGATAATTGCGCATTTGTTGTAAGTACATTTCGAGCCATTCATTGTGATCAATTGTTTTAGCAACATGTGAATTGAAATCACAATAGGGGCATTTTGAAAGGCAAAATGGCCAGTGAATGTAGATGCTGAGAGGATTATGAATGGTTATGGGGATTTTCTTATTAAGGTAGCATAGTTATTGGATCCCGTCATCACAAAGGACTTAGTTCCGTGGTAATCCACAATAGATTGCCACGTTCTCTTCAAGAATTCGCAATGACGAGACTCTACAGATCGTCATCACGAGGAGCGCAGCGACGTGGTGATCCATGGATGGCCACGCAGCTAAACACATGCTATTCTAGATAAAAAGCACTAAAGACAAAATCATATTCGAAAAACTTACGTCTGTCTTAGAAAAACTTCCAGGTTTTGGCCCAAAATCTGCTAGACGGATCATTTTGCATTTGATTAAACATAAAAAAGAGCTTTTACATCCTATGATTGAAAGTTTGCAAGATGTTTCAGAGAATATCAAAGAATGCAGTATGTGTTTTGCGTTGGATACACATTCACCTTGCAAAATTTGCACAAACTCAACACGTGATAGAGAGATTTTGTGTGTTGTGGCAGATGTGATTGATATGTGGGCCATTGAACGAACTGGATCTTTCAATGGTGTATATCATGTTTTGGGTGGAATCTTGTCTGCTGTATCTGGATATAATCCATCTGTTTTAAAGTTTGATCAATTGTTTGATCGTGTCAGAGGTGGTGCATTTAAAGAAATTATTATTGCATTAAATCCAACAATTGATGGACAAACAACCGTGATTTATTTGACCAATGAGCTCAAAAAATATCCTGCGAAAATCACAACCTTAGCAAACGGTATTCCCATTGGTGGGGAGTTGGATTATGTGGATAATGGTACAATCAAAATGGCATTTTCTAAGCGATGGGAGATTGCGTCGTAATGGATAAAGTCACCACATGGTTCAACACACCAGCAAAAGCGACACAATTAGCAAAGCCAAAAACGCTGGATGAATTGCGTAAAGTAGATTTTTCACAACCTTATTTTTGTATTGGCGCAGGCTCAAATACGTTGATACGTGATGGTGGGTATCAAGGAACAGTGATTAAGTTAGCAGGTGAATTTGCAAAGTTTCAAAAAATTGATGATACCAAAGTGAAAGTTGGTGCAGGCTGTGCAAATCGAATAGCTGTTCAAAAGTGTGTGGAAAATGAGCTATCAGGATTAGAATTCTTAGTTGGAATTCCTGGCACAATTGGTGGTGCAATTTTTATGAATGCTGGAGCGCTTTCAGATGAAACCAAAGATGTATTGGTGGAGTGCGAAATTATGACGCCAGATGGTCAAGTTCATATAATTAAGGATTTTGGTATGACATATCGAAAAGGTAATATCCGCAAAGATGCAATTATTTTGAATGGAACATTTCAGTTAAAGCATAAATCAAAATTTGAAATTGAATCCAAAGTTCATGAGTTTTTGGCGCATAGGGCAGAGGCGCAACCTGTAAAAGGGCGTACAGGTGGCTCGACCTTTAAAAATCCGGAAGGACATAAGGCGTGGGAGTTGATTGACGCTGTAGGTTTGCGTGGATATCGTATTGGTGATGCAGAATTTTCCCCCAAGCATTGTAACTTTATTATGAATGTTGGACATGCAACAGCCCAAGACATTGAAAAATTAGGAGAGTTAGCTCGTGAGCGTGTGCGTGAAAAGTTTGGGATTGAGTTGGAGTGGGAAATTCAGCGGGTAGGGCAAGGATAGCTTGTCATTGCGAGCGCTCTTTAGAGCGCGTGGCAATCTATTATAGATCACCACGGGACTGCGTCCCTCGTGATGACGCTCTATTAGAGTGACTATACTCTCCAAAAAACAACTCCTTGGTTGACTGCAAGTAAGCCTCAGCAGCGGCGCAATTCAAATCATACAGGATAATTGGCTCACCCATAGAATTAGACTCAACAACTTTAGAGTTTCGCGGGATCATATTTTGACAAATCCGATAATGCACTTTGCTTTTTAACTTTTCTAGCATTTGTTTTGAGAACTTAGAGCGCGCATCTAGCATAGTTGGCAGAATGCCTCGCACATTGATAGATTTATTAAATTTACGTTCTACTTTTTTGATGATCGAAATTAAGGTAATCAAACCGTTTAAAGCAAAAAATTCGCACTGCAAAGGAATCACAATACTTGTGGAAGATACAATTGCCATAACCATTAAAACACCAAGCGAAGGTGGGCAATCAATTAGAATGTAGTCATAAGGTTTTTCAATTTTATCAAAATATGGTTTAAGATTTTGAAAAGCTTCTGCATCCATGCCAGATAAATGCATAGAGGAAGGGAGAATATCGATATTCGGGAGATAGGTCCTGTGTATAATCGTGTTGATATCAACGTTTTTTGCAACGCAGTCATAGATGGATTGAGACATCGTTGGAACCCGCAAACCAGAAGATAGATTGCCTTGCGCGTCTAAATCCACAAGCAAAACGCGCTTCCCCATGGCTGCCAAGATGGCGCCAAAGTTAATGACACAAGTTGTTTTGCCTACGCCGCCTTTGTGATTTACGAATGCGATAACTTCTGTGCTCACGTCTTGTTTTTCATCTCAGACCGTCATCACGAGGAGCTTCGCTCCGCGGTGATCCATTATGAATGACCACGCTTCGCTCGCCATGACGACATCTTCCTGCAGGGTGTCTTATAATGCTTCATTTTAAAACATTTTCATAAAAAATTATAGAGCTTTAATGTTTTTCTTCACAACAGCAGCTTACAACATTCATATTGATTTGTTACACTGAAGTAGTTTTAAGAAGCTCATTATGCTATGAAATTCCTACGCCAAAAAAAAAGTCTATATTTTAGTTCTGGACCAACAAAAAAACCTTATGCAATTTCTCTTTTTAATAATATCTTTTATCAAAGTCGTGAGACCTTTGGACGTAGTCATCGATCAAGTTATTGGTCAGATCGTACCAAAGAAATTGTTGCAGATATTCGAAAGAAGCTCCACATTCCAGAGGATTATAAGGTTGCTTTGGTCGCAGGGTCAGCAACAGGTGCTATGGAAATGTTGTTATGGAATTTGATTGGACATAAGACAGTTGATATTTTTTCTTGTGATGCATACAGTGGTATTTGGCGTGATGATATTATAACGCAGCTGAAGATTAAAACATATAATGATTATAGTGAGAAGCCTGGTTTTTCTCCTGACTACAAAAAATATAATCCGAACCATGACTGCACATTTTGTTATGTTTATACAGCTAATGGTGTTCAAGTGCCAGATTTAAATTGGATTCCGTCAACGCGTAAAGGTCTGACCATTTGTGATGCAACGACAGGTGTATTTTGTTATGATATTGATTGGAAAAAGCTTGATGCAACGGGATTTTCTTTTCAAAAAGGTCTTGGCGCTGAAGCAGGCATTGGTATGATTGTGCTATCAAAGAGGGCGCAAAAGCGATTGGAAAATTTCGTTCCAAAAGATCGTCCTATGCCTTATTTGTTTGATTTAAGAAAACACACAAAAGTGTTTGATGCGCATGTCATCAACACACAATCAACTATGGTTTTAGAAGATCTTAAGCGGTCTTTAGATGCATTGCCAGATGATTATGCAGATCGCGTGACACGTAATTTCCAGATCATTAGAAAATGGGTTGCCGCCAGAAAAGAATTGAAATTTTTATCACAGGATATGAAAACAACGTCTCGTGCCGCGCCTTGCGTGACAGTAAAGCATTTTTCGACACGCGATGATTATTTGGTTGTTTCAAAATTATTAGAAAAAAAAGGTCTTGTGTATGATATCATCGGCAATCATTTTGCTCCACCATGTTTTCGTTTTTGGTGCGGTCCGCATATTGAGAAAGAAGAACTAGAGCGGTTAACGCAGATTTTGGATGATGCACTTTCTTTAGAAGTGTGAGATTTGTCCGGCTTCTATCATTATTATCATTTGATCAAGATGCTCCACTCGCTTAATATTTACTTTGAAGTGTTCTTGCAAGATTTTTAAAGTTGAAAGAAATTTCTCAACTTTTATTGTTGGATTGCTTAGCTCGTCTACAAACATTCTTAAACCTACGTCCTCAATAAACTTTTCATGAGCCAGCATATCACTTATAAATTGAGGGAAAATCAAAGATGTTCTTCCTCTTTTTGGAAAAAGTATATAAAAATTTTCCGCCGCTGCATTTAAAGTTTCCCTCAAAGATTCATTTTTTGCTTCTATGTACTTAGGTGTTGCGGGGTCAGTTGCTGGATCAGCATCAGTCGTTGCATTTAATAAACATAAAATCATGATATGCCTAACCTTTTTTATATAGTAATGACGTGTAAAATATAAATTATTCTATCAATCAGATTCTAAAAGCTCTAAAAGTTTTGCTAGTTTCGGTGCGGCAACTTTTGCTTTGACAAAATATTCAAGTAATTTTCTCAAATTCTGGACAAGCATTACAGGGGTTGGTTGCTGTGAGATTTCTTCCAAAAGGGGGTTAATCTCATCTAGTTTTAGGCTTGCATTGCAAGCGATCAAACATCTGAGCTCTGTTTTTACTTCTGCATATTCTCTTTGCACATCTTTAATAGGGAATATTTTTTCTCCTATAAGATTCAATGTTCTTGGAGACAGTTCCTCAGCTGTTGCATCATCCAAATCACTGTAATCATCATTATCGACTTTCCTGTCACGCTCTCCAGAACGGTGGCTTAATTGTAAAGCGGTGTGTGTGCTATTGCCGCTTGTTGAGCTGCCGCGACTGTCTGCAGCAAGATATACGTCATCATCCGAGCTGTCATCACTTCTTTTATCGGGAGTTTGAGTTACAACTGGCGTTGCCGCCTCAGGTGCAGTGCTAGCATTTAAAGTAAGGTAAAAAATCATAATATACACCCAATACAATTTGATCTGTTTGATAAGTGTGAGAAGTGTTAATAAATGGTTAAAGTGTAGTGGAGGGCGTCATCACGAGGCGCGTAGCGCCGCGGTGACCCATTAGGGATGGCCACAACCCCTTTGGGGCTTCGCCATGACGGTGCGCTTTCTTAGAGTCCTGGTAGATTCAATCCGCCTGTAACAGAGCTCATGCGTTCTTGCACATGTTTTTCTACGCGATTTTTCGTATCTTTAAACACAACCAAAAGCATATCTTCTAATTCTGTTAAATCAAGTTTTTCCAAAACGTCGTCTGGAACCTTATCTTTCAAAACATCTTTGCTTAGGCGAATGCTAAGTGGATCTAATTTTCCTGACATTGTCATTTCAATCAATCCGCCTGCTGCGTAACCTGTGACTTCATGGCTATCAAGTTCTTTTTGCACTTTTTCCATGCGGCGTTGTAACTCTTGAGCTTGTTGCATAAAACTGTCGTTCATCTGAACCTCCTAATCTTTACATTGCAAAATGAGGCATGGGAGATACTGTAGCCATTCTCCTGATTAATGTTAAAATTCTGTCTTTTTTGGATCAAGCGATGATATATATTTTTAAAAAAATATTTGTTTGGGGATTGTAATGTGAGAAATTAACTTTTTTCTATTACAATTTTATGTATTTTGAAGAATTTGCATAAATTCCTGATATTTTTGAGGATATAATTTTAAGCAAGTTTCTAAATCAGTTTTTAACTGCTGATGAAACTCTTGATAGCTAGGGGTATGAGATTTATATCTTTCGCTGATAACTCCATCGAAAGCCACCCTTGTCATTTTTCGTTGTGCATTTAACTCTATTGAGCGCCTATCTATCTCGCATATTTTTCTGTATATTTGAAGAGCTTTTGTTGGCGCACCCTCATATAGTTTTAAAATTTCTTCTCGCTCTGCTTTTTGTCGCTCTATCATTTCCATATGATCAATTCTTTCTCCGAGTGCTTTTAGCACTTCTTCTTGGAAAGTCCTTCGGTAGCGTTGAGGAAGAAGTGTGATAGATGGATGATCTTCTCTTGCTATGTTGTCGCGAATGGATTTTAACTCGTCTGCAGATTTTAGTGTATCGATATCTAAAGCGCTTAATATTGCGGAACATATAACGTCTTTTTTAAGCTGTTTTGCATTTATAAATCTTCTAACGGTTTCTTCATCTTTAGATTTGACAGCTTGCTCTAATGCTTTAACATCTTTAAATTTCGCATAAAATTCTTCAGTTTTCTGCTTTTGAAACTTTGTTAACATTGCATCTACTTCTTCTCTGATAGCTGTGCGTTTTGATTTTTCCGCTTCTAAAATAGCTTGAAATAAACCGTCTGATTTAATATGGCCACCTATCAACTTAAGAAATTCTGAAGCGTCATCTAGCTCTTTTTCCAATGCCTTTTTGTATCCTTGTATTATATGTTCTTCTGATAGAGCGCCACTTGTTAAGCGTTTTTTGACAGATTCTAAGTCATTTTCTTGAACTGCACAGAAGAAGCGAGTTTCTGGTAGATATCTTTCATAAAAAGTTTTTTCTTCTTCTAATTTTTGAATTTTATAAGCGCAATCACGTTCCGCTTGGTTAGCTCGGGCTTGAGCCTCTCGTCTTTCTGCTTTGCGAAACCGAGCTGTAGCCTGGTGTCGCCACAATTCTTGTACCATTTGCTCTCGATCTCCCCAACGAGCACCAGCCACATCTGGTTCATGATCACTTTCATAAGATTGTGAAATGGAGTGTAATTCTGATCTTTCAGAGTTTATTTTGGTTTCTATTGCTGTTATTTTTTCTCTGAGAATTTTATTACATTCACTTTGGGGCAGTTCATCCATGCGCTTTAAAATTTCACTAGCTCGTTGCTCATCTTTGTGTTGAGATAAAGTTGATAAATCAGCTTGAAATTGCTCAATTGAGTAAGGCATTTCTGTTGCGTTTAAAAAGATGCAAAACATCAGTTTCGGTATAAGACGTTCTAAAGAAGATTCACACACTTATTTTTGAAGGTCAATCTTTCAATGTATATTTAACAGAATAAGTTTAATTTATAGGCTAAAATGTTTGAGTAAAGCCATCTTGCATGTTCAGATAAACTATGAATCTATGATTCATATCGCAAAACATATAGGAGGAAAAAAACATGCCAGTAGAAAAGCCAGAAGCTGATGCAGCAGAATTCAGCGATTTCGCAAGAGGAGTTTCATTAAGTCTATCAACCGGGCAGGATGAAAAGGGTGGCATCTTGTGCCACACCATATCGCAAAACGTTTTCAAACTATGTTGGAAGATATATCGCCTATTCGCAAGGTTGCACGTGTTGAAACAATTTCAACAGATTCATATGAGTTATTAAGTAATGAGCAAGATGCAGATTGCGGATGGGTGCAAGAAACAGAGGAAAGAAGAGTAACCAAATCTCCGATGTTTAAAAAGCAAAAGATTGATGTGCATGAATTGTATGCAAAACCTGTTGTAACTCAGAAGTTATTGGAAGATGCGATGATTGATTTAGAGCCATGGCTGTTAGAACAAATCGCATATAAAATGGCAAAAACAGAAAATGAAGCGTTCACATATGGTGATGGCAATAATAAACCAAAAGGTATCACAACGTATAGCAAAGATTTTTTGAAAATTGATGGCGGTAGAGTGGTTGAATCTTTTATTAAAGCGACCTTATCTTTAAAGCCAAAATATCTAAGAACCGCTTGTTTTGCGATGTCGCGCGCAGCACTTGCTTTGGTTCAAACGCTGAAAGATCCACATACAGGACATTTCTTGTTTCAAAACAGTTTGCAAGAATCTGCGCCTGTGACATTGTTAGGTTATCCGATTGTGATATGTGATGAGTTTGAAAAAGACAATACAATTATCTTTGGGTCATTTTATGAAGGATACCAAATTGTTGATCGTCTCGGATTTTCTTTAATCCGTGACCCATATTCTATGAAACCGTTTGTTGAGTTTTATGCACGGAAGAGAGTGGGTGGTGATGTTGTAGATAAAGAAGCATTTTGTTTGCTTGTGTAAGAAGGGTTGATATCGCACAGAGAGGGGGTTTGGGCTCTAAATTGTTATTTATGGTATGTTCTTTTGCTATGTTACTTCTTAGATTTTTTCTCTGATAATAAGTTGTTCAAGTTTCTGTATTGCATCTCGAACTTCTTTTGCAATATCATTCTGCCCTTTTCTAGACATTCTGTCTCTTTTGTGGGTCTCATGAACAGTTTCACTCTCAATATTTATTCTAGAACCTGCGCCCTGCTTTACAGCAACCGTCCCATCTTTTCCTGCTAAGATGGATTTTAATTTATGCATTTGCTTAAAGTCTTCCAAGGTTAAATTTTTCACTAATTTTTGCCCTAGCTCTAATAATTTATCCCAGGCTCTTTGTTGTATTTCAGGCCTTTCTGAGGATTCATGAGGTATTGTTAAAGAAGTGACGTCTATTAATTTTTTCTCATTCGTTACATGTTGGTGTCTTATCCAATCTGTAAACTGTTCTATATCTCTTGTTATGCCTGTTTCTTTATCTTTTATAATCTCACTTTCCGAGGAGATGAGTAAATCAATAAATAAAATGACATCAAACTTTGACGCATAGGGTGCGTTGTGTTCTGCCTTTCTAGTTGCATATTCAGTAAGAAGAGCCAAGCTGTCCCTATCTCCTGATTTAGCAGATCGGAATAGTAATTCTATGGTTTCATCATCGAAATTATCAGGCATAGATACTTTCAAAGAACTTGCTGCGCGAGCTTGTTTAATTTTAAGGTGCGCAACATTAAATTGGATTGTTGGAGAGGCAGGGTCAGCTTCAAGCGCTTTTCTATAAAAATATGCAGCCTTTTCCAAATCATTTTTTTGTTCATAAACGCATCCGATTTCGTTCATAAAAAACGCTGCATGGAATTCTACGGGAAATTCTTGGTGTAATTTTTCATACGCTAAAAGCATTTCAGTTCGGTTATTTTGCTGCGCTTGGCTTAAGAGCATCACGACAGAATTTTGCTCTTCTAAGGTGTAAGCAAGAATTTCCAGATCAAGCTGATGTTTAAGTAATTTTTCTAATTTGGTTTTTGCGTGATTATATTTTAGGCTTCTAGAAATATATAAGCATAATTGAGACGGTTCAGATGCTTTTTTTACACCAATATTAAACCATTTTCTCGCCTCTGTTATAGATTGAGTAAGAGACATACGGGGCTGCTTCCCCCATTTTGTTTCGTCATATTCAAGGTATTGCACAGTCATAAAAAATGGATCATGTTCTCCTTGCATGCAAAGAGCAAACTTCCATTTCTGGAGTTTATATACTAAAGTTTCTTCTAACTCTAAAACGCCAGTTTTTAGGATGCGCTCTTCAAGTTGTGTTGTGTATTCTTCAATTAAATCTGCAGCACTTTTTTGTGCTAACCTCTCTTCATTGTAAGCCTCTTTGCCCTCATTGATAGCGGGCGAGTCCTTAGAGAATTTTTCTAACAATTCTGGATGGTTTCGATAGATTAATCCAAATTCTCTAACGGCCCACAAGTTTGATTTTAAGACCGCTAGACTGTACATTGTTAGCATGTTTTTAAGGCAAGCGTTGAAGCGTTGATTTGGCAACAAGGTGTATTTATGCTGAAAGAGTTTAGCCTTTAAAATTTGCGCAATAGGGTTTTGCTGACGCGCGTGTTCCTTTAATTTTTCATCGAGTGCGGCGAATTTGCGGTTTATTCTCTCACGCATCTGTTGCTCAAGTTTTTGAGGATTAACTCTAGCATGTACGGTATAAACTTGCGGTTCACTCATTTCTTTTAAAGTTTTAAATAGTTCTAAATATGTTTCAAAGCAATACTTAGCTTGCTGCCCTTGCGCGAGATGCATGGGAATTTTAGATGTATCTAATTGAAAATCTATAGATGCATCCAGCTTTGAATTTTCTTTCATCCACTGAAGAAAAAAAGGCGCTATACAATCTCCTTGTTTTGTATACTGCAATAGATCTTGCGCAATTTTGAGGTATTGGGCTGGTCGAGATTCTTCTTTTTTAGCTTCAAAAAAAGGGGCGGCCAAGTTAATATCTGACCGCGTTTCTAACTCTTCCAATCTTGAGATACAATCCCAAACGTCGGCAATAAGGTTAAAAATAAAGAACATAATCATATAAAAAATAGTCAGTATTTTAATATAGGAATTTATTTTCTTGGATTCAAGATTCTAAACGAAATTGTCTACGATAGCTTGCTGCGCCAATGCCAGCACTTACGGCTAGATTTAAAGATCGGTCGTTGATAGGAATGCGAACAACCTCTTGACAAGCATCCATAATGCTTTGCGGTACACCCGTGCTTTCTTTTCCAAAAAGCAGTATGTCAGTTTTGCGAAAACGAAAATCGTAAAGTGAAGTCTTGCCACTGGTATCAAATAACACAATGCGATCTTTTTTCTTCTGTGTGAAATCATGAAAATCTTGATGATGTTCGATTTTCGCTCTGGCAACATAATCCATACCAGCGCGTTTAAGTTGCGCATCTGAAAAAATAAATCCTAAAGGGTGAATGAGATCAATACTCATATCAAAACATTGCGCGAGACGGATAATTGTTCCGACGTTTTGTGCGATTTCAGGTTGATAGAGGGCAATAGAGCCGATGGGAGTCGTCATAGCGAGACCTCGAAGAGGGTGTCGTGGCTATCCATGAATGGCCACAGCGCTAACGCGCTTCGCCATGACGGCGCTTTAATCCCCTTAGTCATAAAATTAAAGCTCCAAACGGAAGCCTGTTGCAATGACGTAATTTGTTTTTCTATCTTTTTCTTCTTTTAGTCCTTCATGACTCCAAACAGCATTGCCTTCTGTATACCAAGTCAGACTTTCTCTCATTTGGTAAGCGTATCCTACTGTTCCAATTTTCAATGTGTCTGGTTTATCACCATCTTCTTTTTGTGCTGTTTTCTTCCAGGATGTTTGATATCCTAAACCTAAGCGATGCTTTGAATTCACTTGCCATGCAAGGCTCATGCTAAGAGATTTACCAGCCGTTGCTTTGCTTTCTGTAAAGTCTTTTTTAGCACCTTCTAGATAGCCAAGTTTTTTGTCTAACATAGGTAATTTGGAATCGCGACCATCCATCCACTCTACAGCGAAAGAAACGCACTTATATCCAATAAGGCCACTGAGCATGTAAGCTGCTGTTCCTGAATAGTCCTGTTTTCTTTTTTGTTCTACATCGTCTTGAAAAGTTCCTGTAATTTTAGTTCCTGCTGGTAGTTTTTCTTTGCCTACCGTAACGTCGCTTTTTACTTTAAATTCACGGTCTTTGTCTGCTTTATCTTTATAAGTCACATTCATTTGACTGTCACTGCTATAAATACCAGCTGCTGCTGCTTTCAAGTTCCAATCGCCAGATTTTTTGCCCCACATCAAAAGTGCAGTCACATAGTTTGTTCCAATGTCATTTCTTCTACCTTGTTTCGCAAAAGAGCTTTCTGTTGGTGCATAGCTCAAACCAACCTTAAAACCCTTATACTCAGGTGAAATATAGTTCACTTTCATAGAATATCCTGTTTGTCCAACAAGATCATTTGCTTTGTACCAACGACTTCCTGTGTTGTCTACTGCTGTTCCTAAATCTTCGGCAAAGTGGTGCTCAAGTCCGCCATCAATCCATACAGTCGGCATATTGCCTTGCGCTAATTTTGCATCGCATTCGTTGATAACATCTTTCACTTGTCCAAAGTGGAATGTTCCGTAGTTCTTATTTTCAAATTTTGCATACAATTTATCTACATAAGAAAATATTTTCTTTTCACCTGGTTTGGAAGTGTCGTTAGAAATATCTAATCTCATAACAAAACCGGTATTCCAATCGCTATTATTAGCTTTATAGTTTCCATCAAAGTTTACTTTTGCTTCAGGAATTCCAGTTGCCAGAGCGGGTTTTTGGCGATCATCCGCATTTTCTGGTTTTTTCTGCGTTGCTAGACTTGCTTCTGTTGTCAGAATTCCGCCAATTTTTAATGTTGCTTCACCGTCTTTAAAGGTTTTTTTGCCGCATATAAGGGTTTTCTTTTCTTGTGGTTTGTCAGTTTTTGTCACTGCTCCATTGCTTGCATTTAATAAAAAGTTCCAAAGAATCATCGATATTCTAAGATGTATTACACTACTTTATTATCTCAGCAAATGCGTTAATGATGCAATACCTCTTCTCTGCGTTGAGATGTTGTCATGGCGAGCGAAGCTCCTCGTGATGACGTTAATCTTCATTTAAGTTTTGCTCCTCTAAACTAAAAACAAAAAATGCAAAAATTAAAAGCCTTTTCCCTCATTGAAATCAGTGTGTGCCTCATCATTATGGGTGTTCTTATGTCTATGGTTTTATCCACATCCAATATCATCCAAAAGCGAATCTATTACCAAAAAGTGTCCGAGGCTTTAAAAAATGCAGAAGCAAATTTGGCAGGATATGTGTATAAATATAAAAAATTTCCTGCACCTGAGGGGCGTGTGGTGCATGAATATGGTGCTGTAAAAGGGGATTTTCCTTCTAAAGAATTTGGACCAACATCCGTTAAGATTGAGTATTACGTGGATGAACGTATTTTGATAGAGAGTGAAGATTTAAGTAGAATTCGAAAATGCAGCGACAATAAAATGAATGATGTAATCCCATCTCATCTTGCGATCGCATTTGTATTAAAACATAAAGATCAAATGACATATATGACATGCTCAGGATTTTTAATGCGCTATTTTAGTCATGTAAAAGAAAATCCTGTTTTCACGCATGTGCCAGGCGCGCCTGTTTTTCAGAAATAATTACACTCCGTCATCCTGAGTGAGCGTAGCGATCGAAGGACCTTCCTGAGGTGGACTCGAGAAGATCCTTCGCCTTCGGCTCAGGATGACGGAAGTATAATCGGCGGAGAGAGAGGGATTCGAACCCTCGATACGGGGAAACCCGTATACACGCTTTCCAGGCGTGCTCCTTCAACCACTCGGACACCTCTCCTTGAGGTTAGTATAGACAAAAAATAGCCCAAGTACACGTATTTTTTTATATGAGGTTGGTTTATAGCAATAGAATGAGGATTATAGACAGGTCGTTATCCCGAATTAGACCCCGTCATCCTGAGATTAACTTGGAAAGATTCTTCGCTACGCTCAGAATGACGGGGTTTGGCTCAGAATGACGAAGTAAGGAAATGTAAATGTTTATTATCAAAGATCCCGTTGTTCTAAGCGCCACACTGTCACAAAAAGAAAATCATCCACCCAAACTGATTATCCAAAAACCTATACATGCGCCTTATAGAGAACATATCGAAATTCTAAGCATGTTTGAAGGCATGTTATCTAATATTATGGTCAAAGATGATATACGGATTTTAGAGTATGTAATGCCATTTCAAAATCCAACTACTGCATCAAAAGAGGTTATGTTTGGCAATCCAGATCATCCCAATTCTCATCTTGAAGATACAGAACATACTTGGCATTTTAATCGTCGCACAAAAAAAGTTGAATTATCGCATATTGTTACAGGGTTACGCACACATAAGATTGAAGGGCCAATTTTACTGTCTCAAACAAAGCGTCCACACAATCTCAAAGCAACAGTAACCGCAAAATGGATTTATGAGCAGAATATTATGATGGATCTCATGCCATATATTGGGCCGCATATTGACACATATACTCCTGTTCATGGATTGCACAGTTCAGAAGAGCTAGAAATCAAAGGTCCATACGATGGCAAAACATATTTGAAAAAGATACGACAAAAAGGACCTTTTTATCATGCAATAAAACATAAAACACCAACAGAGGAATCGTTGGAATATAAGCTGGATTATAAGAGTGATCAAACAGAAGAATTAGTGTTTCATATTGCACAGGCTTATGGAGAAGCATTTTTAGATACGCTAGAAGGGGAAAAATGGAAAGCGCATATCAAGAAGATGTTATTTCGTATGCATTTACTTCAGTGTCGTTGCGAATTCATAACAGTTCAAGTGCCATTTTTAGACGTAACCTTAGATGATGAAATTGTGATGGGAGATAAAAGAGGAAAGGTTGTGGAATATAGTATGACGCCTTTTTTAACTGTGATTACATTTGCTGTACATAAAGATGCGCCTTATGCGTTACGAGAAAGCGCGTTACAGACAGTAAGAGAAGTAAAAGAAAATGCGATTGTTGTGAAAGTGAAAAGTGATGCTGTGGTTCAAGAAGAGTTTTTAGCGCAGAAAGGGTCTGTAAAAGATTTGCCGAGGACGGTGGTTGAAGTCACATCGTCATCCTGAGCCGCAGGCGAAGGATCTTCTAAACAAGCAGAGTATGCCGTAGGAGGTCCTTTCGTCGCTCCGCTCCTCAGGATGACGCATAATGTTGCAATCCATTTATAAATCGTTTAAATTAAATGTGAATTAATTTTTAGATATATTCATGCTATTTGCATTGCTCGGGTTAATCTGTGTTTGTATTTTGGTAGGCATTATTACGAGCCGAAATATTAAGGATCTCAGCGGTTTTACAGTTGTGCCCACAAGTTTTTTTCCTTTAATTTGCACAATTGTTGCATCATTTATCGGTGGTGGATCTATCATTGGAAACATCGAAAAAGGTTTTCATCATGGCATAGCACCTTTAATTGGTTTCTTAGGGTTTCCGCTTCAAATTATATTGGTTGGTATGTTCATTGCGCCAAAACGAATGAAGGCCTTAACAGTTGGAGATATTTTTGAGCAACATTACGGAAAATTTGCAAAAATTTTTGTTGGGGTGATGTGGGTGATTTATAGCTTAGGGATTATTACCGCTATGAGTTATTCTATGGGATTGGTATTGGAACCTTTCATTCCTTTGTCGCGCACGCATTTAACAATCGTGAATGTTGTGACAGTTGTATTTTATTGTTATTTTGGTGGAATAAAAGCGGTTGTTTGGACAGATGTTTTACAGTTCTTGCTGATGATCATTGGCATACCATTGGCACTTTTCTACATTGTTGGAGAATTTGGTGGTATGCATAATTTTATGTTGCATGTCCCAGATCAACATTGGCGTGTTTTGGATAATTATTCTTATGCGAAAGTAACTTGCATTTTCTTAGGATTTTTATTTGGAGATGCTTTAATTCCTCCGATTATTCAAAGAATCAATATGGCGAAATCCAACCGTGAAGCAAGAAATAGTTTTTTTGTCTCAGCTGTGTTTATTGTGATTTTTGCTGCAGTTTCAAATTTGTGGGGCATAGGCCTTGCTGCATCTAATACAGATGTTTCAGGTGGGATTTTAAATAACTTTCTTATGACCACGCCATTTTCCTTAAACGTGCTCATTGTTCTTGGATTGATTGCGGCAATTTTATCCTCAGCTGATAGTTATTTAAATATGGCGGCCGCAACCTTCGTGAATGATATTTTGAAACCTCTTGAAGTTAAAATAGATGACTTAAAAGCAGCGAGATATCTTACAATCACGTTTGGTTGTATCGCGCTTTTCTTTGCTTTATGGGTGAACGCATCAGTATTTGATATGTTGTTATTTATCTATAAATTCTGGGGTCCGATATTTTTAATGCCTTTGATCGGTATATATTTTAATCGCACAATTTCAACATCGCATTTTTATCTGATTGCAGCGTTTACAGTTGCTGTGATGGCAATCTGGGATGTTATGGATATTGAGAGCGCAACAGATATTAGTAGTTTAGTTGTAGGTTTGGGCTTTAATTTCATTGCCTATGTTATCGCAAGGCGCTTCAAAATATATCATCCGTCTTCGCTAATTTTGCGGAGCAAAATTTAACTATGACGAGATGAGAAAATAATTTTTCTGGAGGTTTTAGCGTGCGAAGCAGATACCTCACCGAAACTCAAAGGCGGGCTAAGTCCTTCTTGTGGCGTAAGCTACCAAAACAGTGGTAGATTCTCCAAAACCAAGTCCTGATAAAAGCAGTGTGAGGTACATGATAATAGGATGTGATTTGTGACCATTGAGAGTGATCAATCTCATTAACGCAACGGATGCAGCTAGTCTAATAATTGCGGTTGTTATAGGTGTCATCCCGTAGCCTCATTCTGCTCAGTTTTTCCTGTTAGAAATTCTTGAAGTGTTACACCTCTTTGTGCTTCGAATCCATAGAATACAGCAGGTGCGTATGTTAAAATATCGACCCAAGAGGGGCTGTCATCTCCAAGAACATTTTTATAAGGGGTAAACAAAGGGATTAATACAAAAAAGAATATGTTAGAGAAATTGATGTAACTTAGGATGCGTAACATTCTTAATACACTGTCATCATCAAGAAAAAATAACATCACCACAGGTGTGATCATCACCGCAAATAAAAAGAAATTTAATGGGGCGGATAGGGCGAATTTCATTTTTCTCCGTTGAGTAAGGCGTCATCACGAGGAGCGGAGCGATGGAGTGATCCATGGATGGCCACGATTTTCTTACGAAAATCTCGCTATGACGATGCTCAGAGAATCGTCATCACGAGAGACGAAGTCTCGTGGTGATCATTATGGATGGCCACGCTGCACTCGCCATGACGGCGCGATATTATACCCCTATTATATAAAATATTTCTCAAATTTAAAAGAAAATAAGTTGAAAAGTTGTTTTGATTTTTTTCGTGTGTGTGAAGTGGATAGAGATATGGTATAATTTCGCGCCCTCATGAGGAGCGTGAACTTACCGTCATCACGAGGGGTGTGAACTTACCGTCATCACGAGGGACGAAGTCCCGTGGTGAACCATTATGGATGGCCACGCTACGCTCGCCATGACGGCGTCCGGAAGTCGTCATCACGAGGAACTTCGCTCCGTGGTGATCCATGGATTGCCACGCGTTCTATCGAACGCTCGCAATGACGTGATGACGCGCTCAGAATCGTCATCACGAGGCGCGTAGCGACGTGGTGATCCATTATCCATTATGGATAGTCACGATTTTCTTCGAAAATCTCGCCATGACGATTGTGCAGTTACATCCAACAGTTGTGTTGGTTTTTTTTCTATGCACAAAATAAATATACACGTGTTGTAATTCACTCATGCTTTTATTTCTGCACACGAAGATTCAAGGCCCATTTTTCGCCCTGTATGTGGGTGGTATGTGGAACCGTGCGACGCATGAGTATAAGCGTGAGACGCCGAAGGATACGTATAAGTCGCAGTGGGATGCAGAAGATTTTGTAGATCAATGGATTAGCAGAGAATTGCGAGATAAAGCGACACTAGATTCTATTGAGCTTCCATCTGCAAATGCCTTAAATGCTAAGCGAGCTTCTTTTCAATTAAAAGAGATTCAGCAGGATGTAGCTAATGCGTATGATAAAAGCATAAGTAAATACGACAAAACGACCAACCCAGCCGGTTTTTCGCTTTCAGGAGAGTTATGGGGAGGGGATAAGAGTTCAGAAGGTGCAGATAAATATGGCTATGCTAAAATATACAGACCTTTAGATACAATGACCAACCAATTGGGGGAAGATGCTGAAAAATTGGGATTTGGAGATCCTATAGATGCTAATAACAAACAATATTTTAAAGATATTTTTAAAGACGCAGATGAGGAAAAAGCTAAGGGAAATTTAGGCTACTTTAAAGAAATATTAGATAACGGAATAAGTAAGTTAAATGTTGTTTCGGCTGCTGTTGGAACTGCAATTAATGATGTAGCGCGGGCCTCAAATAGAGATAGAAATATAAGGTTAAAGGGGTTGGTTGATAATGCCTTAGAAGCTTTAAAAAATGCTGACGTGCAGAGACAAAAGCATCTTAAGGCGACAATGGAAAAATATAAAGCATGGCTTACAAAAGAGCTTATGGTATTTTTTGAAGGTGCAAGTCCTTTCATTCCAAAAGGAGGTGATAAGCCTGTCTACAACAGCGAACAAGACGCAAGCAATGCGAAAGAGTGGGTAGAGCAAGAAGGCGCAGCCTACCCAGAAAACAAAATATCTCCCGTATTTGGTGCAAGCATTGGTTATATCAAAAGCTTTTCCGGGCAAGTGTTTGTCGGCATAGAAGTCGCGGCATTTAAGCCCATGTACGCCGTGCATTATAAGTTACAAGTTGAGCAAGATAAGCAAAAAGAGGTTGCGCAAACGAATTACGGTCAGGTAGATGTTGATCTTAAGGTGAATATCAATCCATCATTCATTATTGGAAAAGAGTTGAATCCATACACCAGCGTGTATGCAAAAGTTGGCGGCATGTTCACGCTTATGAATTTGAAGTATAACGTGAGAAATGAACATCCACCATTTATGAAAGAAGATCGCTCCGCATTTACAACAGAGAAGCAATTTGAATTTCCAAAAAAAGATGGAGATCCGTTCTGGTTGATGGGCATATCAGGTGGCTTAGGCGCCATGTTTGTGAATGGTAATGTGATATGGTCGCTGGAATATAACTGCTCTTTTGCGCAACAAGCGGAGATTCGTAAATATGGCACGACAGATGATGATCCACATATTCGTGGGTATGCATATTCGCACTTGGATCATCGTTTGATGATTCGCTGCATGATTATGAAGAGACTATAAGCGCAAGGGGGGGTGCGTCATGGCGAACGCGCCGTAGCGTAAGTGTGGGCGGTGTGGCCCCATAATGGATCACCACGTCGCTGCGCTCCTCGTGATGACGACTTCCGGGCGCCGTCATGGCGAGCGTAGCGTGGCCATCCATAATTTCCTCGTGATGACGGTTTTCGCCACGCATGACGGTCTGTGTGCAAGCGTTGAAAACAGAGTCCACTTCCTTCACAATAAAAACGGCAATAAAAAATACAAAAGCCCATGAAACTTGTGTGCTGGAACGTCAATTCCATCAACGCCCGTCTTCCATTAGTGATCGAGCTAATCAAACAACACAATCCCGATATTTTATTTTTGCAAGAAACAAAATGCGAAGATCAAAATTTTCCTTATGAAGCGCTTGAAGATTTGCATTACAACATCGCCAATACAGGGCAAAAAACTTTTAATGGCGTGGCGATTTTATCCAAAAAGCCATTTGAGGGCGTGGGGATAAAATCATTACCCAATTTTGAGGATGAAAATAAGCGATATCTTGAAGTGATGGTTGATGGTGTGAGTTATATCAATATATATGCTCCACAAGGACAGGATCCTGAAAGTTCACAATATCCGTATAAGTTGAGTTTTTATGATGCTTTATATCAACATCTAGAAACATATATAAAGAAGCAAGTTCCTTTTGTGATTGCAGGTGATTTTAATGTCGCGCTCACAGAAGAAGACACCTCATTTCCAGATGAAAATGGTATTTGTTTTACCATCAAAGAGCGGCAAAAATTAAATCAATTGCTGAACTTAGGATTAATTGATGTGCAGCGATACAAAGAGGTAAGTGGGTATACGTATTTTGATTATCGCAATCGTGGATTTATGAAAAAACAGGGTTGGCGAATCGATTATATTTTGGTGGCGCCTGGCACGTTTAAAGCAATTGAGAAGTTTGAGATTGATGTTGATACGCGTGGGAAAGAAAAGACATCGGATCATGCGCCGATTGTGATGATTGCTGGGTAGTCGTCATGGCGTGCCATCCATCCGTCTTCGCTAATTTTACCAAAGGTAAAATTTAGCTACGACGAGATGATTTATCATCAAGTCGGAGCGTGTGAAGTGGATGTCTCGTCGAAGCTCAAAGAGCGTAGGCGGGCTATCTCAATAGATCACCACGTCGTTTCGCGCCTCGTGATGACGGTTTCCGTGCGTCTCATAATTCAAAACTCTCCAACATCTGTGGATCAATAACCTTCGTATGTGGAAACTGTTTTTCAAGTTTTTTCTTCAGAGAGTTAACAGCTTTCTCATCGCCATGCGTTAAAAATATTTGCTTAGGTTTTTCATGCATTTGATCCACCCAATAAATCAACTCTAAATAATCAGCATGACCTGAGATATGCAGAGTATCAATTTCTAACCTCACCTTATATTCTTGTCCAAAAATTCTCACCTTCTCTTTGCCATCTTGAATGATTCGCCCCAATGTTCCTACGGCCTGATAACCTGTGAATAATAATGTATTTTTAGGATCTTCTATTAATTTACGCAAATGGAATGTTACACGTCCGCCTGAAAGCATGCCGCTAGAGGCAATAATGATGCGGGGACCAGTAAGTTTATCTAATGCCATAGATTGCTCTACACTTCTTGTGTACTCTGCTGTATGGGTTACAACCTTGCAATTTTCATCGCTGCCTATTTTATGTTGGCTTTTGTATTTACACATTAGTTTTGTGACATCTGTTGCCATAGGGCTATCAATAAAGATTGGGATATTTTCAGGTATGCGCTTTTCTTTTTTGAGCTCTGAAAGTAGAAACAAAATACCTTGTGTCCTGCCTACTGCAAAGGCTGGAATAATTAAAACACCTTGCTTTTTGATAACTCTTTTGACCACACGCTCTAGATGAGCTTTTGGATTATCCTCATAATGTGCGCGTTCACCATATGTGGCCTCCATCACTAGAATATCTGTTTTGGGAATAAAGTCTGGGGCGCGCATAAAGAAATCATTAAACCCGCCCAAATCACCAGAGAACGTAAAAATTTTTTGATTGACATGTAGTTGAATCATTGCAGCTCCGAAAATATGACCAGCTGGGATAAAAGAAAAAGTCACATCTTCTGATAACGGAATAACTGTATGGTAATTCATGAGACGAAATTTTGACAATGTCTTTTGTACTTCTTCTTGCGTATAAAGAGGTTGTGCATGAGGATCAATATTTTTTTTTCTTAAAAATTCCGCTTCTTCTCCTTGCAAATCCGCGCTATCCGGCAAGAGAATAGCGCATAACTCAAATGTACCTTCTGTGGAATAAATAGGGCCCTTGAATCCACTTTTCACAAGAGCAGGGAGGTAGCCGCTATGATCAATATGCGCGTGAGTTAATAAAACTGCATCCAAAGTTTCAGGGCTAGGAATGATACCCGCTTTATTCTGCTCTTTTAATTTATAACCCCCTTGAAATAATCCACAATCTACAAGAATGCGCAACTTTTTATGTTCGAGCAAGTATTTTGAACCTGTAACACCCTCAGTCGCGCCTAGAAATGTGAGTTTCATAGAGATAGGATTATTTGGATTTAATGTATTTAACTGGAGGATAGCTTAAAGAAAGGTTAAATTCGTTGAAGAGTCGTCATCACGAGGCGCGAAGCGGCGTGGTGATCCATGGATGACTACGCTGCGCTCACCATAAGATTCTGTTAATAACGATGTTTTTTGGATTTTCTACCAGTAGAGCATTTACCATTGCTACAGTTTGAGAACCAGTTTTTACGTCCTTCATTGTATCCACCTTCACTTGGATAGAATTCATTACCTTCATCGTAGTCGTAATGAGAAGACTTTGGTTTGTGGCATCCTTTGTGGTGAGTATAAAGTCCGCAATCATCAGGATTTTTAGGCGCATCATAACAATGTTCACTTGCGAAGCAGTCTCCTTCTTCATCATGGTCATAACCTTCATGACCCATATGCAAAGGTTCTTTTACCCATTTTTCACCTAAACAATCATCGTAGCATTTTGTGCTGCAAGCGACTTTTTTGCGGTGGTGATGTGATTTTCCTTCATCATATGTATATTCAGGTTGATCATCGCAAGGTGTTTTCCAGCTTTTGAAATGATCTTCACAATCTCTCCATTCGCTCCAAGTTTTCTTTGGGTGTGCTTTTTTCTTATAGCGCCTTGTAGAAATATACTCTTCACCTCTTGCGTAGTGAATTGTGAATTGATAGTCTGTTGCGCATTGTGCCAATAATTGTTTCTCTTCATTAGAAAGGCAACGGTCTTTGATATAAACAACAGTTCCAAACAGGAATTGCTTAAAACATTCTTCAGCATGTAAAATATCTGAAATGCATGCACAGATAGATGCTGGTGGAATGCAGAAGCAATCATTTTTCTTTGCACCAGAGAAAGTTACATGCAAATTGTACTCTAATGCATCTTTCACAATATATATAAAGTGATCAAAAGTTAACGCTTCTTCAGGGCTTACAATAATAAGCGTGCTGTGAGGAGAATACTCATAGTTTGCAGGCACCAAAGCTAGGTTTTGACTCAATGTGTTGATATCTGGCACATTGTATCCTTCGCACCAGGAGTAATCTCTTTTTTCTTCGGACACGATGTAAACACAGAAGAACTTGTTTGGGTCTTGAGCGCTACGTAATCTAAATTGCATGGCAAATAATTCTATATATTTTATTATATTATATCAATATAAAAATATATTTCAATTGTATTTGAAGAAAATTTTTATTTTATTCATAAGGGCATATAGACAAACAGATTGCGCTTTTAATATGAGATATAATGACCGATAAATGGCAAAATAATATGGTTAGCAAACGATTTATTAACCTTTTTTGGCGTGTAATAAGACGAAAGAAAATGGAAAAGGAAGTTAATATGACGCAAGATGTGTTTCAGCATATTTTTTTAGATATGTTTGCAATATTTGAAAAGACATTAAATTATCATTGGAATATAGAATCTAAAAGTTTTCGTGGGCTACACAAACTGCTTGATGAGCAGTACCATGATCTGTTAGAGCAAATCGATGAGTTTGCCGAATATATAAGAGCGAAAAAGAAACGCAAAATTAGAATGCACTGCGCTTTAATGTGTAAAGAGCATATGACGCCTATAGAGCCTGATTTTAAAGATATGGAAATGGTGAATGATCTTGTGAAAAATCATGAGCTATTTGTTATGTATATGAAAAAAGAAGTAGATGCTATGACAGATCTTGTAGATCAGGATGTATTGGTTGGACTGATTAAGTCTCATGAGAAGATGGCATGGATGCTGCGGAGTTTTTTGACATCGTAATCCTGAACCTATAAATACAGGGTCTTGCAAAATTAGCAGAGTATTATAAAGATGTTTTTTGAGTTTCTTCCCACATGTGTTGCGCTACATTTGCTAACTGCTCACGAAGGTCTTTCAATGCTTTTATATAAATTTCTGCTTGTTTAATGTATTGTGTCGCTTTTTCAGGATCTTGCTCTGCATCGGCAAGAGTTTGCGCACATATGAATTTATAGAAATATGCAGTTTGTAAATGACGATTCGCAAGATGCGGATTTTGCACTGTCGTTGCACGCTGCTCTGATTGTGATGCTAAATTCTCAAAAGATTCAGCGCAGTCTGATGCAGAAAGATATAAACAACAAAATATCATATTTTTAACCTCGTGTAATATAAAATTATTCTTTCTAGTAATCTTATATAGCAAATTCCCTAAATAATACAAGAGATCGACTTTAGGTGCATAAAATGAAAAGGGTTGCTATAAAAAGATCCTTCTTCGCTTTGTGGCTTAGGATGACGTTTTAAAATCAACAAATTCGGAATTTATCCTAAAATTAACTATATTTTAAGAATTAATTTGTTTAAAATGGGCAAAGAGAAGATTTAGCATAAGATTTAATGGCAGGCTCGTTGAACAAAGTGACGCTCATTGGGAATTTGGGTTCAGACCCTGAAGTGAGGGCAACAAACGATGGAAAGAAAGTTGCAAATTTAAGAATTGCAACATCGGAGAGATGGAAAGACAAAGTCACAGGGGAAAAGCAGGAGAAGACAGAGTGGCACCGTGTTGTAGTCTTTAACGCTCCATTAGTTGATATCATTGAAAAATATCTCAAAAAAGGTTCTAAGGTATTTATCGAGGGCCAGCTACAAACGCGTAAATGGGTTGATCAAGACAATAAAGAGCGATATACAACTGAGGTCGTTTTGTCTGGTTTCAATGGTCAAATGATTATGCTATCTCCGACCGTCACAGCTGGTGGTCAGGCTATGGCTGTAGGTAATGGTCCAGACGATTCTATGTCTCAACTCATTGAGGATGATATACCATTTTAATTAGATAGCTAGAGATCAGGAGATTGTGATGCATTTCTCAAAAGTAAAAACCCTACTTGTTTTATTTATATGTTTTTTTGGTATAGCATTTTCTGTGCCAAGTTTTTTAAAAGATAATGTGTATGAGAAATTACCAAGTTACTTTCAACAAAAGATTAACCTTGGATTAGAATTAAAAGGCGGTTCATATTTGCAACTTCAAGTTGCATTAGATGAAGCTTATAAAACAAATTTTGAAAAACTGAATGTTAGAAAATTATTCAAAAAAAACAAGATTGGTTTTGAAGATTATAAGATTGATAAAGATGCCATTTTTGTGCGTCTGAAAGATATTAAGGATTATGATAACGTTTCAAAACTCATAGGGTCTTTTGATCGTGCATTAAGTGTTGGTTTAAATGGAAAAGTGCTGCGTATTTATTATGCGCCAAATCAAAAAAGAGAGTTAGATCTAAAATTGGTTGAGCAATCTATTGAGGTTGTGAGACGAAGAATTGATGAAACGGGCACAAAAGAGCCATTAATTTATCGTCAGGGCGTAGACCGTATTATTGTTCAATTACCTGGTGTGGATGATCCAGGACGTGTGAAACAGCTTCTGGGGCAAACAGGACGTTTGGTCTTTAAATTGTTATCAGGTGTTGTGGGTCAAGACAAGGCTTTCAACAAAGAGATTTTGGTTGAAAAAGATACAGGTGTTAAATATTATGTTGAGCCTGAGGTGCTTTTAAGCGGAGAAGATCTCACAACAGTGAAAGTGTTTTCTGAAGGATCAAACGGCGTATCGTTTGAATTAAATTCTTTTGGCACAGAGCGATTTAAAGACATTACTTCCAAAAATATTGGTAGACGCCTGGCTATTGTGATCGACAATAAGATTGTGACAGCGCCAAAAATTACACAAGCCATTCCTTACGGGCAAGCGATGATTTCAAGTGAAAAAACGACGCTTGAGGAAGCAACACGATTAAAGATTATTCTGTCTTCAGGTTCATTACCCGCGCCTTTGAAGGTCATGGAGGAGCGTGTTGTTGGTCCTTCATTGGGTGCAGACTCTATTGAGCATGGTAAAGCAGCGGTATTGTGGTCATTTATTTTGGTTGCGGCGTTTATGTTGCTAGCGTATCGTTTATTTGGATTTTTTGCGATTGTTTCGCTGGTCTTTAACGTTGTGTTGCTGTTTGCAACATTATCGTTTATTGGCGCGACCTTAACATTGCCTGGCATTGCTGGTATTGCTTTGACTATGGGTGTTGCGGTGGATGCTAACGTTTTGATTTATGAGCGTATAAAGGAAGAGTTGCGATTTGGGATGAAGCCTGTGCGTGCGATTATTTTAGGCTTTGAGCGCGCGATGACAACAATTGTTGACTCAAACTTAACGACCTTGATCGGTGCGTTTATTTTGTATGAGTTTGGTAGTGGGCCGATTCGTGGGTTTGCGGTGACTTTGGGCCTTGGTATCGTGATTTCGATGTTTACGGCTTTGACATTGACGCAAATGCAAATTTATTTTTGGATTCGCAACAGAAAGGTTGAGAAGTTGTCGATTGGAGGCAGAAAATGAACTTTATAAAATTCCGTTATGCATCTTTTACTGTCGTGCTTTTGCTGCTTTTTATCACAACCTTTAGTTTATTTACAAAAGGTTTGAATTATGGAATCGACTTTAAAGGCGGATACGTTTTAGAAACCAAATTTTCTCAAGCGCCTAATTTAGATAAACTCAGAACATCTCTTGAAAATCTAAAAATTGGCGCAGTAAGCATGCAGCAGATTGGAAATGATAAGTCTAATATTTTAATTAAACTTGAAGATCAAGGTGGAAAAAACCAGGTAGGGAAAGTGAAAGACACTCTTGGGAAGGGTGTTGCATATCGTCAAGTTGAAGTGATCGGACCAAAAGTTGGAAAAGAGCTTGTGGGTAATGCGGTGAAGTCTGTATTGTTAACCTTGTTGGCAATGTTGATTTATATTACGATTCGTTTTCAATGGCGTTATGCATTAAGTGCAATTTTGACAATTTTTTATGATTGTATGATGATTGTGATGCTTTATACAGTATTTCCATTTGAGTTTAGTGAGTCTGCGATTATCGGTATTTTGATAACAGCAGGTTATTCTATCAACGATACGATTGTGATCTTTGACCGTATTCGTGAGAACTTGTTGAGACGCACCAAGCTTACGGTGCCAGAAATTATCAATGGGTCTATTCAAGAAACACTATCCAGAACAACTCTTACTGTTGCAGCAACAATGCTATCTCTGCTTGCGATGTATTTCTTGGGTGGTGCTGTGATCGCGGAATTCAGCTTGCCAATTATTGTGGGCGTTATCTCCGGAACATTTTCATCTATTTTTGTAGCTGCACCTTTGTTGCTTGTGTTTGGCTTTTCCAAGCATGCATTGAGGCAAGGTATTTAATTTCATTTGCACCGTCATCCTGAGGCGTAGCCGAAGGATCTTCTTGAGTACATCTTAGAGACATCCTTCATTTACTACGCTCGTTCAAGATGACGGAGTTTTATTATGAGATTTAATGAGATTTAAGTGGATAGTCCGCCTTCGCTCTAAAGAGCTTCGGCGTGACATCCACTTCGCACGCTCCGACGCAGTCGCGTCGAAGCTAAATTTTGCCTTTGGCAAAATTGCGAAGATGGATGGCTGGGGTACTAGGATTCGAACCCAGGATGGCGGGACCAAAACCCGCTGCCTTACCGCTTGGCTATACCCCAACTTATCTCATGTTACCAGAACATACTATTTGAAACAATGGGAAAATACGCTATAAAATAAAGTAAATAAATTTTATGAAATGCAGACCGTCATGGCGAGCGGAGCATGGCCATCTACAATGGATCACAACGTTGTTTGGCTTCTCGTGATGACGTTTCAGCGTAAAAGGAAAAAAAATGAAGCACAAAATTGTTGCATTTTACAAATTTCAAGCTATTCAGCCTGAAGAGATTAAAGCTGCGCTAATGCCTTATCTCAAAAATATTAAGGGAACGGTATTACTTGCAAGGGAGGGAATTAATGGAACAGTGAGCGGTCCAGATGAAGATATTGATCGCTATGGTGAGAAGCTTAAAGAGTTGTTTCCAGGTTTAAGTATAAAATTCTCTTACAAAGAAGGCCAAACACCTTTTTATCGACTTAAAGTGCGATTTAAAAAAGAGATTGTTACGTTGCGCGCGCCAGAAGCGGATCCATGCCAGTATGTTGGAGAATATGTTGAGCCTAAAGATTGGAACAAATTGATTTCAGATCCAGATGTAATTTGTATTGATACAAGAAATGATTATGAAGTGAAGATGGGTACATTTAAGGGTGCAATAAACCCTAAGACAGAGAAATTTACAGAAATTAAAGACTATGTGGCCCAAAACTGCAAAGATAAAGAGCAAAAGATTGCAATGGTTTGCACAGGTGGAATTCGTTGTGAGCGATCAACAGCGTATATGAAGGCTTTAGGATTCAAGCATGTGTATCACTTAAATGGTGGAATCTTAAAATATCTTGAGGATGTAGAGGAGAAGGATAGCTTGTGGGAAGGTGAATGTTTTGTGTTTGATCATCGTATCGGTGTGAAGCACGGCCTCAAACAAGGTGACTATCAAATGTGTTATGGGTGTCGTATGCCCTTATCTCAAGAAGAAATGCAGGTGCCGGAATATGAAGAGGGTGTGTCTTGCGCCTATTGTTCTGCTAAAACATCTGAAGATAAAAAAGCGCGCTTAAGACAGCGTCAGAGACAAATTGAGCTATTTAAATCCCGTGGTCAGGAGCATTTGGGGCAAACCCGACCGACGACTTCATCTTGAGGTGTAGCTGAAGGGCTTACTTGCGTTCTATTCAATAAGATCTTTCTCTTGCTATGCGCGATCAGGATGGTGAGATGCAGGTGGTCAAGGTAATTTTTATTTTGCAACTTCATTTAGTTTATTAAAAGTTTTTCTAAGAGTTGGTAGATATAATTGAATACGCCCAAAGATTTCATCAGCGAGATCTTCATTATAAGTATGAGACGTTAGGTTTCTATCTTTGAGCATACTCAACCATTTTTCTTCTTCATCAATAAGTTGACCTTTGTATGCTTCTTTAAAAATATCCTTAGGATAAACAGCTTGAGCGCCATGCGTTTCTATGATAGCTTTTAATAATTTTCAGAATAATTCAATTGTGAATTCAAATCTTTGGATAGTTGCATTAACATTGCTGCGATCTTCTTGCATAGGCTTGTTTGCAATTGCCTCCAAAGATATTAACGCTTTTTCAAGTTTAGAAAATCCTAATTTTACTTTATAACTTCTCATATATTTTTTTTCCTTGTTGTGAGATAGATTTTTTTAATGGGGATGTTTCACTCAGTTGATCGAGTCGTACAGTATCTATCTTTAAAAGTGTATCAGCGTCATCAATAATGTTCAGTATATCAAGCCATTCCTTCTCACTTGCATTTGGACAAAATAAAGCTAAATCAATGTCTGCTCTTTCTTGATTATCGCCTCGCGCTCGAGAGCCAAACAGCCAAATCTCTTTTACAGAGGGGTGTTGTGTTAATTTTTTATAAAATTGATAATCTTGAATATGCATATAAACCTCCCATATAGTGTAGGTATACAAGGCTTTTAACCGAAAAATCAAGTTACGGAGCGAGTCTATAGCAAATTCCTTGATTTTCACGTATTCTATAAAAAAGGCTACACATCTATTCTAAATGCTTAACACTATTTTGAAAAAGGTTTTCGGATCGTCGAATGATCGGGTAGTAAAGAGATATCGGCGCATTGTTGAAAAAATCAATGCAAGGGAAGCGTATTATGAAAAGATGTCAGATGAGAATCTGAGGAGTCAAACATCTATATTAAAAGAGCGCTTGCAAAAAGGCGTATCACTTGATGATATCCAAGTGGATGCTTTTGCTGTGGTGAGAGAGGCGGCAAAGCGAACACTAGGGCAGCGACATTATGATGTACAGCTTATTGGTGGTCTAGTTTTGCATGATGGCAAGTTATGTGAAATGAAAACAGGTGAAGGTAAAACACTAACTTCAACAACAGCGATTTACTTGAATGCGTTAACAGAAAAAGGCGTGCATGTTGTAACAGTTAATGATTATTTAGCGAAGCGTGACGCAACCTGGATGGGTAAAGTTTATGAGTTTTTAGGTTTGACCGTTGGTTTTATTGTGCACGGGTTATCAGATATAGAAAGACGCCAAGCATATCATTGTGATGTTACATATGGAACAAATCATGAGTTTGGATTTGATTATCTGAGAGATAATATGAAATTCACACTTCAAGACATGGTGATGCGTAAATTTAATTTTGCTGTGGTAGACGAAGTTGACAATATTTTGATTGATGAAGCTAGAACGCCTCTCATTATTTCAGGACCTGCAGAAAAATCTTCTGATAACTATGTGATTGCTGCAGAAATTGTAAAGCAGTTATCTACAGAGCACTATGAGAAGGATGAGAAAAATAAGAACATTACCTTTTCAGATGTTGGTGTAGAAAAAGTCGAATCTCTATTAAAAAAGCGGGGGATGCTTGAAGGTGATAATCTTTATGATCTTCGTAATTTATCCATCGTGCATTATTTGAATTCTGCCCTTAAAGCGCAAGTTATGTTTCAAAAGAATGTAGATTATATTGTGCGTGATGACGAAGTGATTATCATTGATGAATTTACAGGTCGTATGATGGAAGGTCGTAGATATTCAGACGGCCTACATCAATCTATAGAAGCAAAAGAGGGTGTTGAAATTCAAGTTGAAAACCAGACATTGGCATCTATTACATACCAAAATTATTTCCGTTTATATCCAAAACTTTCTGGTATGTCTGGAACAATTTTGACAGAAGAAGAAGAGTTTGAAGAGATCTATGGTTTAAGATCTGTATCTATCCCAACACATAATCCTGTAATTCGGAAGGATTATGATGATCAATTCTATGTTACAGCACGGGAAAAATATGATGCGATTGTAGAATTTTTAAAGAAACGCATCCCGACAGGCCAACCAATTCTTGTAGGTACAACAAGCATTGAAAAGTCTGAGTATTTGTCTGCACTTATGAAGCAGCAGGGTATAAAGCACAGCGTTTTGAATGCAAAGTACCATGAGCAAGAAGCGAAAATTGTAGCAGAAGCAGGACGTTTAGGTGCGATAACAATTTCAACAAACATGGCAGGTCGCGGAACAGATATTCAGCTTGGTGGAAGTTTAGAGTCGCGCTTAAAAGAATATGATGAAGCGAAACATACAGACGCGCTAAAAGAAAAAATCTTGAAAGAAATTAAAGAAGAAAACGCGAAGATTAAAGCGCTTGGTGGTTTGTTGGTCATTGGAACGGAACGTCATGAAAGTAGGCGTATTGATAACCAGCTTATTGGTCGTTCAGGGCGTCAAGGTGATCCAGGAGAATCTATTTTCTTCTTATCCACGGAAGATGATTTGCTGCGTATTTTTGGATTTGATCAAAAGCAAGATAAATTCAGAAAAAAAATGAAAGAAGGTGAAAGTCTTCAAAAATTCTGGTTGAACAGTGCTATTGCGAGAGCGCAAAGAACTGTAGAAGCTCGTAACTTCGATATGCGTAAACAGATTTTGCAGTATGATGATGTTATGAATGATCAAAGAAAAATCATTTATGAACAAAGATTAAAATTTATGGCAGATGACAATGTCTCAGAAACGATCTCTGAGATTTTTGATTTGGCTGTTGAGGATGTATTTGAGGTTCATATTCCAGAACATTCTTTTTCAGATACGTGGGATATCGCAGGTTTAGAGACATCCATTCAAAAAGTCTTCAATCAGAAGCTTGATTTGGCTGGATTAGATCAAGATCAGTTCCGTGCATCAGAGCATTTATTTGATCATATTTATAACACACTTAAAGGCTCATTTAATGCGCGATATAACAATGAGGAGCAGCAAGATTTCTTGCGATATTTAGAAAAGTCCACATTGCTGAAATTATTGGATCAACATTGGAAAAGTCAGTTATATCAACTAGATCATATTCGACAAGGAATCGGACTTCGTGGATATGCTGGCGTAAAACCGATTAATGAGTACAAGCGCGAAGCGTTTAATGCATTTTTTGGCATGATGAAAACACTGAGATTTGAGATTATCGAAACGCTTTGCAAAATGCCAGAAGAGCAAATTCCATCAGATTTACATCAAGAAATTTCAAATTTTCTAGCGAGTAGTGATGTTACGCATGAAGATGAGGTTGACACATTAAAGGGTGCGCCTGCAACAAAGAAGCTCGGAAGAAATGATCCATGTTATTGTGGCTCTGGAAAGCGATATAAGTCTTGCCATGGAAAAATGTAATAAAAAGCTTCATCACGAGACTGTAGCTTTTATTAAAGCGCAAGGCCTTGGCAATGATTTTGTTATGATTGATATTGATGGTTTGTCTGAGTATGATTGGAGTAAGTTTGCTAAGCAAATGTCTAACAGACGACTCGGGATAGGTTTTGACCAGCTATTATTGTTTAAGAAAAGTAAAGTTTGGTTTTATAATAGCGATGGAACAGAAGCTGAAACTTGTGGTAATGGAACGCGCTGCTTAGCGTACTATTTGATGTCAAAAAACAACTGCACTTCTATAGAAATTGAAACCCCTGGCGGTACCGTGTTTTGTTCTTTGAATAGCGACAGAACAGTCTCAGTTCAAATGACTAAACCTACAGTGGTTGAGGAGAGATCAATTGTTGCGCATGCGGATTTGTTCAAATACCCGCCTGTGTTTGTGCGTATTGGAAATCCTCATTTGGTTTGTTTTGTTGAGCATTTGGATGATATTCATGAATATGGTCCTATTTTATCGCGCCAAGATGTGAATGTAGAGTTTGTAAATGTATTGAATGAGCATCAACTTAGATTGAAGGTCTGGGAGAGGGGTGCGGGGCTAACTCCTGCTTGCGGTTCTGGAGCGTGCGCTAGCGTTATAGCTGCGCAACACCATAAACTTGTTGAATCTAATGTAGAGGTATTTCAAGATGGTGGGAAATTAGATATTTCCTGGAATGGTACCGAATTATACATGAGAGGCGCATGTCAAATTGTGTACGAGGGTCAGTTATCCGGCCAATTTTTTAGCTCGTTCTGCCAAGTTGAATAATCCATTGATTGTTGAAGCGCCTGATTCATAGCAAGCGTGTGCTACGCGATTATGAAATTTATGCGTTCCTCGTGATTCCTGAATATTCCTTAACTCCCGGTTTATCGTTCTGATTATTTCTCCATGCGTGTCCAAAATCTCTGCTTCTGTTTTTTCAAAAAGTATTTTTTGTAATAACTCTGCAATATTTTGCTCTTTTTCTGCTATTGTGCAAAATGAGCGTTGCCAAAACCATAGTTTTTGCCCTGCTGCATTACGTAGTGTATTGTCTAAGGTATCAAGTGCTTGCAGATACATATCTCTAGAAGATGTCGTTGGCTCGCTTCTTAAATGATAATACACAAAACGTAAATTTCCTGCGAAATGATGCAAGGGTTTGTGATGTTCTTCACTAAACGTGGCCCATACGCGATTTTGTCTAAAATTTTTCGTAGTATAATCTGTCATTTCTTTTAAAGTTTGTTGGCCTGTTTCACAAAGGAGGAAAAAGGCCGAAAGTAGCGTAAACATTACTTTTTCTCCTTTTATTTTTGTATTCATTTCTTGTGAAAGGGTTTTGTTTTTGACAAGGTGCCCTTTCGTATACATTATTGGCAAGTTTTTATTACACGTAATACTCCCTAAAAACAGGGGGGTGGATTTTCCAGGGTGTTTTTTGTATTGTGTTTTAGCAAGAGTAGGTATGAGTTTTATATGTCCCAGGACCAAGCTTCACTGATCTATACACTTTCGCAGATCCATAATGGAGAAACTCATATAGGTGATTACCTGAAACTTATTTTTCGAAATACACCGGTGATTACGTTTTGGTATGATACGAATTTTGTTGTAGGTGGATGTAATGAAAATTCAGCTAGAGCTTTTGAAAAGTCATATCCAGAGGATATTATTGGAAAAACTGATCTTGATTTTGCGTTGAGCGACACAGATGCGGCATGTTATCTGATAACCAATCAAAAAGTAATAAAAGAAAATAAGCCGCAATTTAATGTAATTGATCCAATGCACACTTCTGATGGTGTATGTACTTTATGGTCTACAACAAAAATGCCTTTTTACGATGTGGAGGGAAATATTTTAGGCATCGTGGGTTTTGCGATGCCTATTCATCGAAATGTTGAGGGTTTTTCAAATGCGCAGTTGTTGAATCTTTATCAATCCTTTAAGGATGGAAAAAACTATTATGTTTATATACATGGACGTATTGTGCATTTAACCACAAGGCAGGCTGAAATTCTGATGCATTTATCAATGGGAAAAACATTTAAAGAAATCGCTCGTTTGATTGATCGTGCCGTTTCTACAGTGGAGGATCATATTGATGTTTTGAAGCGAAAGCTGGGCGTTTATACTGCGTCGGAATTGATTGACTGTTTCTGGAAAAACCCTATCAAATGGTTTTAGTCAGATTGATCCACAATAAGAGATTTCTTTGAAGCTTGAATTTCTTCCCAACTTTGAGATTTTTGAGGTGTGTGATTAAGGTATTGTGTGTATATATCTATCCAAATGTCTTTTATTTTTTCTTCTTTTGGTTTGTCTAAAAAAGGTGCATAAGCTGTGAGTTTTTTTATATTTAAAGCATCGGTGTTTATGGTGACTGTTTCATCAAAATATCGTTCTAACAACTTATATTTTAAAGCTTCAAAGCCAGGGTTTTCAAATTCAAGGCGACCTAGATAATCTTGAATATCCTCAAGAAGCTCTGGATATTTTACAAGCGTCGCTAATAAAACACCCGCCAAGATTTCTCTGTATTGCGCTTTAGGTAGGGTGGGAATTTTATGGTTTTTATCCTTAGATGTTTTGCTTTTATGTTTTGACGCTTCCCATAGTTTATTTAAGAGATATTGGCGGAATGCATTTGATAACGCTTGGTTTTGTTGAGTTTTAGTAATTCTAATAATTTCCTCTTTAATAAACGCCTGATCTTCAGGAGAGGTGAGTTGTTTTTTGAGACATATTTTTTCAAACAATTTATCCGCAAAAGAGATAGGTTTGAGGGTTGATAAATCTTTTGCAAAGGAGTCCGCATCCTCGCCTTGTGGTAAATCTAAAAATGCAAAGCTTTTTTCAGCTGTTAAGAAAGGTGTCATGCGCTCAATTAAACGATATGCTGCTGTTTTACCTGCTTGATCCCCATCGAAACAAACAAAAGGGCGCTCATCATAAGTCCAAATTTGCTCCGCTTGCGCTTTAGAAAAGCTTGTTCCTAAGGGTGCAACAGCACTAAATTCTCCAGCTTGCTGAACCTTGATAACGTCAAGATAACCTTCTGTGATGATGAATTTTTTCTTTTTATCTGCTTCATGAAATCCATACAGCACTTCACTTTTTTTGAAAATTTCTGTTTCTTTGGAGTTAATGTATTTAGCATTTGATGAGCCATCTAAAATACGTCCACCAAATGCAATAACGTGACCTCTGTAGTTTTTAATTGGAAACATAAGTCGCCCTCTAAAGCGACATTTTTTACCGGTAAATAGCTCAGATTTATTCAGCATATCTTGTGGAAATTCCGGAGAAAGTGCATTAAATAACTCATCGCCTTGGGGGCAATATCCAAGTTCGTATATCTCAATAGATTTTTTTGTAATACCTCGTTGATTGAGGTAGCTCAACACATCTCGTGTGAGACTTTGTTTAAACAAATCACAGGCTCTTCTATAAAGCTCAATCTGAGATTTAATAATGGGCGCTTGTTGTTTTAATGGTTCAAGTTTTACACCTGCCATTTTTGCCAACGTTTCTATGGTGTCTTTTTTCGACATTTTTTGGTTAAGGTATGTAAAAGCATTTCCTTTTACTTGACAGCCAAAGCAGTAATACAAGCCTTTTTTATCATTCACGCGAAATGAGGGTGTTTTTTCTTTATGAAATGGACAGCAACCAAGATATTCATGACCATTAAGCTTCAGCTTTACATCCTTTCCGATGATTGCTGAAAGCCGAATCTTGCTTAAAATTTCGTCTAGAATACTCATGGTGCGGTTTTTTCCCATCATTTTGCGTGAAATTTTTACCATCTTGAGTCGAAGATGACGCATCTTTCAAAACCTACTTTGCGCTAGTTTTAAAAAAGTCCTTTATATGCTCAGGATAGTGATAAATATGTGGTCACAAAACTAACATCTTATTATACTTTATGTTTGGTGAGAATGTCTAAATAGTTCAAGATAGGCAGGATTCGTAGATGGTTGAGGAACTTCTCCTGGAGGTATATTGTCTGGAAGAGCTGCGGCCAAAGTTTCTAAGCGAACACAGATGGCAGCGAAGCTGCGGCCTAGAAGTACTGAAAGGCATGCATATTTCGTGCATTTCGCATCTTGCATTTCCCAAACAACTTCCCCTTTTTCATTTTTAAGACGGTTGATTAGTGAGGATATCTCTAAAGCATTGCATTGTATTTTATTTCCAAATTTTTTTATTAATATTTCTTTCATAATATCGATAGGGTCTGTAGCCATATATAGTTTTTTACCTTCAAAGACGGTTTGTGCTGTTTTAGCTGCGAAAGCATGCAGGAAAATAGATAAGTTTTTATGGTGTGGTAATTTTTGTAGTTGAGAGGAGGCTGTGCGGAAAATTCCTAGATGCACCGTGAAGGGAAGATCTGGGTGTGTAAGTAGCATCATTGCCATTTCAATATCATCCAAACTTTCAGTATTTATTTCCCCTGTTTCTGTAAATTTTTTATGTATCGAAGTATTGCTGTAGCATGCATAACATACCCATACATCTGATTCGCCCCAATCTCTCAATTTTCTTTTGCTTCCTCTATCTAACCAAAAAGCGTCAACAATTCCTCCTCCGCTATGGTATTTTTCCATAAAAAGATGAAAGTCAGTCGATAGTTTTTTAAGGTGGAAGTTTGGTGGTATGTCCCTAATATTAGAAAGTTTTGAGTTAGGCAATTCTTTAATATCACACTCGTTAGCGGCAAGTTTTGCGCATTCAATATAGCTTAATTCTCTAGCAAAAAAACTCTCTCTTAGAGCAAACCTTTCCCAAAAACGTGCATTTTGTGACGTTATCTTTTCTGTCGCAAGCCAACAGTCCTCTCCCATTTGTTTAAAAAATTGAGAGTGGTTAGTTGTGTTGATATTATGCTCTACAGGTATTACTGCAGGCTGAGAGGCAAATAGGTTTTTTTGTAAAATCGGAGTGGATAGAAATAAAATACAAAGCAAAAATGTTTTTTTGATGTAATTTAGTAACATAAATAAACTTATCTTTTTCTTACGACTGTAACACAAAAAGGTCATTCAAGCAAGTGCGCGAATAGCAAATAGTAGAGATAATGAAAAGAGTATTTTTTTGAGCTAATGAATGACATATTGCGATGTGGAAGAATATTGTATCCTAGGTTTTTCAAAAAATCTATTAAAACCACTTAATAGGATTGTTCCAGAAGAGCTCTATAAGTTGTGAAGTGTTATAGACATTTAATTTTTGTTTTAAAACTTCAATGTGATATTTAACAGTGCATGTGCTGCAATCCATAGCGCTTGCAATTTCCTTAAAGGCTTTGCCCATAGACAAGTGCGTTAAGATCTCTGCTTGCTTTGTGGTTAAACGGATTATCTGTTTGTTTATATAAATAAAGTAATTTGTTTTATTTTTGAAGGATTGATGAAAAGCTGTTAACTGTGTATTAGCAAAACCCGTCACACCTAAATGTAATGGAATTCCAAAACCAACAATTCCATTTATATTCTTGTTTGCATCATAAAGAGGCATTTTTGTTGTGCACCATAAAGTACATTCCCCATTAGAGGAGTGAATTGGTTCAGTTAAATTTAATAGAGGTGAGTCATTTGATATTAAATTTTGATCAGAGTTTATGTAGCAAATCGCATCTTTTTCATCAAACACAAAATCAAAAGCCCACTTTCCTATCAGGTCTTGAGGTCTAGTTTTTTCAAATACTTTAAGCAAGGTCGAATTACAGTCTTGAACAATGCTATTTTTATCGGTCCAATAAGTAGCAACCGGAGTGTTTTGGAAAATAAGCTGGAAATACTCAAAAATATGTGTTTTTCCATTATGAATTTGATAAAGAATTTTGCTAATTGAAGGAGAGTCTTCAGTCATAAAACACTTTGTCTCTCTTGAGCTTCTGCATGCTAACAGATATTGCTCTGAAATCCTATACATTTTAGAGAGTGTTGCGTAGAAATTTTTCTATTGATAATAGTGGATGAAACTTTGATTTGTTTAGATTGATAAAACTAAAACAGATTTTTTCATCAAGTTAATGTAAAGAAATTTAAATGGAGGCAACTATGCTTTTAGTCTTATATTGTTTGAGAGCCAATCAAGATGATGAAGAGCAGTTTTATGCACGACAAAATGCTGTTATGCAGCACTCAGTTTGCTCAGCAAATGAAAAATTATTTGTTACCAGTCGCGGCGATGTTGTTGATTTATCAGATATTCAGAAAGCTACTCATGCAACGAATTCTGTTGAGGACGATGAAGGATTTTCAAATGGATTGCTGGGAGCTATTTTAAATGCTGCTTATCTTGTGAAATTGGGTATGAGTAATGACATCAATTGGGGCGCAGATGCGAGAGAAATTTCTGCAAATCGCCCTGTTGTGCCTGATTATGTCAAACGCGGTGATTTTTATGATTATGAAACAAATCAATGGATGAGAGATGGTGCAATTTTGGTTCCGCCAGTAAATGACACCATCTTTGCTCAAGATGATCAGGAACAGTTTTTTCTTCCTCCTGCGCAATCTTCTCATATTGTTGGTATTCAAAAACCTGCTTCTGGTGTAGTTATTTCTGGCGGCACAACAAAAAGCAGTGTGTTTGTAGGGGCTCATAAAAGTATGAGCGGCACAAATGTTGGAGGGCGTATAGAGTTTGAAGATGCGGATCAGTGGGTTACCCGTGGATTAAATAATATGATCAGGACGCATATTGTAAGTCCATTTTCGTTTGATTGGAATGGAAGAAGTATCGATGTAGAAGTGCGTGGTAAAGCGGGTTCATGGACGAGTTATGAAATTGTTCTTAAGTGCAGCAACGAAGAAATATGGACAGAGCGTGTGAAAAATGGATGGTTCGATAGCAAAGGAGAAAAATCAAAACATTTGGAAGCTGGTTTTAATAGGGTAGAGGAGCTTTTAAGAACAAATGATGAAATTCGTCAGAGAATAGAAGCTATAAGTAGGAGATAGTCTAATGTTTTTTTTATTAGTAACAACTACAGAGAATCCTGAGAGTTTATCGTCTTTTTTTTACAATAGCGGTAATGCAAAATTGTATGAAGGTGAGCAAAGGCTCGATGGAGAGGTGGTTTATTCTGAGGAATCTTTGAACAAGAGTATAAAAGAAAGATTGAAGAATATGTTAGGTGAGGAGGATCTAGAAGAATTACAACTTGAAAAACATTATAACTTTGAATTGCGAGTGTGCGCTGGGCAGGTACGAGATTTTTGGGCAATAACAAGACATGAACATCCTGTTGTCAGTATTAATGTAGGAGTGCCTTCTATTTCATTTACAGGACTAAAAGCAAAATATATTGCAGAGTGTATTGGTAGAGGGTTGTATACACCATTGCTTGTTAGTTGGGTGCCGGCTAGAATAATTGATTTTTTTATAACAGGTTGTGATAGTGGGCCATGTGCGAGAGCGGTAGCCCGCCCCAGTTTGTTTGAACTAGATACTCTTGAGAAAGAGTACACAGATCTAGCGATTCAAGAGATTCGAAAATCAATGAACTCTGTTCAAACTGAGATAAAACGGAGAAAAAATGTAATTGCATATTTTTTAAATGCAGACTCAGCTGATTATGAGCGTCCGGGACTTGAGAGGCAATACATGAATAGAAAAAGACAGTTGTTAGAAACAGCCCCAAATGTTTGCGTTGAAATTGAAAAAGCATTTGGAGATATGTATAAATCTCAAGAAGGGAGCTATACAGCTACTAATGCAATTAACTTTTTAAGAAGAGTTGTGCCTCATTATCCTGTAAGACGTAAGAATTTTTCCTATGAAGGCTTTGCTTCGTTGGGAGACTATGTATTTAATCAAAATCCAATTTTTCGTTATTTATCTGATGCCACCAGAGCAAGTTTGCAAGAAGTTCTCAGGAGAATGAGCGTTCAAAACTCTAATAAAGCGTTCTTTTTTTATGGTGAGACAAGGTGTTTAAAAACAACAATCGCCTATTTGATAGTAGAGACTTTAGGATTGCCTTATAACGATGATTTATGCGTGCTTAATAACAGAAGTATAGAATTGTTAAAAAGTCACGCAGGCGGAACAAGTCGTGGAATGCAGGATGCCAAGTCAGGCTGGGTTTTTGATACTTTAGTTGCTAAACGTGAAGGCCAACAGGAGACTTTTTTGAATCCTGTTGCAATTTTTGATGAGGCTTTTTTTAGATCTACTATTGCGGATGAGACTGTAAGATTTTTTAATGATTTCTTGGAAAAACCCTTTACATGTGAATACCTCGGTCGGTCTGCTGTGGATATAAAAGACATGACAAAAATCTTCATATCCAATCAAAAATATGACACACTCCCCGATGAACTCAAGGGGCGTTTGTATCCTGTGCATTTTGATGGTCCAATTTCATATGATTTTTTATTGCCTAAGTTAGAAGAGTTTGCTGTAGAGAAAAATTGTCAGTTTGATCAACAAGAGTTAAAGGGGTTATTGGAGCTTGCTCTGTTTGACTTAAATCAGAAAGGGCGGAAAGTGAATGTCTATTCTGTACAAACCGCTACAGAGCGTCTGATACAAGATAAAGATCAGGTTACTAAATTAAGACAACTCCAAGAGGTAGAGATTGCGGAAAGACGAAGAACTGTAGAAAGGCAAAATTTAGCATCTAGATTTCGTGATGCAGCAGTAATGTCTGCACAACAACCGATCAAGAATTCTGAATGTTCTTGTGTTGTACAGTAAGGTTATTTTAGTTTGTTGCAGCAAGTTATTGAAAGGGGAGTAAGACAACCTTAGTCCAAGGAAGGATAACTTGCGTTGGTGGATTGCAAGTATCCTAGAGAATAATAAGAAATTCTTATTATCAAATCATATAACAAGATCCAGCCTTAACAAGAAATTAACACCAATAAAAACATTCCCAACAAAAAAGAAACATGCTAAGCTTGATCAAACGTGATTAAAACACAAAACATGTCCATCATTGATGAACTACAATCAGGGCAGCGAAGAGCAGCAAATAAGACATTAACAGGCAGTTGGAAAGTCGACACAGAAGTGAAGGGGGCTATTCTAAATATTTTCAAAACTTCATTGAATGTAGATTATCCAGGGGGGTTTGTTGATAAAGAAGCTCTAAAACCGCGTGAATTCACAGAAAAAGATGATGTGCGTATGGTGCCATATGGTTCAACAGTTCGTCCAGGAACGTACATTGGTAAGCATGTGGTGATTATGCCTCCATCCTACATCAATGTTGGTGCATATGTAGATGACAATACGATGGTCGATAGCCATGTTTTGGTTGGATCTTGTGCCCAAGTAGGTAAAAATGTGCATTTGTCTGCAGGGGTGCAAGTAGGTGGTGTTTTGGAGCCAATTGGTGAGCGTCCATGTATCATTGAAGACAATGTGTTTGTGGGTGCAGGAACAATTTTGACAGAGGGTGTTTTGGTTCGTAAAAATGCTGTAATCGCAGCAGGTGTGACGCTAACGAAAAGTATTCCAATTTTTGATCATATTTATGACACAAAATATTATGGTGAAGTGCCAGAAAATGCTGTTGTAGTTCCAGGTTCTCGTACACTAAAAACAGGCGTGAATATTGCGTGCTGTGTGATTGTGAAATACCGTGATTTTGGAACAGACAAAGCCGTTGCATTAGAAGAAGCTTTGCGGTGATTGCAAAACTTAAAGGGTCTGTAGATTACGTAGGTGATGATTTTCTCATTATTGATACAGGCGCCATTGGATACCAAGTTTTTGTATCCCAAACCACAAAAGCGCAAGCGGAAGATTACGTGACCCTATATACCCTGCAAATGACACGACAAGAACAGCCATTTTTGGTTGGGTTTTTGAGCTTGCAAGAGCGTTGCGTATTTGAAATGTTACTCAATGTTCAAGGCGTTGGCATGAAAATGGCCTTGAGTTTAATGTCTGTTATGACGTGTGATGAATTGGCAAGTGCTATTTTAAATCAAGAAAAACGCATGCTGACAAATGCTGATGGCGTTGGGAATAAGTTGGCAGAGCGTATTATTTTAGAGCTCAAGAATAAAATAAATTCTTCTGTAATTGCATTCAATAATGTTGCGCATAAGAATTTTGGTGCAAAACAAGATGTCATTGAAACGCTGATTTCTCTTGGTTATAACAGAGGCGAAGCTGTTGTGTATTTAAAAGAAGTTGAGCAAGAGAATCCTGAGTTAGAAAAAACAGAGGATTTTGTGCGTCAGATTTTGAAGAAGAAAGTGATGCGTTAAAGCTTAATATTCCGATAGCTCAGCGGATCAATCTGCCGTTCTTCCATATGCATAAACTGAAAGTTCATCAAGAAGATACATATAATCGTGAATGGAATGACCCAATGGTTTACACCCGAGGTTTTTTCACCGTCTATATACTTTGATTGTAAGTGGTGAAAGTACAAACGATTGGCAAAAAATCCAAATGCCATAGACATCAACGTAAAGGGCAGGGGTACATACATGGAAATGATGAAATGACACAGTGCATAAACATACATGCGTCGATATAAAAGCCAGAACATACCAAAACAAAATGCCGCAAAATTAAAAGTCCATTGTCCGCTTTGCATTTTTTTAAAACTCTTAAGGTAATAGTTTGTAGATTTTTTTGGCTTTTTTAGTGTTTCTGATGGTTCAGATTTTACGAAATGAAACACGTCTTTATCATTGTTCATTTGTAGGCAGTCAGGCGTAATACTTGATGTTATTATAACATAAATTGTATGATTTGTCATGGGAAGGCTTGTGCAGAACGTCATCGCGAGGCGTGTAGTGCCGTGGTGATCCATGGATGGCCACGCTCCGCTCGCTATGACGGGCGCTGAAATTAACCACACGTTAAATGTTTTTCATGCTCAATATAAAGAAATAGCGTATGTCGATGCATATGAGTATATTTTTTCAAGCCATTCTAATTGGATTAGCCATTGCTATGCCTTTGGATGAAATATACTTGCTATGTATAAAGCGATCAATCGATCATGATATGCGTCCATCTGTATTAATAGGCTTGGGCGCGGCTTGTGCAGATTGTTTGTTTGTGATGTTGTCTCAAATGCCTTTTTTTCAAAGTATTTTTATTACACACGCTGCACTAATACAGATATTAGCGGGTATTTTTCTTATTGGGCTTGGCGTGAATGAAGTGAGGCATGTATTAAAATATAAAAATAAAGGGACTTGTCCAGTAGATAATCGTGCATTGTGGTTTTATGCATTTTGTATGGAAATGACAAATCCGGTTACAATTGCAATTATTTTAAGTTTTTATAAATCCATCCACGTAGTGACTATATTTGAAGGTTTGCAAATTGTTTTAGGGGTATTTTTATCTGTAATTTTGTGGTGGACTTTTGTTGGGTTTTTAATTAATTACTATCGTAGATTTTTATCTCAAAAATTTTTGTATTTTATTAAGTTAATCACCTCGATTGCTCTCATTATAATTGGTATCATCGTCACGAAGATAGCTTAAAGAAATATTATGTCTAAGGTGAAAAGAAATGCCTCAAAGATTCAGAATATTATCAATGAGCTTGAGAAATATAATGATGTACCACAGATTGAGCTCAACTATATAAATCCTTTTACATTATTAATTGCCGTTTTGTTGTCGGCTCAAGCAACAGATAAGCATGTGAATAAAGTGACAGCACCTATATTTGAGGATATTAAACGTCCTCAAGATATTCTGGAGCTTGGATTAGAAAATTTAACAAAGGCTGTGAGTAGTGTTAATTACTACAAAACAAAAGCAAAAAATATTTACGCGTTATCACAAAAACTGATGGATGAATTTGGCGGTGTTGTACCAAAAACGCGTGAGGAACTGATGACACTTCCAGGCATTGGGCGAAAAAGTGCAAATGCGATCTTAAATACACTATATGATATGCCCTATATTGCTGTGGATACACATGTGTTTCGGGTCACACAACGTTTAGGAATTTGTAAAGGTAAAACGCCAGAAGTGATAGAGCAGCAATTAGAGGAGATTATCCCAGATCAATATAAAACACGCATCAGTGACTGGTTTGTTTTGCATGGGCGGTATATTTGCAAAGCGCAAAAACCGAATTGTGAAGAGTGTCACTTGAGGGAGTGGTGTGATTATTATACTGCGTTAAAAACAGGAAAATGAACGCACTCCTTTATCCCGAGCTAACGAATTAAATATGTGCAGACGTCATCACGAGCCTTGAGTAGCAAGGCGTGGTGATCCATTATAGATTGCCACGCATTCTAACGAATGCTCGCAATGACGGGCTCAGAGCCGTCATCACGAGGGGCGTAGCGACGTGGTGATCCATTATGTATGGCCACGCTTCGCTCGCCATGACGAGTGCGTGGATTCAGGATGAAGTTGCGCTTATTTTTTCCTCAATCAACCTTACCGTCTCCTTTAGTCCATAAAGTGCAATAAATGAACCCATACGTGGCCCTTCTTTTTGACCGAGTAATATTTCATATAAAGATCCAAACCATGCTTTTAAATCTGTAAATCCGTTGCGTTTACCTACTTCGAATACGATATGTTGAATGTCTTTCGCATCTGTACCTTCATTGATGTTTTGCAACTCACCAATTAAGTCTTTCAAAGCCTCTTTTTCTTGACTTGTTGGCGCGCGATAATCTTTATGCACAAAGTCTTTGTAATAGGCGATTGCATGTTTAACTAATCGCTTTATAAACTCTGTTCTGATGATATGCGGCTGGTTCTTTTGCACGAAGCCCCAAATAATCTCCGCATCGTCACTTCCAGAAACTGAGACAAGGTTTAGCAGTAATGTAAAAGGCAGGTCACATGTTTGTTTTGGTGGGTGCGTGTAGTGCACATGCCACACAGGGTTATCAGGAGTAGGCGCATCTTGATATTTGATCATAAAACTCATATATTCATCTGTTGCGCGCGGGATGACATCAAAGAATAAGCGTTTTGCACGCTTTGGGTTTTGATAGATATAATAAGACAAGCTTTCTTGTGGGCCATATTTCAGCCAATCTTCCATGGTAAAGCCCTTACCTTTGGATTTAGAGATTTTTTGTCCATCTTCATCTAAAAATAACTCAACAAAATCACCTGCTGGCGGATTTTTTTTCAAGATTTTGCAAATTTTTCGTCCAATTGTAACGGAGTCGATCAAGTCTTTTCCATACATTTCAAAATCAACGTCAAAAGCCATCCAACGCATAGGCCAATCAATTTTCCACTGTAGTTTACATGCGCCATTTAATACAGAAACTGTAACAAGTTCTTGCGTTTCTGGATCTTTGTAAGTCATTGTATAAGCTTCTGTATCCACGCTTTCAGCTTTAACCTGCAAAACAGCACCTGTTCTTGGGCAAATCGGTAAGAAAGGGCTGTAAGTTTTTTGTCGATCAGGGCCGAGTGTAGGTAGCATGACTTTCATAATATCATCATAATGCTCAAGGATTTGCCTGAGCGTTTCGTTGTAAGTGCCTTTTTGATACTCCGCTGTTGAGCTGACGAATTCATACTCAAACCCAAAATGATTTAGGAAGCCTTGCAATCTTGCATTGTTATGATGTGCAAATGATTCGTAAGTTTCATATGGGTCAGGAACTTTTGTAAGAGGTTGGTTTAAATGCTTTTGTAACATCTCTTGATTTGGAACATTTAAAGGAACTTTTCGAAATCCGTCCATATCATCCGATACGCAAAATATTTTCACGGGAATATCGGAAAGTTGAGAAAAAGCGTTTTTCACCATTGTTGTTCTTAAAACTTCAGCAAATGTGCCAATATGCGGAAGTCCCGATGGCCCATATCCCGTCTCCAGTAACACATATCCTTTTTCAGGTGTTTTATGGCCAATGCGCTCTAAAATTTTGCGCGCTTCAACAAAGGGCCATGATTTTAAGTCATTCATGGTTTCTTATAATTTGCTTTTTGTTCATGGTAGCATAAGACAAAGTGCAGACATAAGTTCAAATGCGTATTATTTCTGGTTTCCGAAAGGGTAAGAAACTTGAACGTCCACTCAACATAAGACCAACAAGGGATTTCGTAAAAGAAGCGATATTTAATATTATAGGGTCATGCCAAGATTTAGTCGTAGCGGATGTTTGTGCAGGGAGTGGGGCGTTAGGGATAGAGGCGTTATCGCGAGGTGCAAAGAAGGCTGTTTTTATTGAGAAAGATAAAAAGAATTGTGCGATAATTCAAAAGAATCTTCGGGGATTTGGCAACGTTATCTTGAGTGAGCGTAGGGAACTTCGTCATTCTGAGCGTAGCGAAGAATCTTCTCACAGTAATACTCAAGAAGATCCTTCACCTTCGACTCAGGATGACAGGGAATTGCCTCAGGATGTTGGCGCGGTAATCATCAATCAGCCATTTGAGAGTGTGGCAAATTTAACAGCTGATCTTGTTTTTTTTGATCCACCTTATGAAAATGAGGCGCTTTATCAGAAAATATTTGAAATGAATTGGAAAGTAAAAACGCTGGTGATTGAATCTGACAAGCCCATAAAGCCCCCGTTCAACAGTTCATATAAATTTAAGGAGCAAAGAAAATACGGTTCAACTTATATCAGTCTGATTGTTTTCTAAAGCGATCTTTTACCTGCAGTAATAGTTCTAACCTTAGGTAGGTTATTCTAATTAGCTCAGGCTCTTTTGTTCTTTTCGCTCTGCTACGATCAGTAGAAAATTCAGCTATTTCTATAAAAAATGGCTGAGCACTTTCTGAAGCGGTATAATATTCACCAGGTTCTGCGCCTTCTGGTAGAATTGCCTTAAAATTTTTTCTTATTTCTTCCAAAGTTACACTTGCTCGTTCAGGATATTTTTTTAGCAAATCTAGTGTTAATTTTCTCATATCAAGAATCGCTTTTTGGGTAAGTTCTTCTGTTAAACGGTTATTTTGAATTTTTGCATCTTCGCTTAACAGGCGCATATATTCTTCTTCATTAAGATCTAGATTACCTAATTTTTGCGATAGGTCTCCCACAAGCTTTCCTAAAAACTGTATGCTAAGCCTGCTTATTTCTTTTTGAAAACCGTCTGCTGATGGATGTTTAATTACGTAACTGCGTAGCAGTTTGTTTCTTTCCTTTTCGAGAGCTTGTTGTGTTTGTGTAATGAGCCGACTCAATTCTGAAGTTAGAAAGTTCAAGCGGGCTATTAATTTACTGTTTTCGTGCTCATCATATTCTTCCAGTAAAAAAGTATCAACGTCTCTCGTTAAGGTGTTAAGTCTTTGTGTTAAAGGCTGACTTTGCTCGGTTCCAATATAAAGAGTTTTTGCATTGCTGACTGTGATTTTGCATTCCTCAAATTTTGCACGCAAATTTTCTGTGCGTTTTTCATGTATTGCTTTGTCTAGACACAGCAATTCTGCTCGAACTTGCGTGAATAATTCGTCGTAGTTTTCCAGTTGTGTGTTAAATGCACTATCTGCGCTAAGAAAAGCTTTAACTTTATTGAGCAAAATATGAATGTTGCTTGGGATTTGGGCGTTGAACTTCTCCGCTAAACTCCCTTGTTCTCTAAGTATTTCACTTATCTCTACCAATTTTTTTCTCTTTTGACCTTCTGCTCTAAGAGGTGATCCCTCTGGAAAACTCTCCATGGTTTCTTTTGAAAGGTGATTTAAGACTTGCGCCCTTTTTTTGAGAGGCATGCTTTCAACTTGCTTAGCAGTTTCTTCCGGGTCGCCGGATCTCATCCTCTCTTCTACAACCCGAGTTATGAACCCCAACTCTTCCTCTGAGAGCTCGAGTTGTCCATGTTGTCCATATAATTGCATAAGAAATAAAATCATCTATTTACCTCCTCCTGCGTTATGTATAGCGCTATGCTATGTGGTCTCAAGTAACATTATACACATTTATTCAATACTGCAAAAATTTAAAATAAACTTCATTAAAAAATCACATAAATTACGCTTTTATTAACAAACTTCGAACCACGAAGCTTCTTGATTGTATTGACAATATTCAAAAAAATCATTTAAATTAGTGTAAGTGATGGGAGGATGGCCGAGCGGTCAATGGCAGCAGACTGTAAATCTGCCGACGAAAGTCTACGCAGGTTCGAATCCTGCTCCTCCCACCAGAAAAAACGCGGGTGTAGCTCAACGGTAGAGCCCCAGCCTTCCAAGCTGGTAGTGTGGGTTCGATTCCCATCACCCGCTCCAATCCAAAAATGAAAAAGGAACAAAAAATGGCTAAAGAGAAGTTCGAACGAAATAAGCCCCACGTTAACATAGGAACAATTGGGCACGTTGACCACGGTAAAACAACTTTGACAGCAGCAATTACGACTGTTTTAGCAAAAGCAGGCGGAGCACAAGCAAAAGGGTACGCAGATATTGACGCTGCGCCAGAGGAAAAAGCGCGTGGTATTACGATTAACACAGCGCACGTTGAATATGAAACTGCAAAACGCCACTATGCGCACGTAGACTGCCCTGGACACGCTGACTACGTAAAGAACATGATCACAGGTGCTGCGCAAATGGACGGCGGTATTCTTGTGGTATCTGCAACAGACGGACCAATGCCTCAAACAAGAGAGCACATCGTATTGGCGCGCCAAGTTGGTGTTCCAGCGCTTGTTATATTTTTAAACAAATGCGATATGGTTGATGACGAAGAAATGCTTGAGCTTGTTGAAATGGAAATTCGTGAGCTTTTGAGTAAGTATGACTTTGATGGAGATAATACGCCGATTATTCGCGGCTCTGCATTAAAAGCGCTTGAAGGTGACACAGGACCTCTTGGAGAAGAGGCGATTATGAAGCTTATGGATGCGGTAGACGCTTACATCCCAGAGCCACAAAGACCAGTGGATCAACCTTTCTTGATGCCAATTGAGGATGTTTTCACAATTACAGGTCGTGGAACAGTTGCAACAGGTCGTATCGAACGTGGTGTGATTAAGGTTGGTGAAGAAGTTGAGATTGTTGGTCTTCGTGACACGCAAAAAACAACTGTTACAGGCGTGGAAATGTTCAGAAAACTTCTTGATGAAGGTCAAGCAGGTGACAACGCTGGTATTCTCCTTCGTGGTACAAAAAGAGAAGATATCGAAAGAGGCCAAGTTCTTTGTAAGCCAGGTTCCGTGAAACCACACAAGAAGTTCGAAGCTGAGATTTACGCTTTGACAAAAGAAGAAGGTGGACGTCATACACCATTCTTTAAAGGTTATAGACCACAATGTTACTTCAGAACAACTGACGTTACAGGTGACGTTGAGTTGCCAGCAGGTGTTGAAATGGTAATGCCTGGAGATAACGTAAAAATGACAATTACGCTTCTAAAGCCAATTGCGATGGAAGAAAGACTTCGTTTCGCGATTCGTGAAGGTGGTCGTACAGTTGGTTCAGGTGTTGTTTCTAAGATTATTGAATAAGCAACTCTGTCATCCTGAGGCGTCGCGCCGAAGGGTCTTCTTGTAGTACTCTTACTATCTGAAAAAAAATCACTAAAAATTCTAGGGGTGTAGCTCAACTGGTAGAGCGTTGGTCTCCAAAACCAAAGGTCGGGGGTTCGATTCCTCTCACCCCTGCCATCCGTCTTCGCTAATTTTGTCGAAGACAAAATTTAGCTACGACGCGACTACTGCGTCGTAGTGTGCGAAGCGGAAGTCTTGTCGAAGCCCATAGGGCGAAGACAGGCTATTTGTATAATTTTCTTAAAACCACTTAATAGGATTCTTCCAAAAACAATCAATAAGCGCTGAAGTGCTATTCACACCTAATTTTCGTTTTAAGCTTTCTAGATGACTCTCAACTGTTCGTATTTCACGATCAATTAAAAGCGCAATTTGTTTGAAGGTTTTCCCCATAGAGAGATGCATTAAGCATTCTGCCTGTCGGGCTGTTAATCGAATAATCTGTGCATTTGCATGGATGTAATAATTTTCCTCATTTTTAAGATTTTGCAGTTCGTTGATTAACGGTATGCTTGAAAATGCCGCTGGATTGATCTGCATAGTAAAACCAACAACCCCTGCTACTGTGCCATTTTCATCATAATATGGCATTTTTGTTGAAGACCAAAGTGTGCATGTATCTTTACTGGTATGCACTGGTTCAATAATATTTATTTCAGACCTTTCTTGTGATATAACTTTTTTGTCAACCGCCCTGTAGTATTCTGCATCTAAAGTGTTAAACACATAATCAAATTCTGTTTTTCCTATTATGTTTTCTCGAGAAGTGTCAAACAAATCAGCTGTATATTGGTTACAGCCCTGCATAATGTAGTTTGTATCTTTCCAATAAACGCTGATTGGCATGTTATTAAAAATGAGGCTGAGATATTCTCCGATATGTGTTTTGCCATTGTGGATTTGCTGCAATGTGTCGATAATGGATTTCGGATCTTGATGCATATTACACCCTCAATTTGAGACTGTTTACGGTACCATACAACTTTATTTTATAAAAAACCATCCTATTTTTTAAAAATATTTAAAATAAATTTTTCCTATAAATGCGAAGGTATATTTTTTACGATAGCTTTAAAGTGTTTACCGCGTTCAATATAGTTCTGATAAAGATCAAAACTTGTGCCGCCAGGTGATAACAAGACAACGGATTTTTTTTTGGGGTTAAGTTTCAGGTGTGTCATTACGTCTTCTAGAGTTTCGAAGGTTTCACCTGTATTGAACAATTGTCGAATTTTTTCACGGTCCTGCCCAAAGATATAGAGATGTTTTACATGAGACAAAAAGGGCAGCAAATAAGATGGGTCATTCTCTTTCAGCAATCCACCCATAATCAAATGAATTTCTCCCAAATCTTTTGTGTTGTCAATGCCATAAGCAACTGAGAAAAATGTGGTGGATTTTGAGTCGTTAATATAAATAACGTTATTTTTTTCTGCAATTTTTTCGAGTCTATGCTCCAAAGGTTCAAGGTTTTTAATAACTGATGGTATGTGGGTTTTGGACAGGTTTAGTAGTTCAGCGACTTTTTCAAGAATTGCTGCTGGGTTGTCATCACGAGGCGCATGAAATGCGCCGTGGTGATCCATGGATGGCCACGCCGCCGCCTTCGCCAAGGCTGCGGCGCGCTCGCCATGACGCACTTGCGGCGAAACTATCCCTGCTTTCGCATGCTTAAAAATATTCATTTTTGCTTGAAAATATTTTTCCATAGTTTCATGGCGATCCAAGTGATTTGGCATAAAATTTAGGAAGATTGCTATATCAATCTCTAGAGCCGGTTCTGTTTCTAGTTGGAAAGAAGACATTTCTAAAATATAGATACCATTTTCAGATAAAACAGGCAGATCCAGAACAGGAATGCCAATATTCCCTCCAAGGGCTGTTTCAATATTATTCGCTTTTAAAAAATTGTAAATAAGTGTAGCTAGGGTTGTTTTACCACTGGAACCTGTAAGCGCAATTACCTTAGCTCTTGGTTTGAATAAATCCAGATCTGTAATAACTTTTTTGCCGGCGCATAGGGGGTGAGATAAAGGGACGCCTGGGCTTTTAATAACAATATCGTATTCTGGTAGGTCTACAGGATTCTTGTCATCATAAATAACAAACTTCTCACCTGTTTTTGCAAGAAATCTCGCAACAGATTCACCTGTTTTTGAATAGCCTAAGATAAGTTTCATCCGTATGTTGGGATGCGCGTGGCCTTAGAAAGCCAGTAAGATAACAAAAATCGGAATAAGTAGACAATTGCAGATAAAATAGTTGTTGTAACTGTCAAATACATGAATAGCTCAGGATATGTGCTGCTAATAACAGCCATAGGGTAGAGCATTTGTAGGCATGTATTAACCTTACTCACAAAGCTAGGTGTAAAGTTTCCAAACATCTTTTTGTATTTCATAAAAAGATATCCAGCGCTAATTAAAACATCTCGCCCAACAAAAAGAACAAACACCCACTGAGGCACCTGATGTTCTAGCACAAGAGAAACATAAAGACATGTAATGAATATTTTATCCGCTAAAGGGTCTATCCACATACCGGAACCTTGTGATTGACGCACCCATCTCGCTATATATCCATCTAGAAAATCTGTAATTGCTGCCACAAAAATCACAATCAATTTTTGTTTTGCATTAAGAAAAAATAACGTGCCCGCGAGTATAATTCTGATAAAGCTAATAAAGTTTGCAATCATTTTTGCTCTCCGTCATCACGAGGAGCGGAGCGACGTGGTGATCTAGAATGGATGGCTACAACCCTTTCAGGACTTCGCCATGACGGAGTTCTGCGGTTCATCCAACGATCTCTAAATCAGAGAAGAAAAAGGAAATTTCGCGTTCTGCACTTTTTGCTGAATCTGATCCATGAACAGAATTCTCATCTAGTGAAATTCCATATTTTTTACGAATCGTACCTTCATCTGCTTTTTCTGGATTAGTTGCACCCATAAGATGTCTATATAATTCTATAGCGTTATGTTTTTCTAAGACTTGCACAACTACAGGAGCTGCTGACATGATGCGACACAAATCACCGAAAAAAGGCTTTTCTCTATGCTCACCATAGAATCCACCTGCAATTTCAGGTGTCATACGAATTTTCTTCTGCGCGATAATTTTAAACCCCGCTTTTTCGATCATAGTGTTAACTTCGCCCGTTAAATTGCGCTTTGTTACATCTGGTTTTAAAATGCTTAATGTTCTTTCCATGAAATTCTCCTCATAAAATAAAATATTTTTACTTATATGCATTATAAATCATCCTGTTTTGTGTAACAAGATCGTTGCTGACCACATATAAAATATGCCTAAAATAGAAAAAAGAGCTTAATTTTGTCCATGAATCACCAAAACAATGAACCATTTTGCGACGCATGTGATTTATTTGAATCCAAAAATAACACATCTTGCAATACACAGCAGGAGGATCGATGGTTTACATGGGTAAAAATTGGAACTTTGGTATGCTCTGTTCTTATGGTTGTAGGGATTGCTGGATATGTGATTAAGCAGGCAACACATAAAAAAACAGATCAGCCTATTGTGATTTATGCGCCAACCGAACCCTTAAAGGTGCAGCCCGAAGTCGAGATTATTGAAGAGCGCGCTGTGCCAAAAAAAGAAAATCATATATATCAAAGAGTGAAAAAGAAACAGCAGGTCATTACAAGCAAAAAATCTACTGTAGCGCCAGTAATCGCTCCACCTGTAAGCGCATCTTATTACATAAGTCTTGGTACGTTCGAGTCACATGAGGGAGCATACGCAAAGTGGGAAAAAGTCAAAGGTGATTATTTCAATGATTTTAGAGATATTGAGCCGATTATTCGCGTGGTTCCTTTAAAATCAGGAAAGGGCTATCAGCTTATGGCTGGTCCAGTGAATAAGCAAAAAGGCCTGCGGTTGGCGGATAAGTTTAAATCTACGTTGTTAAGCGTGAACGATTAATCGCTGCGTGACGTCATCACGAGGAGCGTAGCGCCGTGGTGGTCCATTATGGATGGCCACGTCACCTTCGCTAAAGCTGCAGTGTGCTCGCCATGACGGTCGCGAGTCGCTTTTTGCATATCGATTTTTTTCATACTACTATGTATTGAGTATAAAAAATAAAATAAAAAAATGAATTATAAATATCATGGAGAGCGGGTGATGAACCTAGGTGCTATTGATATTGGCACCAATTCTTGTCGTCTTTTGGTATCACGTGTGCAAGTGATGCCCGCGCGTCGCTCACACTTGAGAATCAACCAGCCTTTGATTCAATGGAAATCCATCGATTCATTTTGTCGTATCGTGAAGTTGGGTGAAAATCTCACCAAAACAGGAAATTTGGATGAGCAATCCATTAGTCGTACGATTGAAACATTGCATATGTGTTACAAAAAGATTTGTTATTACCGTGTGAATCACCTGAAGGTAGTAGGTACAGAGGCGTGTCGTAAGGCAGCAAATATTAAGACACTTCAAATGCAAGCGCAAAAACGCTGCAACATGGATATTGAGGTGATCTCAGGCGCCCAAGAAGCGGAATATGCTTTATTAGGATGTTCTGAATTGATCAATTGGAAAAGCCCATACGGTATTATTTTTGATATTGGTGGCGGTAGCACAGAAATTATGTGGGTGAAATTCAACACCGATATGAAAACAAACTATATTTTGCATGATTTCTATGAAATTATTGACACCATTTCCTTGCCATATGGTGTTGTAACGGTGAATGATAACCTGCATGGATACGCCTCACAAGAAGAGATCTTTGAGAATGTTTATCAAAAAGTGCTCAAAGATATGGAAACGTTTATTGTGAAAAACAATATTCGCGAGATTTATGAGCAACATGGTGCACAAATGATTGGCTCATCTGGTACAGTGACAGCATTTGCCACGTTATTCCTAGGGCTTGAAGTATATGACAGGCGCAAGGTTGATGGCTTGCGTGTAGCATCATCAGAAATCAAGAAAATTTGCACACAATCTTGTTATGGTGATGAGCAATTGCGCAAAGTGCATATTGATAAAAAGAATGAATTGATGAATGTGGGTGCAGGGATTTTAAAGGGCATCCTAACGGCATTGCCATGCGAGGAGCTCACTGTGGCTGACCGTGGTGTGCGTGAAGGTGTGATTGTAGATCTGATTCGTAAGAATATCGTGCCGCATTTTGAGGAAGTGCCACGATATGCGGAGCGCGCGGCGGGGTAATGCGTCCGTCATCACGAGGGGTTTGGCATTTCCGTCATCACGAAGAGTGTATCATTTCCGTCATCACGAGGAGTGTGTCATTATTCGTCATCACGAGGCGCGAAGCGCCGTGGTGATCCAATCCGTCATCCTGAGCGCAGCGACGGATCTTCTTACAACACACTCAAAAAGATTCTTCACTCCATTCAGAATGATAAATCTTTTTTTATTACCCGCCCTTGTTTTCTCTTTCAATACTCCTTATAACTTGAGCAGAGTTTTTTTGTTCATTTATTTAAAAGGAGTATATTACTATGATGTTATTTTTTATGGCTGCATCTGATCAGCCTCGTGTTATGAATCCTTCTTCTGCAATGATTTCTGATAAAAATGCAAGTCAATACGTAAGAGCAATAGAATGTGGAATGGTTGATTGTGTTGAGGGGGTAAAGAAATTTAGCGCTGCTCAAATTGATTCTACACTAGAGGCAAGGAGGCAAAGAATTTTTGCTGCTCTGCAAGCTGGTCCATCTGATGTGACAGATGGATTTAATCCTAATTCTCACTTTAATCTCGAAGAGTTTAAACGAAAAGTGGTAAAATTTCCTGCTAAGAAGTTGGAGTTTTTGAAGGGACTAAATGGTGCCAATCTCCAACAAGTAAGAGCGTTTTATAAGGATACGGACCAAGAGATTGTACAGGTAATAGATCAGATGGTCGCACAAGCAAACGATCCTTCCGTTCAACGCATGACTGATCCAGCTCGATTGAAAGCATTTGTTGATGAGCTTGAGGTTTGTGTAGCAAATTTTAAACAAAAAGAGATTGTTTCGGGCCAGCGCGACCCAAATATTAATTTTGATATCGATAATTTTGCAGGAAGGATAGCGCGCAATCCAGGTAAAAAAATATTTTTTTTAAAGGGGCTTAACCCTGCCAATCTTCAGTTGGTAAAAGGGTATTATCAATCTAAAGATCAAGAGATGGTTCAGGCAATAGATCAAATGTTGGCACAACCTCAAAAGTTTACTGTAAGAAACGATATAAATACTGAGTTTAATATAGATACATTTGATATGATATTGGAAGCGCGTCGACCTGCTGCTATACAAATGCTAAATCACTTGAATGAGGAAAATCTGAAAGCTGTTAAAGCGCGACACGCAGATCTTCATGAGATAATAGATCGTATCTTAGATTGTCGAAATGCATCTTCAGGCACAATGACCCTAGACGACATATCAACTCAAGTGAAGCAACTTGTACAAGAGCTAGAGGCAACATCATCTAGAGAAGCTCAATTACAGCAAGAGGTTGATGGCCTTGAAGTCGCACAACAAGAGAAAGATGCAGCAATTGCTCAACTTAAAGCAGAAAATACACAACTCAAAGCCCAACTTGCAGCTTACCCCCTAGAACAATTCCAAAGTGTATTAAGAGGCTTAGAAGGATCTGATGCACAAAATGAATCCAACACGCGTGACATACGTGTTCAGTTTATTTGCAGTCACATATGGAGTCATGTAAATGCCTTATATCAAGACCTATGGGGTCTTAAAGGCAATGCAGGTGCAAATTGGCAAAAATCTGCTAGAGAGCGCATCAATCGTTTCCGTGGTGAGATCTTAGGGTTAAAAAATGTTCTTACACATCCTGATGGCACAGCGGTTGATGGATTTGCCGCAGACGGAGGTATTACAGATGAAGATCTAACAGCAGCGTGGGGCATGGTTCACACCTCTCCTGAGGCTTTTGCTAAGAATGGTGGATTACGCAAATGTATCAAGCCAAATCTGACTGAGGCTGGATGGGCAGGACGACGCTAGTGCGTGTGGAGGTATAGTATTTCTGCGTGAATATCATACTTCTCTGAGTGTGCAGCATACTATGTCATCCTGAGTGAAGCGAGTAAAGGATCTTCTTAAAATGAATTCACAAAGATCCTTCGCTGCGCTCAGGATGACGGTTTTTCACCTTCTCATCACAAGAAGTGCAGCATTTCCGTCATCACGAACCTTGCGCAGCAAGGTGTGGTGATCCATTAGAATGTTATGCTAAATTCGTAATGTTGACCCTGGGTCAGTTCATTTTTCTCATTTTTTCAAAAACTTGTTTTTCTATTTTGTTCTTCCTATAATCATCTCACGACACATTAATAGAATAGTAATATGATCTTATTTTTTATATCTGCATCGGATTTTTCACCTTCGCCTGCTCGTTCAAGTGGAGGGGAAAAGACAGTTCTACATTCTTCCGCCTCAAGGCAGCGCGTTCAGGATCTTAATGCAAATTTTACTATAGAGGGTTTAGAGGGACGAATCATAAGATATCCAGGCAAGGAATCAGAGTTTTTAATAGGTTTAAGTCGTGAGAATTTAGAACGTGTTAAGTTGCATTTTCAAGGAAAAAACCCGGAGATTGTGAAAGTTGTAGATGATATGATGAAAACACTAGATATTTCGGAGGATGATGAGTTAGGCCTAGGAAAAGTGCCTGCAAAGTTAAACGACACCCAAGAAATGGTGCGGCGCCTTCAAGAAGAGTTATTGAATAAAGCAAGTAAAATTGGGGAGTTAGAGGAAAAATTGCGTCAAGCTAATGAATCGGCTAAAACCTGTAATTCCGAGAAGCAGAGTTTGAATCAACAAAGTCAACAAGCAAAGCAAGAGTTAGAAAAAGAGAGGCAGAAGTTTAAAAACTTTATAAAACAAGTTAATAATTCTATACAAGGACCTTCTGATGTTGATTCTCAAGAAGATATCAGTCAATTAATTTCTAGATTGAGTGAGCTCTTCAATGGGTTAACACAAACAAAAAAAGTTCTTGCAAGTATTCAATCTTCAGCATCGCAAAGTTTAGCCGGCGCGAATCCAAAAGAGGAGAAAAAGGGTGTTGGCTTAATTTTGCAACATATTCAAGATTCTGCAGGCCTTATAGAGCGAAGTGTAAGCTTTTCTGTTATTGCGGGTTTAATGTTTAAATCTTTTTTGCAAAAAGATAACACACCAAAAGAAAGTAATACCCCTCAGCATAAGGCTCTAAAATCTAAGATTTAGAATGTTTTAGTTTCATAGTTTGCAAGATATGTAAAAATATAAAAAAATGTACTTGCTTTTATAATAAATAAATTTTAAAATGCGATACAACCGCAGAATTTAAAGATAAGTGCATCTTTTTCTGAGAAGTGGTTTGAGTTTAAGCTTTGAAAGGATTTTGTGATGTTAGGACTCGATTTTTTTGCAGGAATTGCTACAGGGGGGGTATCGATTAAGCCTCAGATTAAAGGCAATGTTCAGAAGGATATAGAGGAATATATTTCTGGTTTTTCTGTTGAAAAAACAGACAATGATTTTTTACTTCCTATTTCTTTAGGTGCAATGCGGGCGTTTGGTAAATTTCGCCTCAAAGGCGAATTAAGCGGAAACGTGACAGCGTTTCGTCTTTCAAATATTAAAGAATTAGGACAACTTAAATTAGGTTTAGGATTTCAAGCGTTTAAACGTTTGACATTTTTTTTGATAGGTGGAGTTCACGTATCTCGATGTGATCAAGTGAATGTCCTTGCAACTCAAAAAAAAGCAAATCCAACACACCCTGATCCAAAGTCTTTAGAGGTATATTTTTCAGCAGTGACAACTCGAACTCCCGTAATAAAAGGTATTCCAGGAGCTTTTAATTCTTACTGCGGGTTTTTTGGATTTGAAGGCCAATATGATGTCAATGAAAGCATGTCTATTAGCGGATCTGTGCAAAAAGGCTTTAAAGCAAAAGTTTTTAACACAGATAAGCACGGTTTATTTATAAAAGACGAATTACCTGACCCTGTTTACGGGGGATTGCTACGTGGTCAAAACGAATGTATGTCGGAAAATGGTACAGCATCTTTGAAAGCTGATATGGGCTGGAGAGTATCTATAGGCATGGTATTTAAAGTTGGAGAATTATAATGAATGCATTATTTTTATACATGTTTGCTTCTACAACAGGATCATACCATCCGAGATCAAGTTTCGCTGGGTCTAGCGCTCCAACATTAAGGCAGGATCCTAATCTAAATTTTACTATAGATGGTTTAGCAGGGAGGATCGCAAGATATCCAGGACGTAAGCTTGATTTTATTGAGGGTTTGAGTATTGAGAATCTTCAGTTGGTTGCTGCGCGTTATAAAGATGATAAAGACATACAAAGGTTTGTAATAGATCAATTAAGAGAGTTAGGGGAAGGTGAGGATGAAGATAATAACTTACACTCTTTGTCTAGAGCTGAAAACATCGCATCTTTACCTCCTACAACTTTAGAAGATGATAGCAATCCATCTTTGATAATCGCTAAATTGAAAGCAGAAAATGAAGATTTGAAGCGTAAAGCTGTTGAACCCACTCCAAGTTTTTCTCCAGAGAGAAAAAAGTTGCAGCAGTTAAATGCTAATACTTCGTCAGAAAATCAACACCTTCGTGAAAAAATTGCAGAGCTTGAAGTTGCTACAAGTGAAGCGCAAAAGCAGTTGGAGCTTGAAAGACAAGATTCGAGACTGAAGCAAGAAGCTGCGCAAAAACGGGCTCAAGAGAGGTCTATAGAAAGAAATCGAGATTTTTCAAAGATACAGGAGGCCTCTAAAGCCCAAACTTCTGCACTTAAGGCAAAACTTGAAATTCTGGAAAGAGAGCAAGAGAAAGCAAGTCAAGAAAAGCTGCGTCTTACACAGGAGAAAAATGCTCTTCAAGAAAAGTTAGATGAAGTAAAAATTGAGCTGGGTATGTCCCAAGATCAGTTGGCTGAAAAAGATGCACATGAGTTGAGCGTTTCAAATGAATTGAGAGAAACACGCGCAAGAGAGCGAGAAAACACAATACTTCTTGATGGGCTTCGTAAAAAAATTCAAGACGAATATTCTCCACAACGCAAGCGTTCAGCTGAAGAAGTTGTGCGCTTGAAAGCGGAAAATGAAGCTCTAAGAGATGTGAAAGCACAAACTGTTGAGCAAGATACGCAAGATCAAGCGGTGTTTGATCAGCTTAATAGTGCAATAGGTGAAAGAGTGGAAGCGCTTACACCAAAAGGAATGGATTCATTAGAAGCTCTGGATAGAGTAAATCTATTTTTTAGTATTATTTTAGACTTGATTAAAAATGATCAAACAAGTCAAGGTGTGACTGAGTCTAGAATAAAAACACAATGGGCTGGTGCGATTGTGAAAGCGAAGAAACTTTGTGGGCTTACATTGTCTGCAACAGAAAAGAGTGTGCCTGAATTTAACCATTCAAGGTCTGGTGTAAGCAAAATTTTTGATGATGCGCAAACAGAAGTACAAAAAATCGTTAGAGCGTCAGCAGAAAGAAAAGCAAGCGCTAAATCTACAGCATCTTTTGCAACAGCCGCTACTGCACTTCATAAGAGCTCTTCAACAGCGCCAAAAACTCGAAGTGCTGCAGATACAGAATAATAAGCGAGATAACGGAATTTCATACCTCTCAACATCCCCCCAAAAATCCCCTATAATACAATAATCCTCATACATAACCATACATCCCATGTCATACATCAAAATTAAAGGTGCGCGGGAGCATAATCTCAAAAATATCGATATCAATATCCCCAAGGATCAGCTTGTGGTGATCACAGGTCCCAGTGGGTCAGGCAAATCATCACTAGCATTCGATACCATTTATGCAGAAGGGCAGCGCAGATATGTCGAGAGTTTGTCAGCGTACGCAAGACAATTCTTGAATATTGCAAAGAAACCGGATGTAGATTCTATTGAAGGGTTGAGTCCAGCCATTTCCATTGAGCAAAAGACGGTGCATAACAATCCGCGCTCAACTGTGGCAACGATTACTGAAATTTATGACTATCTCAGACTTCTTTACGCACGTGTGGGCATACCGTATTCTCCTGTAACAGGAAAGCCTATCAAAGCAATGACGCCACAAGAAATTGTGAACCTCATCATGAAAAAAGCCCCGAAAACTAAGTTTACAGTTCTTGCGCCTGTTGTGCGAGACCGTAAAGGTGAGCATGCGAATTTATTGCGTGATATTCAAGCTAAAGGATTTTCACGAGTTAAGGTGAATGACAACTATTATGAGCTTGAGGATGTGCCGGTATTTGAGAAAAATAAAAAGACCACAGTGTCTGTGGTGGTAGATCGTTTGGTGATGGTGGAAGGCGCAAGCGCATCGTCATTACGAGGAGCTTCGCTCCGTGATGATCCAATGGATGGCCACGCTCCGCTCGCCATGACGAAACCTCTTCCGCATGATGACGAGGCGGTAGAGCGTTTTACGTTACGCCTCACCCAATCCATCGAGCAAGCTCTTGAACTATCCGACGGTCTTGTTGTCATCGACAATATCGATGCAAAGACGTCAGACCTATATTCCTCCAAATTCTCTTGCCCCGAAAGTGGTTTCTCTATCGCAGAAATTGAGCCACGCATCTTTTCCTTCAACGCTCATGCAGGCGCATGTAAAGCATGCCAAGGTTTAGGGTTCATCGAAGAAGGGTGGTATGAAAAAGTCACATGTGAAGAATGTCAGGGCTATCGTCTCAAAAAAGAGAGTCTGTTGATTAAAATTAACGATCTTCATATTGGGCAATTTTGTGATATGTCCATCAGTGAGGCGCATCAGTGGTTGAATACACTGAAATTTTCACGCCAGCAAATGGATATTGCGGGGCCGGTTCTCAAGGAAATCGAGAATCGTTTGGGTTTCTTGGTGAATGTAGGACTGAGTTATCTCACCCTTAATCGTATTTCCGGCACATTGTCTGGTGGAGAAGGGCAGCGCATTAGGCTAGCCTCTCAAATTGGGTCGCAATTAACAGGTGTATTATATGTGTTGGATGAGCCATCTATTGGCTTGCATCAGCGCGACAATGATCGTTTGATCGCGACACTCAAGAAAATGCGTGATCTAGGTAATACCATTATTGTGGTGGAACATGATGAAGACACTATGTTGGCAGCAGATTATATCTTTGATATTGGTCCAAAAGCTGGAATATATGGTGGCGAAATTGTTGCCGAAGGCACACCTCAAGAAATTATGCAAAATGATAATAGTGTGACGGGGCAATATTTGTCTGGCAAAAAGATGATTCCTGTTCCGAAAAAGAGACGCAAGGGCAGTGGAAAATCTTTGGTGGTGAAAAATGCACAATTACACAATTTGAAAGGAATGGACGTAGAATTTCCACTTGGCAAGCTGATTTGTGTGACAGGCGTTTCAGGCAGCGGCAAATCTTCGCTTGTGATGGGCGAATTATGTAATGGCTATAATAAAGGTCATCAATTCCTCACTGGCGTTCAGTACACGGATAAATTGATAAAAATAGACCAAAAGCCAATTGGACGCACACCAAGGTCTAATCCAGCCACATATATTGGGGTATTTGATGAAATTCGCCAATGGTTTTGCGCATTGCCAGAAGCAAAAGCACGAGGATATTCTCCAGGGCGATTCTCTTTTAACGTGCCAGGTGGAAGGTGTGATGCGTGTGATGGTGATGGTACCATTCGTGTATCCATGCACTTTTTGCCTGATACATTTACGGTGTGTGAAACATGTGATGGTCGTAGGTATAACAAACAAACGCTGGAAATCTTCTATCGTGGCAAAAACATTGCTGATGTCTTGAGTATGAGTATAGATGAGGCATGTGCGTTTTTTGATGCACACCCAAAGATTCGCAAGAAACTGGAGTTTTTGCAAAGGGTAGGGTTAGGCTATCTCCAAGTTGGCCACTCTGCGACGTTATTATCTGGTGGTGAAGCGCAACGTGTAAAGCTTGCTAAAGAACTCGCGCGTAGCTCCACCAAAGATACAGTTTATGTCTTAGACGAACCTACTACAGGTTTGCATTTTGATGATGTGAAAAAACTGTTAGAAATTCTCCACACGTTTGTGGATAACGGCAGTACAGTTATCGTGATTGAACACAACCTCGAAGTGATCAAAACCGCCGATCATGTGATCGACATGGGTCCTGAAGGTGGTGCTGCCGGCGGCACTGTTGTGGCCAGCGGCACACCTGAGGTTGTTGCGAAGAGTGGGGAGAGTGTAACGGGAGTGTTTTTAAAGCGGATGGTTATTTAAGTGCGTTAATTGCTTTTTCTCGCGCTCTTAGTTCCATCAGTTTTACATATGCGTTTCGCCAAGGCGCTACGTCGCTATATGTTACGCCTTTTACGCCAGGAAGCGCTGTGAAAGCGTGGGCTGGCTCTACATTAAACACTGAAAATTCTTCTGGTTGGAGTGCGAGTGTCCCAAAATGAGTACGTATCTCATCTCTCCCTTTGGTTTTATACCATTCTGTAGCCTCTGCCGTATTTTTAGCTTGATCAACCTCTTGCGTAATAGCCGTTGCAATTACAGTATATAAGCGATTCCTCTCACTAACAGCAGTTGAAATTTCAGAGTCAGTTTGAGCTTGAATGCGTTGATACTCATCTGCTCTATACTTAACTGCTGCAACATAAGCTTCAGCTTCTTGTCGAAGGTCATCATCTGAAATTGTTTTTTCTGCAGCCTTCAACGCTTCAGTTGCCTTTGTGATTAACTCTGCAAAAGATAACTTCGCCAATGTTTTAGCTTTTTCTTTAGTAGTAGTAGTAGAGGAAGTTACGGCTGTGAACTTTTTAGCAATATCTTCTTGAGCAGAATCTATATCTGCATCAGTTACTGTTACAAAACCATTTACAATGTGATCAAGAGCTGTGAAATTTTCAAGCGCATCCGCTAAAGTTTTTTCTGCTGCCTTAGAAGCGTCTTCATCTTTTAAGAGTTTAGCTACTATAGCCTTAGCTATAAGTGTTTGAATTTCTTTCAACTTCTCTTGGGTGACAAACGATTCTACTAGTACCTCCGAGGTGTCTGTAGTTTGAAAACTCGTTCTAAGCGTATGCTTTTTCTGTTTTTGTGTTGTGAAAAATTCAGCAGCTTGAGTTTTGATAGCTGCGTAGCCACCTCTACCATCATCACCTGATAGTAGTTTTCCTAACGTGTCAAGTTCTCCGATTTTAGCCGCATTCTTGCTATAAATCTCCGCATTCAACGCACTCACAGCCTCTTTTGCTTTTGTAAAGATACCATCTGTATCTTTCGTTGCTTCAGTCATAGCCGTATTAAACTTCGCAACTCTTGCTTCAAGAGCTGCCATTAAACGTTTAGCTTCAAGTTGAACATCAGCTTTTGTTAAGTTATCAGCTTTTTTAGCTTCATTTAGTGCTGTTTCAGCCTCGTTGCGTAGATCCTCAAAGGACATTTTTGCTGTTTTAACAGCTTGCGCTTCTTGCTCATCAGATTTTGTTTTGCCTGTTGCAGCTTCAGACTTTTCTGCATCTGTTAAAGATGCTTTAACTGCAGCATCATCTGCAAAAGTGCCTGTGATGATTGCATCAAGCAACGTGTAGTGTTTTTCTGCAGCTTCTAATGCATCACCTGCAACTTTACGCAAAGATCCGTCACCTGTATCAATGATTCCAGCAGTGTTTGCGCGTGTATCTAGCTCACCTCTCTTAGTTGCTGTAGATAGCGTTTCAAGATCAAAGTCCATTATATCACTTGCATGATCAGCTTTTCTCACTTGAACAGTCTTTGCAGCTCTTAGCTTTTTTGCAGCTTCGGCTTGAATGTTGGCATATGTTCCATCTTGGTCGTCTGCACCAAATGCCGTGGTCAAAGTTGTATGTTGAGATGTGATGATAGAAGCTTTTGTTCTGATCTCACTGTACAATGCATTTGCTTTTTCTGTAGCATCTTTAAATGCTCCAGTTTTTGCAGCTTCTAATGCCTCTGTAAACTTCTTTGCTCTTGCAGCAAGGATGGCTACAGCTTTTTTAGCAGCATCAAGTTTCTTTAGATCTGATCTTGCATCAGTTACTGCAGTTTCAGCCTCATTTACAAGTGTTGCAAAGTCTTTCCTAGCATTTGCTTTTGCAGCTTTCTTTTTATCAGCATCATTTGCTTCACCTGTTGCATCAAGTTCTTCTGTTGTTAACTCCGCATCCGTTGGATCGCTTGCGTATTTTGTGCGAATCAATACAAGTTTGTCATAAGCTCCTTTTGCAGCTGTTACAGCGCTGTCAGCTCCTGTGTAAACCGTATCGCCTGTTCCAATGCCAAGATCTGCAGCTAACTTGAGGAATGCAGCTTGGTTGAATGCATGGATCTCTGTCTCTACAGCTGTATCATTGTCAAGGTTGGATTTGAGTTGAAGTTTTTCAGCAGTGTCTAGGGCTGTGTCGGAGTCTTGTTGAGTCTTTTTGTAACCTACATTACTTGCGCTTGTATCTTCAATTGCTTTTTCTAACGTGTCAAGTTCTCCGATTTTAGCCGCATTCTTGCTATAAATCTCCGCATTCAACGCACTCACAGCCTCTTTTGCTTTTGTAAAGATACCATCTGTATCTTTCGTTGCTTCAGTCATAGCCGTATTAAACTTCGCAACTCTTGCTTCAAGAGCTGCCATTAAACGTTTAGCTTCAAGTTGAACATCAGCTTTTGTTAAGTTATCAGCTTTTTTAGCTTCATTTAGTGCTGTTTCAGCCTCGTTGCGTAGATCCTCAAAGGACATTTTTGCTGTTTTAACAGCTTGCGCTTCTTGCTCATCAGATTTTGTTTTGCCTGTTGCAGCTTCAGACTTTTCTGCATCTGTTAAAGATGCTTTAACTGCAGCATCATCTGCAAAAGTGCCTGTGATGATTGCATCAAGCAACGTGTAGTGTTTTTCTGCAGCTTCTAATGCATCACCTGCAACTTTACGCAAAGATCCGTCACCTGTATCAATGATTCCAGCAGTGTTTGCGCGTGTATCTAGCTCACCTCTCTTAGTTGCTGTAGATAGCGTTTCAAGATCAAAGTCCATTATATCACTTGCATGATCAGCTTTTCTCACTTGAACAGTCTTTGCAGCTCTTAGCTTTTTTGCAGCTTCGGCTTGAATGTTGGCATATGTTCCATCTTGGTCGTCTGCACCAAATGCCGTGGTCAAAGTTGTATGTTGAGATGTGATGATAGAAGCTTTTGTTCTGATCTCACTGTACAATGCATTTGCTTTTTCTGTAGCATCTTTAAATGCTCCAGTTTTTGCAGCTTCTAATGCCTCTGTAAACTTCTTTGCTCTTGCAGCAAGGATGGCTACAGCTTTTTTAGCAGCATCAAGTTTCTTTAGATCTGATCTTGCATCAGTTACTGCAGTTTCAGCCTCATTTACAAGTGTTGCAAAGTCTTTCCTAGCATTTGCTTTTGCAGCTTTCTTTTTATCAGCATCATTTGCTTCACCTGTTGCATCAAGTTCTTCTGTTGTTAACTCCGCATCCGTTGGATCGCTTGCGTATTTTGTGCGAATCAATACAAGTTTGTCATAAGCTCCTTTTGCAGCTGTTACAGCGCTGTCAGCTCCTGTGTAAACCGTATCGCCTGTTCCAATGCCAAGATCTGCAGCTAACTTGAGGAATGCAGCTTGGTTGAATGCATGGATCTCTGTCTCTACAGCTGTATCATTGTCAAGGTTGGATTTGAGTTGAAGTTTTTCAGCAGTGTCTAGGGCTGTGTCGGAGTCTTGTTGAGTCTTTTTGTAACCTACATTACTTGCGCTTGTATCTTCAATTGCTTTTTCTAACGTGTCAAGTTCTCCGATTTTAGCCGCATTCTTGCTATAAATCTCCGCATTCAACGCACTCACAGCCTCTTTTGCTTTTGTAAAGATACCATCTGTATCTTTCGTTGCTTCAGTCATAGCCGTATTAAACTTCGCAACTCTTGCTTCAAGAGCTGCCATTAAACGTTTAGCTTCAAGTTGAACATCAGCTTTTGTTAAGTTATCAGCTTTTTTAGCTTCATTTAGTGCTGTTTCAGCCTCGTTGCGTAGATCCTCAAAGGACATTTTTGCTGTTTTAACAGCTTGCGCTTCTTGCTCATCAGATTTTGTTTTGCCTGTTGCAGCTTCAGACTTTTCTGCATCTGTTAAAGATGCTTTAACTGCAGCATCATCTGCAAAAGTGCCTGTGATGATTGCATCAAGCAACGTGTAGTGTTTTTCTGCAGCTTCTAATGCATCACCTGCAACTTTACGCAAAGATCCGTCACCTGTATCAATGATTCCAGCAGTGTTTGCGCGTGTATCTAGCTCACCTCTCTTAGTTGCTGTAGATAGCGTTTCAAGATCAAAGTCCATTATATCACTTGCATGATCAGCTTTTCTCACTTGAACAGTCTTTGCAGCTCTTAGCTTTTTTGCAGCTTCGGCTTGAATGTTGGCATATGTTCCATCTTGGTCGTCTGCACCAAATGCCGTGGTCAAAGTTGTATGTTGAGATGTGATGATAGAAGCTTTTGTTCTGATCTCACTGTACAATGCATTTGCTTTTTCTGTAGCATCTTTAAATGCTCCAGTTTTTGCAGCTTCTAATGCCTCTGTAAACTTCTTTGCTCTTGCAGCAAGGATGGCTACAGCTTTTTTAGCAGCATCAAGTTTCTTTAGATCTGATCTTGCATCAGTTACTGCAGTTTCAGCCTCATTTACAAGTGTTGCAAAGTCTTTCCTAGCATTTGCTTTTGCAGCTTTCTTTTTATCAGCATCATTTGCTTCACCTGTTGCATCAAGTTCTTCTGTTGTTAACTCCGCATCCGTTGGATCGCTTGCGTATTTTGTGCGAATCAATACAAGTTTGTCATAAGCTCCTTTTGCAGCTGTTACAGCGCTGTCAGCTCCTGTGTAAACCGTATCGCCTGTTCCAATGCCAAGATCTGCAGCTAACTTGAGGAATGCAGCTTGGTTGAATGCATGGATCTCTGTCTCTACAGCTGTATCATTGTCAAGGTTGGATTTGAGTTGAAGTTTTTCAGCGGTGTCTAGGGCTGTGTCGGACGATGTTTGAGTTGTCTTAGAGCTTTTAATTGTTGCGTCAAGTGTATTAAGTTTCTCCGCTCCTACAAAACTCTCAACCTGTCTTTCCAAGGTAGATCCTGCTGTAGCATCTAGCGCCTTTAGTTCCGTAGCTACCGCTTTACCAACTTTTCCAATCTCTTCAGCTATTATATCAACAGGATCTAACGCTTTCTCAGATTCATCTATATGCAGACCTGCTTTAGGAGCTGTAAGTTTTAACAAATCAGCAAATTTCATCTTATCATTCGCAGCTTGCAAGTCTGCCTCTGCATTACTCACCTTAGAAAATGCGTTGGTATGGCTTCTGAGTTCAGCAACTATCTCATCCTTTGCTTCTATTTTTTCTTGAACCAGTTTAGCTCTTGCTAAAAGCGTTCCTTTAACTGTAGTTGTGTCTGCATCATAAATTCCTGCACTATCAAATGCTGTTGTATCAGAAGGCTTCACCTTGTCATCGGCAAGAAATTCGCCGATACTTTTCTCAGTAATTTCCAACTGTTCTCTGCTGAATACGCCAGTTTCAAGTGTTGCTCTAAAGCCATCTGGGTTAAGAATAGCTCTTTCAGCTGCGTATCTTGCTGTCATAACTTCATCGGCATTAGCTGAGGCGTTAAGATTAAGTATAAATAAGATCATAGCAGTCCTCCTGATTCAACCAAAATACCTACAGATACTTTGTGATTTGTTTTTGATTTGATTTCATTAACGGTTATATTTTGGATTCTTTGATTTTTGTCAGCTTTACCTGCTGTCAAATCAAATTCCTCATCCGCTCTTAGGTAGAGATCTTTTTTTAATGTTGAGCTTCCAATACCATATTGGTAAGCTCCAACAACATGGATGTGATTCATGACTTTGTATTTTAGCTCTACGCCAGCAAAACCATTATAGAACTTGTCTGCATGAGGCGATTCTCCACCAAGATTATTGCTGTCAGAGAGATAAACAGCCTTATCTTCAAACTTTGGAGCTTTTGCGCTTGCCTTCATATTGATTTTATTCATACTCCGCATTTGAGCGCCGAAAATAAAAGAAGCTACAAGTTTATTCATAACTTCGTACCCAATGCCAAACTTAACTTGACCAAGGTCTTTTACATCAGATTTTAGGAATGCTGCCGCATTGCCTGCGATTTCAGCTTTGGCATGGATTTTTCCTTGTTGCCAGGAAATGCCTCCAGATAGAAGCAACAAAGGTAACTTTCCATAATCACAATCTCCAAAAGTTACTTCAGGTTTTGTTTTTGCTCCGCCAGGAAGAGTTATCTCTTCTTCCGTAGCCTTAATCTCCTTTGAAGGCACATCTACCGTTGCAGCGCCTCCCATAACAGCAACGAACCAGTCGAAGCCTGTTCCTAAAAACATGATATATATCCATTTTCTCCATTATATATGATGAGGTTAGCAAACCTGCTGTAAAAAAACAACACACTTTGTTTTCACGTTTTGATCTTGCTACACTTTAAAAAAAAGTACTGAAAAAAATGAAAAAGCCATATGTAATTGTCTTGGGCAATGAAAAGGGTGGAACAGGGAAGTCCACTTTGTCCATGCATCTTATAGTAAGTCTCTTGAGAAAGGGGCATAAAGTTGGATCTATAGATGTAGACGCGCGTCAAGGCACCTTGACCCGATATTTTCATAACAGAAAACGTCACCTTGAGAATAATCCATCTGCGAAGTTGCCGATGCCAGAGCATCATGAGTTGCACAAATCTGCAAATGATAATGTGACACAGGCACATAAAGAGGATGAAGAGAATTTTGCAGCGCTTATGGAAAAATTATCGCATTGTGATTATGTTGTGGTGGATACGCCAGGTAATGACACATATTTGTCACGAGTAGCGCATTCGTATGCATCTACATTAATTACACCGATTAATGACAGTTTTATTGACTTGGATATGTTGGTGCGTGTGAATGATAATTCTAAAGATGCCAAAGATATTAAGCCAAGCTTATACTCTCAAACGGTTTGGGAGCAAAAAATGAAAAAAGCCAAGCGTGATGGTGGGCAAATTGATTGGATTGTAGTGCGTAATCGTTTGAGTAATTTGAGTTCAAATAACAATATGGAGATTGAGAAAATCCTGAGCGCGCTTGCGCCACGCATTGGATTTCGTTTGATTTCAGGGTTTACAGAGCGTGTTATATTTAAAGAATTGTTTTTGCAAGGTGTGACATTGTTGGATTTGATTGAAATCGGAATGCAAATGCGTTTGTCACACATTGCCGCACGAAATGAGCTGGCTGTTTTGATTAAGGCTGTGTTTTCCAGTCAAGACCGCGTGGAGAAGCGGGCGGGGTAGTTCGTCATCACGAGGTGCGTAGCGCTGTGGTGATTCATGGATGGCCGCAGTCCCTTCGGGACTTCGCTAGGACGGTGCGTTTTGCGTCTTTACAAATTCCTTATAAAATGCAAAATTATAAATCATACCCAGATGAAAAACCATGAAGCAATTTAAGTATTGGCAAGCACGTATTTTTGCATCAATTTTCATTGGATACGCTGGGTTTTATCTGATTCGTAACAACATTTTTTCTTATGCATTTCCTTTGCTCCAAAAATCTTTTGGATATTCAAACTTCGATATTGGTGTAATTATCACATTAGGCAATTTGGTTCATGCATTTGGCAAGGGTATTAATGGGTTAATTAGTGACCGTGTGAACGCACGATATTTTATGTCATTTGGGTTACTTGGATCTGCTTTAATGGTGATGTCAATGAGTTTTTCTCAGTCGTTTACATCTTTAGTCTTATTATATATGTTGCATCAGGGCTTTCAATCTATGGGGTGGCCACCATGCGCTAAGCTGCTTTCAAGTTGGTTTACGAAGCAAGAGCTTGGCCTGAGATGGTCGCTTTTGAATGCATCGCAACAATTTGGTGGGTTGGCTGCTTACTTTGTTGTGGCCTTTGTGATGTGGATGTTTTCTAAGGATTGGCATTTTATCTTTTTTGTTCCTGCATTTTTATCTTTATGCGCAGCATTATTTTTGTTTGTCTTTTTGCGAGATACGCCAGAATCTATGGGCTTTGAATCTGTCTGCAAGACAGATAAAAAGATCGATTTGTATGACTGGAAGGTTCTTAAGAAGCTTGTGTATAAGAATCCTCTCGTATTATATGTGTGTTGTGCAAACTTCTTCTTATATTATGTGCGCATGTCTCTTATTATATGGGCGCCTAAGTTTTTGGCTGAGTTTAAGCAGGTAAAGACGTTAGCAACAATTACGAATCCAGCGATGAAAGATGTGTGTGCTGTTGTTGGTGGGATTGTTGCTGGGTATATCTCAGACCATATTTTTAAAGGCGATCGCGGTATTGTAAGTACGATCTACATGGTTGTGATCACTATTCTTATCTTTGTGTTGTGGCAACTTCCTGGGGGTAATGCAACGCTACTGATGTTCCTTATGGGGGCGATTGGCTTTTTCTTAACAGGACCGCAAATTTTGATAGGGATATCAGCAACTGATTATTCTGATAAAAGATTGTCTGGAGCCGCAACGGGGCTTACAGGATTTTTTGGGTATGCGGGAACGGCGTTGACGGGCGTAGGTTCTGGTTGGTTGTTAGATCATTTTGGATGGAATGCCTTTTTCTTTGTGGTATGTGTTTCAGGGGTGTGTGCGAGCGCATTTTTGGCGCTGGCTTGGTATAAGCGCTTGAATCATGACAAAATGGTGTAGTGAGGCGCATTAATTACCGTCATCCCGGAGCGAGCCAAAGGCGAGAATCCGGGATCCACGTAAGATTTAATGGATCCCGGGTCTTTAGCTACGCCAAATCCCGGGATGACGACGTTCCGGAAAGGAGATAGATCACACAATGGCATCGCCACTTGATCAGTTCAAAATTATAACACTTGTTCCGCTGAAGTTTGGATCTATTGATATTTCTTTCACCAACTCTTCTCTTTGCATGTTGATTGCAGCAGTTCTATGCATTGCGATTCCTTATATGCTTTTGAATGAGAAGCGATTTGTGATTGTGGATACCTTAATGGAATTTGTGAGAACGATGACAGAAAAGTATATTGGTGACATGACCTATTTTCCTTTGGTAATATCGTTATTTTTATTTTTAGCACTTTCCAATTTAATTGGTGTTATTCCGGGCGCCTTCACAACGACCAGCCACATTTCAATGACCTTATTTTTGGCTGCAAGTATGTATCTCTTTATTATAGGGTGCGGTTTTTACCACAATGGACTTGGGTTTTTTCGTATCTTTTTCCCTAAAGGTATTCCAGTTTATGTGGCGCCATTGTTGATTCCTATAGAGATTATTTCGTTTTTTACCAAACCTATAAGTCTTGCTGTGCGGTTATTTGCAAATATGTTAGCAGGGCATATTATGGTGAAAATTTTCGTAGGGTTTTCTGTTTTGTTAGGTCTAAATCCATTTTCGCTTCTCCCGATTGGTGCTAACGTTCTCTTAATTGGGTTTGAAGTATTTGTTGCAGTTATTCAAGCATACGTCTTCACTTTGTTAACTTGTCTTTATCTAAACGATGTCCTAAACTTACATTAGTAGGGAACAATAAACGCATCAGACCATGGACATCAAGCTTTTATCCGCTGCAATTGCACTTTTGCCACTTATCGGCGTGGCTCTTGCTTTGGGGCGTATTGCCTCATCTGCAATCGACTCATCTGCAAGAAACCCGTCTGCCAAAGATGATCTTTTTAACAAAATGATGTTAGGTCTAGCCTTTACAGAGGCAGTGGCCTTATTTGCGCTTGTTGTTTCCATACTCATTTTGTTTAGCTGATACATGCTTCCACAATTTGATGTTGCGACATTTCCGTCTCAATTTTTCTGGTTAACCATAAGCTTTTCTATTGTCTTAGGGGGCATGGTGTTTTTAGTGTTGCCAAAGTACAAGAAAATGTTGAGCAAAAGGCTTTCTAAGCTCAAAAATGAGGTTGATACAGCGGTATATTTGCAACAAGAGGTGATTACGCTTAAGAAAGAAAAACTCAAGCAAATTGAAGAGGCGCAAGAAGCGGCAAAGCAAGAGATAGAAGAAGCATATCAAAAGATTCATCACGAGCAAGTTGAAACTATTAAGGCAATTAAAAAAGAGCATGAATTGATGATTAAAAAGCTTGAAAAATCTATCGAGCAGCAAAAACAAAACATTTTAGAGCACGTCAAGCCATTTATTGCGGAAAATAAAGATGAAATTATCAGCAAAATCCAAAGTATAAAAGGTATCAAAGATGCAGCATCCTGAATTTTATATTTACACTTTATCTTTTAGTCTATTTTTCGTTATGTTCATTTCTATCATGCGTAAAAAAGGTGGGGCATTTTTCAAAGATAAGCAAAAGCAAATGGATAACTTTCTAGAAACAGCGCGATACCTGCAACGTGTATCACTGGGATATATTATGGAAGAAAAAAAACCTGATGGCGATCTTAAGAAAACACTGAAAATGATTCAAGATGAGTCAAAGCAGAAGGTGAAGGAGATTCAAGCCATGTCTTTAGCTGAGATAGAAGAGCAGGGGCGTAAGTTGAAGCAACAGTTGAATTCACGCATGCGCATTATGAACTCTCGGTTTATTAATGAGACGAAAGAAGAGTTGGTGAAGGCATTGATGGAGCAGGTGAAGAAAGAGATGTCGCAGCGAGCCTCTTGAATAGCGTTGTGCGCCGTCATGGCGAGCGAAGCGTGGCCACGTCGCTGCGCTTCTCGTGATGACGAAATTCAGCATGACAGGACCTCCCGCAACACGCTCCGGCATCCTGAGCCGAAGGCGAAGGATCCTCCTAAGACAAACTCAAAAAGACCCCTCTTTCACTTTGTTCGATCAGGATAACAATATTTAATACTTTAACTTCAAATTAACCATTTTTTTGCTTGCAAGCGAAATTTTCGTTTGGTATATTTAGCTATAATCAGATAAGTAAAAAATGAGTATGTTAGGTATCACAGGTTTAGACTGGTTTGTCTCCATTGCAGGCGGATTCTCCAAGTTAGATGATGACAACAATAAAAAAATTGAATTAGCAAGTAACCCATTTAAGGCAACAGTAGAAAGAGTTGAAGCAGGTAAACTACCTTGGATTCCTGCATCTTTGGGATTGTCTTGGAATAAAGGACGTTTGCACACAAGGCTTGAGGTTGCAGGCAACGTTGCAGCAGCTGCAAGCAGTGCGGATGTGAAAGATTTGGGACAAATTAAGTTTACTATTGGTATGCAAGCGACAGATAAGCTTGTGATTTCTGGGTTGGTTGGAACGCAGATGTGGAGCGTAAACAAGATGCATGTGAAATTGAGCGCACCTGCAATCCTCCCAAAGAAAAGTGGTGGAACTAAAACTGGTGCCGATTTGACTGATGGGGGTTTTTACCTGTCTGATAAAAATGAGAATGATGGTAGTGTTTATTCCTCTCGTTTTCGTAATTTTTTTGGCGGTGTTGAGTTGAAATATCAGTTAAAAAAGCATGTTTACTTAATAGGATCAGGGCAGTTTGGACTAAATCAGACTAAAGACAAAAAAGATCTTTATTTAATTGCAAGTCAAGATATTAATAAAGCTTCAGGGTCAAAGCATGCAAAAGGCGTTTTATTTCCTAATAGTAATATTAGTGAGGTTGTTTCAAGGATGAAATACAAATTTTCCGTTGGTCTGTTGATCGAATCGGGAGGTATTTTATGATTTTACATTTGATTTGTAGTGATAGTGATCTTGATTTTGATGCTGCATATGCTACACAGGCGGTTTCTCAGCAGCGAGCTCGACAGATATTAGTTGATGAATTGCATAACTCTCCTGAGCGGAAAGTGGCAAGTGTTACAAAGGCATTTGCAAATGCTAACGCAAAAGTTCCTGAAACAGTTCTGCACGCTGTAACACAAAGAAAAACAACTTTAGAGACAGAAAGAACACAGTTAACGCAAGAATTTGGTAAAGTTGCAAAAGCAGATCTCGCCTTAGTGCAAAAGGATTTCCAGGCATCTGAAATTAATCACAAGGGCAGTCTTGAGGATTTTATTGCAGGAAAAGAAGGTGTATCTGTTGAAGATATGAGAGCTGCGCTTACGTTTATCAATGAAAAGGTAGCGACTAAAAAAGCTATGCAGGAACAGTTAAAAGCATTTAATGCTGGCGGCGCAAGAGCGCAAGATTTTGCATTGGTTGCAGTAGATTTGCAAGCCCATGATTTTCTTGGTAAAGATGAAGCTGGAAAGTTAGCAAAGTTGATTGCTGGTCAGGGCGTTACTCTTGACGACATGCAGGCTGGAGCAAGATTGATAGAAGGCATAATTGTGGCGAAGGGGAGTGATAGTGCAGCGCGCACACAAGAACGTTCGAGCTCTAATGAGCCTACAAGGGGTTCAGGAAATAACAGAGAACTTGGCGTTTCTACACGCACTCCTAACAACACATCTTCTAGTAGGGGTAACGGGCCACAAGGGGGCGGTTGTTGCACTAGTGGTCCTTGTGTAGTTCAATAAGAATTATTGCTTGGATAAAAGTAAACATGTTGAGTTTTTGCACAATATGTTTAAAGACTCTATTATTAAAATTTCTCTATATTTTCTTTCCCCTTAAAAATAATTTGATTTAAATCAAATATCATGTTATAATAACTGCAAGTATATATTAACATAAATATTTATGATTTTTGATTGGTTTATTTCTCTTGGAGGTGGTTTTTCCAGCTTACAAGATGCGGAAGCAATGTCATTTTCGCAAAATCACTATAATGTCACAGCGCAACAAGGTAAAACAGATAAACTGATATGGTTTCCATTATCTGGCGGAGTTACGTTTTATAAAGCGCCATTTCAGATGAGCTGTGAAGTTACAGGAAATGCTGGGGTTTTGGCAGCAGGTGATGTGAAAGATCTAGGTCAAATCAAGCTAGCAGCTGGATATCAAATAACCCAAAGATGCACGCTTTCTGGTCTATTAGGTGCGCAATTGTGGCGTTTTTACCGAGTGGATACGCAAGTTAGTTCATCAGATGTTGGGTTTAAAGATAAAGCCTTTTATCTTTCAGATGAAAATAAGTTCAAAGGAAAGGTTTATACACCGTATTTTTGGAATTTATTCTCTGGGCTTGAGGTAAAGTATCAATTGAAAAAACATGTGTATTTAATAGGTTCAGGACAGTTTGGTTTTAATGCAGCTTCAGTTAAGAAAGATGCTTATCTGATTGCGAAGCAAGATATCAAGGCGCTCGCAATTGAAGGTGTGTCCCTTCCTCAAACAACAAATGATTCTATGGCTTCAAAAATGCGATATAAAATTTCTGTTGGCATTTTATTAGAAGGAGGTGTTTTATGATTTTATTTTTATTTGCTGGTTTACCAGAAGCACCTTTAGCAACAGAATTTCGTTCAGATGTTATCGCGCAACTATCACAAATTGAAGATCAGCAAGAAAGGCAAGCGGCTTTAAGTGACTTTGAGCATGTCGTTGTTGATTCGTTGTCATCTAAGGAGGTGGAAGATCTAGGCGCAAGCTTATCTAAAGAGTCTATAAATGAAGAGTTTATAAAAAAACTCAATAAAGACGTTGAAAGAATACAAGACCAAAAAAGACGTTTAAGAGATCAAATTGATACATTTCGTTCTGCAGATTTTGAAATTATTGCAGCAGATTGGCTAAGTTCTGGAAGAAAAGAGCGCGGAGATTATGTAAGAGATGATTCTCTCACGTTAGAGGAGTTGCAAGATTCTGTTGAGTTTATCCGTGAGACGCTTGAAAGAAAGCAAAAGCTCATAGAGCAGCTCAAAAATTTTCCAGATTTTAACTATATTAAATCTGACTGGATGCAAGAAAGAAAAAGAGATATAAACCTTTATGCAGACGATGAGTCTCTAACACTCCAAGATCTAGAGGTTGCATTTAATTTTTGTAAAGATCGGGTTGTGAGAAAGCGAGCACTAATAACAGAGTTAAAAAAGATGAAATCGAATCCGAATTTTTCTTTAATACACAAAGATTGGCAAGAGTTTAAAAAAGATAAAGCGGATTTTGATAAATATGTTGTTCAAGAAAGAACAGTTGAAGAATTGCAAGAAGTGTATGAGTTTTTCAAAAAAACAGGAGCGGAAATACTGGCTCTAGTTGGGCGCTTGAGAGAAGCATATCAAACGCCTTTTGTTCTAGATGCTGTAAGATTAGGTTTATATAGTTTTATGCAAGCAAATTCCATAACTGATTTTATTGCATACGTTGAAGGCGGTAGAGCACTTTCGGAGTTAAAGAAATTGAATAACGCATTTTTAAAACAAGATTTAAATAATGAACCTGAATGGACTGCGAATGTTCAGAAAAAAGACGCATTGCAAAATCTTCTAGTAAATCATTTTGCATTATTAAATGAACACGACAAGGCATTGCTTAAAAAATGGATGGAAAAAACCACAAAGAAAAAAGATGCAACAGCAATTAATGTATATACTGATCAGGAGCTTAAAAGTTATATTGCGTCAAGTAGTCGAGAGTTGTCTCAACTGCAAATTCTTGCATTTGCTATTGGTAAAATTAAGGCAGAAGATAATATTCAAGCCGATAAAAGAGCGATTGCTAGAGAGTTAAGAGATTTATATTCTGAAAAACTTAAACAGCGCGCTCCTCTTGAATTATTAAGGTTTATACTAAAGAATCGTTTTACCGATTTGAAACTTGCTGATAGAGCGTTGCTTAAAAAGTGGATAAAAAACGTAACCATTGATAAGATTGAAGCGGTAATAGATGCTTATACAGATGAGCAGCTAAAAACATATATTGCGACAGAAAAAAGAAAGTTGTGGCAGTTGCAAGTTCTTGCATTTTCAATTGGAGCAATTCCTGAAGATGATATTTTGGCAAGCGGCATAGCAGGCAAAGATAGTAAAGATATTGCTAGAAAACTAAAAGTTGAATATACGTCATCACGAAGCGCTTAGCGCCGTTGTGATCCGGTGTGGATGACCACATCCGCCTTCGGCGGATTCATCATGATGAATACTCATCTCACCACAAATCCTTCAAAGGCACAAAACCTTTAAGCCGTTTTTCCCCTACCATAACATAGGCAAATTCACCTTTTGTGCTTTTAATTTGCACGAACACGTTTTTATGAAGTTGAGCAATAGTTCTCGAATGGTTTGAAGCACCATCGTACAAATGCGTATTCTTTATTGTAATTGCACGGCGATATTTTGTGCTGAGATAGCATTTCTTAATCCATCCAAGTTCGCCATCTACGCATAACACACGACACCAGTTATCAAACTCTCCAATAACCTTCACAGGATAGTTTTTTTGTGACAAGATATGCATCAACGGATAGTTTGTGCCAGGCCCTTTAAAGCGCTGAACTTTTTTTGTGTTAGTGGCAGCGAAATATTCAACTTTTTTTGCAACCGCATCTGCGAAGAGGAAGAGCATCATAATGACCTGCCGTTATCACGAGACGTATAAAGCCCTCCGTCATCACGAGGCGCATAAAGCTCTCCGTCATCACGAGGCGCATAGCGCTGTGGTGATCCAGTACGGATGGCCGCAGCCCCTTCAGGGTTTCGCCATGACGAAGTTATAATGCATGCTCTAAACATCACACCCCCGTAGATCCAAAGCCACCAAAGGCTCTTTGTGTATTGTTATCCAACTCTTCCACAATTTCTAATTTTACAGGTGTAATTTTTGCTACAACCATTTGTGCAATACGCATCCATGGTGTAATAACAAAATCTTCTTCACCAAGGTTGATTAAAATCACTTTTACTTCTGCACGATAATCTGCATCAATTGTTCCAGGTGTGTTTAAAACTGTAATCCCATGCTTTAGGGCCAAGCCTGATCTAGGCCTGATTTGTGCTTCGTAGCCCTTGGGTAATTCCATGCAAAATCCTGTTGGAATTAACGCGCGCTTTCCCGGTTTTAAAACTTGCTCTTCTTCAATAGACGCGCAAATATCCATGCCCGCACTGTCAGGTGTTGCAAATTTCGGGGTCGGAACATCAGGGTGCAGTTTTTTAATATAAAGCATGGTTTTTCATATTTATAAATATATTTCATTAAACCATAAAATGTTCGTCATGGCGAGCGTAGCGTGACCATCCATATGGATCACCACGGCGCTATGCGCCTCGGTGATGACGGTTCGGCAGGCGTTAATGCCCAACCCAATTGATGCTCTTGATATCAATCCCTTGCTTCGCCATATCATATAACGGGCTCATCTCACGAAGACTTTTAACTTCTTTAATAACGCGGTCAATTGTATAATCTACTTCTTCTGGTGTGGTAAATCTACCTAGTCCAAATCGTAAAGAGGTATGAGCTAAATCCTCACCCACACCAATAGCCTTTAACACATAAGAGGGTTCTAGAGATTCAGAGGTGCAAGCAGATCCTGAAGATATGCATAAATCTTTTAGTCGCATCATCAAGCCTTCACCTTCAACATATGCAAAGCTTAAATTTAAATTTCCAGGCAGACGTTTTTCTAGATCACCATTCAGATATACATCCTCGAGGTTGTTCATAAGCGCATCATAAATTTTCTTTTGAAAGCTCTTCAAACGTTTTTGCTCTATAGTCATCTCTGCTTTTGCAATTTCACACGCTTCACCAAGCCCTACACACAAAGGTGTTGGCAAAGTTCCTGAGCGCATGCCTCGCTCTTGTCCGCCACCAGATAAAATAGATTTAATACGTACACGTGGTTTTTTACCTACATATAAGCATCCAATACCTTTTGGTCCATAAAGTTTGTGTCCGGAAATACTCATCAAATCAATGTTCATCTCTTTGACATCTATAGGAATTTTTCCTACAGCTTGCGCTGCATCCGTGTGGAAAAAGATCCCTTTTTCACGGCAAATTTCTCCAATTTGTTTGATAGGCTGTATAGTTCCAATTTCATTGCTGGCTGCCATGATAGAGACAAGCTTTGTATCTGGGCGAATAGCTTTTTTAAATTCTTTGATGCAGATAATGCCGTTAGATTTTACAGGTAAATATGTTACATCTGTGCCTAAACTTCTGCAAGTTTCCAAAACGCATTTATGCTCAATTTGACTTGTAATCACATGACCTTTATAAAAGTTATGAACACCCTTTATAGCAATGTTATTACTTTCTGTTGCGCCACTGGTGAAGATAATTTCACTTGGGTGTGCATTAATTAAAGCAGCAATTTGTTCTCTTGCTTTTTGCACAGCTTCTTCTGCTTCCCAACCATACTTATGATTTCTAGAATGTGGATTTCCAAATTTTTCTGTGAAATAGGGTAGCATTTTATTTAATACGCGCGGATCGCAGGGTGTGGTAGCTTGATAGTCTAAATAAACAGGAAGCTTGATAGTTTTATGAGGCATATTTTGCTTGACTCCTTCCTTTGAGTTTTTGTGTCGCTTCTAAGAAACGATGAACTTCTTCTAGCGTATTATCTGTGCCTAGACTGATACGTATAAAACAATCTGCAAGTTTTTTTGAAAAACCCATGCGCTCCAAGTTCTCATTTGTTTTCATTGTACCTGATGAGCATGCAATACCCAAGGATAAACAAAATCCTTCAATATCATAGCTCATCATTTGCGTTGAGCTAAGTAGATTAGGTGTGATGAGGCCGATTGTGTTAGGTAAACGAGGCGCATCTTGCCCCACAATGATAGCGTCTGGATAAATTTTTTGTAACTCTGTTTCAAACGTAGCGCGTAATTTTTTTACATAATCCCAGCTTTCATTTAGCGTTTCAGTTAGCGCCTGCGCAAATGCTAATGCGCCATAAACATTGATTGTTCCAGCTCTTTTATAATTTTCTTGTCCGCCACCAATCATTAAAGGTTGAAGTTTCAAGGCTGGCTTAAGCGCTAACATGCCAATACCAAAAGGGGTGCCAATTTTATGACCCGACAACGAAAATCCATCTAGTTTGTCCCATGGAACCTGCGTTCTCCCCACAGCTTGAACACAGTCAGAAAAAACAAAACCTTTAAATTTATGTGTAAGCTCTATAATTTCTTCAAGTGGTTGTAACACCCCGGTTTCGCTAACCGCTGCTGTGACACATACTAATGCTTTAGGGTATTTTTGCAGCAGATGTTCTAAGGCTTGTAAATTTATGACACCATTTTTGTCTACACGACAGATAAGCTTGTCTTCGCGAACATTAAAAACAGAAGGATGTTCAACAGCAGAAACGATTACAGGACCTTTATAACCTTGTAAAACTGTATTGTTACTTTCTGTTGCGCCGCTTGTCCAAATAATATTTTTGGTGTGAATCGAGAGTGATTTTGCAACAGATGTGCGAGCATTTTCTAGCTTCTTTTTCATAAAAGCGCCTTGTGTATGAATAGATGAAGGATTGCCTGTGTATTCATACATTTCAGCTAACAATTTTTTAACTGAACTTCTTATGGGGCGTGTTGCATTATAATCAAAGTAAATAACTTTTTTTTCTACCATGCTTATTCATCCGAATTCGTGACATTTAAATAGATATATTGCGCAATCACTTCACCAATGTTGATTTTGTCGTCTTCCAAAATTTCCACATCCTGCTGTATGTCAAATTTTTCAATGTCGTCTTCATGTTTTACCAGATAAAGCTCTATTTTATCTTCAACATTGATATCTTGATTATTATGTTTTACGGATGATGTGACATTACCTTCAAGCACTAAACACGGTATGACACTATCATCGCGTCGAATTGTAAACTCTCCCTTAATAAATGGAACGCTCTCAAAATCAAACCTTTCCTCCACCGCGTTTAAATCACTAGGGGTTGCTTCAAATGAAAAAACCTTCTGTTTTTTAACGTCTATAAGTCTGTTCATTGCTTTTACACCCTGCATTTCTTATTATTATTAATAGGATGAATTCATCAGCAAAACAATATTTTGAAAAAAGTTTATCATTTTTTATTAGCCATCACCTGTCTATTCCTCACAGCGTGCGAAGGGAGAATTGAAACCTTTGGGTTTGAGAATTTAAAAGAAGAAAGTGCACATCTGGTTGTGAAAGAGGATAATAAACAATCTGTTTTGCAAAAATTTAATGCTCCAAATGCTATGTCCGTGGATCAAAAGAGTTGGTATTACGTATATTTAGAAAAAGAATATGTTGCATTTTTTCAAGGGAAAATTATCAATGATATATTGTTGAAACTTACCTTTGATAAAGAAGGAAATTTGGTTAAAAAAGAACTCATAGATCATTTTTTGAAGAAGCAAGTGATGTTAGAATACACAACACCCATCGAGCGCTCTAAGAAAAGCGATAACTATATTGCTGAAATTTTTGGCAACATCGCGCACACAGCTTCTGAAGAGGGTAGGGCTGGTTAAATAAACTCGTCATCACAAGGCGCATGAAATGCGCCGTGGTGATCATGGCCACGCTCCGATCGCCATGACGGTGTTTTTTTCAGGATGACGTGAGTATCAAATCAGTGTCATAATAAAACAAGAACTTAAAAACCTAAAAAGAATGCTCCTTTTGTTTGCCAATTTAGCATTATGGAAAGAAATGACAGATCCTAATGTCACGCATTCTTTTAAAGATATTCAAGCATTTTTAGATAAATACCCCAGATGGCCGCGCGAGAAAAAAGTAGTTGAAAAGGGTGAGGTATATATCACAACAAAAACACCCAGCGCAAAAGCGCTGGGTTGGTTTCGTAAATACAAACCAATATCTTTGCAGGCACATGCAGTGTATATCCATCATTTACCAAAGCATAAAAAAGCTCAGCATATCAGGCATATCTGGCAAACGACGTGCATGACGTTAGATGAGCAGATGGAGTGGTATAAGAAGTATCTTACTTATTTAAATCGCAAAGCGCATTTAAGACGATTAGATTTTTTATATGTAACAAAACAGTCGAATATGCTCTCAGCTTACGGCTTGCTAGTTTCAAAATTTAAGAGAAATGCCAAATTTCGGCATGACTGTCTAGAAAAAAAACCGAGAATTAAGTTACTTAAAACACCTTCACGTGGAGAAACTTTGGCGTATCTGCATCACTTAAGATCCAAAGGACGATTTGATGATATTTATCTGATTTTGAGGAATTTCAAGCATGATCAAAATACTTTTGCGCAGCAATGGGCGTATGAAAGATTGAGGCTTGCGAAGGAATTGGTTCAAAAAAAGAGACCTAGAGAGGCTTATGAAATATTGGATAAAGGGCCTTTAAGAGGATCTCATTTGCAAAACGATGTTGTGATTTTTAAGATTGAAATTGGATATCACCTTTTAGGTTACAGAAAGAAACTTGTAAAGCCGCTGCAATATATTTATGCACGCAGCGGCAATCCAAGCTCAAAGAGTTACGCAGCTTATTACCTTGGTATGATTCAAAATGATACTGAATGGTTTAAAAAAGCCACATCCTACCCAACAACATATTTTGGTCAAAAAGCTTTAAAGAGATTGAAATTAAAATCGCCACCTTTCATGATTGCGACAAAATTTACCAAGCAAACAGATTTGATCAAAGCTTTATTTGCTCTAGATACATCTGATCCTGAGGTATTAAAGGAGTTTATATTTGCTGTCATGAGAAGGGATGTAAACACACTAGATCAAGCCGCCGCTTTTATTGAAAAAGTTGATCAAAAATTTGGCCCGCCTTTTACTTTATGGGCGGGATTATATGCTCAGATGAGGTTTAGCAAAACGCCAAAACTTAAATGTTTGTATCCAACATTACCAGGTGTAAAGAGCCCATTTTATTTGGGGATTATCAAGCAAGAAAGTTTATTTGATCCAAGAGCAAGAAGTTGCGCAAATGCTTTGGGGTATATGCAGCTTATCAGAAAAACGGCATGCAAATATGCAGGCTACGCTGCAACAGAAGAAGAAATATTAGATCCAAAAAATAACCTTGAGTGGGGTGGTCGTTATATTTGTGCTTTGAAAGACATATACAATCATTCAGTTGTTTTGATGCTGTGTGATTATAACGCTGGTGATTTTAATGTCAAAAAATGGGTGGATATTTATGGTGATCCAAAGAAGATATCAGAAGAAAAATTTATTGCGCTGATTCCATTTAAAGAAACAAAGCATTATGTGAAGCAGGTATTGGCGAATCAGGAAGTTTATAAGGAGTTGATGTAGGAGAAATATAGGCACGTCATCACGAATCCGCCGTAGCTTTAGCGAAGGCGAGATGTGGTGATCCAGAAAATATGGATGGCCACGATTTTCTGACAAAAATCTCGCCATGACGAGCGTCTTTTATATTTATCTTCTTCATTTATTTTTACCTACAAATTGTTTATCATGGGTATATATAAGTTTCGTCATCCTGAGTGCGTAGCACGAAGGATCTTCTTGCGACATACTCAAAAAGATCCTTCGCTGTGCTCAGGATGACGGGTGTACATAAGGAGAAGCGCATGATTAAAGTTGGTGACCAATTCCCAAAATTCCACCTTACAGCAGTTGTGTCTAATGATATTGATGATGCATTTGTTGAAATAAATGAAGAAAGTTACAAAGGTAAATGGCAGGTGATTTTCTTTTGGCCAAAGGATTTTACGTTTATTTGCCCAACGGAAATTTTAGCATTTGATGCAATGTTGCCAGAGCTAGAAAAAAGAAATGCAGTGTTGTTAGGTGGAAGTACAGATAATGAATTTGTTCATTTGGAGTGGAGACGTCAAAAGTTGCCAAATATCAAATTTCCAATGCTTTCAGATCTAAAGAGAGACTTATCAACAGCCCTTGGAATTTTGGATGAAAATGAAGGTGTGAGCCAACGTGCAACATTTATTCTTGATCCAGAAGGTATTGTGCGTTTTTCTATGGTTACAGATCTAAGTGTAGGAAGAAATCCTCAAGAAGTTTTGCGTGTCCTTGATGCGCTGCAAGAAGGTGGGTTGTGTCCTTGTAACTGGAATAAAGGGGATGAAACTTTAACACCTTCATGATCCGAAACGATTCTCGAACTGTCAAAAAAGGCGATACATTTGTATGTGTCCCAAATCCTAAAGAAGAAGAATATATAAAAGATGCGTTAGCACGTGGCGCTACCACAATTATTGGGCAAAAGCATTTATCGCATTTAGCACCAGATTTTATTGTTACAGATAATCCTAGATTATATTTAGTCCAAGAGCTTGCGAAAGCAAGAAACTATAAGCAGCCTGAGTATTGTGTTGCTGTTACAGGAACCAATGGTAAAACATCTGTTGTGACCTATTTGCGTCAAATCTGGAAACATCTAGGCGTGAAGGGTGCAAGTCTTGGTTCTCTTGGATTAGACTGGGATTTTTGTCATCACGCGTCTCGCGAAGCGGGGTGTGGTGATCCATCATGGATGGCCACAGATCCTGCGGATCTTCGCCATGACGATGCATTTAAATTAACCACTGTAGATCCGATAGTGTTTAGTCAAATACTGGAATTTTTACCTGCAGATTATTTCGCATTTGAAGCTTCAAGTCATGGGCTCGATCAACACAGAACAGACACATGCAAACTCGCAGCAGTTTGTTTCACAAACCTCACAAATGAGCACTTGGATTATCATAAGACAATGGAAGAATATTTCCAATCTAAGCGCAGATTATTTACAGAGTTAGCTGGTCCCGAGACGCTCAAAGTGATTTATAAAAACTGCCCTTATGGCAGGCGACTTATAAATGAAAATTTTCCCAATACTGTTACATACGGGGATGAATTTCCATTTCCTACAGATGACTTACAAATATTTGGTGAAGCGCAACTGCATAACCTAACAGCAGCCGTTTTATTATCTGGTTTTTCTTTAGACCGTGTGAAGCCAATTTTACCGCTTCTTACGCCACCTAAAGGGCGTATGCAATATGTCGGCTCTAACAAAAAAGGTGGAAAGATTTTTGTTGATTTTGCGCATACACCGAATGCGCTGCAAAATGTTTTGGAAATGTTACGTCCAATTACACAAGGTAATTTAATTGTTGTATTTGGATGTGGCGGTGATCGCGACAAAACCAAGCGCCCTATGATGGGAAAAATTGCATCAGACTTAGCTGATATGGTGATTATAACTGAAGATAATCCTAGATTTGAAAACCCTGATTTGATTCGAAAAGATATTATGGAAGGCGCATCGTTTGCTTTTGAAATTCATGGTCGAGAATTAGCGATTGCACATGCGATATCTATTGCTAGATCGAATGATGTTGTTGTGATTGCTGGAAGGGGTGATGAAAAATATCAAAAGATTCAAGGGAAAGAATATGAGCTACATGATGAAACTGTCATCAAAAAAATGCTCGCAGTTGAATAAGAGATTAACCAGGACGTACCCAGAAAATCTATTAGTCGTCGTTTTTCAAATCGAGCGCATCTTCAACTTGAAGATGCCCAAGATTTGAGAGTGTTTTTAAGACTTCGGCACCTTCTTCAAGGCTATTTGTGTGAATAATCGTTTTTCCAGTTGGATTTTTCCATATAATATCACCACCGTTATCTCTTAGTGCTTGGAGTTGAGCAATGACATCCTTATTCCACACTAAGTCTTTCCCAATCGTAATGCCAGGTGTGTTATCAGGAGCAATTTTATTAGATTCTGTTAGTGCAAAATCTCCAGCTCTATTTTGCCTATACTCGGAAAGCGGATCATCTTCACCAATATCAGTGTATGAATCTTTTGCAATTTGCACCGCGTCAGACGCCATTGCATTCATCTCTTCTACAGCAGCAATGAGCTCATTCAATTCTGCAATTTCTTCTGGAGATTTTGCTTTTTTACGAGCTTTTCTCAATTCATATTTTGCTTGGTTGGTTTGAGATTTTGCTTCGAGAGCTTTGTTTTTTGCAATTTCAGCCTCTGTTTTTGCGCTATCAATATCGCCATCATTTTTTCTGTTTTTTGCATTATTTGCAGCTGCTGCTGCATCTTGCTTTATACTTTCTACAGAATTTTTTAATGACGATAAAATATCTTTGTATGACATTTTTAAATGTTCCTTTCATGATCTGGGAGGATTTTTCCTCCCCATAAAAGCGAACATTTTTTTGTCATTCCGAGTGAAACGAAGGGTTTTCTCATAATAGATCAAAAGATTCTTCATTTTACTCAGAATAACGGTGTCTTTCAATTCAATGGGAAGGAAAGAAGTTTACACTTCTTTCAACTTATTCTTACCAAGTAAGGTTTAGACAATGTCTCAATTCTACAGCGTCTTGATCACTGCTAGTTAGTAGATTTTTAAGCGCTTGAATACCATCTGTACAAATTGTTGTACGTCCGTTGCAAGTGCTATTCCAAGAAATATCCACTTTCTCACAAATCGTTTTAAGACTTGCTTGTGTATCTGCATCTAATTTAATGCAACATCCAAGACTAAATTTTGGAGTGTTATCTTCTAGCGTTTCGCAGTTTGTACACTCTGAAGTAGTCGTTGTTGTAGTCGTTGTATTGTTGGTTGTTGAACCCCATGTCATAGTTTTTGATCCTTTCTTCCGAGGAAGTTGATTCTTCCTCATCAAATTGAGAAAAATTCCCTCAATTCAATGGGGAAGAAAGGGAAAGGATCAAAGCATTATGACATTGTTAACTTAACCGTCGCATTTCTCAAGGTTTAATGCGTCAGACAATTCTTCTGTTGCAAGAACATGTCTTAGTTTGCAAATATCCATAGTTACAACAGTTCTGCAACCAGATTTAGTGTGATGCTCAGGGCAAGTTTCACATTCATAGTTCCAGATAATTGTATCTGCGTTATGCTTTAATAGTTCCAACAATGTTGTTACGTTAGGTCCGTTGCTGAATCCTTCTTCTGTTTTTTCTAAGTCAAAAACAAAGCAGCATCCTAAGAAAATCCAAGGTTTATTTGATTCTGGTTGCGTGCAATCTGGACAGCCTGGACAGTTGTTTTCAGTTGTAGTCGTCATTATGATTCCTTTACATATATACTGTACGATGCTTATCGTGCATCTTTATTAATTTATATTTTTTAATGTTCCAATTTATTCAGATTGCATATTGCAGCAATCTTCTAAAAATAAATGTAAAAATTTATTTCAAGAAGACAGCCCATCCTGTTAAAAAATTGTTGTTCATCGCATGTTTTAATTGTTGCAAATCATTAAAACATACAAGCGTTTTGCCATGGCCTGGAGATGACCATGCAATATCGCCATTTCTTTTATGAAGCTCTTGTATAGTTGCAACGCTACTGCCTTCAACTACCTCATATTGGTTATCTATCTTTTGAGTATCCCAAGTCAAACAATCTCCAAGAGCTATAAAAGGAGATTCTTTAGGATTTGTATTACATTTTTCTTGCAAACAAGAATTTGAAATACTTATTTCCTCTTCAACTGTGATTATTTGAAAATCATAGTTCAAGTTTTTAAACATCATGGGATGGTTTTTGTTGACATTCACAACTTGTAGTTGATTGCCAAATAGATTGATATCAATAAGTTCAAGAAGAGCGGTCAAAATCTCTGTATTAATTTTTCTTATATCGTACAAATAAAGGGTTTTTGTTTGAACACGGCCTAATACATCCAAGATAGCATTTTTGTTTTCTAGAGATACCTTTTCTTCATAGATATCCCACTGAAAAATTGCCGCTTTTTTAGACAAAAAATAAATACTTAACATTTTGATACCGTTCCTTTAAATAATGTTCATGAGCTCGAGGCGCTTTAGCTATTATTAATAGTCAAAGCTTGTACCTTCGCCTTCGCCTTCTTCGTCTGTTGCTGTGCCACCTTGAAGAACCGTTTTAAGATTTTGAATTGCATCTTGCAATTGACATATGGATTTCATACAAACAATTGTGTTTCCATGACACTTTGATGCCCAAAGAATTTTTCCTTCTTCTTCAATGAAGCTTTTTAATGTTGCTACGTTGCTGCCTGCAGGAATAGTATAAAGACCACTCTCTTCTCTTTTTGTGTCCCACTTTACGCATTTTCCAAGTGTTATGATAGGATATTGAGGCTTGAAATGGACTTCATGTTTCTCGCACTTTGCACAATCGTCTTCTGAATATAATGTCGTCGTCATAAAAAGCTCCTTATCATTAGCAAATATCATTTTGTTCTGAACTTATTATATCAAATAGTCATTAATATTTCAATATAAATTTAATATAAATATATAAAATATAAGTAAAAAATTGTATTTTTTTATAATGCCTGGCGTTGAGCGTCATCACGAGGAGCGGAGCGACGTGGTGATCCATTGTGGATGGCCACACCCGCCTGCGGCGGATTCGCCATGACGAGGCTGGTTACTCATTCGAAACAAAATAAAATCGATCTTTAGCCCTTGTAATAGCCACATACAACAAACGTTCATTTTCTTGTTGCTTGAGCAGTTTTTTTTGCTCTCTGATTTGTGTAATAGACTCATGATAAAGATCAGATGGTGGGGTAGTATAAAGAGAGTTTGTTGCAATATCATACATAAATGGCTCATATGGTTCTCGGTCATTGCTATCAAATAGATAGACGATTGGAAACTGGAGACCTTTAGCGCTATGAATTGTCATAAGGGAAACGGCGTTGGTTTCTTTGTCAGACTCATAGTAAATAGCATGATTTTCAAGATATTCTCTCAAAAGGTAAAAGGTTGGTGCTTGTAAATTGGCCAACACATCTATAAGTGCTATAAACATAGGCTCTGGCACAACATTCATAAGCGCAGCAACCATTTCTGCAACATCGTTAAACTGCATAGGAACACCTTTTTGCTTTAGCGTAGAGCGTTCATAGAAAAATAAACTGTACGGATCGTTTGGATGATAAATTTGCAGATTAATTAAATGCATAAGTTCTTTTATGAGCGGTTCATCTTGAAGGGGGTGTTTTTTGTCGACATTTACAGGAATGTTATTTTCCTTTAGGAATTCAAGGGCATTTTCAAATGTTTGATCGCGTTTGCGGAATAATAATAGGATATCCTGCGGCTGTATATATCTCGCATCATCCTGGGCGTTCTTATCTCCGTTATCCTGAAGCGCAGCCGAAGGATCTTTTTGCGTGTGACTCAGGATGGCGCGGATGTGCCCCAAATCTGACACAACCTCGTAATGACCTTCTCCCTTTCTATGATTTTCTTGCGGTGGAATATTCAAATTTGGACACTTTTCTTTGGCTAAATCTGTAATGGTTTTTAGTGATCGATAATTGTTTGTAAGTGTTTTTTCTTCAAAGTCACTAATAGATCTCAGATAGTCCTTGAAATCCTGATAATACTGAGGCGAAGCATCTTGAAAGCTATAAATGCTCTGCTTTTCATCACCTACAACAAAAACGCTTTGTGCATTTTCAATAAGTTTTTTGAAGAAGATCCACTGATGAAAACTGGTGTCTTGTGCTTCATCTAGTAGTACATGATGAAAATTTTTCGTAGCTTGATAAAGATTTGCAGGATCATTGAGTAATTCCGTTGCTTCTAGAATAAGATCATTAAAATCATATCCATTTTTGAGTTCAAGATAATGCTTCATAATATGATTTATATGATATAAAAGCTTATAGTTTTTCTCCATCCACTCATGCGTTTTGATGTTTTGAACTTGCTGATAAACTTGTTCAGCCTGGGCTGCAAGCGCAGGCGCAAGCTTTTTGCGCACAGTGCCTTTGGTTGTAAGGTAGAGATCTGGATGTTCCACAGGCTCTGGTGCAGTTTGCTCTTTATAAAGAAATGTTGCGACAGGGGTGCGTGTTTTATACAAAACTTTTTTAATGAGACTAAGAAAATGGTAATAAGAATATTGATTACTCAATTCTTTAGCTGCAGCTGGATTTTCTTGAAAATATTTTGAAACAGCTTTTCTAAGGATTATTTCTTGATCATAATCATCAAAAATCCGAGGGATTTCTATGTTTTTAATGGATTGGACGATGTTTTGTGCCACGCTATGAATGGTTTTAATTTGTAGATCGGTTGAGGGCGTCATGGCGAGCGAAGCGTAGTCATCCATTAGATCACCACGGAGCGAAGCTCCTCGTGATGACGTTGCGCTTTGGATGCGCTCCTGCATTTCCCTTGCTGCATTATTTGTAAACGTAATACATAAAATATTCTGTGGTTTCACACCTTTATTCAGTAACTCTAAGCACTGATTTTTTAAGGCTGTCGTTTTTCCAGTCCCAGCAGATGCGTTAATCCAAGTGGCTTTCATTTTTATATATATCAATTATTCATGTTTAGTATAAGATTTTTAAGATGAAAAAATAACTTGCTTATAAATTTAAGATTTCTATAAAATGAGGTTCAAGTTTCGTGATTTAATAAAGATGTTTTCAGTTTTTGTATTAGGTGCTTCAGATTTTTCACAGAACGAGGTTAGGGTAAGTATACATACAGGTACTCATGAGTGGGTTGTGCATTCCAATTGGACATGTTTGCAATTTTTTGAAAATTTTATAAAAAAGTTTGCTCCCCAGGAGTCTTTTGGATTGTGGATCTTAAGAGGTGCTTTTGAGGAGTGTCTGATTAATGGGCATGAAATAGCGACTCAAAAGAATACCTTGATAAATGATACTCCGTGGGGAAAGTTTTTGTTTAAAACAAAAAAAGATCAGCAAATAAAAATTACAGTTTGTGATAAGTTTGAACGAAAATGACAATTTTTATTTACTGCATTATGCAGAGACTTTACCTGAATGTACCTCAACTTCATATGACACAAGGCCAGATTTTGCCCCAGTCGCATCAAATACATTCTCTGTCACACGTAATTTGTTAAAACGAAACACAATGGCAATTTCTTTTCCGCCAATGATCTCAGTATGATCAATGTACGCATTGTAGTAAGAAAATTCTTTTTGCACAGAGATATCATCTCCGACACTCTTAAGCTTACGAATTGTAACGTGTTCTATTCGTGTGCGCTTAGATTCTTTATCCAGGATTCTGGTATAAGCTTTGTTTGCAGGCACAACAATAAGCGCTTTGCTAAACTTAATTGCAGACTCATCTTCATGCGCGCCTACAGAGCCTTTGCTCAAGGAGGATACGCTTTGTGTAAAGGCATAAACAGGTCCGAAGTTCTCCAAATCTCCTTTTAATTCTGAATGAAATACATCATCCATTTGTATAACCCATCCAGGCACACCATGAAACCCTTCCACTTTGGCTTTTTGATACCAGTCAAGGTATTTGGCTGTGACATCCTTGCCATGGAAATCAATCTTTACTTCTGATTCAGACATTGTGTGTGTTATGAATAACTTTGAAGAATAAAAGGGGGAGCAGTATTAATTTTTGGTTAATACGCATCAGTGCGTCATGGCAAGTATTTGCTATCTCAGAATGATAACCTTCTCATCTTTCTTCGCATAACCCAAAACTACTCTTGCGCGTTCAGACAAAAGATCTCCATCTACATTACCTGGCTCTAAAAGTGTAACCATATGTTTTAATTCGTTCTTTTGTTCTGTTGATTTTTTCAATCTTACTTCGTTATAGGCAATCTCTCGTTTGAGGTGATGCCAAGACATCAAGCCATACTGCCCACTAATAAGATGGAATAAAAAGTATACACCGAATACAAAGGCAATGCCTTTAAATAATTTCATATGCCTTTTTGAAGCATTTCATTTCTAGGTTAATGTATCAAATTTTGCTATAGTTTCATAGAAGAATGACGTCATCCTGAGCCCAAGGCGAAGGATCTTCTCATAGCAAAACTCAGGAAGATCCTTCGTCACTTCTTTCCTCAGAATGACGGAGTGTAAGAGGTTCCGTGGAAACAACAATTTACAAAGTCGATGACGCGTTAGATTTTGCTGTGAAATTTTTATATAAACTTTATGAAAAAAATCATCGTGTGATGGTGTTATATCAAGATGAAGAGTTTGCAAACGAATTAGATCGTGTTTTATGGATCTTTAAACAAAGCGCTTTTGTGCCGCATGTTAAAGAAGATAGTCAGTTGGCTGAGATGACGCCTATTGTTTTAGCAAAGCAGAATGCGGCAAATATCAATAAAGCAGACGTTGTTTTGATGTTTAATCAGCTTGATGTGCCCGGAGAATACAGCAGGGTTGTGAAAGTTTTTGATGATCGGGCATTATATGAACAAGCCAAACAAAAGGATAAAAGCGCAATATGTTGGGTTCAAAAAGATGAAAAGTGGGAAAAAGAAGCAAACGGTTAGTCTTGAAGCAAAAAATTTATACAAAATCATCGATGGTGTAGAGATTTTGCGTGATATCAATCTCAAGATTTATTCTGGTGAAAAAATAGCTTTTATAGGCGAAAGCGGGGCTGGGAAAACAACTTTATTACAAATTTTGGGACTGTTGGATTCTTTGACCTCAGGCGAATTGATGATTTTAGGCAAATCTGTTGCTTGCATGAAGGATACAGAAAAAACAGATCTAAGACTCCGCAATATTGGATTTGTATACCAGCAACATCATTTGATTGAAGAGTTAACGGTTAGGGAAAATATCCTACTACCTTTGCGTATTGCGCAAAAAGATCATGAAAAAGATATATTAGACTTGGTTGAGAAGCTTGGATTATCAAGTCTATTAGATCGCATGCCGCACACGCTATCAGGCGGTGAAAAACAGCGCGTGTCTATTTTGCGTGCTGCAGCAAACTTTCCAAACATTTTATTGGCAGATGAGCCAACGGGTAATCTTGATACAGCAAATGCTGATGCCGCGATGGATCTGTTTCTCACATTGGTAAAACGCTACAAAATGACGGTTGTTATAGTGACGCATAATCTCGAAATTGCAAAGCGTATGGATCGTGTGATTCAAATGAAAGATGGTGTTTTTGTGTAAATCCACCAAATCTTGTACACTAAAGTAGGCGATTTAAAATGTTTTTATATGAAAAACATGATGAATCGTCATCCTGAGCCGGAGGTGAAGGATCTTTCTGAGACTGTTTCAAAGAGATCCTTCATTACTTCGCTCCTAGGGATGACGAGTATGTTACTTATTTTCACTACGGGCTGTACGCTTATTAATGAGCCATCAGATTCCATAAAAGAATTTGTTATACAATCTGAGCACGTTCTGCCTGTCAAAGTGAGGAATGAACGTGTAACTGTGCATGTGGTGAGCGATATTCCAACGGATCGACCATACATAAAAATGAATACGCGTGTGATGAAAAGTATTGCGGGTGCCCAATGGCATGAAAGCTTACCGATTATGATTGAGAAAACAATCGCACAAAATTTGCAGGATGCGGGGTTTGCAACCTATAGAAATCTGAGTGCGCAAGGTGATATTTATATGAAAATCACTATTCGACATTTTGGATTAGAGTGTTATGAAAAAACCAAACATCATACGGGCAAGAAGATTCATGCTGCTTATTTTGTGGAAGTTTATGATAAGCCAAGAGGTCGACTTGCTAAGAGTCAATTATTTGAAGTGTTCGAAGATTATGAATGGGTCAATGACGAAAAATATATTGAATCTCTCAATATGAGGCACGAGATCCTTGTAAAACGCATATATGATTGGGTGTTTGAGGAATAACTCAGTCATGGGGGGGAGTCTTCATTGCGAACGTTCATTAGAACGCGCGGCAATCCATAATCGATCACCACGCAGCTCAGCTCCTCGTGATGGCGAGCTTCCGTGTTTCTAAAAATAATTCGTGACTTTTTCGACTTTCTGTGATATAATATAGCTAATAAAATTTATTATTCTATATTTATGACATACATCATCTTATCTTGCAGTTTAAGTCAAAACAGTTTTGGTGATAAGATTGGGAGATATATTGAGGAAAAATATGAACAGTTTGAGCTCATTAACGTTAGTGAATGTGAATTTGGTTTGTGTGATGGGTTTGATGGGAAGGCGTTTGAGAATCCCAAACTTTTAACATTGCAGAAAAAGTTAGAGAAAGCATTGGGTGTTATTATTATTTCACCAATCTATAATTTTGATGTATCTGCAACATGCAAAAACCTCATGGACCTCCTCAGCAAGCCATACAAAGATATCTTATCAGGAAAATCCTTATACCATAAGGTTATTTCTTTCATAGGCACTTGTTGTTTTGGTCACAGCTATATGGCGCCCTTGAATTTTTTAGCAAATACAATGTTGGCGCATGAAGCCTTTATTTTTCCTAAATACACCCTTGTTACAAAAGATATGCCTGAAGCGAGATATCAAAATTGCGTGGATAAAATGTTAGGCAGTTTTATCAGGATGAGTGAATCTTTGAGAGGGTATATTTCTGAGGATTTATGCGAAGAGAATTAAGTGCGTCATCCTGAGCCGAAGACGAAGGATCTTCTTTAGTTTATCTCAGGAAGATCCTTTACTCGCTACGCTCATTCAGGATGACGGCGCGCCTGAAGCCCAAGCAAAGTTCGCTGTATCAAAGAACAGCTCATAACTGCTTTTTCCAATTTTTGTATTCATTTCATCATAAAGGATGTTTGTAATCACAATAGATTTTGGACTTAACAGTAGTATAATTTCTTTTGAATTTTCCAAACTAATATGATCAATATGGCTATGAAAAAAACGAAAATGTGTTTTTTCTACAAGTTTTCCATCCTTGCCTGGCGTTAACATAAAAATATCCGCTTCTTGCAAAATCGTTCTTGAGGTATGCCAAAACATCAAAAGAGGGTAGTATAAATTCATAGGCAGGATAATCATTACTTTATCCAGTTGAATAGATGCATCTAACTGCATTTGCATGGTTTTAGAGTAATTTCCAAAGGCGGACGTAGATAGGTTCATACCAATAACAGGGCCACACTCTTCAAAATTGTTAATTGAAGATTTAAAAACATTATCATGATGAATGACACAATTTGGGCGTGTGAGTTTTTTATCCAAAGATTTTTTATACCAATCAAGGTAATCGCATGAATATTCTTTGTTGCGGTACTTTATGGACGGCATAACACGTCTTTATTTTTAGTGTTGCCCTTCGTTTCTTAAGAAAAGGTATATTTTTTGTATCAAATTATGTCAGAATAAACAAAAGAGGTAATTTTTTTGGAGGTGAAATGGCTATTATAGATATTAAATCAAAAGGGGATTTTGAAAAGGAAGTTTTACATGCGAGTAAGCCTGTTATTGTAGATTTTTGGGCGCAATGGTGTGGGCCATGTAAAGTTATGTTGCCAATTCTAGAAGAAGCAGCAAAAGAAATGCCAGATTTTAAATTTGTAAAATTAAATATTGAAGATTGTCCTGAAGTGGCAAAAGAATATGATATTACAAGCATTCCAACAATCATTATCTTTGAAGATGGAAAGATCAAGGATCGTCATATCGGATTGTTTCCAACACAACAAAAATTAAAGGGTTGGGCGCAGGCCGTTGAATAATTTATATTTCACATCCTGAGTCAATAGGCGCAGGATCTTCTGAAAACACACGCTCAAAGAAGTTTCTTTGTTACGTTCAGAAATGTGGAAGCGGTAGTTTATACTAATGAAACGTTTTTGAAACCGGTAAATACGGGTTAAAAAATGGCACGTGCAAGTCGAATTCTTCGCCATTCTCATCTTTTAATGTATAGGTTCCAATTACCATGACATCTTTTTCGAATAGAGGAGGGTGGCCGATAATTTCGCATGTATCTCCAGGACATAGTTCAACATCTTTTACATTATCTTCATCAATGCGCTCGAACTCACCATCTAAGTTAGGGATTTGCCAATAATTTGACTTCATCATAAGGCGCGATTTTCCAATATTTTCGATTGTTAGATTGTAGCCCCAGGAATTCTCTTGCAGGGCGAAAGGTTCATATACCACCTTCACAGATTTATCTATCTTTACGAACATACCAACCTTTTGTATAAATAAACGTGGCGCGCCCGAGAAGATTCGAACTCCTAACCTTCAGATCCGTAGTCTGACGCTCTATCCAATTGAGCTACGGGCGCACGTGAGTTATATTAGTCGATTTTGGTTGGATAAAGCAAGGGGACGCATGATACGCTGTCATCCTGGGATCTTTAGATTGAAGGATCTTCATGAGTTTTGCTGTGAGAATATCCTTCGCCTCGCTCAGGATGGCGCGAATATATTTTTATATATAATTCAAGTATTTAAAAATAAATATTTTTATGAATATAATAATACTATAAAGGTTAGCTAAAATATTTGCATATGATCAAAAAAGAGATGCTCAAGAAAATTTTCGCGCCAGTAGAATATGGCTCCGTCAAAGTTGTTACACCAGAAAAAGAGGAGTTTGCATTTAAAGGAAAAAAGGAAGGTGTAAATGTAACTCTTTCTGTGAATGAATGGAAAGCCTTAGATGCTGTTGCCCTGCAGCATGACTCAGGTTTTTTTGAAGCTTATGCAGAAAATATGTGGGATACAGACAGTTTAGAGAATCTATGTGAGTTTGTGTTTCAAAATGAAAAAGCTTTTCAAAAAGTTGATATTGGTGTTGTGGAAGGTGTTTTATTTTGGGCACAAAGTTCTAGGGTGAAGTTTCAACCAAAAAAACCTTTATCAGATTATGAGTTGGATTTAAAACATTCACTTGATGATCATCCTGAAGAGAGAATCTTGCTTTTAGGTAAAAACAATAAACATTTAAGTCATTTATCCCATGTAACAGTATTCCAACATGGTGTCGAATATGAGCCGTTTGATCGAATTATTGTGTATGATCCATTTTTCTATGTGAAAAGCCCAGATGTGTTTTTGAAAGTTATGAACGGATTCTTGCGAAAAGGCGGTAGGATGTTTTGGAGGACATTTGTATTTCAAGAAAAAATTTTAACACAAGGGCAGTTTTTATCTAAACTAGTATTTCCTGGATATTGGGCGCCTACAGACAAAGAGTTGCGCAAAAAAATAGAGACATATTTTACAATTGAAAATGAAAAAGATGTTGATTATCCAAAAATTGACAGAAATGAGCGTTTGTTTAAAATTTTTAACGCAATTATCATCGCACTTACCAAGACAAATAAGTTAGATTATAAAGAATTTGAACTCTCTCCTAAGTGATGCGAGCGTCATCTTGAGCGAACGTAGTGAGCGAAGGATCTTTCTGAGATAAATTCGAGAAGGTCCTTCGGCTGAGCTTCAGGATGATGGTGAGCCTACGTTAGGTGACGTTCGGCTTTCAACTGTGCTAAAATACCCTAGTTACAGCAAAACAGGATAAGCCATGGAGCAACCAAAACAACCACATTTCAACGTTATTGGGCAGTATATAAAAGACCTTTCTTTTGAAAATCTAGCCGCAAAAAAAGTACTTGACCCAAAAAAAGAGCCAATTGTAGAAGTGAATGCAGACGTAGATTACAGCAAGTTCGACAGCATGCCAAATGTCCCGGAGAATACATACGAAGTGGTGTTGAGCTTAACAGCGACAATGAAGGTAGGAGATAATCCATTGTTTATCGCAGAAGCGAAATATGCTGGCATTGTGCAGTTTGATCAAGAGCCAACAGAAGAGCAGTTAGAACCAATTGCCTACATTGAAATTCCTTATTACCTGTTCTTTGAAACGCGTAACTTGGTGGCAAGCTTAGCAAATCAATCTGGATTTGGGCCAATTGTATTGCGTCCAGTAGACTTTTCAGAGATCTATCTTAAGAAAAGTAAGCATGCAGACAAATTGAAAGAAAAAATTCAGTGACACTCAAAAAGCGCTACTTAATCACAAGCGCACTTCCCTACATTAATGGAATTAAGCATCTTGGTAATCTTATTGGTTCTATGTTGCCAGCGGATGTCTATGCAAGATTTTTAAGGCAATCAGGTGAAGAAGTGTTATTTGTGTGCGGAACAGATGAGCACGGGACACCTGCAGAAATTGCTGCAGATGAAGCAGGAAAAGATATCGAAACATATTGTAAGGATATGTATGAAACGCAAAAATCTATATATGAAAAGTTTCAACTCAGTTTTGATACGTTTGGACGTTCCTCAGATGAAAAGAATCACATCTTAACACGAGAGATTTTTCTCGCGTTGCAAAAAAATGGTTTGATCGAAGAAAAAGATATTCAGCAATATTACAGTAAAAAAGATGGTCGTTTTTTGCCTGATCGTTATGTGATGGGTGAATGTCCAAAGTGTGGTTTTCAAAAGGCGAGAGGAGATCAATGCGACGGGTGTGGCTCTTTATTAGATCCAACAGATTTGATCCATCCATATTCTTCGATCAGTCTAGATAAAGATTTAGAACTCAGATCTTCTAAGCACTTTTTTGTTAAGTTGGAAGAAATGCAAGATAAGGTTGAGAAGTTTGTTGAGGATCGTCCTCAATGGAATGCGATGACCAAGGGTATTGCCAAAAAATGGCTTAAAGAAGGTCTGCGTAACCGTTGTATTTCTCGTGATCTCAAATGGGGCATTCCTATTCCAGGACATGAAGATAAAGTATTTTATGTTTGGTTTGATGCGCCAAATGCTTATATTGCTATGACAGATGATGTTGAGATGTGGTGGAAGGATGGTAACGTCACCTACACACAATTTATGGCCAAGGATAACGTGCCATTTCATGCAGTTTTCTGGCCAGGGGTATTAATGGGCGCAAATCAAAACTGGCATTTGGTGGATCAACTCAAGTCGTTTGGTTGGCTCAATTATGACGGTGGGAAGTTTTCAACCAGCGGTAAACGAGGTGTATTTTTGGATCAAGCCTTAGCGCTGTATCCATCTGATTATTGGCGCTATTATTTGTTAGCAAATATTCCAGAAACTGATGATGCAAACTTTTCTTTTGCGCATTTTGCAGAGATTGTAAATAAGGACTTAGCGGATGTATTGGGGAATTTGATTAATCGGGTAGGAACTCTTGTTCATAAATATTTTGATGGGCGTATTCCAGTTCACCGTCATCCTGATCTTACATCTCGTCATCCTGAGGCGCAGCCGAAGGATCTGCCTGAGACAGGCTCCGAAGGATCCTTTGCTACGTTCAGGCTGCTGGCGCAAGATTATAAGTCGGCTTTAAAGAATTTACAATTCCGTCAGGCTATGCAAACTTTGCGTAAACTCTGGAATTTTGGCAATGAATTTATTGCAAAAAATGAACCATGGGCACTTATGAAGTCTGATCCTCAAAAAGGAGAAGCGGTACTGAGTCAGGCTTTGTATATGATTTATCAATATGCCATTTTATCTAAGCCTATTATCCCAGATACATCTAATCGCATTATGGAAATGTTAGGACTACCTTTAGAATTTGATTTTGATCAAGAGTTAACCATCGAAAACTGGAATATCCAAAAGCCTGAACCCCTGTTTAAAAAGGTTTCTGATGAGGATGTAGAAAAACACGCTCAGTTTTTTTCTGGTCTTTAGTTTTTTGAAACTTTTTTCACTGTTAAATACAAAAAACCTTATTAAATAAACGTGTTTTTTCTTTTTGCGCAACTATCATTCAATCAACTCAAAACAGGTGATGTTATTTTGTTTGGCGATCATAGGTTTGCGCTAAAAGATAAATACACTTCAACAAGTGATTTTTTTACGCATTTTGTTCAAGAAATGCTGTGGAGTGTTTTGATCTATATTTATGCACATCCTTTTTATCATGTTGGTATGATCGTGGATCGGAGTGATATTCCTTCTGAAATAAAATTACCCAAAGAGTATATACATGAGAAAAAATTCATTCTAGAAACTCGGTTTGGTCAAGGAATTCGTTTCAATCCTTTGTCTAAAAGGCTAGGAGATAGACCTGAGCGCATTGTGGTGCGGCAACTTTCTCCCGTGCTTACACGTGTGCAAAAAACCAAATTCCAAAAAGCTCTTGTAAAGTTTTATGATACACCTTTTGAAAACAGTTTTTGGAAGTTTCTGAAAGATTATTTTTTTCCGCGAAAAAAACCAAATTTGGAACATATGTATTGCTGTGAAATTGTGGCAGAAGTCTTAAAGTCTTCAGGTATTTTGGATGAAAATCTATATTCCAGTAGTTTAAAGCCAGATCATTTTGCTGCGAAAGCATCTATGCCGTTTATTAAGCCGTTTGGTTTGTTGCATGAAGTCCGTTTGAAGTGATGCAGCAGCGTCATCACGAGGAGCGCAGCGACGTGGTGATCCATGGATGGTCACATCCGCCTATGGCGGATTCGCCATGACGACTTCTTACTCATTCTCTTTGACTAACGCAGCTTCCAAAAAGTCATCAATCTCACCATCCAAAACGGCACTTGGATTTGTTTTTTCAACGCCCGTGCGCAAATCTTTTACCAACTGATATGGATGTAACACATAAGAACGAATTTGACTCCCCCAGCCAATTTCTTTTTTTACAGAGGCTTTTTCATTAACAGCTTCTTTTTTCTTTCGTAGCTCGTATTCATATAAGCGTGATTTTAGCATCTTCATGGCAAATTCTTTGTTTTTATGTTGTGAGCGTCCGTTTTGACACTGTGCCACAATGCCTGTTGGAATATGCGTTACACGCACAGCACTATCTGTTGTATTGACGTGTTGTCCACCCGCACCAGATGATCTATAAGTATCAATACGTAAATCCTTTTCTTCGATTTGAATATCAATAGAGTCATCAATTTCTGGATAAACCCAAACAGATGCAAAACTTGTGTGACGCTTAGCATTTGCATCAAAAGGAGAAATGCGGACGAGACGATGCACCCCAGCTTCTGTTTTGAGCCAACCATATGCTTTTTCTCCAATGATTTTAATTGTGGCAGATTTAATGCCCGCTTCTTCACCAGCACTTTCTGCGAGATACTCAACTTGATACCCTCGTTTATTAGCAAAGCGTGTGTACATACGCAATAGCATAGAAGCCCAGTCTTGCGCTTCGGTTCCACCTGCGCCTGAATTAATTTCGACAAAGGCGCTATTTTGATCTTCTGGCTCCTTTAGAAGTGATTTTACATGGAGCTTATCAATTTCTTCTTTTAAGGCTTCTAGTTGCATAAAGACCATACCAATGATTTCTTCATCATTTTCATCAACGGCTATTTTTAACAAATCTTTTAATTCTTCAACAGAAATCTCAATAGCTTCAACTTCTGATAACGTGTCACCTAAAGTTTCACGTTCTTTTAAAAGGGTTCGCGCCTTTTCCTGGTCATCCCAAAGATTAGGTTGTGCAACAATTTCTTCAAGTTCTTGTAGACGCGCTTTTGACTTCTCTTTGTCAAAGACACCTCCAAATGATGTCTAATTTCTCAGTGATTTCTGTGAGGTTTTGCTCGAATAAGTGTGCATCGTAAATCATAATTTTCTCCTTCGTTGTTTATCAGTCATTATTGTTGCTGAATTTAAGGTATTGTGCAAGTTTCTTGCGCGTCATGGCGAGCGAAGCGTGGCTATTTATTATGGATCACCACGCAGCTCAGCTCTCCTCGTGACGACGATTACCGTTTACTCGCTTCACACAAATTCGCTATAATTTGACATACATTCAAGTACAAATCATATAGTGGACTGCTTTTTTGAAATTTACTCCGAAGAGATTCCTGCTAAGATGCAGCCAGAGGCAAAAGAGCAGCTTAAAAATTTTCTTGAAAAGTTTTTGATTGATATTGAGCATGAGTCAATTGAAACTTTTGTGACGCCTCAACGTTTAGTTGCACATATAACAGGACTTGCTGCGCAAACCAAAGAAAAAGTTGAAATGGTTCGTGGGCCTAAAATTACACTTCCTGAAGATATTGTAGAAAAATTTTGCAAAAGTCACGGTGTGACAAAAGACCAACTTACACAACAAGATAATTATTTTTATGTATCACAAACCACGCCTTCAAAAAAAGCAGATGAAGTTATTTCACAGGCTATACACACAGTTTTAACAACATTTCACTGGCCTAAAACAATGCGTTGGCCGCAAGCTAAAATTAAATGGGTGAGACCTATAAGATCTATCATGGTTGTGTTGGATCAAAAGCCACTTATTTTTGACGTGGATATTGTTGGGTTAAAAACGACAGATCACACAACAGGGCATCGTTTTTTATCTCCTCAAAAAATTCAACCAAAAACCTTTGCAGAATATGTAAAGCTTTTAAAAGAAAATAAAGTTATTTTGAATGATTTAGAAAGACAAAAGATCATTGAAGATAATTTGCAAGGCGCAGTTCCAGATAAAGATTTGCTTATTGAAAATGCAGGTTTGGCAGAATTTCCTGTTGTAAAAAAAGGTGCAATTTCTGATGAGTTTATGAAATTGCCAAAGGCTGTGTTGAGAACTGTTATGAAAGTGCATCAAAAGTACTTTTTCTTTGAAGATGCGCCACACTTTGCGGCTGTATGTAATGTGTTAGAAAATAGCGTGATTAAAGGTTATGAGCGCGTACTAAGAGCGCGTTTAAGTGATGCGCGTTTCTTTTATCTCGAAGATCTAAAAGTTCCATTAAAAGATCATGATTTATCAAGGATTGTTTTTTACAAAGGTATTGGAACTATCAAAGATAAAATTAGTCGTATGAGTAATATTTTAAGAGGGTCGGAAGAAGGAAAAGTTTTGCGTTTGTGCAAAAAAGATTTGATGACACAAATGGTGAGTGAATTTCCTGAACTGCATGGTATTATGGGAAGTATTTATGCAAAAGCGCAAAAAGAAAAAGATGTTATATGTGAGGCAATAGAAGATCATTTGCGCTTACAGCCCCAAACAGAGCTTGGCGCGAAAGTTGCTTTAGTGGATCGTTTAGATAGTTTGGTTGGCTTAATCGGATCAGGTGTGAAGATTTCAGGTTCGAAAGACCCTTATGGATTGCGTCGCCATGCGTTAACCATCATTCGTATTTACGAAAAATTCCCTGATTTTGAGCCATTGGAAGTTTTAATTTCAAAGGTGTTGAAACAATATAAAACATTGCCCTCAGATACAGCTCAAATTGTAGAGCAGTTTATTTATTCTCGTTTCAAGATTTATTATCAAGAAGATGCTGCATATGTTCAGGTGGCAATATCAAAGTATCCATTACACCAATTGCGCAAAGCATCTCAAGATATTAAAGAGTTTGTGCATACCAAAGAGGGTGAAGAGTTTTTAAAAGGGTTTAAACGTTTGCTTGGTTTGGTAAATGTAAACAAAACGACAGGAGAGATTTTGCCTCTTCACGAGTCTGAGATATTTCTTAATGCGAAATTATCAAAGGCACTCACATTTTCAGATTTAAAAAGCATTGCCCCTCATTTAACAAAATTTTTTAATGAAATTACAGTGAATGAAGGCGCCCCTCATATTGTGCAATCAAGACAAAATTTGTTGTTTGCATTAAAGCAAAGTATTGAAGTATTGGGTGATTTTTCTAAGATTGTGTAAGTATTACGTAAGGAGCGTCATCACGAGGAGCGCAGCGACGTGGTGATCCATAATGGATGGCCACGCTGCGCTCGCCATGACGGAGATCAATGCATGCTTCTTGATTTTTAACCAAAACTCTGACTTAAACTAAATCAAAGCGCCTAACAAAATAACCCTATGCTCAAAGGTATGAGAAATTTTTTTAGCGCTTATGGCAATGCGATTTTGCGATATTATGATCATGCGCTTTATATGTTTTTTGCGCATGAGCTTGGAGTTCACTTTTTCCAAAATGATCAAAGTTTATATGTAAAAATATTTTTGGTTTATGCATTAGGTTACTTTATAAAGCCTTTGGGCGGTATAATTCTTGGCTATATTGCAGATCGCTATTATGGTCGCAAAACAACGCTGAATATTGCCTTATGTGGTGTGGCATTTTCAACGTTTTGCATTGGAATATTGCCATCTTATGAAACTATAGGCATCACGTCATCAATTCTACTTATCATGTTTCGGTTGATTCAAGGCATTTTTATGGGCAGTTCTGTAGGTATGGTTTATGTTTACGAGAGCGCGACAAAGTATAAAAATTTTTCCAACAGTATTTTTTGTTTGTCGTATTCGATTGGAATTTTTCTTGCCTCATTATCGTCAGATTTCTTGTATTGGCGGGTTCCGTTTTTGTTGCAATCTTGTGGAGCAATCCTGTTGTTTTTTTATAGTTTAAACACCAAAGAAACTTTTATCCCTAAAGAATGCAAAGTCAGCGCTAAGCCAAATAAAAGAGCGGTTTTAAAGGCATTTCTTATTTCAGGCAGTTTAAGCGGGTTATACAAATTTTTCTTTGTATTTATGTGCGCTTATTTGCTACAAAAAAATTGCGCATTCATATGGAAGTGCAAAATAAGCACAGCATTGCTTCTCATGAGCATGGTTGTAACACCTTTGATAGGGTGGATTATAGATCGCGTTAAGCATGAAAAACGCATCATGATAGCTCTTTATGTAGTTTTACTCAGCTTGTTATCTGTCTACGTTTATAACCCTCTAAACCTAAGTATTCTTGTTATTATCAGTATTATTATTTTTGCTCTTGAGCTGATGGGCGCACCTCTTATCAATACATTTTTTACAAGAGCAAATCGCTGTTTAGGTACATCAACAGCTTACTCCTTTGCATCTTTAGCATTTTCAAGTTCAGTTCCTTTAATAAGCCTTGGATTAGAGAAATTTACAGGAAATGAAAAGGGTGTATTTATATACCCTGTTATTGTTTGTCTGTTAGGACTGATTGGGATTCTGCTTCCAACGTCCTCATAAAGTGTCAAAGTAAATTTACTTAACGTAGTTTATTGTCCAGAAGGTGTGTGAAAGCAATTCAAAAAACTTTCCCACATAGAAGGTGTGGGTTTTGGATTGAACGACCTGAGTGTTTGTAAATCTATTTTTTTACCATAATTCGTTGAAAAATAGTGGCAAAAAAGATTTTCTTTATCTTCCGCTGCACTCAATTCTTCTAATAAATCTGTTGTGAATTCTTCAGAGACCTCAAAGCACCGCTCGCCCCAAACCTTAAGATGTCCTATGATAATTCCATTGTTGTATCCGCGGGTGATTCCAGGCTCTGCAGTTAAATAACGTATTAATGTCTTATTGCTTTTTTTACAACCTTTGTTGTTTCTTTCAACCAAAATTTCTAACATTGTTTTATGAAGCTGAAAATACGCTTCTTGATTTTCTAGCGCTAATCCTAAAAAAATAAATATTTTTTGTAAATCAATCGGATATATTGTTCTGTGAAAATGGTAATCATATTTTTTCCCAAACAATAAAGCATTAAGGCACGCTTCAATTTTTCCATAAGGTGCTAAACTTTCTCTTTGAGAAAGTGCAAAATGTTGTAGTGCGTTTTCTGCAGCATAAAACATTAATCGACCATCTAAAAATAAAGAAAATCCCTCCTTTATTAGTACGTCTTGCGTGATTTTAAATGGCTGTCCTAATTCTTGCGCATCCCATATATGACGGGAAATTTTTTGACTAAACTCTTGATGCGCTGCAACTTCTTCAGCATTTTTTAAAGGTCTATTGACTGTTTTAGAGACTGTAGTTTGAGGGCATCGATAATCGCGATTAGACCCATATAGGTTTTCTCTTTGTCTTTTTTCTTGAATTTTCTCTCCAATTTTGGTTTGAGAGATTGGCAAATTATTATGACAAAATCTTATGATTGCAACTTCTTCAGGGGTGACAATATTATACTCTCCCGTACTTGTATGGAGTGGTTCTGTGGCAAAAAGAATATTAAACATCATACAATTTCTCCTTCCTATGGTTGTATTGGTTGTTCTCGAATAAGGGTAAGCACCCATTCCTCAATAGAAGATTTCCATTCTTTCAAGGGCCACCAACGCTGACCATCCGGTACCCACCTCACAATTCGGCCATTTGCATAATAGTATGTTGCCCAATACAAAAGGTCATTTTGATCCTTGCGTTCTATAAGGGTAAACAAAAGACTTAAGAAATCGACTGTCTTATCAATGCTTTTCTCATTTCTAATGCGCGCCCAACGGTTAGTCTCTTCTAAAGAAATTATTTTATATCCAAAAAATCCACCCTAAATAACAGCAATACCGGTAAAAACAGAAGATGCAATCATCAGTCCCATTTGGTGTGATGACTCAAAGATCGAAGAAAAACCTAAAATGCTCGCTATAATAAAAAGCCCTAAAGGGGTTATAATTTGTTGGAATGTATACGCAGAGATCCATTGTTGATAAAACAACGTATCTTGGAGTTGTTTTTTTATTTGGATTTGAAGCTCTTGAGCTTTTTTCTGTATGTCTACAAGAGATGTAAGGTTTTCTTGTGTTTGATATAGGTACGCTCTTAATCCAAATTCTAGTACTTCTCTTGAGTTATTAAAATTTGAAATCTCATGAAGTGTTTCAAAAAATTTTAAGTTATCCTGTTGTGCTAGAGCTTCTTGAAAAGCCTTCCATGATTCTGGTGATTGAAATTCAGGTAAGCATGGTTGAGTTTCTTCTGCTATGAGCGTATCAAAACTTTCTTTGTGGCCTTTTTTAAAAGCTTCATAAAGTGTTAAAGATTTTTGCTTATCTTTTTCATATTGTTCTGCTGAGATTGTTGTAGAGCTTGTTAAATAACGCGCAGCTTCTTGATGAATGTCTGTGGCATATAAAAAAATAAACATATTAAATCTAGTTTTTAGCTTTATAGTTAATTTTCAGTTTATAGATTCAAATAAGTCAAGCATTAATTTGTTCAAAACGCTTCTCATAAAGTGTTAAAGCAAAAGTGCTTAACATGATAATAATCGCGCCATAAAGCACATGCATCTCAGGAATTTGTTGGAAGAATATATAACCAAAAAGCCCGCCTGTAATTAATTCAACATAGCGAAATGGTGCCAGTCCTGATGCGTCTGTTGCAGTAAATGCTCTAAATATACACACTTGAATTAAATTTGCGCCCACTCCCAAAAGTGCAAAAAAGAACATTTCTTCAAATGTCGGCATTTTCCAAACCCAGGGTAGGGGAACAAGAGAAAACAATGTGGCACCTACACCAAAATAAAATAACAACGTAAAAGTATGTTCATGCATAACCATTTTTTTATTTATGATATCGGAGTATGCAAATAAAAATGCTGCAACTGTTGGCACAAGCGCTGCCCAGTTAAATGAATGTGCACCTGGATAAAATACAATCGCCAATCCAAGAAATGCAAACAGTGTGCACAGCCATCGTTTAAAATCAACGCGTTCATCCAATAGAAAGTGCGCTAGGAGGAGAAAGAAAATTGGCTGTGAAAACATAATCACAGTATTTTCATATAGCGGCATAATATTCACAGAAAAACAGCAAGCCGTAAGGGCGGTGGAACCAATAAATGCACGTAACGCATGTCGACCAAAATGTTGTGTTTTAAATAAAGTTGTATTTTTGAACATGTAAGGTAAGATGACCAATGTACTAAATAGATAACGGAAGAACGATACCTCGATAAAGTGATGTCGTCCACCTGTGTATTTCATGATCACATCGTTGGCTGACGCAACAACGTTAATCATGATGGCCCAGAAGGCACCCTGCAGATATCCAGATCTCAAAAACCAGTTTTTTGTGTTTTTCACAACAAGTTAAAATAAGCTTTTATTTTTTATGTTAAGCGTTTTTCAGGAGGCAGGCAAATTGTTGTATATAAGTTCACCTTGAATTATTCGATCTAACAGCATATAGTTAGTTTTTCGTATTTCTAAGTCTAGCAACGCTTCAGGATCAATAGATGTTCCCAGGATCCCGCATAGTGCGAGTTGGGAATCTATCAGCAAAATGTTGAATTGATTGATATGCAGTATAAGCATTAAATTATAAATCGAACAGAGTGTTCTAGAGCGAATAGAACATATTGCTGCAGCATAAAAGCGATCAAATATACTGGTGATTGGGTGACGGCGCAGGTCTGTCTTTATTTTTCCTTCTGCAATTAACAAGCCAAAATTACATAAAGCTGGTCGTGTGCCAGATGCTCTATAACACTCTGCTTCAAGTTCAAGTTTTTGTTGCTCGGTCTCAACGCCGCCTATATTAACCTGTCGTAATTTTACTAATATGCCCAATCTAAAAAAGTCTTTTGGTGTTTGGGCGACTGACAAAAACTCTTTAACGTTTTTATATGAAGTGAGTTTAGGTTGTTGAGATGGATGAATTAGCGAGAGGAATAGAAGCAGTTCAGGCACCTTATACTTTTCTCTTAGTAAAGTAAGGTTTTAAAAATTAACAAGACCTTAACTATAATTATTCTGTTCCAAACACGCGATCGCCCGCATCGCCAAGTCCAGGAACAATATAGGCTTTTTCATTAAGTTTTTCATCTAAAGCAGCTGTAAATATAGGAACTGTTGGAAGTTGCTCTTGAAATTTTTCAACGCCTTCAGGGGCTGCAACAAGTGACATAAAGATAATTTGAGTTGGCGCAATACCAGAATCAATCATTTTTTTCACAGCATATACAGCCGACCCACCAGTGGCTAACATCGGATCAACAACAATATAAATCTGACCCTCTTTATTTTTGGGTATTTTAAACAAATATTCTATTGGTTGTTTTGTGATAGGATCGCGCGCAAGTCCAATGTGTCCGCGTTTTGCATGAGGCATAATTTCTTCCAACCCTTTAGACATTCCAAGACCAGCTCGTAAAATTGGCACAATGACAATTCTGCCAGAGAGTTTGGATCCTACAGCTTGAGCGACAGGGGTTTCAACCAGAAGATCTTTTGTAGGTAAATTTCGCGTCACTTCATAAGTCATCAAAAGAGAAATTTCATGAAGCAACCTAGAAAATGCACGTGATTTTGTTTTTTTATTGCGCATAATTGTGAGCTTATGCTTAATCAACGGATGCTCTACAACAGTTAAGTTTTGAAAGTCATGTGTTGAAGGTGTTTGTCCTGTTAATCCAAAAAAAATAAACGCACATAAGGCGATCTTTTTAAAAGCTTGCATATATAATTAGGTAAAAAATAATCTTATTAAATTTATACTATTTTTGGTATAAATTGCAATAATGGTCTGCCGTCATCATGAGCTGATTTATGGAAGGGTTAGTCCGCCTACGCTCCGCACACTCCGGTGGTCATGACGCAATCGTTCAAGTATAAATTCGATGAAATTCTCTCGATACACTAAAATTTTTCTTCTGTTTTTTCTTAAGCAATTGAATCATTTGTGCAAACTTACGACTTTCAGCCGGTAAACTCACAACTTGCACAGGAAAAACACCTTGCTTCAAGCCATCAAGTTTTTTTGCTGCGGCATAAGATAAATCAATCAAACGTTTTTTATACATATATCTGCAACCTTTGTGTTTGGTTGAAGGGTAGGGGCCGCGGTCTGATATGAGAACAAGAACAGATTTTTTGGTGTGTAAATTTGTAACTCGCACAATTGTATTTAGTGGCAGCGTTCTGTGGGCAGCGGTGTAGTGATATTGATTGTAAATTTCACCAGATGCCGTTTTTTTCATATGAAATTTTGGCCCATACCATGAAGCTAGCCCAGCCTTTGCATAATTATAATGCGCTTGGGTTTTATATCGTTTTCCTTTAACAACATAAGTTGTTGCGCCAGAATCAGCGGGTGTATTGCCCCAACACTGCGTTAAGGTAAGAAAAATAACAATAAAGAACCATTTCATAAATGATGAGAATTCATTTCTTCTTTTCTTAATTATACCTTAACTTTCCAAAATTAAGGAAATGTTAATAATTGACGGCTGATTGAGACTTTAACACCGTCATGGCGAGCGAAGCGTGGTCATCCATCCATCTTCGCATCTCGAAGAGCGTAGGCGGGCTAACTCTTCCATGGATCACCGCGTCGCTGCGCTCCTCGTGATGACAACTCACCGTCATTGCGAGCATTCGTTAGAATGCGTGGCAATCCAGATGGATCACCGCGTCGCTACGCTCCTCGTGATGACGATGTTTTGAAGTTTAAGATGAAACCCCCAAAGAAATTCTCGGCATTGTCTTCATTTCCTGAATTTCCGTTTGGTGATATAGTGTCATTCCCCCTACATACGCAATCATTGCCGCATTATCAGTGCATAATTTAGAAGGAGGGGCTTCAAATGCCATATTTAAATTGTCACAAAATTTTTGCAATCCCTCGCGAATATACTGATTAGAAGCAACACCGCCTGCAACAACCAATGTTTTATGTGGCGCGAATTTAAGCGCTTGTGTTAAGCGGTCTACCAGCACATCCAAAATTGTTTTTTGTAAGCTTGCAGCAATATCATGAGGATGTTGTGTTTTTTTATAAGCTAATTTCACTGCAGTTTTTAGGCCAGAAAAAGAAAAATCACAATGTGGTTTTTTATAAAAAGGTTTTGGGAAATCAAATGCATTTTCGTTGCCTTGACGTGCAAGTTTTTCAATTTCAGGCCCACCTGGATAGGGTAATCCCATGAGTTTTGCAGTTTTGTCAAACATTTCTCCACAGCTGTCATCTTTTGATGAGCCCAATACTTCATAGTCTTTGAAATTTTTTACATTGATGATTTGTGTATGTCCACCTGAAATCAGAAGGAGTAAAAAGGGAAATTGAACATCATTGGTTAAGCAAGCTGTCAGCGCGTGACCTTCTAAGTGATTCACAGGAATAAAAGGAATGTTCAATGCTTTTGCAAAGGATTTTCCAAAGCATACACCTACATGAAGTCCACCAATAAGTCCGGGCCCAGTAGTTGCGCACACGGCATCTAATTCACTTTTATCTACCACAAGAGCTTGTTCAACAACCTTTGGCAAAATATCCAAATGTGCGCGTGCTGCAAATTCAGGGATAACGCCACCATATGGCTTATGCTCCTCAATTTGAGAATACACAATATTGGATAAAATTTTTGTTTGGCCAGTTTTTTTATGAATACTGACAACAGAGGCCGCTGTTTCATCACAGCTAGTTTCGATTCCTAAAACTAGATAGTTTTCAGAACGCATTGATCAGGATAATGCTCTTGTACGTAGTCACTTACATTTTTGATGACGCGATCAACGGTGAGGTTTGTTGGTTCATCAAATGTGTCAACATGAATGTGTGCTTTTTCATAAATTGGATAGTAATTTTTGATAATATCTTCTAGAACTTCGCGCTCTTTACCTTTAGAGATTAAAGGGCGATCTGAGCGTCTTGAAACTCTTGAAACAAGTGTTTCCAAGTCCGCTTTGAGCCAAACTGTAATTCCAACATCTTGAACAAGCTTCAATGTGTCAGGATTTTTTAGAGAGCTTCCGCCAGTTGCTAATACGTGAACATCTTGTTCTAAAAGACGTTTAATAACCTTGTATTCTCCGCGCATTAAGGCTTCTTCGCCATAGACATCTTCAATTGCCTTAATTGGACAGCCTGCTGATTCCTCAAGTTCGTGATCAGAATCATAAAACGGCAAACCTAATCGTTTTGCAAGGCGTCTCCCGATACTTGTTTTTCCGCATCCCATAGACCCAACCAGAATAATAGGACGATTTGGTATAAAACTAATCGTCGCTAAACTGTAATTATCACCGTCTTTCAAGTAGTTTGACAAAAAAGCCCTAATTTCATAAATTTCTCCACAGCTAAATGGTACCAGAATTGTATAATAAAAACAATAATGCTCCTAATAAACCGGTAATTTTTTAAGGTTTTGTTAAGAAATATCAACGAATTTTTATTATGCGAAGTATATTGAAGGTTTGAAGTGCTGTTTTATTGTATGTTGTTATGCGCCAATCTGGAGTTAGAAGGAGTTGAGCAAAATATGTTTACTAATATGTCATATGAAATAAATGATGATAGATTGAGCGAAGTAATGCAGAATTTGTATCAGAAGTTTCCTGATTTGCGGGATGCGATTTCTGATGTAAAAGAATTTTATCATGCCATTCGATTGCGACAAGTTTCAGATGTAGAGCTTCATGGTGTAATAGGCTTAGCACTAGAAATGCATCAAAAATATTGGCGTGATCCGATTCATGCTGTGGTTAATCAAATTTTTTACGCTATAGAGCAAGACAATGCGGCAATACCAAGAGTAACACTGGACATGTTAGAAGGATCATTTGCATCTCCTCACGATGTCTCAATGGTTGGAAGTATGAGAACAGTTTTGGGCGTTAATGGTTTGAAATTATCAGAGCCTAGAATGAGAAAAATCATAGAATTAGGTGATGGATTAAGAGGTGAATTATCATCTCTTGATACACTGGATGTATTGCGCGATATTCGTGAAGAACATAGAAGAACGAAAGTAAGGGATTTTGCGTTTGAATTGAGAAAGGAGTTTAAGGAGATAACTTTAGGGCAATTGCATGATGTAATGAGAGTTTATAAGGTGTTAAAAGACAAAGGATTTAAATCGGAAAAAATATTTAGCGCAGTAAGGTCTGTTTTACGAGAGGATAGAGAAGTATCTGTAGATAATATAAAGCGCACAATAAAAAGTCAAAAAGACACATCTCCCTCTTCTAAGAAATTTACAGTCGGAAATGTTGATATTTTGTGACTTAAGATGAAGAAGATAGTTTCTTTGCAAATGGTGTATCAGGATACTCTTTGAGTAATTTCTTCTTTATGAGTTCAGCTTCATGATTAAGACTTAACCCTCTATAAGATTCCATCATTCTATAATATGCTTCAGGGTGATGAATTGAATCTTTGCTTACGCGATTTAGGCGCTCCAGCGCGGCATGATATAGGTGCTCTCTCATATAATAACGTGCAACATGCAGCTCTTTTGCGGAAATATGATCCACCATTTGCTGTAATTTTAACTCAGCATCTTTTTGATATTTTGAGTTTGGAAATCGTGTGGTTATTTCTCTGAAATATAGATACGCATCTTTTGCCATACTTTGATCTCGCTCGATATACGAAGCGCGTAAATAATTGCAATAGCCAATCATATAAAGCGCATAGGGTATACTCTTATCATTTGGATGGAGGGCAATAAATTCTTTGTAGTGCGCGATGGCTTCCAAGTAACGGTTATCCATATAAGCACACAAACCTGACATAAGTTGCGCTTGTTTTACATAGTCTGTGTAAGGGTATTGTTTTTCTATAGCTTGAAAATATTTTTCTGCCTCTTCAAAGCTATGATTGTTAAATCGCTTTAGTCCAATTTCGTAGAGTTGTCTAAGTGGCATATCATCGTGCAATTCTTCTGGATCGCTGCATTGTGTGAGAATGAAGAGAGGAAGGAGAAAAAGCGAGAGTTTGCGCACAGTGATGTGATTTGTATGTAAGTTAGCTTATTATACACATTATGGGTTTTGTGAGGCAATTCGTTTTTTGTGGTCATCACGAGGAGCGAAACGACGTGGTGATCCATTATGGATGGCCACATCCGTCTGCGGCGGATTCGCCATGACGACGCTTCGGTTATCCAAGCGACACAGTTTTCTCAGGACGATGGTATCAATTTTAACTTGACATTAACTTTTAAGCATGTGTTTTATATTCGAGAGACTTAGAATATAAGTCTTAAGATTAACATACAAAATCTGAAGAGAGGGAAGAATATGCTTACGTATTTTTTAATGGCAACAGAGACTCCGGTGATGGCAAAGGTTGTGGACGTTTCTGGGATGTCATCAATGACCCCGAGAGATCAGCTCATGTTTAAAATAGGCGCTCATACGCAAAATATTATGGATCTTGAAAAAAAGAGAGGAGCAGAAAGTGATAGGACGGATTTAGTGGAGATTGGAAGGAGTTCTGTAACGGTTTCTCAAGGAAATTGGGCGTCTTACTCAATAAGTTGTGAATTTAGTTCAGTTTCGAATCCTGAAGCCATTCAGGTAAGTCTTAATAGGCGTGCAAATCTAAAGGATGTGAATCTTGGCAGCTGGACACATAAGAAAGGCACGACATACGTCACAGCAGAGTATACGCCTGGGATAGGGTTTATGGACGGCTGTGTTCAAAATATTATGGCTGAGCTTATATGTAAGGCGCCTTACAATGTTTCGCCACAAGGTCTGCAAGTGATTCAACAAATAGAAGGGGAGCTCATGGCTAAAGTTGAAGAATTAACTCAATTCCAAGCGCAGCTTAGTGCTATGGGTCTTGATTCTTCAAGTCTATTATCTCTAGCGCCAACAAAACCTGTGCCAGAATTGCCGCATGCAATGGATGGGGTAGGTGATGATTTTGTTGAGGTAGGCAGTGATAATAGTGAGGAAAAATAATAACCTATTTTTAACCCTTTTTTTGCTTCAATTTAAAAAAGCCCTCTAAAGAATTCTCATGTACAAATCCGGTGACGTAGAAGTTAACTACAGAGGAGAATTATACAAAACTGACTATCTCGATTGGTATAAACAAGCCGTTGAAAAGGGTGGGCACGCAACACCCACATGGGTGATTGATATTAATCAGCAGCTTGCATCAGACATTAAAAATAACACCAACTTTTATCCTATTTATGCAACCACCATAAAGTTCACAAGTGAGTTTTTATTTGCTGAGCATCATCTAGATCCACTGCAAATGAAACGCAGTGAAAACGTTGTGATGAAGCCAACACTGGTTGTGATTCCGCATGGGTTTTGCTTTGCAACATTATCAGATTATCAAAAACGTCAGGTTCCTGTGCCTATAACAATAAAGAAGTTTATCAACTGTGATAAAGCGCTTATTGATCATTCACGGTATGATTTTCAACATGCCATTATCAATCATGTTGATCTAATTAATGGCGATGAAATTGCAGTGATTTTTACGTGTTACAATATTTCGATTCAGGAGTCGATTTACAATAATGCTGGAGTATATTTGGGTAATGTTGTAAAAGATCTTAACTACGCGCCTTTAAAGTCTCTTGTGAGTAAGGGGGTGAGTGTGGTTGCAGATGAGGTTGTGTAACACACCGTCATTACGAGGAGCCAGCAACATGGTGATCCATAGATGGCCACGTTTCACTCACCATGACGGAGGTCAATTCGCTATTAATAATTTCTCAATCTGATCTTTTGTTTCTTTGCAGACTTTTTCACAATCTCTGCACAATTCTTCACAATCTTTGCACTCATATGCGCTTATGAATAACATATCATTTTCAGGCTCTTTGTAAGATGCTTTTGCACAATGTGTTTTGCATGTTTTGCAGATTTTATAACACTCTCGCAGTTCATCTATACATACAGCCAATTTTTGTTGCATCTCTCTGAGTGCTTTTTTTTCTTTAATACTGCGTGTTGTTGCCTTGCAGCGATTGGCCGTACATAAACATTCCCTTGCGCAATTACGGCATTTTTCAAGACAGGCTTTTATTGCATCATAGTGCTGTCCTGCTGAGATATTTTGTGATGTTTTTTGGGACTGATTTGCGCATTCTTTACAAGCATTAGCTGTCGCTTTGCATTTTTGGCTGCATCGATATAGGATGTATTGTGTTTGGCTTGCTATGTCAGCAAGCAAAAATTGAAACAGCATTATAAATGTTAAGGGTATGTTATGAGATAAAATAATTTACAAAAATGAAAAAAGAGTTAAGTCTTAGCGCATCATGCTTTCAACTGTCTTTAATTCTGCCGTGAATTTTTCATAGGTCTCTTTTTTCTCTTCCCAAGCATCCGGTTTACTGAGTTTAAATTTTTCATTATCTAGCAGCGCTTTGGTTTTTGTCATGTCATTTTTGATTTTTGCTTGATGTGCTTGCAAGATCTGCATCACCTGTTCCATGTCATCCACCATGATATATATAACCTGTGTTTCAACAACAACGGGCACACCTGCCTTCACATCAGTCACAATCTCACCAGCTTTGAGAAAGTGCTTCAACATCTGTTTATCCACAGTTAACGTGCTTGGAATACTATATGTTAATCCACTTTTTAATCCAAGCAATCCCTTGATAGAGCGCACTTGTTCAATGATTTTCACCATGAGATCAATTTCATCAGATGCTTGACCTTGCAAAGTATTTTTAGGCCAAGTGTCAATATCTGTTTCTCCAAATTCCTCCAGCAATTTTGTTGTTACAAGTGGAATAACGGGATGCATAACTTTAAGCAGTATTTTATAAACATAAATCGGAACGTTTTCGTTGTCATCCAGTGTCTTAACACCTTCTAAATAGATATCACAAAAGGTATTCCAGAAAAATTCATAAAATGATTTTACTACAAGGTCAAAACGATATGCATCTAGATGTGTTTCAACATCCTGGATAAATGTATGAAGTTTATCCAAAATCCAAAGATTGAGTGGCTGTGTCACTTTTCCCACAGCTTGATTTTTAGATGCGGATAAAAAGCGTCCTGCATTCCACAATTTTGTAATAAAATGACTATAACCCTCAACGATTTTTTCACCAATATTAATATTGCGTCCAGGGATGGATAGGGCAGTTAAGCTGAGTCTTAAAGCGTCCGCGCCATATTTATCAATCAAATCTAGAGGATCAATCACATTGCCCTTAGATTTTGACATTTTGTTGCCTTTGGCATCGCGCACAAGGGCGTGAATATATACATCCTTAAAGGGCAATTGTTTCGTGCAGTAATACGACATCATTACCATACGTGCGACCCAGAAAAAGATAATATCGAATCCTGTAATCAAAACAGATGTTGGGAAATAATCTGTTAAATTATCTGGCCAACCTTGTGTAGAAAATGGCCAAAGAGCAGATGAAAACCACGTGTCTAGAACATCTGGGTCTTGCGTGAGAGTTACAGATGCTCCAGCTTTTTTCTGCGCTTCTTCTAAGGATTTTTCTACAAATATTTCACCATTAGGTCCATAGTAAGCTGGGATGGTATGACCCCACCATAGTTGTCTAGAAACACACCACGGTTCTATATTTTGCAGGAAGTTTCCATATGTTGAAATCCAATGATCAGGGATAAAATTTGGCGGTTGCTCTAGAGCTTGTTTAGCCATGCTTTCCATGTTGCAGAACCATTGGGTTGTTAGTCTTGGTTCAATACGTTCACCAGTTCTTTCACTGAATGGAACAGTGTGTGTAATGACCTCAACCTTCTCTAACAAATCCAATTCTTGCAAAAGTGTTTCAACTTCTTTTCGCGCGTCCAAAGGTTTTTGTCCATTCAAAAGCGGCACAGTTAATCGACCTTCGTCATCAATGATATCAATCATTGCTAGATCATGACGTTTACCTACTTCAAAGTCATTGAAATCGTGAGCTGGCGTAATTTTCACAACACCTGATCCCTTCTCTGGATCTGCATGTTCATCTGCAATCACAGGTATTTTGCGGTCTGCAAGCGGGATAAAAACAGTCTTGCCTTGATGTTGTTTTGCGTCTGGATGTACCGCAAGCGCCACGTCTGCAAAAATGGTTTCAGGCCTTGTTGTTGCTACAACAATATGTTCACCAGACGCATCTGCAACAGGGTAGCGAATATAATACATTTTGTCCTGAACGTCTTTGTTCACAACCTCAAGATCGGACAAAGCAGTTTTTAATTTAAAGTCAAAATTTACTAAGCGCTTATCGCGATAGAGCAATCCATCTTTGTACAATCTAACAAACACATCCGTTACAATTTTGGAAACATCGGGATCAAGCGTGAATTTTTTACGCTCCCAGTTTGGTAATATACCCAACTTTTCTTGTTGATTTTGAATGCTAGTTTGTGAATGATTTACCCAATCCCATGTTTTTTCTAAAAATTTTTCTTTTCCAATATCTTCTTTAGTGCCATCAAGTTTTGACTCTACGATAATTTGTGTTGCAATACCTGCATGATCTGTGCCTGGCTGCCACAAAACATCAAACCCCTTTTGGCGTTTATATCGGCACAAAATATCTTGAAGTGTGTAGGTGAGGGCATGCCCCAAATGAAGAGATCCGGTAACATTTGGTGGAGGCATAATAATACAAAACTTTTCACCACCAGGATTTTGTTTTGGTTTGGATTTTTTGTAGATCTTGTCTTCATACTCTTTATGATTATAGCGTGATTCAAGCATGAGATTCTTAGGGTATTTTTTTCAATCATAGCATGGTTTTCGTGTGAATGGACGTAAAGAGTGGTTTTTGTCTTTAGTGAGATCTGAGCGAAACACTTAACCATTTCTTAAAGCAATTTGGTGTCTAATGTCATCGTGGAGGTAGATCGTTCATTTTCGATCTTGTGTCGATCGACCATCGATCAAGAATCGATTCTTAACAGTTGAATTCCAAATTTAATTTTTTTATAGATTGTTTTTGTCCTGCTGAATTTTAGATTTCGTTTTTCAACCTTTCTTTGTTTTGCTTTTCGTTATTTTTTCTTTTTTCATAACTTTTAAAAGTTATGAAAAGGATACGCCCAATCAAGCATATCCGATTTATATGTCTTCTAGTCCTTTACTTACACATCAAGGTTAAGAGACACAAAGCCACTGGGGGCGATGTTGCTGCTTCGGCATAGCATTCCGACACAACGTAAAAGTGATTGGATCCCCCAGCCGCTTTGTATCTCCATACAAAGATGCTAAAAGAAACATCTTTTGACAGATGTATAAAATCTGTCACGTTTTACCTAAGGCCTTAGATAAATGTTGACAAAAAACTTGAGCCTCTTATCAACTATCTATAGTTTGTACTATCGATTGTTAAGAAAGAGTTAATAAGCTATCGAATATTGAATCGCATCTTAAAATACTTCTAAACTAATATTATAAAATATTAAAAATAAAATAATTTAATCATGTTTTTTATATTTGTAATGATGCTTAATATTGTTCTTGCGGTATCTGTTTATAGGCTTTACCTTTACAAAATGTTTTATATGAAGCGTGATTTTGCCTACGTTCCAGATTTATCAAAATCAGAGATTCATCTTTCTCCTAAGCTTCAAAATGTATTTAGCGCAAAGCCAACTTTTGAAGCTTTTATAAAGTATTTTTTCAAAGACGATGTAGCGCTTTTATATAAAAACATAAGCAAGAAATCTTTCTCATTTTATATCACCTACAATGCAATTTTGTTAAAAGTTGAAGGCTTTAAAGTAGGGCAAAATGGATGTGTGATAGAGTTCTATAATCTCGATACAATTAAAGAGCTTAACGACCACCTTAGGGCAAATTGTGAGAAACTCCAAGCTCAGGTGGATACATTTAAGTTCGTATTGAATCATTTACCTGTGATTGTCTGTCAAAAAACTAAGGAGGGCGCAATTCAATATTGCAACAAATTATATGCAAAATTTTTGGATAAAACAGAGCAAGAGGTAATCAAAACCCAAACCGTTCTTGAGTTAAAAAATAAAACAGAATATCTTACTTTGAAAGGGAAGCGCAGATTTTTTGAAGTTGATGAACTTAAAAAAGACGAAGATCAAATTATTATTGGAAGAGATGAAACAGAGCGAGATAAACTGAAAAAAGAATTTGACACTTATACCCATTCAACACACAATATTTTTCAACAATTATCCACTCCAATAGCCGTTTTTAATAGTGATCAGGCTTTGACATTTTTTAACAAAGCCTATCAAATGTTATTTGAATTTGATGCAAAATTTTTAGGGCACCAGCCTTTAATTAGTGAGATTTTAGATGATTTGCGCAATCGACAAAAAATTCCAGAACCGCAAGATTTTGTGAATTATAAAAAAGTTCATCGTGCATTTTTTAACAACTTGTTAGAGCCATTTGAGGAGACTTTACATTTGCCCAATGGTCAAGTTCTGAGAAGTGTTGTGAGTCCGCAAGCTTCAGGCGGAGTTTTATATATGTATGAAGATATTACAAACCATTTGCATTTAGAAATGGAGCATAAAAGTTTAAGCGCCTCGCAAAAAGAAATTCTCGATCATTTGCATGAAGGTGTGATTATATTCGGAAATGATAATCGTTTGAGGCTTTCTAACCCTATGCTGTTAAAAATGTTTGATTTGGGAGAGCTTGATGCACATATGGATGATTTTATTGATAAAATTTCCACATCTTTATTAACGCGTCAAATGATTTTAGAGCTATTCGAAAAACGCACATATGCAACAGGAAAATTAAGCAAAGAGATTAGCTGGTCTTATACACCGCTTCCAGAAGGATCACACCTTTTGAATTTCTTTTACACACTCCAAAAGTCCGCGTAATTTTGCGGGACATCGTCATCACGAGGAGCGCAGCGACGCGGGTGATCCATATAGATTGCCATGCACTCTTTGAGCGCTCGCAATGACGGTGCGGGATATTACTTCACATCCTTAATCTTAGCAATCACTACGCGATTCTTTGCCAAAAACTCAGAGCGATCCATACCCTCAACATAAGGTACAGGATTGCTTTCTTTTCCAAAGGAAATAATATCAATACGCCCAGGATTCATCTCTTCATTGAATTGGCGTCTATATTCATAAACAATTGCATTTTTTACAGACAATGCTCTGCGTTCTCCAAGTGCCATATTGTATTCACTCGCACCCCTTTCATCACAATGTCCTTCTAAAATGAGACTGATATTTTTGTTTGTATAAAGCCATTTTGCAACAGTTGAAGCATAGTGCATCTGTTTATTATCGAGGCATAATTGCCCTGGTTTTGGTAAGCTTGTTTCAAAATAAATCATAGATTCAGAATTAGATTCTAAGTCTGTTTGAAATGTTCTCATTTCTCTTGTGATACCAAGCTCATCGTCTTTGGGTGAGCATGCTGTGACACAAAAAGCTGAGAGTAATAAAAGGGTGTTGGTAAGTTTTTTCATGGGCATCTCCTGAGTTGTGCATGACGTCATCATGAGGAGCTTCGCTCCGTGGCGATCCAGATGGATGGCCACGCGCTCTTCGAGCGCTCGCAATGACGAACTCAGAGTCGTCATCACGAGGAGCGCAGCGACGTGGTGATCCATTATGGATGGTCACGCTTCGCTCGCCATGACAATTTTGCGTTTAAATCCTGTTGTGTTAGCGTGATATTAAATGAAAACCACAATATGATTCAAGAGATTTTTGCGCGATTTGCAAAAAAAGTGAGTTTAATTTTACTCTGGTTTTCGCCGATAAAATTTATGCAGATTATTTTTTTATTCCTCTGCATACCTTCCATGTCTTGAAGTGATTTGGATGCTGCGCAATCCATATATTCGCTTTTTTGATCGCCATATCAACCTGTTGTGCATTCAAAACATCCTTAAATTTTTTATAATGTTTTATGATCTCAGGTTTGCCCCATACCTCATTACAGTAAGGACCTTTTTGACAAAAGTGTTGTGCAATATGCATCCACATAAAGCCTTCAATTAGATCTCTGCCCTTAAGTTCAAATGGGGCGTTTTCCTTATAAGCGGTACGGTTTTCTAGCAATATATATCCTAAAACATATGTAGCCATCAAAAATCCTTGCTCAATAAGCTTTCTCAAATTTTGCTCTGCTTTTTCTTTTTCTCCTGTATTGAAATAAAGAATAGCAAGGTTTCTCTGAATAACAAGATTTTTAGGTTGAAGATCCACAGCTTTTTCTAAATAAGCTCTTGCTTCCGCGTTATTCTGTTTTTGTCTTATTAAAATAGATGCAATATTATTTAAAGCGCCAAAATGATGAGGTGCTTGTTTGTAATATTCAAGCGCTTTATCAAAATCTCTATGATGATCTTCATATACTTTTCCAAGTCAAAAATAATATTCTTCCATATCTTTTTTAATATGTTTTTCAGCTTCTTGATAGTTTTGTTGGTCAACAAGTGTGCGGATTTCCGAAATAGCAGAAAATAAGAACAGAAACATAAATTTTGGTCAGAGTTTATAGTTTTATGGTGCTAAAGCTTATCTGGCAGATCAAAATCCGGCTCAAACTTAAAGTTAGGCGCAGATTTTGGCATGTTGCTTGCAATCACAATTGCGCCCATGGCTAGCGCTTTGCGGATAGCCTCAATAATAGGTTGATGGCGTATCTGGACACCGCCCATATGCAAGTCATCCGTGATAAGGTGCTTATATCCCATAGCCCTTGCATTTGCATAATGCTTGGCCGAGAGGGATGTTTCGACATCTTTATCCACCTTATCGTCAATGATATGTGCCATCATTACATAGGGTGTGTATTTTGATAGTGCACGAAAAGGAATAGCTTCTTTTTTCTGCCAAGTTTGTGTCACATTTGTGGTTTCAGCATGTGTATCCAAACAGGATAGCCCGTGCCCAGGATAGTGCTTAACGACCGTTTTAATACCTTCATCTTTAAACGCTCGAATAAAACTTTTTGCATATGCAATGACTTTTTTTGGATCGGAGGAAAACGCACGTTCATATTTTCCAATTGCAGGGCAAGTGTCTGAATGCAGGTCTGCAACAGGGCCAAACACCATTGTGATTCCAAGGTTTTTCAAGCGTTGTGCATACTTGCGATAGATTTTATAAGCTTCTTCAGGCGTGTGGTTTTTTGCCATTTGCAAGGCGGATGGCACCGGCCCAACAAGTTTATATAAGCGTGAAACGCCCTTAAATGGAGCCCAACATCCTTCTTCATCAGATGCAATTTCAATATCAGGTTTAGCTTGTTTGAAAGCCTGTGTAAGGCGTTTTAGTTGACCATAATTATAAATATTTCGCCTGAAAATAATAACACCTTTGATTTTATTTTGCTTGGCATAGTTCAGCATTTTTTTAACACACGCATGTTCTGTGTTTGTGCCTTCAAACCCAATGATAAGATTGTGTGCGAATAAAAACATTATTTGGTGACCTCATATAAAACAATCGACGTTGCATGTGATGCATTAAGTGTCGAAAAATCGGGACTTGTATCAATTTTTACCAAAAAATCACAATTTTTAAGCACTAATGGTCGAATGCCTTTTCCCTCTGCTCCTATAATGATGGCGGCTTTTTCATCAAACTTTGTTTGACTTAACGCATCGGATCCTTTTTCTGAGAGTCCATAAACCCAATACCCTTTGTCTTTAAGTTTTTTTACGGTATCAGTAATATTTATCACCGGAATAATTGATACATGCTCAAGCCCGCCAGAGGCAATGCGCGCCATCACATGAGAGTCTAAAAGCCCTTGAAAATCCTGAACAATAAGAAATTTTATCCCAAAAACTGCACAAGATCTTATAATTGCGCCTAAATTTTGTGGATCTGTAATTTGATCTAAGATCAGAATTTTACCTTCAACATCTTCCAAATCTCGTGTGGGTAGGGGCTTTGTAATTACGACAATCCCTTGATGGTTATGCAATTCTGGAAATTTCTTGTTGATGTTTGTAACATATGCCTTAACATGAGATGGTACAATGTCTGGTTTTTCAACAAATACATCTAAAATTTTACGTTTTGGATTTTTGAGTGCTTCTAAAGCAGCATGTTTGCCGTAAATTTTCAAATCTTAAAACTCTTTCTATGATAGGGGCAAAACCCAAATTCTTGGATTTTTTCTTTATGCAATTTTGTACCATATCCTTTGTGTTGATCCAAGTGATATTCAGGGTAAAGAATATGAATTTTCTCCATAATTTCATCTCGAATAACTTTTGCAATAATAGATGCTGTTGCAATAGAAAACGACTTTTGATCGCCTTTGATCACAGTTTCATGAGGGTTAATTGTTGAAACAGGCTGATTTCCATCAAGTAATGCGAGGAATTTTTCAGGTTTTTTGCATCGTTTAAATGCGCGATACATAGACAATTTTGTTGCATTTAGAATATTCATTTCGTCGATCTCAAACGCAGATGCAATGCCGATTCCTACACTGAGTTGATTTTTTCCTGTGGAATTCATCAGCTGGTTGAAAGCGTTCTGTCTTCTAGGCTGAGTCAGCTTCTTAGAATCGTTAATGCCCAAATCTTCATTGGGAAATTCATGCCACCATACACATGCGCTAACCACTGGGCCGCATAAGGGGCCTCTGCCGGCTTCGTCTATGCCAAGGATGGGAGTGTTGTAGTTTTTATCAAAATCCTGCATCAGACCTCTATCATAACAAGAATTGGGTGTTCGTCATCACGAGGAGCGAAGCGACGCGGTGATCCATTATAGATGGCCATGCTTCGCTCGCCATGACGCACTTCCTGCGTTCATTTAAAGCTTTCGTAATTTCTCTAATAATGTATCTAATTGAGAAATATCCGTAATCTTCAGCGTAATTTTACCTCCGCCTTTTCCGGATAGATCAATTTTTGTTGGTAAACCAATTTTATCTTGAATGGCATTTTGTAAGTAAACAATATCATTATCCACAACCTTAGATTTTGCCATGCTGACTTTTTTCTCAACATCTCTTACAGACAATTTTTTCTCAACAATTTCAGCGACAAACTCTTCAGGGTTTGTAACACTTGAAAGAACTTTCGCATGTCCTAAACTGATTTTTCCTTTACGAATCGTATCTTTTACAGATTCTGGCAAGTTCAATAATCTTAAAACATTTGTTACATAACTACGGCTTTTAGAAATTTCTTGCGCCAATTCTTCCTGAGTTTTGTTGAATTGTTGGAGTAAGGTAGATAAGCCTAAAGCGATATCAATTGGGTTTAAGTTTTCTCTTTGGATGTTTTCAATCAAGCTTACTTGCATTGTTTTTTCGTCATCATAATCAACGATTTTTGCCGTGATTGTTGCTAATCCTAGCGCTTTGCATGCGCGATAACGACGCTCACCTGCGATGATTCTGTAATGTCCATTAGGAAGCTTATTGACGATAATAGGCTGTAGCAAACCATGTTTTTGAATGGATTCTGCTAATTGTGTAACAGAATCAATGTTGAACTGTTTTCTTGGTTGATTCGGGTCAGGAGTCACCAAATCGATATCGACATTCGTGACGATATCATCATTTAATTCACCTAGAAGTCTTTCAATGCCTTTATTTAGCATGATTTAATATTTATTTCTTTTGATGTTATTGTGCCACAGATTGATGAAGATACATAGTAGGTTTAGCGAGGGAGTTCAGAAGCTGCTTGTTTAGTATTATAAATTGTTTCAGGCGCCAGGCCTTGAGAGTGAAATATATCTAAAATTGGAGCAAATCCACATTTTTTCATTTCAGCAAGATGGCGTTCTGTTGCGCTTAATTTATCCTTACATTTTTCTAGCTGTGCTTCTATTTGTGAGGGGATGGGTTCGTCATCTTCGGTTGTCCAGCCGCTTACAAAGCGTTGCATCATATTTATAGAAGATTTTAGAATGCTTTCACAGTATTCGAGAAGGCTGTTTGTATCACATTCAACAAGGGCCGTGTCCAATGTTAATTTTGGAAGACATGTTTGGTTTGAAATCAAAATAATTTGCTTGTGGTGATACCTCATGCTTTCCACTGTTCGAGCTAATGATATACTCGTATCGCTGATATTGATATATTGTAATTTTGGTAACTGACTTAAGTTATTATAAAATTCAGTATAAAAAGCTTGATCTCTTTCTTCGGGAGAAAGATCCGTTGCATTTTGATCTCCATATTTATCTTTTTCATGAGCCTTTGGTATAAAGCCTCTGAGATCCAAGTATTTTAGTTTTTTCATCTGTGCTAAGTGCATCAAGAAATGCATAGGCGCAAAGTTGAACAAATGTGAAGAGTTGTCGCTCAAGCTTAAGTTTGCAAATAGGTTGGACAGAGATAGGAACCCTGTGTCCGAATCATACTTATATTCATCGAAGTTATACACAAAAAGCTGAATCAATTTTTCTGCATACTCAAGGTCATCATAAGCGTTTTTGTTTTCATAGAGTGTTTGGTAAGTGGATGTATCAAAATCAGCACCGGAACATTGTGTTTTGCACGCTTCCTGTAAAACCATGCTGCCTTCTTTTATATAACCAACACGAAGTCGCGCATCTACAAATAGCTTTTGAAGTGCGATGATTCTTTCTGAGGTTAATTCCTCAGACGCTTCAGTTTGGGTTGTGTCAACGATAGGGGTGGCGGTTTGTTGCTGATGTGAAATCGCACCAAAAGTCGTTAGGTCAATATGCTCGACAGTTTTTGAAGGAAGGAGAAATCTAGTCGATTCTGTTGCGTTGGTTTCAAATGATGTGTCGGAGTGGCTATAAGGTGAATAGAGCAAGGTAGCAGGAATTACTGCCTCTGAAATAACAAGAGAAGTTGTTTTTGTGATTGGATTAGCAGAAGTTTCAACGAGAGTTTCTGACAATTCCATGTTATCTGGAGTGGTGATTGTCTCTGTATCTAAAGTTTTCGGTTGTATATAAACGATGGTTTCTTCGGTAATTCGTTGTGTTTGCGCGCTATCAGAGGCGGTAACTTTTAGGGCCACCAAAGCCTCCTCTTTTAGGCTTTGTTGCGTGTGGACAGAAAACTCCTCTGCAGTAGTTTTCTCGAAATATTTTGATACAGTTTGCTGATTATTGAGCAATACAAATAATGGAACTAGCAAGATATTGCTGATTTGCTTCAAATTATAAGGAAAATGTTTTAATTGGAGTGCAAAAGCCAATTATTCTCGTGCTTCTCTAGGTGATTTATTATATACACAGACTCCGCTGGATGGGTATAGTTGAACCGTTTTATTTTGAAAAAATCTCTCACTCCGTTATCCTAGTCGAGCGAAGCGAGTGAAGGATCTTTCTGAGACAAACTCAGGAAGATCCTTCGCTGTGCTCAGGATGACGTCTAATCACAAAACTATTGAATTTATCCCCTTTCTGTGGTATAATATACACTGAGATATAATACTCTCTTTTATATCTCATTTATTTAAATAAGAAAGGAGATAACAGAGATGACATACGACTACAGAAGGCCTTCTCGTACGTGTTGCTACTGTGCAAAATGTCATGCTGACTGTGCTAAATTGCCTATCGACGAGCAAATCGAATGCCACAACAAATGTGTGGAAAGCTCTTGTAAAAAGTGCTTAGGTTGCCCATATTGTCAAGGCGGATACGGTCACTATGAAGGACATGATCGCGGTTATCATGATGATAACAAAGGTTATGGTTATGAACATGAACAAGAAGGTTATGGTTATAAAGGCCATGATAAAGGCTATGGTCACGACGGTTATGGCGAGGGTTATGGTCATAAAGATTATGATAAAAAACCTGAGCATAAAGATTATGACAGAGGTTATGGCTATAAAGATCCTGATTACAAAGGTTACGGATATCCAGAAGGATGTGGTTACCAAGGTTGCGGTTCTAAAACTCATGACAAAGGATACGGTTACGACCGCCAAGGTTATGGAGATCGTGACCCTAAAGGTTATGGCGACTATCATGGTTATGATAATAAAGATCATGGACCAAAAGGTGATGACAAAGGATATGGTCAATATGAAGGTCATCATGAGGATTATCGCGATGATAAACATTGTGAATATGCACATGATAGAAAGTGCTATTTAGGAAAATGGCACGATCAGCTTGACTGGAGATGTCAGTGCAACACTTACAAAGACGAGAACGATGTTTTGGTGCGTTCTGAGGTTTGTTACAAGCTTCCAAAAGCTGGAACAACTCCAGAGCCAAAAGATGCGCCAAAGCATGAGCCTAAAGGTGAAGGTCAAGGACATGGCGATAAGCCAGGAAATGATCACGGATACAAACCAGCTTAATGGTTTGTCTCTTCCCCTAATTCATTCTTAGCGGAAGGAAATGCTCCATCGTCATGGCGAGCGTAGCGTGCCCATCTATGGATCGCCACGTCGCTCCGCTCCTCGTGTGACGATTTTGAGTCCGTCATTGCGAGCGCTCGAAGAGCGCGTGGTAATCCATCGGGATCACGCGATGACGACTATGCGCACACTTCCTTTCCCTTGGAATGATCTGTACAATGTGTACAAAAGCCTCATCTAAAATACTGTATGTTATTCACATTATTTTGTGTCGATACCTCTCAATCAACATTTATAGAACAAAAAAAGAAAGCCATTGTTTGTATTTCAACCAGAGCCAGTTTAAGTGGTCATGCACCACATGGTTATTGGGGTGGAAGCGGTTTTATTTTAGATAAAAAGCAAGGCTTGGTTGTAACCAATCACCATGTTTCAGGTGGGCATAGCATTACCTCCATTGAAGTGATTTTTTCTAATGGGCGTAAAGTAAATGCAAAACATGTATGGTCTCATCCATTTGCTGATATTAGTATTCTGAAAATGAATCCAGAGGAGTTGAAAGGTTTGGATTTTGAAGAGATTGCAACCTCACAAAAAGAACCCCATTTAAATGATCAAGTTGAGATTTATAGCAATAATTCTGGATATAATTTTTCTGTTCATAGGGGTCAGATCACCAGTTTGAATGAATCTCTAGGCGTTTTTCCTGTTCAAACGCTTAGGTTAAGTGTAAATGCAAGTTTTGGAACAAGCGGTGCAGCTGTTTTGAATCAGCATGGTGAGGTGATTGCTATTGTGTTCGCTAAGGACTCAAGTGGCACATCGTTATTTGCCGTTCCAATTGATTACTTGAAGAGTATGGCCAATAAAGGGATTGGCGCCGCGAATTTTGAGTTGTCACATATTTCAATTGATTATGCGATTAAAAATTATGGATATCCTGCTAATGCAGCGAATGATTATATTCAAAAATATCCAGAGAGTTACAATAAAATGCTGATTGTGAGCTCTGTTTATGAGAATGCGAAAAGTTTTGTGCAGCCAGGTGATATTATTTTGGCTGTGGATGATGAAGAGGTTGGGCCGTCGTTGGCGTTGTATCATGATGCTTTGAATAAAGCGTTAAAGAAAAATTCCAGAAGTGTGAAACTAACTGTATTTAGAAATGGCAAAAAAACAGATGTTATGGTGCAGGTGCGACCAGCATTTCAACATACACGTTATTTGAAATTTGGTGGTGCTGTGTTTATGGAGTCAGATGAAATCCTATTAACAACACTTGGAATTCCTCTTGGCACACCGCTTATGGTAAAGGTAGAGCCTGGAAGTTTATTTCATGTATTTCCTAGTATCTTAGGAACTTCTCAATATGCTATTGGTTTACAACTGTTAAACAAGCAAGCAATTCGAACATTTGATGATTTAGAGAAAGAAATTAGACGTATCATTCGAGATAAACAACGCTACATTACAGCAGTTTATAAAAATTTTGGCGGATATGGCGGTTATAATGGTATGCCGATTATTTCAAAAAGCGACAATATTGCGCACCTTGAGATTCAGCAAGCGGGGGATGCGATTATGTATAAATATACGATGTATTGCACGCCACTGGGGGATGAGTGGAAGGTGGAGACAGTGCAATAATTTTTTCTAAAAGCTTATTTTTGGACCGATATTAGGCTTTTTCCATGGAGTATGTTTGTTCCATTCAAGGGTCATATGTATTCGACCAGAATCTGAAATCAAATTTGAGATGCTTGGCATAATGGGAAGAAATATTTCACACAAAGAAAAGATGAGAGCTGTCATTTCGGTTAGTAGGGCAGAAGAAATATCCACTCTAAAAGAGTAGGAGGTTCTGTTGTTAAAATCATAATATGCGCTCAAGTACTCTTTAGGATTCTGAATATGTCCGCCCAATTGTGTGCCTAGTACCATGTTAAGTTGGTGTACTTGGATGCCGCCATACATTCTGAAAAATGGAGAAAATGGGTAAATTTTTGTGTTAAGGGCAATCTGTATACCTGCATTATATATGGAGTTTGCGTAATATAAAGCGGGTTGAGTTGGACATAAAGGTGTCATGATGAAAGGTGATATGGAGAAAGTGCTCGGATTTAAGGTATTTTCTGTGCAAAAAAGTAAAAACATATGTGGTTTTATGTTGTATTTTTCTGTTTATTTTATAGGGATTTTTTTTGTGAAGCCAAGGAGAGATGTCAATACACTGTCATCCTGAGACCTTTAGGTCGAAGGATCTTCCTGAGTATATCTGAAGAAGATCCTTTGCTGCGCTCAGGATGATGGAAGGTTTTTTGAAGGTGAGAGGAGGTGCGCGTAGTTCCTCATCACGAGCTGACGCATCCCCACGAATTTTCTAAAATCCAAAAAAGTCCTCAACGCTTAACCATGCAAGCTTTTCTTCTGGAGAAATTGATAGAAAAATATAAGGATAACGACCGTCATGGCGAGATTTTCGAAAGAAAATCGTGGCCATCCATCCGTCTTCGCAAATTTTGCCTTCAGCAAAATTTAGCTACGACGAGATTGGTCGAGTCGAAGCGTGTGAAGTGGATGTCTCGCCGAAGCTCTTTAGAGCGTAGGCGGACACCCTCCATGGATCACCACGCCTTGCTACACAAGGCTCGTGATGACGCTTCTAAACTCGTCATGGCGAGATTTTCGAAAGAAAATCGTGGCCATCCATGTTTTTCTGGATCACCGCGCCTTGCTTCGCAAGGCTCGTGATGACGTCTGCGCATATTTAATTCATGGGGATGAATCAGATTGTGAGCGCTCGTTAGAGTGCGCGGCAATTCATATAGATCACCGCGGCGCTACGTGCCTCGTGATGACGACCTTTTATGTTAGTCAAACTTTGCAATAAATTTCTCAATTTGCTCGAGGTATTGATTCACATTAAGTAATTCTTCTTCTTTTTCTTCTAGTCTATGCGTTAATTCAAGAATTTCTTTACGCGCAATTTCAAGCTCTTTTTTTAAGTAATTGAATTCTGCTGTTGCGGAGTCTTCCGCTCTAGGTGGTTGCGCAGTTACATCTACAGATGGCTTCGCTGGTTTTGCTGCAAAGTATTGCGCTTTGATAGGGTCTTCATTTTGTGGTGAGGGCGCGCCAACTTTTGCCTGTTTCTCATGCTCTTGCGATAAGCTGTTCCAAATTTTTTCTAAATCTGAATATTCGTACATGTTATATGGGTATTAAGCTCTTATAGCACCATTATATCATGAAGTTATTTTTTCATGAATTCTTTTTCGAATTTTTCCGCAATTTTTTTGCCCTGCTGCAGTATATTGTCTTCTTGTTGTCTGAGGTCTATATAAGGTGCGCTTTGTTCATAGAGTTGACAGATAAATTGTGATTCTAATTGAAAGCGGTCTAATGTATGTCCAATAGATAGAATAATTGCAAGACCGCGCAACAGACCGTAAGCAAAGCCAAGAGGTTGATTAATGAAATTCAAAGGTGTAATTTTTATAGATTTATCGAGTAACGTTTGGAGTAATTTTGATGCGATGAGAAAGCAGATAAAAAGAAAAATAAGAGTAAGAAGTCCATTCATACTTGGTAGAACAGTGAGAAGTTGAGGTTGATAAAAATACACATAATAAGCACCAAATGCAGAGCCAATCCATACAAAAATACGCATGAATTCGTTGATGAATCCGCGCATGTAACCTATGGCGCTGGATAAAATGAGGATGCCGATGAGGAGAAGATCAACGATGAACATGGTTATGCTCCGCGGCCGTCATTACGAGGCGCGTAGCGCCGTGGTGATCCGGTGATGGATAGCTGCTCTTCTGCCACATATCAAACCTTCGGTTTTGTTTTCTTGATTTTACGCATAATAAAATCCTGACGATCTTTGCTAAATGTGTCAATCATCAAAATACCATTCAAATGATCGAGCTCGTGTTGAATATTGCGCGCTTCTCCGCCCGAAAATTGCTCTTCATGAGTTTTGCCAAATTCGTCCATATATCGCACCAAAACACTCTCAGGGCGTTCAATTTCTAGCCATATATCCGGAAATGACATACAACCTTCTGTCCACATGCAAGTTTTATCAGAGTATTTTAAGATCTCTAAATTTACCATTTTATATGGTTTTTTATCTCGATCCATATTCATAATAAAAGCATGTTGACTATACCCAACTTGATTCGCCGCAAGACCGCCGCAATTTTTGCTCGTTACCGTTGTATATTCTAATTGATCTAAAAATTCACGCAATTCATCATTGAAATTTTCAACTTTAATGGCTTTTTGTCTGAGAATTGGATTGGGAGCGGTTATGACAGGGAGTTTTTTTGTCATTTTTTCCTTAGAAATGATGGGATGTCAAAGGAGCTTTCATCCACTTTCTCTGTCTCTGTCTCTTGTTTTTTTGCACGACCCATTCTGGTGAAACGCTCAAACAATGAGGAGGTTTTTTTCTTTTCCAAAGGCTCTATTTTAGGTTCTTTGCTTGCTTCAGTGCTGCCTTCTGAATTTAAGAAATGCACATTGTCATCTTTTTTTGCTTCTGCGCTTTTGTCTTCTTCCTCTTTCTTATCTGAAGATTTCTTTGTAGAAGAGAAATCTTTAAAGGATGTTAGGTTGGATGAATGAGATGATGTCATAGGCGCGCCACCGATTCCTGTTGCAACAACAGATACGCGGATGCGACCATTCAAGTTTTCATCAAATGCAGAGCCGAAGATAATGTTTGCATCGCTTTCAATCTCATCTCTGATACGGTTTGCTGCTTCATCGATTTCGTAAAGCGTGCCATCGTGACCGCATGTTACGTTGATCAATACGGCTCTTGCGCCTTTCATGGAAATATCATCTAGAAGTGGGTTGGAGATTGCTGCTTCTGCTGCATCAAGCGCACGTCTTTCGCCTTCTGCTTCGCCTGTTCCCATCATTGCTTTACCCATTTCACTCATTACGGAGCGAATGTCTGCAAAGTCTAAGTTGATTAGACCTGGTTTTAAGATAAGGTCTGTAACACTTCGTACACCAGAATACAAAACGTCATCTGCCATTTTGAATGCATCAGCAAATGTTGTTCTTTCATTGGCAATCCTGAATAGATTTTGGTTTGGAATAACAATTAAAGTATCAACATATTCTTGAAGTTCTTCGATGCCTTTTTCTGCAGCTTTCATTCTGTTAGAGCCTTCAAAGTTAAATGGCTTTGTTACTACACCAACAGTTAAAATTCCACTTTCACGAGCTGCCTTTGCAATGATAGGTGCTGCGCCTGTGCCTGTACCGCCACCCATACCAGCTGCGATGAACACCATGTTACTACCAACGATGTGGTTCAAGATTTCATCGATGGATTCTTCAGCTGCTGCTTTTCCGATGTCAGGTTTGGAACCTGCTCCTAAACCTTGTGTAAGGTGTGGGCCAAGCTGAATGCGAACATCTTCATTGGAGAGTGAACCTTCCAAAGCTTGCGCATCTGTGTTTGCAACGATAAACTCAACGCCTTCAAGTCTGAGGTCAATCATGTTATTTACAGCGTTCCCACCAGCGCCACCAACGCCGATTACTGTGATTCTGGGCTTCAAGTCGATGTTTTTATCGACAGTGTTTTTTACATTATTTCTGGATTGCATCTGGGTGTCTATAAAAATACAACTATTTCAGGTGTATTTTACGAAAGAATTGTAAATAAAGTAAAGGATTTCGCAAAAAAAATAACAATTCTGACGGTCATTTTTGAGCGAAGTGAAAAAGTATGCGTTAAAAAGTTCGTCATCACTATAAAAGTTCATTAGAATTCAGAACCGAATTAATGAACTTTTATAGCTATGACGGCGTTACATGTTTTTAAGTGCCATATAATCAATTTTCCCTGATCCAAGTCTAGGTAAAGCATCTAAAACATGAATTTTCTTGGGTGCCATGAGCAGAGTATAACCCTCTTTTTTGATAACTTTTGCAACATCTTCTAATTTTGCTTTTGGTTTTGTTGTATACAAATGAATGGATTCGCCAGATTTAGATGGTTTTGCAATAGCAGCATGTTCAAAATTATCCCAAATGCTTTGAACTAGTCTTTCTAGAAGTGTAAGGTCAATCATTTCGCCATGCACTTTTGCAAATCTCTTGAGTCGTGCAACGATGCTAATAAATCCATCATCGTCTACTTCTACCACATCTCCCGTGTCATAAAATTTATTATCTAAAGGTGTTTTGCCTAAATATCCGTGCATCATGTTTGGTCCGCGAATTTGCAGAATTCCACCTTTTTTTATGCCCTCAACTTTTTTCAACTTATATTGAATGCCTGGCATTAACAAACCAACGGATCCGGGCTTGCTGCACATTTGTGTGTTGATGGACACAACAGGAGAAGCCTCTGTAGTGCCGTATCCTTCATAGATAATTTTTCCAAATTTTTGAAAGTAGAGCTGGCGCGTTTCATCCTGCAATTTTTCTGCACCAGCAAAAATATAACGAATCCAATGAAAATCGTAAGAAGACGCAAATTTTGCATATCCTTTTAAGAAAGAGTTGGTAGCAAACACAATGGTAGAGCCGGTATCGTAGAGCAATTCAGGGATAAGTCGGAACTCAAGAGGGTTAGGGAACAAAAAGACTTTGACGCCATGTAAGAGTGGCAACATAACACCACATGTAATACCAAAGGAATGAAACATTGGCATTGTGTTAAAGAGTCGATCGTTAAGTGTGATATCTGTGCGAGACAGCATCTGATAAACATTTGCTTGAATGTTTCTATGTGTTAATACAACACCTTTTGGCATACCCTCTGATCCAGATGTAAATAAGATATAAGCTGGATCATCCATTTTTTGCGTCGGTAATGCAGAAAAATGCATGGCAAAAAGTCCTCTAAGCTTTACGGATAGCGTAAGCTTTTCTTTGATATCTTCAAGGTAAACAAGTTTATGTCCCGTGAATTCAGATACATCGATATTTAGTCTTTGAATAAATTTTCTGGATGTAAAAATTGTTCTCACTTTTGCAATTTTGCAACTTGCAAGGAGGTTTTGCATGCCTGTGGAATAGTTTAAAAACACCGGTGTGATGGATTTTCTATGTAAGGCAAAGAATAAAACAACCGTTGGTATAACATTGGGCAATAAAATTGCGATACGCTTTTCTCGCTTGGGGAGAAGCTGTGAAAACACGTATACTGCTTGCAAAAGCTTTTTATAGGTCCATTTTTTTCGATCTACATCTTCTAAAACGACGTGGCTTTTTCCATATTTTTCACAAGCGGTGACAAGATTTTCAAATAAAGGCGTGGCTTTCTTAAGGTTGGTTTCAAAGATCATGTTGGACATGATCTTATATAGCTCAATTTTTGCTTTATCTCTACGTAGTTTTGGGGATAGGTCTTTATACTCTTTAAGTTTTTGTGGTGGCAAAATATGCAAGCGTATTTTTGGAAACAGACTTTTCTTTTCTTTCAAACAAGAAAAAATAGAGTTCACAGCATTTTCAATACGAACAGGCAAAACATAAGCATTCGCTTTTTGAGCGATAACTGCTGCACCAGGGTACATTTTCATCAAGCTGCCGGTTGTTGTTATGCGCCCTTCAGGGAAAATGAGCAATCTTTCACCATCTTTGACAAGTTGAATAAGTTCCTTAATTCCAAATGGGTTGATAGAACTAACTTCAATAATTTTGACAAGTTTATAAAATGGCTTAATATACCATTTATGCGCTTGGGATGGTTTGACAGAAAAGGTGAGTTTTTCAGGAAAGTGACTCATGATTAAAGGCGCATCAATAAAAGACTCGTGATTTGAAATAATGATAAATTTTTTGTCTTTTATTTTTTCATAATTTTCAAAACCAACGATTTCTGTTTTGTAAAATAAGCGAAACGCTTTATAAAGAAGTTCTTTGAGATCTCTTTGACTGATTTCAAAAACGGTGTATGCAAAAACAAAGATAAATAAACCTAAAAGTATGTATGTATCTAAAGAACAAAGCGATACGCTGATCTGCAGATAGTAATATAAATATGATCTAAGCATTGTGCTTATTTAAGTCACATCTAGTGCATTATAGCACAGTTTTAGGAGTGGAGGAGAGCGGGGCGTGTGTACATGTTGTGGTTGTGAGCATAATGTGCATTTAGGCCGTGATTTACCATCGGCGCTTCCCAATGTTCACCAAAATCCCATAAACGGAACATCATTTCTGACATGGTGATACGGATGGTCTTATTATGCGCAAAAATAAAGTATAGGTAATGCTGATCATGATTCTCTTTTGAGTCAAGGGTGAGCAGGTGTAAATGCTCAATATCTCGCTCTAGACCCTTGTGGTGAACGGCTGTAGCGGTTGGGATGGCGATGTAAGAATTGATGCGCAATTTCTTTTTATGCGCATGTTCATGAGCAAATCGATTCACATGCATTTCAAAGTTGTTACTTTTAGGCGTGAATTCACTAAAAGATACTAGACCATCTTGCATAAGAGGTCTTAAAAGCTGAACACCTTCATGATCATTGATCTTTAAATTGAGCTTTGCTCTGACACTTTCCATAATTGATACCACCTGTGTTTTCTAGAGTATGGGAAAGAAAAGGTTAACAAGGTGTTAAAGAGTATCCGTCATGGCGAGCGAAGTTTGTGTTTTTTTAATGACAAAAACGTTGAAAGATGCAAGGAGTTTTGTCGTCACGAGATCTGCGAAGCAGATCGTGGTGATCCATTTTCTAGATGGCCACGTCGCTATGCTCCTTGCCATGACGCTCCATGTAGATTTTCTCATTCCTTATGATGGTGCAGCAATGGTGAGGTCATTGATTTCTTTCTCAAAAGCCGTTTATCATTTTACTATACATGAACATTAGGGGTGGGGTCGTGACACAAGAGCATTGCCAGCATTTTGAAGCGCTTAATGAGCCGCATTTGCCATATGATTGCGAAACATTAAAGCCGCATATTTCAGCGAATACATTGCATTATCATTTTGAGAAACATCATAAGGGATATCAAACAAATCTTTCCAATATGTTGCCAGAGACATATAAAGACTTGTCATTAAAAGAAATCATGCTGAAGGCCCATAAAGAAGACAATGTGGGTGTTTTTAACAATGCAGCGCAAGTTTGGAATCATAATTTCTATTGGTTCAGCATGAAAAAAGATGGTGGCGGGGAGCCAGGTGGTCAGTTAAAAGAATTTATAGACCGTGATTTTGGAAGTTTTGAAGCGTTCAAAGAGAAGTTCATTGCTGCAGGTAAAACGCAATTTGGCAGTGGATGGGCTTGGTTAGTTTATAACGAAAAAACCAAAAAGCTTGAGGTTGTCAAAACCGCTAATGCTGAAAATCCTTTGACAGATGGATTGTATCCTTTGCTCACATGTGATGTATGGGAGCATGCTTATTATTTGGATTTCCAAAACAGACGCCCTGATTATTTGGAGAAATTTATGCAACATCTCGTGAACTGGGATTTTGCGGCATGTCGTTTGTCACATATATAACGAGGGATCGTGCTTTTACAGTATTCTCCTCATATATTAACTATCTCACGCTTTTTCATCAGTGTGATCGGTGTTTATACATTTGAACAACAGCAGTATGCTATTTCATTTCTTGCGCTTATCGTAGGAACAGCATCTGATTATTTTGATGGAAAGTTAGCGCGCTATCTCAGAGTGCAGAGTCGATTTGGAAAGTGGTTAGATCATAGTGCTGACCGTTTTTCCTTGTTGTGTATGGCGTATGCGTTTTATGCTGTGTTTCCTATAAGTGTTTTGTTTTTATCTATTCCTGGATTTTTCATTTCCGCTATACATATTTTGTTCGCATTGCGTTTTAAGCGTGAGATGCGCACAAGGTGGCCAGAAAAAATATGGCTTTTTATTGCAACCTTTTTATTTCCAGCGCTTTTATTGATTGAATCTGATGATAATGTAAATCTAATTTATCTTGATATTTTGGCAGTCATTGTGGGTGTGGTTTCAAGTTTGATTGGATTGGTGCAATATATAAGAAAATATCACAGACGAAGAAAAACGTGATCCGAGTTCGGTTTGCGCCATCACCAACAGGTGAGTTGCATATAGGAAGTGCTAGGACAGCATTATTTAATTGGTTGTATGCGCGACACACAGATGGTAAGTTTTTGTTACGCATTGAAGATACTGATGCATTGAGATCTACCCCAGAAAATACCAAGGCAATTTTTGATGCTATGGAATGGCTTGGGCTTCATTATGATGAAGAGGCGGTATTTCAGTCTAAAAATATTAAACGACACCAAGAGGTTGTGCAGGCATTGCTTGAAAAAGGATTGGCGTATAAGTGTTATTGCACAAAAGAAGAGCTTGAGGAGATAAGAACTCAATATGGGAAGTATACGGGTAAGTGTCGTGACTGCGCTTCACAGGACAAGCCATATGTTATTCGCCTCAAATCATCCGATGAAGGCAGTATAACAATTCAAGATGCTGTGCAGGGTGATGTGACAGTAAAAACAGATACATTAGATGATATGGTTTTATTGCGTCAGGATGGTACTCCAGTTTATATGTTATCAGTCGTTGTGGATGATCATGATATGAAAATTACACATGTGATCAGAGGAGATGATCATTTGACCAATACGTTTAGACAATATCAGATTTATGAAGCGATGGGATGGGAGGTGCCAACATTTGCGCATATTCCGCTGATTCATGGGTCACATGGCGGCAAGCTTTCTAAGCGTGAAGGCGCTGTAGGTGTGCAAAGTTTTCGCGATGAAGGAATTTTATCTGAAGCGCTGTTTAATTATTTGCTGCGTTTGGGTTGGAGTCATGGTGATGATGAGATTATCTCTCGAGATGATGCTATAAAATGGTTTGATATCAAAGGGCTTGGCAAATCTCCCTCTAAATTTGATCGCGATAAACTGTTGTTTTTGAATGCGCATTACATCAAAGAAAAGAGCAATGAAGAGCTGTTTGAGTTGATGGGTTTAAGTGTTTCAGATGTTGAGCGTATGCGCATTCTTAAAGGATTAGACGGCTTAAAAGTTCGTGCAAAAACATTGGTTGAATTGCGTGAAAATGCCAAGATTTATATGGATATCCCTATTGTTTTGACGGAAGATGCGAAGAAGGTTGAGATAGATAAGGCGTTGATGAAAAAGTATTGTGAAGCGTTATCCGCAGCGTCATCCCAGGGCGAAGCCGAAGGCGAGACCCCGGGATCCATAAACTTCTCAGAAGCAGAGCTGCTTACATTCACAAAAGAATTTGCAAAATCACATGATGTGAAGCTTGGTGTGATTGCTCAGTATATCCGTATTTTATTAACAGGCTCAACAATTTCACCAAGTGTGTTTGAGATTATGGAGGTTTTGGGATATGAAGAGGTTATGAAGCGTGCCCAAAATTTATGATAGTTTATGAGAAGCCGGATTATGATTCGGCAGCTGGATTACGAGTTTTGGCAAGTTGATCAAAAGCATTTGAGTCATATTGCTTCTTTTGTAGTAAATCTACTGCCTTTTGTATTTTCTCTATCCATGCTTCAAAAGTGGTAGAGAAGTTTTTGATTGCTTCTATTAATTCAAGCGGCTTCTCATAACTAAGAATTTGAACACCTTCTTTGTCATCCACTTTTTGCATTTGATCCATAAGGTTTAAAAACTGCTCCTTTAATTGACAGATATCCTTATAACTACCATCAAAATTAGAGTGTTGATCGGAATTGCCAGAAGATGTTTTGCCAGATTCTTCTTTACCTGAAGAGCGGTTTTTTTGCATATTATATTTCATTAGAGACTTGATCGCGTTATGCAACAAGGGTCTTACAACTGAAGGCATATCTTTGCAGAACTTCATAGAAGTAGTTTGATAATCTGCCAAAGCCTTCTCAAAAAGGCCTGGATCTTTTGAAAATTGGCAAGGCAGTGCCAATACACTCAAGAGAGTGACTTCATTTTCAAACATCTTATGCATTTGGGGTCCAATAGTTTCAATTTGAGTTCTGAGACTAGCAGGTTTATCATCTGTTGCATTTAAGTTATAGAATAAATTCATAAATAGCATTTTAGTATTTCGCGGTTTTGTCTATGTTTTTACAGTAGGGAGTTTTTTCTAGTTTTTCAAGTCACAAACTAGGATAAAATTTTTAGACTTTAAAGATCTGATTTCGGGCTGTCAGAATTACTTGGACGTTTTGTGGGTGATATAAATGGAAGTATTATAGAAAGACATTGCTCTAGATGTGCTACTAATGCAAGTTTCTCTCCCAAATCTTTTCTGTCTGCGGTAGTAGGGTATGCTACAAGGATTGTGATGCCCTAAAAGATTATAAATTTTTGGAAGCGGAACTATTAGCATTCACAAAAGCACATGATATGAAGCTGGATATGCTTGCACAGTATATTCGCATTTTACTAACAGGCTCGACAATTTCACCAAGTGTATTTGAGATTATGGAAGTTTTAGGGCAAGATGTTGTTTTAAAACGTTTTGATGCTTAAAGTTCTTCTTTTGGCGTAAACGGAATTTCAGTAGCGGTTCTAGGACGTTGTGGTAATCTCGCTCCTATTTTCAAGAGATGAGTGTGTAATTTTTCTATCAATTCTAGTCGTTCTTTTTTTTCTTGCGTGTTTCTGGTGATTGAATTTTCGATAAGCTTAATATCACGCAGAAGTTTTTGTTGTGCTGAAGGTAAAATTTCTGGAGCTATAAATCGAGGATCTTGTCTTAATACAATAGAAATATTGTCTTTCGCTTCACAAAAAGGCATTGCGTCTGAAGCGATTAAATGAGAGAGAAATAAAAACATGTTTTTATCAAAATTAAATAGTCTAACTTATTTTTAGTAAAAAGCGTCTATTTTTTCAAGAGTTGTTTTCTAACTTGCGAATTTGATCCCGCAGCTGCGCAGCCTTTTCAAAATTTTGACGTTTTGCTTCACGCATCATCTCGCGGTGCAGCTTATCAATATCCACAGGCTTGTCCTTTTTGCCAATGGCTTTTTCAGGCGCTTGGTATGCGTCAGCAAACGTTTCGCGCAGAGCTTTTTGTACAGTAGTTGGTGTGATGCCATGCTCTTCATTATAAGCCATTTGTTTTTCGCGACGACGTTCAGTTTCTTTCAAGGCATAATCCATAGCCTCTGTGACTTTGTCTGCATATAAAATCACACGACCCTCAGAGTTTCTTGCAGCACGACCAATGGTTTGAATAAGAGATCTTTCAGATCTTAAGAATCCCGCTTTGTCTGCGTCCAATATTCCAACCAGTCCACATTCTGGTAAGTCGATGCCTTCTCTTAATAAGTTGATTCCAACCAAAACATCAAATTCATCTTTGCGCAGAGCTTGAAGAATCTGAATGCGTTCTAAGGTATCAATATCAGAGTGCAAATATTTCACACGCAGCTCCATCATGTTGAAATAATCTGTCAAACCTTCCGCCATTTTTTTGGTTAAGGTTGTGATTAATACCTTATAACCTTGTTCTATAGTTTTGCGAGATTCATGCATAAGGTCATCTACCTGATTTTCACAAGGTTTTACAATGCAAACAGGGTCTAACAAACCTGTTGGTCGCACGACTTGTTCCACAACATGGTCTGTAGATTTCATCTCAAATTCGCCTGGTGTTGCAGAAACAAAAACTGTTGCAGGGCGCATTTTGTCCCATTCTTCAAATTTTAATGGGCGGTTATCTAGGCAAGAAGGGAGTCTAAATCCATGCTCTGATAATGTGGTTTTTCTTGCAAAGTCACCATGAAACATGCCGCGAATTTGTGGCACACCAACGTGTGATTCATCCACGATGAGCAAAGCATCAGGCGGCAGATATTCAAATAGAGTAGGGGGTGGCTCGCCAGGTGCACGACCTGTGAGATAACGGGAATAGTTTTCAATTCCTGGGCACATGCCTGTGTTCATAAGTGTTTCAATATCATAATTCACGCGGTTTTTGAGGCGTTCATATTCCAATAATTGGTTGTTTTGCTCAAGCTCAGCTAATCGCACCGTTAGTTCTTTCTTGATTTCTTTGATCATATGATGAATGGTTTTTTGTGGCGTGACATAGTGAGAGTTTGCATATACACGAGCAAATTTTAGTGAGGTGAGTTTATTGCCTGTAACAGCATCAACTTCATGAATAGATTCAATTTCATCACCAAAAAAACTGATGCGCCATAAGGCGTTATCGTAGTGTACAGGGAAAATATCAACTGTATCACCCTTCACAGAGAAGGTGCCGCGGGCATTTTGAAAATCATTACGCTTGTATTGAAGTTCTGTGAATTTTTTGGCCAAATCATGGATAGCAATTTCATCACCCACTTTTAAATCTGCAACCATCGCGCCATAAGACTCACGACTTCCAATACCATAAATGCAGGATACGCTGGCCACAACAATAACATCGCGACGTTCAATCAAGGAACGTGTGGCGGAGTGACGCAGACGATCGATGTATTCATTAATAGAGGATTCTTTTTCTATATAGGTGTCTGTTCTGGGGATATAGGCTTCTGGTTGGTAGTAGTCATAATAAGACACAAAATATTCGACTGCATTTTCTGGAAAGAAATCTTTCATTTCTTCAAATAATTGTGCAGCTAATGTTTTATTGGGCGCCATAACTAACGTAGGCTTTTGAACGTTTTGTATAACATTGGCCATGGTAAAGGTTTTTCCTGACCCTGTAACGCCTAACAAAACTTGATTACGTTCACCTTGTGTAAAGCCTTCAGTTAAGGTTTGTATGGCTCTGGGTTGGTCGCCGGTTGGTTGGAATTTTGAATGTAACTTGAACATACTAGTCCTTTAGTAAGCCGCTGTCACTGCAAGGGCAACATAGCAATTTGTAGATTCACATGTTGAGAGCCCTTTTGGGATGGCGCTTTAATATACACACTTCATGATAAGCGATTTATCACAAGATATGAACTTAAACTTCTCCTTGAGATGAAACTAATTTATCCATTGCTTCTTTGTATCGCAACATCAACAAATCATTATTCACTGCATATGAAGAGTCATGCTTTAAAACAACGTCTTTTACTTTTTGCGTCTTAATATACTCGTCAAATATAAATTTTACTATTTGTTTGACAAGTTCAGGTCTTGCCTCATGATATCCAATATTTAAAACTTGACTACCCGGAAAAAACGCAAATCTAATCCGATCTTCTCCAAATGTGAGAGTATTTGTATAATCACTACCAAAATAGCTTTTTGAAAATTTAATCTGAGAGCCATTGGATAGTGGATATACCAAACTATACCTGCTATCATGATACTCTGACTGGAATGTGCCACACGCACCTTCCTTAAATAACCCTGACGCAGTGTCGCTTGCATTTAATGTTCCAAACATACAAGTAAATAAAATCATTTTTTTCCTTTTAATAAAATAACAGATTAATTAAGCCGTATCTTACATATAGTATGATTTTACAAAAAAAACAAACACTATTCTTCTAGTATTTTGTTTTTTATAGGCTGAGGATCAGGAATAGATTGATGCTGAAGCCCTTGATAATGAAATTCATGAAGGTTGTTTTTGGAGATTTTAATATCCACCTTGCGTTTTTTGAATTTTCTGCGTTTTTGTTCTTCTTTTACCGCTTCTTCGAGTTTGTTCAAAATCATTTCATCGTTTGGTAAAAGAAAATCAAATCCATTGTTACAAAATAACCAAAACATATGTGCCAAGTAATTAAGCTTTGTTTTTTAAGTATAGCATGAAAATTATATTTTAAGCTAGTAAATGAGATCCTTGAAAACTTGTCGGATGTTTTTTACAATAAGTCCAAAGTCTTAAATTGAGAATTTAGAATTACAATGTTTTTTATGTTTTTTTTGAGCGCAAGTGAGTTTGATCAATTAAAATTTGAATTTTTGAGAAAATTCCAAGCTAGCACCCAAACCTTAATGGATTGTGTTGAATGTTATACACACAAAGATGCTCAAGAGGTGAATAAAAAGTTTGTCTTAGCGAACTTGCCGCAAGATTTTACTGATCCTGATAGGGAGGTCTTTCAGCTTATGTGTGATGTTATTATTCCTTCATCCCGGGCATTGCTTGAGCGTAATTTTGCGTTGCGTTTTCCAAGTATGATTGCAAGTATGCTTTCCCCTAATTTATGCTCAATAACGAATGATGAAAGTATGTATAAAAAAGCTCCTCTATTATTTTTTTACGGCCGCTATGATGTTCGTTTTAAATCGGACTTAGATAAATATGATGCAATTAGTGAGTTAGCACAGTTTGGTTTTCTACCAGATTATTGGAAAAATTTTTTCCTAGAATTTGGTCAAAAAAATCGCTCTATTAGCGCACTCTGTATACAAATGGCTGTTAAAGGACATGATAGCATTTCGCTCAAACAGTGGGACATATGCTATCAAGAGACTAAACTGCGATTGCGCACTACTCAAGCAAAAGGTTATGCAAATATTTGTCGTATGTTTTTTGTGAGTTTAGCGAAGAAATATCAAAGCGCAGCAAGCGAAGAATTAAAAAATCAATGGGCGCATGAGTTTTTATCTGAGTTAAATAAAGTTCCATTGAATATGAAAGATGAAATTGAAGCTACACCAGTTGTTGCAGGTATTTTGTTTGATAAACATTTTCGGGCTGGGAAAATTGAAGCTGCTTTTAATGATTTAGAGCGGTTTCGTCAACTAAATCCTAAGAGATTTTCTGAGCTTTTGCCTGAAATTGAGTGTTTGCGACATTTGCAAAAATTTTTAGACGGCTCTGCTTTAAGTCAGAACTTGCCTCCTGAAATTCTTGATAAAATCATAGAAGATATTGATACAGATGATGGAGAAGAGATGGATCTTGAAAGTTTAGCTGATGAGCTTATGGAGGAGCAGGAAGAAAATGAAAGATTGGCAAGTGAGTTAATAAAAGATCTTTCTTTGTCTTCAGAAAGTCAACCGGTTAAATTTGTGGCCCAGCCCAGAAAAATTATGAGCTATAAAGAGCAAATTGATTTTCTGCAGAAAAACAAAGAGAAAACAGAAAGCTTTATCGAAAAAAGAGTAGAGCAAGCGAAACAAAGTTTAACCTACCCTCCTAAAGTTGTTCCTCAAAAAATTTATGCGCTTATGCAAGGTATTTTTAGAGGAAATGGTTTTGATGTTATAAAAAGTATATCTTTTGAAGATTGGCGTGAGTGCTTACGAGCGCTTGGTGGTGATCTTAAACTTGACAAGAAGAAATATAAAGCCACGCTACCTTCAAGGCAAAACCCTTCCAAAATATGCCAACGTTCTTTTGATGAGAAACATGAAAAGACAGGCGATAACAATCTATTGTGGCTTCACAGGAAGTATGATAGGTCGTTTGTAAAAGGTTTACTTGAAGATGCTGGATATATTTTTATCTCTGATTTTCACGAAGAGAGCCATTGACCTAAATGATCATAATATGTCATATTTACACAAGATATGATAACAGTTTCAGGCGATGTCCAAAGTTTGTATTGTAACAGGAAAAGCTCCTATGACAGGTAACAACGTAAGCCACGCAAATAACAGAACGAAGCGTCGCTTTTTGCCAAACTTGCAAAACACGAGCTTTTACAGTGATTTGTTGGCGCAAAAGTTTTACCTTAGAGTAACAACGCGCGGTATACGTACAATTGAAGCGCACGGTGGATTTGATGGATTCTTGATGAAGACAAGAAGCTCAAAATTGCATCCTGCTCTTCAAAAACTCAAAAAAGAGATGGCGAAAGCTAAAAAAGCTTCATCTTAATTTAAGGCCCGTCATCACGAGGAGCGTAGCGACGTTGTGATCCATATGGATGGCCACGCCCGCCTATGGCGGACTCGCTATGACGACACTAGGAAGGCAAAATGTCACTTCAAGAAATCGTTACCCAAATTGTAGAAAAAAATCTTTCCGGTCTATATGATATTGTTTCAATTAAACAACTTAAGATGGGTGATAAGATACGTTTGCAAATCATGATTGATAAATTAGATCATTCTGTGATTGAGCACAAGGACTGTTCCAGGGCAACGCGATTGATTCGAGATGAGTTGCATGACTCTGTTTCAGAGGATTATCTTTTAGAGGTTTCATCCCCTGGTTTGAACAGACCTCTGAACAAGCCGATGCATTTTCAAAAGTATATTGGATACAATATTCGGTTTAAATGGAACGGAACAAAGCATGAGGGTGTGATAAAAAGCGCAGATAATGAGGGGTTTGAACTTGAATCTTTGGGTAATATAAGCTATCAAGATATAAAGGATGCGAAATTATATAACAATAAAGGGAGCAACTAGGTGATTGGAAAAAGAGCAACTGAGTTTTTGCAAGTGGCAGATTTTGTCGCCCAAGAACAAGGTTTAGAAAAAGATGTTGTTTTTGAAGCCATTGAGGCAGCGTTGGCTAAAGCAGCTGAACTAAAATATGGCAAGAAGAATGATATTATTGTGACGATTGATCGCGATACTGGTGCAACAAAGTTTTATCGCCAATTGAGAGTGGTTGTTGACTTAACGGATCCATATCAAGAAATTCACATTGAAGATGCAAGAAAAATACGTGAAAAAGTTGAAGTAGGCGATGTTTTACAAGAAGAGCTCCCATCTATTGATTATGACAGAATCTCTGCGCAAGAAAGTCGCGCAGTAATTTTTGAGAAAATTAAAGAAAAGAAACGTGCGATTCACTATAAAGACTATATTGATCGCATTGGTGATATGGTGACCGCGATTGTGAAGCGTAATGAAATCACATACTTTTTATTAGAGTTTGATAACAAAGTTGAGGCGATTTTGAGAAAAGATGACATGTTGCCACAAGAGCGCTTGCAAGTAGGTGAGCGCGTGAAAGCTGTGATTTCGAATGTAAGAGCAGAGGGTTTTGGCCCTGTGATTCGCCTGTCCAGAACGTCTCCAAGATTTTTGATTGAGCTTCTTAAGGAAGAAGTAACGGAAATTCAAGAAGGTCAAATTGAAGTTAAATCTGCCGCTCGTGATCCAGGGAGTCGTTCCAAAGTTGCAGTTTATGCAGCAGATCCAAATATTGATCCTGTTGGTGCATGTATTGGTGTACGTGGATCTAAGATTCAAGAAGTATCAAAAGAACTTATGGGTGAAAAGGTTGATGTAGTTGAATGGTCTTCAAATCCTGCGACTTATGTGATCAACGCATTGTCATCTGCTGAAATTACAAAAGTGGTCATTGATGAAGAGGATGACAAAATTGAAGTGATTGTTCCAGAGGCGCAATTTGGTGTGGCGATTGGTAAAAAAGGCCAAAATGTTAAGCTTGCAAGCGCTTTAACAGGTTGGAAAATTAATGTTTTGACAGAGGCAAAAGAGGCAGAGCGTTATGCTGAAGAGATTGAAGCAGCTTCCAATTTGTTTAAAGATGCGCTTGGGATTGATGAAATGAGAGCGCGTCTTCTTGCATCTGAAGGTTACGGTTATGTTGAGCAAATCGCAGAAGAAGATGTTGAGGCATTGGCGGCGCTTGAAGGGTTTGAAAAAGATGCGGCTAAGGTGATTAAAACGGCGCTTCAATATTTGCAGAATAAGCAAGATGAAATTTTGAAATTCTTAAAAGAGAAAAAGGCAGAAGATGCATTCATTGATTTTGATGAGTTGACTCTTGAGAATAAGAAGATTTTAGCAGAAAACGATGTGAAGTCTATGGAGGACGTCGCAAATCTTTCCGGATTGGAGCTTGTAGATCTTTTGCCATCTATGAAAGTGCAAGAGGCAAATGATCTCATTATGTCCTTAAGAGAAAAATATTTAAATTTGGTGGGGTAACATGTTATGGCCGAAGATCAAAACAATGACCAAGATGTAAACAAACCTGCGGGAGCCAAAATTGTAAGACAGAGTTTGTCTTATGGAAAATCTAAAAACGTTGCAGTTGAGATTCGTCGCAAGAAGAAGCCTGGCGGTAAAATTCCCTTAAAGAGGGATGTAGGAAATCTCACCTCTGCTGAGATGGATGAAAGGCTAGCAGCTGTTAAAAAGGCGATGGATAACGACGTGCTAGCGCAAAAACCATCTTTTGTGCCTCCTATTCAGCCGGTAATATCTGTATCAGAAGTAGAGCCAAAAGCAGCGCCTCAAAAAAGCGAGAATACTCCTGCACCTGAAGCTTTAGATACAGAACGAAAAAGAAAAGCAGACTTCTCTAAAAAGGATAAAGAGAAGAAGGCAAAAGCCTTTGTAGATGATGCATTTGCGGATTCTAAGAAGGAGAGGCAAGACAAAAGGTCAACAAAACGCGTGGATTTGACATATTTCAAAGATGTGCAAAATATCGAAGAGGCAGCTGAGGAAGGGTTTGATCGTCAAACGCGTTTTAGAAAAAAACCAAAGTTCAAGAAACCTATGATTTCTGCATCTAAAGAGCAGGAGTTTATTGTAAGAGAAGTGGTGATACCTCAAACGATCACTGTATCAGAGCTTGCAAATCGTATGGCTATACGTGTGGGTGAAGTAATTAAAAAATTCATGAAGCAAGATATGTTTGTAACGGCAAACCAACCTGTAGATGGGGATCTTGCAGAGATCATTTGTACGGAATTTGGACATACCCCAAAACGTGTGTCAGAAGACGATGTAGAAAAATTACTTGTTCAAGATAAAAGCGATATACAGCAGGAAGAAAGAGCACCTGTTGTAACGGTGATGGGGCATGTAGATCACGGAAAAACATCTCTATTAGATGCATTACGCAAAACGTCTGTTGTAAAAGGTGAAGCAGGCGGTATCACACAACATGTTGGTGCATATCGTGTTTTCACCAAGAGTAAGAAAGCAATTGTATTTGTAGATACGCCTGGTCACGCAGCTTTTTCCTCTATGCGTGCACGTGGAGCGAATATTACAGATATCGTGATTTTGGTTGTTGCTGTGAACGATGGTGTGAAAGATCAAACAGTCGAGGCAATTCATCATGCTAAAGCAGCGAAAGTTCCGATTATCGTGGCAATTAACAAGATGGACTTGCCAGATGCAAATCCATCTCGTGTGATTGGTGAGCTCGTACAGTATGATGTTATACCTGAGAGTATGGGTGGAGATGTGATGATAACAGAGATCTCTGCAAAAACAGGACAAGGTTTAGATAATCTAGAAGAATCTATTTTATTGTTAGCAGAGACATTAGAGCTAAAAGCACCAGTAAATCAACCTGCTGCAGGTGTTGTTGTGGAAGCAACACAAGAGAAGGGTCGTGGAAATGTTGCAACTATTCTTGTGCAATCTGGAACATTGCGTGTTGGAGATGTTTTTGTTGTTGGGCGTACACACGGAAAAGTGAAGCTTATGCTAGATGAAACGGCAAACACGGTAAAGGAAGCGTTGCCATCTACACCTGTTAGAATTCTTGGATTGAATGAAATTCCTGATGCAGGAGATGCATTGAATGTAGTTGGGGATGAGCAAACAGCGATATCCATTGCGAAGAGCAGAGAGCAGCGTTACAGAAATGAGCAAGAAGTGAAGCGCTTGAAAGCGAAAGGCACTGGTTTGGAAGGGCTGCTGCAAAATGTTGCAGACTCCGAGTTGAAGATGTTGCCAATTATTATCAAAGGCGATGTGCATGGTTCTGTTGAAGCGATTAAACAAAGCTTAGAGAAGTTATCTAACGATGAAGTAAGAGTAAACGTTTTACATACCTCTGTAGGAGAGATTTCTGAGAGCGATGTAACACTTGCGCAAGCGAGTAACGCGTTGATTGTGGCATTTAATGTGAGAGCAAATTCCAAAGCCCGCGTGTTAGCGAAGCAGGAAGATATTCGTGTATTCTATCATTCTATTATTTACAAGGTGATTGAGGATATAGAAAACATTATCAAAGGATTGGCTGAACCAACGTTCAGGGATAAATTTATTGGATATGCTGAGATTCGCCAAGTCTTTAGTGTCAAAAAGTTTGGAAAAATTGCTGGTTGTATGGTTACAGAAGGGATTGTTCAACGTGGGGCTAAGGTGCGTTTGCTACGTGATAACGTTGTGATTCATGAAGGCAAATTAAAGACATTGAAGCGCTTTAAAGACGAAGTGAAAGAAGTAAAACATGGATATGAATGCGGTATGGCATTTGAAAACTATGATGATATTAAAGAAGGTGATGTGATTGAGTGTTCTGTGGAAGAAGAGGTGAAGGGATGATGAGATTTCGTCATCACGAGGGGTATTCTATAATTCGTCATCACGAGGGACAGTCTATAATTCGTCATCATGAGGAGAATTCTATGATTCGTCATCACGAGGAGCTTCGCTCCGTGGTGATCCATATGGATGGCCACAACCCTAAAAGGTCTCGCCATGGCGGATAAACACAATATGTATATCCCTGAAAAAACCACCGTCAGTCGCACGGAAAAAGTTAAAAAAGAAATTCATCGTTTTATTTCCGAAAAGCTTATTACAGGCTCATATTTCTCTAAGGTAAAACTCAAACACCATCCTATGATTACTGTTGCGCGCGTAGAGGTAAGCCCTGATATGCGTCAAGCTTATATTTATTTTGAAAATTTTGATCAAAATTCTAGAGAAGATACGCTAGAATTCTTAAAGAGCATTTCCAAAGAATTAAGTCGTGAGTGGGCAAAAATTTCAACAATGAAATACTCTCCTGCCTTTGAGTTTCGCATTGCAAAAGATGTTGATGAAAAGGCGCGTCTACAAGATTTATTTGATAAGATAAAGGATTAGCGCGCCGGGTCGTCATGGCGAAGGCGGGGCGTGGCCCTCATATGGATCACCACGCCTTGCTACGCAAGCCTCGTGATGACGGCGTGCAGAGATTTGTCATTGCGAGCGCTCGTAGAGAGCGCGCGGCAATCCAGAAAATGGATCACCACGTCGCTACGCTCCTCGTGATGACGGAACTTTCAATGACAGGCGATAAAATATTGATCAAATTTCATTTAAAAGATATAATGAGACATAAGGTTTAAAACATTTCTCCGGTGTTTCAAAAAGTTGCGTTTGCATTCATCTTTGGTGTGATTGGATTAACGATTGCGCATCAACTTATAAGAGAGCAGTCATTTAACACCTTTTTAGATATATTGTTTGCAACAGGGATAATCGTGCTTGTATTTGGATTGTTTGTTTACAGTACATTTTTATCGACACTTTTGGTGGCAGCAGGTGGATTTATGACAGGAAGTTTAGGCTATTATTTGTGGGATGAAGAGGGGCTTTAGCACGTGAGCGTGTCATGGCGAGTCTAGTGTAGCTATCCATGATGGATCACCACGTCGCTTCGCTCCTCGTGATGACGATATTCCGTGAGCTCCTCAGGATCTGATTCATCCCCACGAATTAAATATGCACAGACGTCATCACGAGCCTTGCATAGCAAGGTGTGGTGATCCATGGGGAGGTGTCCGCCTACGCTCTAAAGAGCTTCGGCGAGGCATCCACTTCACACGCTTCGACTCGACCAATCTCGTCGTAGCTAAATTTTGCTGAAGGCAAAATTTGCGAAGACGGATGGATGGCCACGCCGCCTTCGCTAAAGCTACGGCGCGCTCGCCATGACGGTCGTTGTCCTTATATTTTTCTATCAATTTCTCTAGAAGAAAAGCTTGCATGGTTAAGCGTTTAAGATTTTTTTGGGTTCTAAAAAATTCGTGGGGATGGGTCAGCTCGTGATGATGTTTCCTACGAAGTCTTTTCCTGGAAAAAGCGTTTTGGAATCACAATGATCAAAAGAATCAAACCAAAAGAAATAATCGCTTGCGCTAAAAATCCAGCGCGCCAAGTGTTATAAGTTTGCGCCAAATAACCTGTCATTTTGAAGGAGGTGAAGTATCCAAGTCCTGATACAATATAATATAAAGAAAATGCTGTTCCACGAATATCTTTTGGTGTGAATTTTGCTACCTGCATCAATAACACACCTTGGATGATAGCAGCGTAAATACCTGCGCATATACAACCTAAAACAAGATTGTGGAAATGTGTAGACATAAGCAATGCGTTTGCTAAGAACAAAAAGCCTACGCCATATAAAAACACTTTTTTAAATTCTGAGGTATCTAATTTTTTGGATAAGAAAAGGGAAATTAAAAGCCACGGAAGATCAAATATCACGTACACTAATGGAATCCATGTGGTTGAAAGTCCAAACTCATGAAAACGATGTCCAACGAAGTTTTCACCAAAACGAGCTGAGCACACAGCATAGGTCAAGAAGTACATGAAGATAAGCGCTGAAGGAATTTGTTTTAACTGTCCCCATTCAATACCTTTTTTCTTAGATTGTTTTTGCGTCACTTCAATCGGTTCAATATAAAACAATAAGATTGTCGCAAGAAGGCCTGGAATGATGCTGAGCTTGTATAATGTTTGAAAATCATTGCTGAAAAAATACAAAAATACAGCTGCGCAAATACTACCCATAATGGCACCAGCGGTATAAGCAACTTGCTTGAATGCGATAGCACGTCCCATATCTTTTTTTTCTGTGTTGAGAGTTAAAAATGCATCTGCCGGAGATCCTCGCACACCTTTGGTTAATCGTTCAAATGATCGAACCAGAAAGATATTGAACGGCGTAGACACAAAGGCAAACATAGGCCGCGCAATCATGGATAAGATGGATCCAAATATTAGGACGCTTTTATAGTTTTTAAAAATATCGATAATTAATCCGGAAAAAAACTTTGTTCCGTACATGCTGAGCGTTGCGTAAGCTTGAATAGAGCCGAGCTTCAGTTTAGAGATATTTAAAACCGTTTCATGATAAATGGTTAATGTTGACATGATCATAAGCGTTGTAAATGACCAGAAAAAATACGCCGCATAGATAATGTACACGTTCTTGATTTTGGCGTTCATATTGCGAAAATTGTTTGCTTACCCACTTCAAGTTATACACTTTTGTTATAAAATTGTCACCTCTATAAGATCCTGCTAAACTATATTTGTGCTCCCGTAGCTCAGTGGATAGAGCGTAGGACTCCTAATCTTAAGGTCGCAGGTTCAACTCCTGCCGGGAGCGCCATCCGTCTTCGCTTCCGCCGTCGCCCAGAGGGCTATGGCGGATAGCTACGACGAGATTTATCGAGTCGGAGCGTGCGAAGTAGATGTCTCGCCGAAGCCCTTCGGGCGAAGGCGGGCCATTCCGTTTATTCTCTTAAGATGCCTTAGAAACTTTTATCTTAATGTTATACTCAATAATCTTTCTGCGAAGCGTATTGCGATTTAATCCCAAAATTTTAGCAGCTTGCACTTGATTTCCATCTGTATTTTGCATTGTAGCTTCAATCAATAGGCGTTCAATTTCAGAAACACAAATACGGTGTAAATCAGATACATGCTCATGATTATCTTCAAGAAATTCACTTAAATAGTCTTTTAAGATGTTAGGTAAATTTTTATGCTTCATCTGTAAAAAACCTTTCTATTAAATCCACCACGTCTTGATGAGACTCTGTTTGATTCACTTGACTTCTAAATATGGCAGAATTTTTTATACCCTTACTGTACCAGCCTAGATGTTTTCTCGCAATCTTTAATCCTGGTTGCAAGCCATAATGTTGCAGCATATGTTCAAAGTGCTCCAATATCAACGCTTTAATTTCAGACAAAGATGGATCGGGCAGTTTTTCGCCTGTCTTAAAGAAATGAATCAATTGACCAATGAGCCAAGGGCGACCGTATGTTCCGCGCCCAACCATCACACCATCTGCTCCACTTTTTTGTAGGGCGGTTTGCGCATCTTCGAAGGTTTTGATGTCACCATTGCAAATTACGGGGATAGATACATTTTCTTTCACAACTTTGATAAAATCCCAATCCGCATGTCCTGTATAAAATTGTGCTCGCGTGCGTCCATGAACTGTCAGCATTTGAATGCCTTCATTTTGTGCAATTTTTGCAAGTTCCGGTGCATTGCGATTTTGTTGATTAAATCCTGTGCGCATTTTTAATGTGACAGGTACTTTTACAGCCTTTACTGTGGCCTCAATAATTTTCTGAGCTAATTTAAGATCTTGCATTAAAGCAGAGCCAGCAAATCCATTGGTAACTTTTTTGGCTGGACAGCCCATGTTGATATCGATAATTTTTGCACCTTTGTCTTCATTCATTTTTGCAGCTTGTGCCATAAGGTTTGGGCAGCATCCAGCTAATTGAACAGACATGGCGTCATCTGCCCTTTTTAAGGTTTTTTGATTTTCTCGAATCATTGCCTGACTAGCAATCATTTCTGATACAACCAAATCACCGCCAAGTTTTTTTACCAACTGACGGAATGGCAGATCAGACACGCCGGACATGGGGGCAAGAATAACGTTTGAATCTAGTTTTATTGGACCAATGCGAAGAATGATAGTATGTTTGTACTGTTATTGTCTTATTATAGAAAGTGCACAAAAATAGTGCAACTTTGCTTATCGTCATCCTGAGCGGGCGTAGCGAGAGAAGAATCTTTCTGAGATATACTCAAGAAGCTCCTTCGCCTTCAGCTCAGGATGACGGGCGAGAGCGCGCAAATGTTACAAACGACACATGAAATGCTCCAGCTTTTTTGAGGATCTTTGCGCATTCATATATAGTAGTGCCTGTAGTAATAACATCATCCACAAGGAGAATTTTTTTTCCTTCAATATGTGTTTTATTTTTTTCATTGATATAGAATGCATGTTTTAAATTATTTAACCGTTCTTTTTTGTCTTTGCAGTCAACTTGTGTTTTGGTATGACGTTTCTTTAAACAGTTCACTAACAAAGGTTTTTCCGTTAAGCGAGACAAGTGCTGCGCTAAGATTGCAGTATGATGATATCCTCTTAATAATAACCTGCGGAATGACATCGGGACAGGTATAATCGCGTCAAAAGGGTTATGCTTGATGCTTTTATACATATGATTTGCGATAAACGCACCATGTGAAAAGCGTTTTTGATATTTAAAATGCGTAATGATGGTTTGTGCCAATCCTTCATAAAATACGAGAGATGTGCCATAAACTGGCGAGCCTGCAACGCGTTTTTTGCATCCACCGCAGGGTTCTATAACCATAGGGTCATAAGGTGTGCCGCATATGTTGCAATGGTGGGTAATGAAGTTAAGTTGTTTCCAGCATGCTCCACACAAAAGAAAATCATGAGAAATAGGTTGGGCACATATACATCTTGGAGGGATTAAGGTGTTGAGTAGCACTGCGGTCCTGTATTCTCTATCATCCTGAGCGCTCGATTCGTCATGGCGAGCGGAGCGTGGCCATCCATGGATCACCACGTCGCTTCATTCCTCGTGATGACGATGCCTAGATTCAGATGACGCGTTAATTCTTTACCCATCATAAACCCACAAAATCTAAAGAAGATGTTAATTTTTGAATTTTTTCACAGAAAAAATCACAACAGCCAATAAAACGCATGCGGTAATGATTGTTGCTAAAGCATTGAGTTTTGGTGTGATACCCATACGAATGCTTGAAAAAACCAGCATAGGAAGAGTGGTTACACCTGGACCAGATAGAAAACTTGCTAATACAACATCATCCAAAGATAAGGCAAAGCTTAAAAACCACCCTGAAGCAAGCGCAGGCATAATAATAGGCAAGGTGACATAATAAAAAGTTTGCAGAGGTGTGGCGCCAAGATTTGATGCTGCTTCTTCCAAGTGTGCATCAAATGTTTTAAGTCGTGCATGAATAATAACCAGTGTATAGCCAACAGTAAGCGTGATATGCCCCATAATAATAGTTTGCATACCATAGGTAGGCCCACCTGTTATTTTGCGTATTCCTACAATGAATAATAAAAGCGATAGACCAATGATTACTTCAGGCGTAGAAAGAGGCATCATTAGAAGGTGTTTAAGCAGGTTTTTGCGGGACTTCACAATATTGATTGCGGCAAGCGTTCCAAGGATAGTTGATATGGTGGCTGATATAGTAGCAATTTTTAAGCTATTAATAAGACAATGAAAAAGCTGTTTATCGGAAAATAATTGTTGGTACCACTTCAAAGAAAATCCTGTCCAAACGACCGGATAATGCGCTTCATTGAATGAAAATAAAATGAGCAACAGGATCGGAAAATACAAAAATATAATCCCAATCCATAAGCCAAGTTTTAATATTTTATGCATTTCTATCCCTTTGCAAAATCATAACAGGTAGCACGAGAATTATGACTGTAAATATCGCCATCGCACATGTTCGTGGCCAGTTATAATTTGTAGCAAATTCCCAAAAAATTGCACGACCTAAGGTGACGGTTTTGGATCCTCCTAGCAATTCAGGAATGACAAATTCTCCAATAACTGGGATAAAAACAAGGGTGCATCCTGCGATAATTCCATTAGCAGATAATGGCAAGAGGATTTTATAGAAGCTTTGAAATGGTTTTGCGCCCAAGTCTTCTGAGGCTTCAATATAGGCGTGATCGATATTTTCTAACGCGGTGTAAATAGGGAAGATCATAAATGGAAGGTAGCAATAAACCGTTCCTATACAAACAGCAAATGTGGAATCTAAAAGCTTTAATGGCTGGGTAATCAATCCTATATAAATGAGAAAATTATTGATAATGCCATAGGTGCTTAACAAGGTGATCCAAGCATACACACGCATTAAAAACGATGTAAAAAAGGGAAGCATCACTAAGATAAATAAGATATATCTATATTTAGGCGTTGTGCTAGCAATGCCATACGCAATAATGTATCCCAGAATAAGCGCGAAAAATGTTGAGAGGAGTGCAATCTTTAAAGAGCTGAGCATTAGATACAAATAAAAGTCACTGGTCAATAAATCTACATAATGACTCAGACACAATTTTATATTGATTAAAAAGTCACCTGTTAAAGAAAACATAGGGCTATAGGGAGGCGCTAAAGAGTCAGAAGTTTCTGAAAGGCTTATTTTCAGGATACTAACCAAGGGTAGGATAATAAAAAATAAAGCAAATAAATAAGGCGGAAGAATGATAGATAATCTTTTTTTTAAACCCCAGAATTTCATTGACGTATTTTTATGTTGTTCAGGTTATGGTAGCAAGTTCTTTATTTGGTGGACAAGTATGCGTCTCACCACGTCATTGCAAACTCTCGAAGAGGGTGTGACAATCTGTGGTGGATCACCACATCGCCGCGCTCCTCGTGATGACGGAGCTACGGTAGTTTCACCCCTTGAGATGCATCTTGATACAAAAACCGTCTTGGGCTTTTCTCAATAGAATTTAACGTTTTTTCAAGTTGGTTGAATATACTGTTCCCTTTATCTAAGAATTGTGCAAATTTCAAAGGCACTTCAGAGAACATAATATTAATCGTTGCTTCATTTTTTTGAATCGACTTTTTGAGTTTATCAGCAATAATCTCAACAGATTGAAATGTTTTTCCAATGCTATCTACAGACTCTGCAGAAAAAAGTGCTTCTATCTTTTTAATTGTTTGTTCCAAAGAGGCTAGAATTTTTGGCATAGACTCTAACATTTGCTCCATACGTGATGATCGTCCTGGAATACTTGGGATAATACCTTTTTCACGTTTTAACATATCCGCTTCTATGCTTCCAGGATAAATATGAATCAGCAAACCGCCTGTAATGCTTTTTGGCTCAATAATCGCAAATGCGTCAGACTTTAAAATATAGGCTTTATCTAAGCAAATTGTAACAATTGCGCCCTTCAATGTTTTGAAGTTTGGTTTCATACCCATCACACGACCTGCATTGATACCGTTATATACAATAGTATCGCCTTTTCTTAAACCAGTAATAGGTTGTGCAAAATGAACTTGATAGACTTCTGAGCATTGCTCATATTTGTTTTTATGCACAAAAAATAAAAGCGCACCAACAATGCACAAAATAAACATAACGCTTGCGCCAATTAGTTTTACATTAACTCTTGGATCCATTGAGTCCTCTTATTTGTCTGCCTCGTTTCCCATTGAAATAGCTTTGTATCCATGGGTGAGGGTTTTCAATAATGTTATCTAAACTACCTTCAACAATTTTTTTGTCGATGATAACAGCAACCCTATCTGATAAATTATAGATGCTGTGAAGGTCGTGTGTCACGATAACACATGTTAATTCAAAGTCTTTTTTGATATCTAGGATAATATCATCAAATTCTTGCGCAGATACAGGGTCTAAACCAGAAGTCGGCTCATCCAAAAACAAGATTTTTGGGCTAATGACAAGCGCTCTTGCAATTCCTACACGTTTTACCATACCACCAGAAATATTTGATGGATATTTTTCAAAATCATGATCCACAATCTTGAAGCGATTGAGTAGCTTTTTAGCTATTTTGTATGCGTTTTTAGGATCCATATTTTGTGTTTCAACCAGCGGCAACATAACATTTTCAATCACAGATAAAGATGAAATCAGACCGCCCGTTTGAAACAAAATCGCATTGCTGTTTTTGATATCTGGCGCATAAACAATTTGTCCTTTTTGTATATGTTTGAGCTGTGTCAAATAAGAAAACAAAACGCTTTTGCCTGAACCAGATGCGCCAACCAATGACAAAATTTCATCACGATAAATGGTGAGATTGAGATTGGAATGAACGACTTGTTTGCCGAACTTTGTAGTTAGTCCTTTAACTGTAATAACAGATTCCAAATTATGACAATATCAAGACTATATATCTGAATTTAGCATTAAAGGAAAAAGGTTGGCAAATTTGCGCACTGTCGTCTAGAGTTAGGCGCCGTCATCCTGAGCGAAGCGAAGGATCTCTTTAAGCGAACTCATGAAGATTCTTTGCTTGGCTTAAGGTGACGGTATGAGTTATTGACCGCGATGAGAGTGCTTTAAGTTTGAAATGCATCCTCAAGGTCAAGGTTTTTAATCCAATCCTCTGGTTTATTAACCTTAAACTGCGAAAATCCTATTATAAAGCCTTTCCAATTATCTTGTAAGTATTGCATAAAATCAGATTTAGCTGTTTTTGGTAGTTTATTTTTTATATCTGTTTTTGTCTCAGAATGAAGCTGGACTAATAAAAGAAGT